>QHYE01000005.1 GCA_003224055.1 Acidobacteriota bacterium | reverse complement strand
CTCGATGCGGTGGTTGCGGCGGTCACTATCGTTGAGGACGATCCCAATGACGATTCGGTGGGCTACGGAGGGCTGCCGAACGAAGAAGGTGAAGTCGAGCTGGACGCCAGCGTGATGCACGGACCAACGCACCGCGCCGGGTCCGTCGCTTCCGTGCGGCGCATCAAGAATGTTTCGCGACTTGCGAAGACGGTGATGGAAAAAACAAATCACGTTATGATCGTCGGAGACGGCGCGCGGCGCTTTGCGGTGGCCGAAGGGTTCGAGGAGATGAATCTCCTCACCGAGCATTCGCGCAAGATCTGGCTCGCTTGGAAGGCCAAATCTTCCTTCAATTGGCGCCCAGGAATCGATTCGCCGGAATGGAAGGAGCACCTTTCCACAATTTTCGATCACGACGAAGAAAAGATCGCGTATGCCAAGCACGTCATCGCGCATCCGCGAACTGGCACGATTCCGTGCATGGCCGTGGATGCCAAAGGCGATCTTTCCGGGACGACGACGACTTCCGGACTGTCATGGAAAATTCCCGGCCGCGTCGGAGATTCACCGATCATCGGGGCGGGATGCTGCGTGGACAATGAAGTCGGGGCCGCGGGCTCCACCGGCAAGGGCGAAGAAAACATCAAGATTTCCGGCGGGCATACCATCATCGAAATGATGCGGCAGGGGAAGACGCCGACGGAAGCGTGCCTGGAAGCGCTGGGGCGCATTGCGCGGCACTACAAAAACGATAAGAAGAAACTCGGGACGTTCCACATTTATTTCTATGCGCTGAACAAGGACGGCGTGCATGGCGCCGCTTCGCTCTGGCGCAACGGCTATGAAGAAAACAAGCAGGCTTCTTACGCGGTGCACGATGGGAGCGAGTCGCGATTGGTTGCTTGCAAGCCCTTCTTCGATGAAGTGGGTGGCGATCAATAAACAGGAAGTTTCCGCGGAAGAGAACGTAAGGAAACTTCGAATTCAATATTTCCTCGCGGGCTGAAGTTCTATTTTATTCTTTTTATTTCATGGACCAGGCAAACATTCTGATCGTAGGCGGTGGAGTCGTCGGCTGCGCGATTGCGCGCGCGGTTTCCGAGCGCTGGCAGGACGTTTTTCTTGTGGAGCAGTTTCCGAAGCTGGGCATGGCGACGAGCACGCGGAACAGCGGGGTGAATCATTCGGGAATCTACTATCCGAAAAATTCGCTGAAGGCGCGGCACTGCGTTGAGGGGAATCGCCTCACCTACGATTTCTGCAAGAAGCACAACGTGCCGTTCCGGCACACGGGGAAACTCGTGGTGGCGGCCAATGCGCATGAGGAAGAAGAACTTGTTGCGCTGAAGAAGCGCGGCGAGGATAACGGCGTTGAGGGCTTGCGGATTATCAGTCCGGTCGAGATTCGCGTTCGCGAACCGTTTATCAAAGGCGCCGCCGCGCTGGATGTGCCGTCCACAGGGATCGTCTCTGCGGAAGAACTCGTACATGCCTACGCACGAGTGGCAACAAATCAGGGGGCGAACATTGTTACGCGCGCACAGGTTGTGTCGCTGGAGCCTTCGCGGGACACCATCCGCGTGGGACTGCGGATCGGGGATGAAGAGGATTCGCAGCCCGAAACGATTGAGGTGAAATGCGTGATCAATGCGGCGGGGCTTTTTGCGGATGAAGTTGCGGCGCTGCTCGGAAACCACTCCTGGCGGATTTATCCGGTGCGCGGAGAATACTGCGAAATCCGCGGGCCGCAATCGTTGCTGATCAAGAATCTTGTTTATCCGCTGCCGCACAGTGATGGGCTTAGCCTCGGGGTTCATTTCACGAAGACGCTCTGGGGGACGGTTCTCGTCGGGCCGACGGCGACATACGTGGAGGGAAAAGACAATTACGAGAAAAATCGTCTGCCGATTTCCGCGTTCGCAGAGAGCGCAAAAACATTGCTGCCGGAGATCGAGGAACGCGACCTGCAACTTGGATACTCCGGGCTACGCCCAAAGCTCGTGCCACCGGGCGGCAAGGGCATCGCGGATTTTGTGATCACTCGCGATTCGAATGCGCCGCAAGCGATTCACCTTGTCGGGATCGAGTCGCCGGGACTTACCGCGGCTCCTGCCATCGCCGAGCACGTCTCATCGCTTGTCGCGGAAGTGCTTGGATAGGACTACTGGACCAAAATACGGAGAAATTTCTTTTTCCCAACGCGGAGGAGATGGCTTTGGCCTTTGATGAGTGCAATTGAGCGTTGCACATTCATTGGCGACGAATCGCCGATTAGCTCGACTCCGCCCTGTTTGATAAGACGCTCTGCTTCGCTTCGAGAAGGGACCGCACCAGCATCCACCAACAGTGAAACAACTCGACGCGGCTCCCCCGACGGGACTTTGAAGATCGGCGCTTCTTCTGGCGCTTGGCGGTCGCGGAAGACTCGCTGGAAATTCTCCGCGGCTTTGCGCGCAGCTTCTTCGCCGTGAAAAGTGGAGATTACTTCCTGCGCGAGCTTCATCTTAGCGTCCATGGGATGCAACCTGCCGCTGGTGATTTCCTCTTTTATTGCGGCGATTTCCTGTGGCGTGCGGTCGGTCAGGAGTTCGTAGTAGGGCTCCATCAGTTCGTCGGGAATGGACATCATTTTGCCGAACATTTCCTGCGGGGATTCGGTGATGCCCACGTAGTTGTTGAGGCTCTTGGACATTTTGCGCTGGCCGTCTAGGCCGACGAGGATCGGCATGGTCAGGGCGACTTCCGAGGGCACGCCGTACTCGCGCTGGATGTCGCGGTGCACCAGCAGATTGAATTTTTGCTCGGTCGCGCCGATCTCGACATCGGACTGAAGTACCACGGCGTCGTAGGCGGTCAAGAGCGGATAGAGAAGCTCGTGAACGGAGATGGGCTGGTTGTTGGCGAGCCGCGAGCGAAAATCCTCGCGTTCGAGCATGCGCGCCAGGCGGTAGTGGCCGCACAAACGCACGACGTCGTAGCTGGAGAGCTTTTCGAGCCACTCGCTGTTATAGCGAACTTCGGTCTTCTTGGGATCGAGGAGTTTGAAGACCTGCGCGAGGTAGGTTTTGGCATTGGCATCAACTTGTTCTCGCGTCAGGGGCGGGCGTGTTTCGGATACGCCGGTGGGGTCACCGATCATCGCCGAGAAATCGCCAATGAGGAAAATCGCGGTGTGCCCGAGATCCTGAAAGTGCTTTAGTTTGCGAAGGACAACAGTGTGTCCAAGATGGATATCTGGGGCAGTGGGGTCCACGCCGAGATACACGCGCAACGGTTTATCGGTTTTGCGGGAGTGCTCGAGCTTGGCGACCAATTCGCCTTCGGGAATGATTTCGGCGACGCCTTTCTTGAGGTAGGCGAGCTGTTCTTCGACGGGTTTGAATTTCGTTTGCGTCATGAAGTGTCTTAATTTGTTCGAAGGACGCGGCGGCCCTCGATTTTGAATTTTCCATCGAGCACGATGCGGACGGCTTCGGAATAAATTCGATGCTCTTCCTTCAAGATACGGGCGCTGAGCGATTCCTCCGTGTCCTTATCTTCTACCGGGACGACGGCTTGCAGGACGATCGGGCCGGCGTCGAGATTTTCGTCCACGAAGTGCACGGTGCAACCGGCGAATTTTACGCCGTATTCGAGCGCCTGGCGCTGCGATTCCAGGCCAGGAAACGACGGCAGCAGCGACGGGTGAATATTCAGAATACGATCGGGAAACGCCGCCACAAAATACGGCGACAACAAGCGCATGTACCCGGCAAGGCAAATCAGATCGACTTTGTGCTCGTGCAGAACAGCCACGACTTGCCGGTCGTAGGCTTCACGTTCCAGACCTTTCGATGGAATCACGCGCGTTCGAATGCCGCGGGATTCGGCACGCTGGATACCGGGTGCGCCTTCGCGGTTACTGATGACCATGGCGATTTCCGCGTTCGGAATCCGGCCCGCGGCGACACTGTCCGCCAGCGCCTCGAAATTCGAGCCGCGGCCGCTTAAGAGCACGCCGATGAGCTTCTTCATGAACGGAAAACGTTAGCATAACCGCTCGAATCAGCAAAACGTGCAGCGGGAAGTCCAAAAAAGATTATTCCGCATTCACTTTGGCGACCGGGGCAGGGCGTGATATCGCGTTATAGGAATGGCAAACGCGCATGTTGCGGAGAAATCCTTGTTAGAATGCCAGACTCGTTGAGAATCAAATAGAGGATAAAGGCTTAGAACATGACCAAGCACTGTTCCAGATGCTGTACATACTTCTTGAACTATGCGGTTTTCACGCTGGCAGTGTTTGCGCTCGCGGCGAGACCAGCAACGGCGCAGCGCAGTGTGCCGCGGGATCCAACGGAGTCGGCGCGGGGCAAGCCACATCCGAAGATTTTGGCGCGGCCTGCGGGAAGCGTCGCGCGGGCATCCGTGGATGAGAAATCAATGCGGGCGCTGATCGGGAAGCTGGTGGCGTGCGGGACACGGCTGACGCTTTCTTCGTGGGAAGACCCGAAGCGGGGGATTGGATGCGGGCGGGACGTGATCGCGGCGCGGTTTAATGAAATTGCGAAAGATTCGAATGGGAAATTGCAGGTGGTGGTGGATAAATTCGAATCGACTTCGGAGCGAACCTCGTCGAAACCCATTCCGCTGGAAAACGTGTACGCGATTCTTCCAGGCTCCGATACGAAGATGGCGAAAACGATTTTCATCGTTTCGGGACATTTTGATTCGCGGCCTTCGGATGTGATGGATCCGAAGGCGGATGCGCCGGGCGCGGATGATGACGCTTCGGGCGTGGCGGTGAGCGTGGAATGTGCGCGGCTGCTGAGCAAGGGCGGCGCGAACGGGCGTGGCAGCTATCGCGCGACGATTTTGTTTGCGGCCGTTTCGGGCGAAGAGCAAGGCTTGCTTGGAGCAACGCGGCTGCTCGAATGGACGAAGCAGCAGGGATACACGGTGGGCGGAATGCTCGATGACGACATCGTGGGCGCCGATCCCGCTCCCGGCGCGCCGCATCGCGTGCGGCTCTTTTCAGGGAATGGTGAAATCGACGATGCGGATTCACCTTCGCGGGAATTGGCGCGTGCCGTCGAAGAAATTGATGGGCGCGCGGCGATTCGCATGATTTTTCGAATCGACCGCTACGGCCGCGGCGGCGATCACTATCCGTTTTACAAAGCGGGACTGCCGGCGGTGCGGTTTACCGAACCGCTGGAAGACTACAATCACCAACATCAAACGCCGCGCACGGAAAACGGAATCGAATACGGGGACTTTGAAAAGTATCTCCACTTTACATTTATGGGAGACGTGGCGCGCGACAATGCGGAGGCGCTGCGGCAGTTGGCGCTGGCTCCGTCTCCCCCGACCAATGCGAAACTCACGGGCGCAGTGACGCCCGATGCGAAAGTTTCGTGGACGGCCGAGGATGATTCTGAGCGGGCTGGTTTTGAAATCCTGCGGAGAGAAACCACCGATCCGCGCTGGACGGTTTATGCCTTTTCGGCTTCACCTGGAGAGACGGTTTTGAAGGGCGTCTCCACGGACAACCACTTTTTTGCGGTGCGCGCCGTGGGCAAGAATGGCGCTCGCTCGATTGCCGTGCCTACGGAAATCGAACGCCGCCCGCCGCCGCAACCTGCATCGACCAAACAGTGATCTGTTATCCAACGAGAAGGTGCCTTACAAAGGAAAACGGCTGGCAGCAGATGCTTCCAGCCGTTCCTGTTTTCCGTTAGATGGATCGGGACGAATTACCGATGGCCGTGTCCGCCACCGTAAGACCCGCCTCCGCCATGGGATCCACCACCGCCGTGGTTCCCGCCGCCTGAGCCGCGTCCATTGCCGCCGCCATGGCTGTATCCGCCACGGCCGGAGTGGTCGTTGCCGCGACCATAGTTGCCGCCGCCGCGGTTGAAGTTGCCGTCGCCGCGTCCGGAGTATCCATTGCCGCGTCCATAATTGCCGTTGTTACGCCCGGAATAGCTGTTGCGGTTGCCATAATAACCGTTGCCGTAGTAGCCGTTGCCACGACCGTAGTACCGGCCGTTGTTATAGCCCCGATCATACCCACGACCGCGGCCATAGTAACCGTATCCGCCGCGGCCGTAGTAGCCGCCGCGGTACCACGGGCCAGCGCCGATGAAGACACCGCCGACAAAATAGTCAGGACCGTAGAAGCCATATGGGGCGCAGTCGTAAGGGTAGTAGTCGTAGTATCCGTATGAGCAAATGGGAGCTGCATCGATGTACCCGTAGCCCGAGCTGATTCCAACGTCAAAGGAAACTTGAGCCTTTGCGTAGCTTGCACTGAACATGAAAAAGCCGAGTAAAGCCAGATACCTTAGATAACGCATTTTAGACCTTTCGTCAGATCCGGATGACCTGTCCCAAACCTAACTGGATCTAGAGGCCTACTGGCACCTCAGGTTAGTCTGGAGCGCCGCCTGTAGTAGTCTAAACCCCAAGGCTGGGAAAGAGTTGCGGGCTTGTTGCGTGCCCCAAAAAGGACCTAAATAGGGAGCATTTGGGGGCAGCCCGGGGACTGGACGCGGTCTTGTGCCGGGGCGCGGCGACCTGCTGGGCGAAAGTGATGAAATGGCCCCGCGGGTCCTGGACGGCGAATTCCCCCGCCGGTCAAATTTCTTTCGACTTGGAAAATCCGCAAGTTTGAATCTTGGAAGGCGATCCGAAACGCGTCGCGATGACTTGCTAACAGTCGATCGAAGCAGTAATCATCGTCAGGCAGATAGTAGGGGTCAGTGTGCTTTATGACGATCACGTAATCGACCTTGTACCTTGAAATGCCTTGCATCAAAACGTCCGGATTTGAAATCGGAGCAAACCATACAACTCTCCTCTCGGCGTAGTGGTACACCGTTGGCACATGTCTCGCCATGACAATCGAGTTGATGGGGGTGTGGGAGCGAATCCACAGCCCGCTCTCTACTTCCGGCGCGACCGCGTTGAGAAAGCTGGCGTTCAAGGCAGGGCTAATCTGTGGAATTACCAAGTTGCCGTGAGGGCCGACGTGCATGGATAAAATTGGCGTTTGGTCAATCTTGATGTCGCGTAGACCGGCAACACCTATCGCGAAAAGAATCGCCACAATCCCATAGCCAGCGTACTGAGATAGACGCAAGAGACTGACTTGCAAGGTTCCGAGGGGGCGTCTAAACCACTTTGCTATTTCAGAATACGAGTCCAAGAACGAAGGCGGTCGCCCAGTGTACGCCATCCAGGCAGCGCAAATGGCCGAAACACACCAGATAGGCGCCATCAGCTCGTCCGGCCACTGGCCCATGCCCTCGCGCCAGTGCGTGTATATCCAGTGCCAACCAGAAATCCCGAGCAGCGAGCCCAAAGGAAACCAGACAGCTCCCAGGATGCGGGGCTTTGCGACGGCAACAATATGCATCGCCTTGATACTCTTCCAAACATAAAAGCACGCCAGCGGGACAACCGGAAGAAAGAATCTAGGCTCCATTTTCCAAGGCCAGAGCAGATAAATGAATTCATAACCAGCAAAATACCATTCAAGTGTTCTCTCTCCTCTAGCCTGCCAGATGGAGTATGTCCATCCGACGGCAACGAGCAAAACTGGAACAACTAGTAGAAATGTCTTGGACAGATTGACCCCGTGACGCAGAACCAGGCGTGCGAGCAGGTCTGATTGAGCGAAGACGTTCGTCACGATTCTAGTGGGAATATCGCCCAGAGTCGCCATCCCCAGCTCCGGGTAATTGCCACTTTTGACTTTAAGTTGTTCCAGGTATGGAGCGGGATAACCGGGTAGAGGCCATTCCAGAGGAGCCGGTTTGCGGTGCATCCATAGACCCTGAACCGCGAATCCGACCAAGAGAATCGGCAAGAGCCTTCGCAAGCGGGTCAAACCAGCGCGTCTGTCCCTGAAAGAAGTTACACCGATTACCGCTACTATTGCGCCCAATAGCGCAATTGCAGCGGAAGCAATCATGAGCGATGCTGCCATCGCCGTGGTAAGCACCAGTCCCCAAATGACCCTAACGGCTGGAGCGGACGCCTTCTCATAGTTCTCGAAGGCCAACAGTGCCATGACCATTGTAAAAAAAAATGGGAAACAAGGGCTCACCAAGGCTGCAGCCATTGAGAAGTAGACCGGAGACGAAATGAGCAAGATGCAAATGCTAGCGGCGACAAGCTTAGGCAGATAATTCGAGAGAAGCTCGTAGCTAGCCAGGAAACCGAGCATCTCAAAAACAGCCATGGCGCACAGACAAATCGCATGGCTGTAGCCGAAAATAGCGAACAAAATCGCAAGTAACGCCGGCAAGCCTGGCGGCTGACTAGTTTCAGAACGTCCGTTTATTCCATAAAACCCGTCCTGCATAAGGGAACGAGCGCTATCAGCATAAAAGACATCGTCGTGAAGAAAATCAGTTGAGCGTTCTCGAAACAAGATAGCTGAGCCGCCAAAGACCACGATTAGTGCAAAAACAAGAATGCCTGTTCGGGTTACGGTGAGCTGCCAAGCCATCCGACATCGACCTTTCGTAACGTCCGGGTCGCATTGCAGGAGATCATATCATTCGACTCCAGCACCGCACCCAGTTGCCTGCACCTTGGGGTGCCAATTTCTTAGGCATAGGAAGCATATGAGGCGCCTAAAGGTTGCAAACTTTTGGCTTTGCGCGACAACGGGCGATAAATCCCTCTTCACCACCAGGCGTTTGGTGGCCCGGTTACAGGATGCGTTTTAGTTGTGAGGGACGGGGACAGGCTGGGCAAAGGTGATGAAATGGCCGCCGGGGTCCTGGACGGCGAATTCCTTCATGCCGTAAAAGGCGGTGCGGACGGGCATGACGATTTTTACGTCCTTCATGGCGGCGAGGACGGCGTCGAAGTTGTCCACCTCCATGTAGAGGTAGGTAGGACCTTTCCCGGCTCCGGCGGACATAGAGGAAGGCGCGTCTTTTTCCACGCTCGAATAGGTCTGGTACATCACTTCGACGGCGCCTTTCTGAAATGCCACAAAGCCGAGCTTATTGCCGTCGGGGACTTCGATGGTTTTCGTGAAGCCGAGGCGATCTACCCAGAAGGGGATGAGAGGCTCGATTTCCTTGACCAGCAGAACCGGGGTGATGCGCTTGACGTTCATGGACTTGATCTCCTGAGATGGATTGGCTTGCGAGAACACGAAACCGAGAGACAGCGCGAAGGCTGCAAAGGGAATGGCGGCGAGGCGCATGGTGAAGATTCTCCTTGACGGTCACAGTAGTCTCATTTAGACTAGTTAGGATAGAGGATGCAAAAAGGCAAGTCAAGGAGATTTTTATGGCCAAAGCTGCCCGTCAACTCGCCGATCTGATTTCGATTGGACCCGCCATGCTGCGGGACTTCGAGCTGCTGGGGATTCGCAGCGTGGCGCAGCTGGCCCGGCAGAACCCGCGGAAACTGTATGAAAAGCTGGGGCGTGTGGCGGGGCGGCATCAGGATATCTGCGTGCTGGACGTGTTTTGGGCAGCGGTGGCGCAGGCGCGGAATCCACGGCTGGATGCGGAGAAGTGCCAGTGGTGGTGGTGGAGCAATCAAAGGAAACAACGAAGTAATGAAGTAAAGAGTTAAGGGCTCCGGATGACCCTGAGGCAAGGATAAAAGCGGGAGGAGGATGAAAAGAAAAGACAACGCGGAGACGCGGAGAGCGCTGAGGAGCGCAGAGAGGCCGAGAAGAACTGCGCGCGCGCGGAGAAAGTTGGCGCTGACTACGCCGGATCTGGTGCTGCTGAGCCTGCTGGCAGAGCGGCCGATGCATGGGTACCAGGCGAACCTGGAGCTGGAGCGGAGGGAGATCCGGGATTGGGCGGGGATTTCACGGCCGCAGGTTTACTACTCGCTGGAAAAATTGGCGCGGGCGGGGATGATTCGCGCTTCGGAATCGGACGAGCCGGCGGCGGGGCCGGAGCGCAGCACCTTTGAGACGACGGCGAAGGGCAGCGCAGCACTGGCGAATGCGCTGGAGCTCGAAGAGTGGACGATGCAGCGGGAACGGCCGCCGTTTCTCACGTGGGTCGCGCTCTCCTGGCTGGCGCGGCCGGGCGCCATCGAAAAACAAGTTCAGCGGCGAGAAGAGTTCTTGAAGCGGGAGCTGGCGCGGGAAGAGGAAACGCTCAAGAGCGTGCTCGAGGAGGTCGAGCATCGTTATCATGAGGCCCTGTGGATGATTGAGCTGATGATCGAGCAGTTTGGAACGGAGCTGCGGTGGCTGCGCAAGCTCAAGCGCGAATTACCTCTTCGCGCTGCGGCGCGGCATCCAAGCTACACCTAAGCGCGCTCGCGCAGACTACTATATCGGTCGCGCGGGACCGCGACCACGGAGCTACCGGAAGGCGCCACGGATTATTTCGCCGGCAGGAATTGTGTCATTGACGGCACGGTCCACAGCACATCGCCTTTGTCGTCGTAGAACTGGAGCGCCGCCTGGCCTGGGATGCCTTGATTCGGCCCTATCAAATACATGCGGCCATTCGGCTGCTTCACCGTTTTGATCGGTAGGTTGAGGCTTAGCCGGGCACAAATGTGGCCCGTTTCGTTTTTCAGGATGAACTCCTGCGCTTCGACAGTGCTAGCGCGAACCATAGGCGGATCGATGCGATCGGCGGGTTTTGCTCCCATTAGAACCAACGAAACGCCCGAAAGTGCAAAAAGAGCACTAATCAGCTTCCACCGACGGTTCTGCGCTTCAAGTCTCTCGACACGCACAGCCAAGATTTGAATTTCTGAGTTCGTGGAATTCACGGTCTACCTCCTGACGATTAGAACAAAGGCGTCCTTGATCGGTTGGACGCAGGGCAATGCTGCGGGTGAGCTTCGTGAGAGCCAGGGCCTGGTCGGCAGGCCATTTTCCCGCTCCTGCCAACGAACATGAGTTTACTTCATTTGGAGGGAACCGGCGTAAGCGACGCGGGCTTTGCCGGATTCGCTGCGCTCGATGCGGCCGATGCGGAAGAATTTTTCGCGGCGCTTTTTGAGGTCAGCTTCGACGGAACGCACATTTTTCGGTGGTACGACGAGAATCATACCAACGCCCATGTTGAAAGACTGAAGCAGCTCATCGGTATCTATCTTTCCGAGTTGGGCGAGATATTTGAAGATGGCCGGCACGGGCCAGGAGGCCAAATCGATTTCGGCTTTCACGCCGCTGGGAAGCACACGCGGGAGATTCCCCGGAATGCCACCCCCGGTAATGTGCGCCATCGCCGACAGCCAGCCGCGCGCGACGATGTTTTTCAAAGCCGGAGCGTAGCAGAGATGCGGTTTCAGAAGCTCGGCGCCGATCTTGTTGCCGACTTCGGCGACGTAGGTGTCCGGCTTCAGCCGGGCGACTTCGAAAATGAGTTTGCGCGCGAGGGAATACCCGTTGGTGTGAAGACCGGCCGAGGGGAGCGCGAGCAGGGTGTCACCGGGCGTGACGTTCTTGCCGGTGAGGAGCTTTCTGCGTTCGACGGCGCCGACGATGAATCCGGCGAGATCGTATTCGCCAGGAGGATAAAACCCGGGCATTTCCGCGGTTTCGCCGCCGATGAGAGCGCAGCCCGCTTTGCGGCAAGAGCGGCTCATGCCTTCGACGAGCTGCTCGACGACCTGCGGATCGAGCTTGCCCATCGCGAGATAATCCAGAAAAAAAAGCGGCTCGGCGCCCTGCACGAGAATGTCATTGATGCAGTGGTTGACAAGGTCGCCGCCGACGGTGGAATGGACGCCCATGGCCATGGCGACTTTCAGTTTTGTGCCGATGCCATCCGCGCTGGAGACAAGCACGGGCTCTTTCCATTTTTTGCGGTCGAGCGCGAAGAGCGCGCCGAAGCTGCCGATGCCGCCAAGGACGCCGGGTGTGAAAGTGCGGCTGGCGTGATGCCGGATGCGCTGCTTGGCGTCGTCCGCGACGGCGATATTCACCCCAGCATCGGCATATTTCATGAGAAACCTGGGCGCTCCCGTTTCCGCTACCGATTCGGGCAAAGTTCGCAGCCCGTAATTCACTTCGAGGAATTCATTCGAACACCGCGGTGGGCGGCGGCGTTTGCTGCCGACTGCTATTGCCTATCAAGACGAACTAAAACGTGTGAAAAATGCGCTTCCAGCGCACGATCCCAGGATGCAGAAGGGCGTTGGCATACGCAAAAAAACGTTCGCGAATCTGGCCGGGCTCCCAGGCTTCGGGCGAAACATCCAGCGACATGTAAATAATCACGGGCGTTCCGATGATGTAATTGCGAGGGACGCAGCCCCAGAACCGGCTATCGTAGGAATTCGCGCGATTATCTCCCATAACGAAATAACAATCAGAGGGAACTTTGTAAGGCGTATGCAATTCGTAGGGCTCGCTGAGGCCGCTGGTGTACTTTTCCACGAGCTTTTGCCCGTTGACCCACACAGCGCCGTCATGAATGTCCACGGTGTCGCCGGGGAGCCCGATGACACGTTTCACATAGTCCGGCTGGTCCGGCGCAAAGGGCGGCTTGAAGATGATGACTTGCTGCCGCTTGGGACTGCGCCAGAGCGGGACGTGCAAATTGGTGAAGGGCACGCCTGCGTCGTACCCGATGCGGCTCATGATGAGGTGGTCGCCGATAAGCAGCGTGCTTTCCATCGAGCCCGAGGGGATGACGCGCGCCTGGCCGACCGCGCCATTGATAAGAAGAAAGGCGAGGCCGACCCAGAACCATGCGATGACTTCGCGCTGAATCTTGGTTTTCACCGGCACATTCTCTTCTTCTTGGGATTTCTTTTTGTCAGCTTTCACGTTCCACCGCCACTGGGTGCTCGGCGGCTACGGAGTCGCTTGCGCTTCCGTTTGCCGCGTCGCAGGATTTTCCGTTCGGCGCGCCTTTCCCAACTTCCAGTTGCACCAGATCGGTCGGGTAAACACCCGTATAACAAGACGTACAGAATTTGCCTTCGGTGTCGCTGAGCGCTTGGCGAAGTGCCGGAAGCGAAACATAGCCGAGGGAATCGGCGCCGAGGAATTTGCAGATTTCTTCCGGCGTATTGGAAGAAGCAATCAATTCTTCGCGCGTGGGGGTGTCCACGCCGTAGTAGCACGGCGAAATCGTCGGCGGGCAACTGATGCGCACGTGGACTT
This sequence comes from Acidobacteriota bacterium, assembly GCA_003224055.1. Classification (GTDB taxonomy): domain Bacteria; phylum Acidobacteriota; class Terriglobia; order Acidiferrales; family UBA7541; genus Acidiferrum. The sequence continues at coordinate 14,810 of QHYE01000005.1, read as the reverse complement.
CTTTCGCGCCGGCTTCGCGGACCATGCGGACGATTTTGCGGCTAGTGGTGCCGCGGACGATGGAATCGTCGACGAGGATGACGCGTTGGCCCTCGATAAGGCCGCGGATCGGATTTAATTTTAGTTTTACGCCGAAATTGCGGATGGCCTGCGAAGGCTCGATGAACGTGCGGCCAATGTAATGATTGCGGATCAGGCCCATGCGGAAAGGGATTTTGGATTCGAGCGCGTAGCCGACCGCGGCAGGGACGCCGGAATCGGGCACGGGAACAACGATGTCCGCGTCGACCGGATGTTCGCGCGCGAGCAGGCGGCCCAGCATCTCGCGGCTTTCGTTGACGGAGCGGCCGAAAATAATGCTATCGGGGCGAGAAAAATAGACGTGCTCGAAAATGCACTGCTGGAGCGGCTTTTGCGGCGCGAAGTGAATGGACTCGATGCCGGATTTGGAGATGCGGACCATTTCGCCGGGTTCGATTTCGCGGACGTACTGGGCGTTGAGGAGATCGAACGCGCACGTTTCGGACGCGACGAGCCATGAAACGAAGCCGCCGGGCGTGGTCAGCTTTCCGAGAACGAGCGGACGGAAACCGCGGGGATCGCGCACCGCGTACAACTCATCCTGGGTCAACATCACCAGCGAATACGCGCCTTCGACTTGATTGAGGGCATCGCCCAGCGCGCCGGAAAGATTTCGGGCTTGCGAGCGCGCAATCAGGTGGACGATGACTTCGGTGTCGCTGTTGGTCTGGAAAATCGAGCCGCGATGCTCGAGCTTGCGGCGCCATTCGGCGGCGTTGGTGAGATTGCCGTTGTGGCCGAGGGCAACTTTGCCCTTGTTGCAATCGATCATGATGGGCTGCGCGTTGAGCAAAGCTTTATCGCCGGCAGTGGAATAGCGCGTGTGGCCGATGGCCAGGCTTCCGGGGAGTTGCGCGAGCACGCCGGGTTGAAAAATTTCTTCGACTTCGCCCATCGCGCGATGTAGGTGGAGCTCCGTGCCATCGCTGGAGACGATGCCGGCGGATTCCTGGCCGCGATGTTGCAGCGCATACAAACCTAGATAGGCGAGGTTTGCCGCTTCGGGATGGCCGAAAACACCGAATACACCACACTCGTCGTGGAAGTGATCGTCGAGCGTGCGCATCAACATAGTCATACGACTTTTGCCTTGTGGAGCGTCAGCGAGAACTGAGACCGCAACGCCGGAGAAGCCAACCATGCTAGCGCGACTGCGCCCAAGACGAAAGGTACTACAGGAAGCCAGCTGGGAGCTGCGGTTAACGGAACTGCGAAGAAATTATAGGCAGAATCAACCACCCAATAAGCACTGATGGCCAACGAGAGGTAATAGCCCCACGACCGCGGTCGGAAGACGCCCCACGCAGCGATTCCATGCACCAATATCACACCTAGCATAACGGCGCCGGTGTTCCACTCCGTGCTATCAAACGGCGCTCCAGATTTCTCAAAGATCCATTTCGCCGCGGCTGTGGGAATCAGCGGTACTGTGCCCAGCCACAGCCCAACCAAGTAGCCGCGCCCCAACCTTCCAGTATCGAGCTTCTTCAAGCGTCACTTCCCAAAGATTGTGCGTTCGAGCGAATGGGCCCAGGCGTCGTGCAACGCGGGGATGGAACTATCGATTACCGCGCTCCCCTTATATTGGATGCGGAAAGCATCGCCGCGGATGACCTTACCGACCTCGTGCGCCGCCACTTGATATTGTCTCGCAGTATCGAGAACACAGGCAAGCTGTGTGGGGTTGACGGATACGACCGCACGGGCACCGCGTTCGCCGAAGAGGACCGCCTCGACCGGACCAGTTTCTTCGAGTTTTGCGGTTGCGCTCAACCCGTTTGCGGCGAAGCAGGACTCGGCCAGGGTGACGGCCAGCCCGCCGTCGGAAATGTCGTGGGCGGATTGGAGGCTGCCTTCGGCGGCGAGTGCGACGAGGCAATCGATTAGGCGCTTTTCTGCACTTAGGTCGATGGCTGGTGGTTCGCCGGCTACGATGCCACCGACCGTTTTTGAATATTCGCTTGAGGAGAATTCGCGGGCGGAGTTCCCGGAAGAGGGCACGATGTATCGTGCCCCCACGGTCGACGCAACACCATCCAACAACAGGATGATGTCGCCTTCTTCGCGGAAGGCAATTTTCAGGACGCGAGAGGCGTCGTCTAGGATGCCGAGGACGCCAATAACGGGCGTAGGATAGATCGATTTGCCGAGCGTCTCGTTGTAGAAGCTGACGTTTCCGCCGGTGATGGGGGTGCCGAGGGCGGTGCAGGCTTCGCCGACGCCGTCAATCACCTGGGAGAATTGCCACATTACTTCGGGCTTTTCCGGGCTGCCGAAGTTGAGGCAATTCGTGGCGGCGATGGGGCGCGCGCCGCTCGCGGCGACGTTGCGAGCGGCTTCGGCCACGGCGTGCATCGGGCCGACGCGCGGATTCAATTGGCACCAGCGGCCGTTGCCGTCGGTCGCAAGCGCAAGCGCACGCTTGACGACGCCCGTCTTCGGATCCTTGATGCGAACGACGGCTGCGTCGCTGGCACCCGGACCCGCCAGAGTGTTTGTGCGCACGGACGTGTCGTACTGCTCGGTGATCCAGCGTTTCGAGGCAATCGCGGGCGATGACAACAACTTGACGAAATTCTGCGTGAGGTTTGCACCTTCGGGCGCAAACGTAAACCAATCTTTTTCGGATTCCACGCGCGGCGCGGGGGCGGCGAGCGGCCGGTTATAGACGGGGCCTTCTTCCGCAAGCGGATGCGCGGGAATATCCGCAACGGTCTTGCCGTGATCTTTCACGCGCATCAGGCCGCCGTCGGTGACCTGCCCGACGACCATGGCGTCGAGTCCCCATTTCTTGAAGACGGCGAGCACTTCGTGTTCTCGGCCATTTTCGGCGACAAGCAGCATGCGCTCCTGCGATTCGCTGAGCATGATTTCGTAGGGCGTCATTCCCGTTTCGCGCTGCGGAACTCTCGCGAGATCGATTTCGATGCCGGTGCCGCCGCGCGAGGCCATTTCCGTCGTGGAGCACGTGAGACCCGCCGCGCCCATGTCCTGAATCGCGACAACCGCGCCGGTCTGCATGGCTTCGAGGCAGGCTTCGAGCAGCAGCTTTTCCACGAAGGGATCGCCGACCTGGACGTTGGGGCGTTTCTGTTGCGACTCTTCGGTGAATTCGGCGGAGGCGAGCAGCGAGGCGCCGTGAATTCCGTCGCGCCCCGTTTTTGCCCCGACGTAAATTACGGGATTGCCGATGCCTTTGGCTTTAGCAAGAAAAATCTCCTCCTTCCTGGCGATACCGAGCGCGAGGGCGTTCACCAGCGGATTCTGCGAATAGCACGGCTCGAAGCAGACTTCCCCGCCGACAGTGGGGACGCCAAAACAATTTCCGTAGTTGGCAATGCCGCGAATCACGCCATCAAGGATGCGGCGGTTCTTCGCGGCTTCCTCTTCGCTCGTATTCTTACCAGCGGTGATTTCACCAAAACGCAACGAGTCGAGCACGGCGATGGGCCGCGCACCCATGCTGAAAATGTCGCGCAGGATGCCACCCACGCCGGTCGTGGCGCCTTGAAAAGGTTCCACGTAACTCGGATGATTGTGCGATTCGATTTTGAACGCCGCGACGAGACCATCGCCGATGTCCACGACGCCCGCGTTTTCTCCCGGGCCTTGCACGACGAGCTTGCCGCGCGTGGGCAGGCGCTTCAGGTGCACTTTGCTCGATTTGTAGGAGCAGTGCTCGCTCCACATCACGCTGAAGATGCCCAGCTCCGTGATGTTCGGATCGCGCCCGAGGATCTTTTTGACGCGCGCGTATTCTTCGGCGGTGAGGCCGTGTTCGGCGGCGATCTCGGGCGTAACTTTGATTTCGGTAGCTGCGGTAGCCATCAAGCGGTGGCCTTTGCGGCGCCGACGAGCGCTTCGACCATGGAACGGAAAATCGTCAGGCCATCGGTGGAACCAAGCGCCGCTTCGACGGCCCGCTCCGGGTGCGGCATGAGGCCGGCTACATTGCGCCCGCGATTGCAGATGCCAGCGATGTTGTGAACCGCGCCATTTGGATTGCCGGCATCATCGTTAGAGCCGTCCGGGGTGGTGTAACGGAAAATCACCTGGTGGTTTTTCTCAAGCTCCGCAAGCGTGGCTTCATCGCAATTGTAATTGCCATCGGAGTGCGCGATGGGAATTTTCAGGATCTGCCCTTTCGAGGCGGCATTGGTAAAAGGCGTGTCCGTTTGCTCGACGCGAATGTGGACGTGGCGGCAGATGAAGCGCAGGCCGCTATTACGCATCATGGCTCCGGGGAGCAGGCCCGCTTCGCAGAGAATCTGGAAGCCGTTGCACACACCGAGGACCAGGCCGCCGCTGTTCGCGAATTTCTCGACCGATTTCATCACCGGCGAAAAGCGCGCGATGGCGCCGGTGCGCAGATAATCGCCGTAGGAAAATCCGCCAGGCAAAATAATCGCATCGCAATTGGCGAGATCCTCCGATTGGTGCCAGATGAATTCGACCGGTTTCTGCAGAACGTTGCCGAGGGCGTAAAACGCGTCGTGGTCGCAATTGGACCCGGGAAAAACGACGACTCCAAATTTCATGAGGTTGCGGCTCCCTGCAACATTTGGGGAACTTCTATTTTAGCACAGCAGAGCCGGTTCGATGCGTCGACCCAAGAAAAAGGAGAAATGCTAACGCCGAGACGCAGAGTACGCGGAGAAATCGCAGAGAAGCGAAAGACGCTCGTTCCAAAAGGTGGCCGCTACAGAGAGCGGCCCGCCGGGCCAGAAGCCGTCGGTGAAGAAGCATCCGGCGCGGCCTTGGGTATTGCCTGCACTGCGCCATCCAGTCCCAGCACGTTCACCAAGCTGGAGTTGGACGGCACGATGTATTTTGTGTTCTGGGCGAGCGTGTTGTTGAGGACTTCGAGGCGACGCATCGTTTCGGCGCGTTCCTTGAAATACGTTTCCGCTGCGTTGGACACCAGTTTGATCGCTTCCGCTTCCGCGTTCGCACGGGTGATGCGAGCCTGCGCGTCGCCTTCAGCCTTCAAAATCTCAGACTGCTTCTTGCCTTCAGCCTGCAAAATCTGGCTCTGCTTAATGCCTTCGGCTTCCAGGACGGCGGCGCGCTTCTCCCGCTCCGCTTTCATCTGGCGGGACATGGCGTCAGTGATGTCGCGCGGCGGCTCGATTTTCTGCACTTCCACTCGTGTAACCTTGCAGCCCCAGTTGTTAGTGGCTTCGTCCAGCACTTCGCGCAAATTCGTGTTAATCATGTCGCGCGCCACAAGTGTTTCGTCCAGCGTGCGGTCTCCGATCAGATTACGCAGATTCGTTTGCGCCAGCGTGGTGCAGGCATATCCGAAATCCTGGACCTCGTATTGCGACTTCACCGGATCGATGACCTTGTAATAGACTACGGCGTCAACTTCCACCGTCACGTTGTCTTTGGTGATCAGCTTCTGCGGCGGGACGGTGATCACCTGCTCGCGCATATCCACGCGAACGATGTCGTCCACGAAGGGCAGGATGAACGTCAGGCCCGACTGCGCCATGGCGTGATATTTCCCCAGCCGCGTGATTAATCCCTTTTCATACTGCTTCACTGTCCGCGCCGCTCTTGCCAGGGTTACCAGCGCAAAAATCACGATGACGAAGAGCCATACCAAAACTAAAACGTTTACATTGGAATCCATGTCCGTTCACCTCACCTTGAGTGTCACGCCTTCGACTGACTGCACCGTTACGATTGCGCCTGTCTCTCGCGCCGGATCTTCCACGTTGGCCAGCTCCGCGCGCCACACTTCGTCGCCGAGTTTCACCATGCCCGGCTCACGGGCCGCGATTCGCTTGGTTACCACGCCGGACTTGCCCATTACCGCGTCGGCGTTGCTGGCGTGCTCCTTCACCGTCAACTTGGCCTTCAACCAGCGCCGGAATAGAGCGAGATAGACCAGCGCGAGCCCCGCCGCCGAGAGCAATCCAACGTTTGCCGAACCGAAAAGAAGGCCGACCGCGCCGCCGGCAGCGAGGGACGCGCCTACCAGCGCCAGATCAAATCCCGTAAGCGCCCCGAGGGCAAGCTCGATAATCACGCAGACGAAGCCGCCGATCACCAGCACCCAATTCAGCCAATTGCCCACGGAGGGACTCCTTGTGCTTTACGTACCGCGGACGATAACACTCGCGACAAATGTATTCAACGAGGATGGCTGGAACGAACGGACATATCCATCCGGAATCTCTCTATCTGTGGAACGAGTTATTTCCGTTTCCGGGCGGACTTGCGCGGCTTCGATTTCTTTGTTCTCGACTTCTTCCCTGGTTTCTCTTCGGCCGCCAGTTCGCGCCGGCGCTTCGCGGCCCAGCCTGCTTTATTAGCCTGACGGCCGCGCGCGATTCCCAAGGCATCCGCTGGGACGTTTTCGGTGATCGTGGAACCCGCCGCGATATACGCCCCATTGCCGATTCGAACCGGCGCAATCAGCGCGGAATCGCTTCCGATAAAAACTTTGTTGCCGATGTGCGTCGGAAATTTGTGGAAGCCGTCGTAGTTGCAGGTAATCGTACCAGCGCCGATGTTTGCTTTCGCGCCGATCTTCGTATCGCCGAGATAGGAGAGGTGCATCGCCTTGGTGCCTTCGCCGATAGTGCTCTTCTTCAGCTCGACGAAATTTCCGATGCGCGAATCCGCTTTCAGGTGATTGTTCGGGCGAAGACGCGCGAAGGGGCCGATGATGACGCGGTCGTCGAGGCGGCTCTGCGTCACGACGCAATGCGGCTCGACGGTTACGTCGTCGCCGAGAATCGCATCGGCGAGAACGCTTCCCGTTCGAATGGTGCAGCGCATTCCAATTTTCGTTTTGCCGAGCAGTTGCACGCCGGGTTCGATGATTGTGTCTTCACCCGCGGCAACATCCGGATCGATCACCACCGTTTCCGGTAACTGAATGGTTACGCCGGCCTCCATGAGCGCGCTGCGCTTCCACTCCCGGAAGATGCGGTCGACTTCAGCAAGGTCCGCGCGCGTGTTGCAGCCAAGAACTTCGCGCGGATCCGCAGCCACATGAGCCAGGACGGTCTCGCCCTTCGCGTTCAGGACACCGATGGCGTCGGTCAGGTAGAGCTCGCGATGCTTGTTGTTGGGCTTCGCCTGAGCGAGCGCCGGCCACAGCTTCTCTAGCGTGAAGCAGTAAATCGCCGAATTGATTTCGTTAATCTCGCGCTGCTCATCGGTAAGCTGCGATTCTTCGACGATGGCGGACACCAGAGTCTCGGATTTCCGCACGACTCGCCCGTAGCCGGATGGATCGGCAAGCACAGCGGAGAGGATTGTTGCGGCCGCGTTTCCCTTATGATGGGTGGCCGCGAGCGCCTTGAGCGTTTCCGTTCGCACCAGCGGGGCGTCTCCCGCGATCACGATCGCAAACTTCGCCCGGCCCACGGCGCGCTTGGCCACTTGCATGGCGTGGCCGGTGCCGTTTTGCGGCTGCTGCAGAACCGTGACAGCCCCGAGCGGCCCCACCACGGCGCCTACTTGCTCTGCCTGATGCCCGACGACGACAACCGTCTCCCTCGGTTTCAGCGGCGCGCAGGAGCGTACAACGTGTTCGACGAGCGTGCGTCCCCCCGCGCGGTGGAGAACTTTCGCCAGGCTGGATTTCAGCCGCGTGCCTTTTCCCGCTGCCAGGATTACGATGGCTAGATCATTGTTCGACATAACTCCTCATTCTCGCCCGCCCATCCCTCTTTGACAATCATTCACATGTAGGGAGGCCCCGTATTGTGCTCTGGACGTAATCCGGTTTCTCATCTACAGTTTGGCGCTTAGGATTTGTCACGCCTTAGTAAACCGTCGAGGGAGGCCACACATGCGACCCTGTCCTTACTGTGCCGAAACAATTGAAGATCAGGCGCAAGTCTGTCCATTCTGCAACACTAACCTGGCTGCACCTGCATCTGCGTCCGGCTTTCAGTCTACACCGCCTCTCGGCAACCGAGAGACGAGCGGAAAGGCTATCGCCAGCCTAATCTGCGGCATTCTCTTTTTCTTCCTGCCATCGGCGATAGTGGCCATAATCATGGGCCATCTGTCTCTGTCGGACATCCGGCGGAGTGCAGGACGTCTAGGCGGACGAGGTATGGCCATTGCCGGCCTCGTGCTTGGATACACCGGCTTGGCGATCATCCCTGTCCTAATCATCGCTGCGATTGCCATTCCCAATTTATTGCGCGCACGGATGGCTGCGAACGAAGCGTCGGCTGTGGGTTCGCTCCGCACAATCAATACTGCCTGCGTGACTTACGGGACAGAGTACAAATCATTCCCTACGTCTCTTGCGAACCTCGGGCCCGGCGCACAGTCAAACGCAAACGCAGCTGGTCTAATTAGCGACGTTCTGGCCTCCCGCCAAAAATCAGGCTATCTCTTCACGTACGAGCCGGGACCACCTCAAGACGGAGTGATCATCTCGTATGAGGTGCATGCGGACCCCGTGACTCCAGGAACGACAGGTGTGCGCCATTTCTTCACGGATCAATCAGGCGTCATCCGCGTTCGCATGGAAGGTCAGGCCACCGTAGAGAGCCCGCCGCTCTCTTAGGGAACAGAGAAATGGCACGAACACGGTAGAGGTTCGCCAGATGAAAGCATGTCCTATTTGCAATCAGCAGATTCAAGACGCCGCTCTGCGCTGTCGCTACTGCAAGAATTGGCTGCTTGCTCCAGTCGCCGGAGGCGACCAATACCCGGCAGCTCTTCCGTACCCGTCGACTACGACTAGCGGGACGGCGATTGCGAGCATGGTTCTGGGAATCCTCTGGATCTATTGGATTGGTTCAATCGTTGCGCTGGTTCTTGGTTATCTCGCTCTGCGAGAAATTCGGCAGAATCCTCAACGTATTGAGGGAAAAGGGATGGCCATCGCCGGCATCGTTCTCGGTGGGGTTGGAATGGCCACGCTTTTACTAGCGGTCCTAATGGGAATCTATATCTGGCAAGAGCACCGCAACAATCACTCCACTCCAGAACGAGTTAGAGCGGCCGTCTACATCGGAGAGAGGATCAGCTAGTCGGCGGCCGAGGCAGGAGCAAGCGCCGGAGCGCGAGCGTCTGTTTCGGCATAGAGCGATTCGTGAGTTGTTATAGTCCAAAGCGAGGGGTCGGCGAGTAGCCGACTCACAAGTTGGGTGTGCAGGGCATGGCCGGCTTTGTGGGCCTCGACGTGGGCCAGGAGCGGCAAGCCAGCCAGCGCCAAGTCGCCAATGAGGTCCAGAGCCTTATGCCGGCCAAATTCATCGGGAAAACGCAGGGGCCCGTTCATGACGCCATCGTCGGTGAGCACGATAGCGTTTTCAAGCGAGCCGCCGCGAATGAGGCCCATGGCCTTGAGCGGCTCGATATCGCGTTCGAAGCAAAACGTGCGGGCCCGAGCAAGCAGATGGCGGAAGGTTTCCGGTCCGACCACCATCTCTACTTCCTGCTGGCCGACCAGCGGGTGCGCGAAATCCACGTAGCAGCGCACACGAAATTCATCAGCGGGATAGATGCCGATGCGGCGGTCGCCTTCGACGACTTCGAGAGTCTTCAAAACCTTCATGTAGCGGCGCCTTCTGCGGAGTTTTCGAACGCCGCACTGCTCCAACATTTGCATAAACGGCTCGGCGGAGCCGTCCAGGATCGGTATTTCAATCGAATCAATGTCGATGAAAATGTTGTCAATGCCGCAGGAATAGATGGCGGCGAGCAGGTGCTCGGTGGTGGAGAGAAGAACGCCCTGCTTCATGAGGCTGGTGGCATAACTTACGCGCGCGACATTGTGGCCCTGCGCCTCGATGGGAAAGTTATCGAGATCCACGCGGCGAAAAACGATGCCGGTTTCGGCTGGCGCAGGGACGAGACGAACGTGGCCATAGACGCCAGTGTGGAGTCCTATGCCTTCGGCAACAGCCGAGCGCGCGATGGTAGTCTGAAACATTCGTGCTCTAAAATGGTAGCACATTGCGGGCCAGACTAAACTCCGTTTGTGCTTTATTATCAATAACTTAAGAACAGCCACAAGCCTGATTTGAAGATGCCTGTGGCAAATACACAACATTCTTGCTGGAAGCCGCGTGTCTTTTTGGGACAATCTGCTGAGGTGTACCTTCCGCAGGCTTCCTTTTTCTTTCTTACCGCGTCCCAAACAGTTGCAGTGTTATAATCAGAGCTTGTAGATTTTTGGGACAGGTGAGGAATGAATCGAGCGGCTCGCATCGGCATCGTTGTAGTTTCGGTGGTGATCTTCTGTTACGCGGGACTGGGACACGTCCTGGGACGCGCAACCGATGACAAGGCTTACAAGTCACTCACGGTTTATGGCGAAGTCCTACAGAAGATCCAGCAGGACTACGTGGATGACCCGAACATGCATACGGTGACTGCGGGTTCCCTCCACGGCTTGCTTGAATCGCTTGACCCCCAATCCAGCTACCTCACGCCGCGGGAATACGACGAATACAAAAAGAAATTGCAGAATTCCGGTACCGGCGAAACCGGCTTGACGCTCAGCAAACGCTTCGGCTATGTGATCGTTCTCTCCGTTCTTCCGGATAGCCCGGGAACCAAGGCTGGCATTCGCAGCGGCGACATCTTCGAATCCATCGGCGGGTTTACGACGCGGGACATGTCCGTGGGCCAGGCTTTGAATCTTCTCTCGGGGCAGCCCGGCACCGGCATCAAAGTGGCAGTCATTCGCCGTGGAAAAGCCACGCCCGATGAAGTCGATCTCGTCCGCGAAAAATTGGCTACCCCGAAGATCATCGTCCAGAAAGCAGATCCGGACATTCTCGTGTTGCGCTTGCCGTCGCTGGATGCGGGGCGCGCCGATGAAGTACGCAACCGCTTGCTGGATGCGGAGAAGCAGGGTGTTCGCAAGGTCATTGTGGACCTGCGCGAATGCGGGCGCGGGCCGGTCTCGGAAGCGATTTCTCTAGCGCGGCTTTTCGTGCCGTCCGGGACCATCTCCACACTGCGCGGCCAGACGGTTTCGGCGCAGGTTTTTTCGGCTGAGCCAAAGCAAGTGGTATGGAGAAACACTGTTTCCGTGCTGATCGATGCAACCACCTCCGGCGCTGCGGAAGTTTTCGCCTCCGCCATCGTGGCGAATCATCGCGGCGACGTCGTGGGAGAGCGCACGTTTGGCTTGGCGTCCGAGCAGAAACTGATCACTATGGATGACGGCGCGGCGCTGATTCTCACTGTGGCGAATTACTATAATCCCGGCGGGAAATCGATTCTGGAAGAAGGCATAACTCCCACGGAAATTGTGCGCGCCGTTCCGGAAGATTCGGATTCCGGCGATGACGATGCGGCGCCGGCACAGGAAACGCAGAAAGAACCGGGCCTTGGCCCGCGGCCGCTTTCGCCAGAGGATCCGATCTTCCACCGGGCGTTGGACCTCTTGAAAACTCCTGTAAAAAAGGCCGCGTAGTATTCCGTGGCCTTTTGGGGCGCTCTGAAAGCTTCGTATTCCTCCTTCTCAACCGATACTCAAGCAAATCTAGACCGTCTTTCCGCGTTTGTTGTTTTCCTGTTTTTCCTGGGCTGGGCCGCCGCTGGCTGTAAGAAGCCGGAGCCCGCGCACCCCGCGCCGGCAAAAATTCACGCCATCACGCGCGAACTCGCTGCCGCGGCTAAGTGGGCGGCACCCACCGGTTCCGAGATCCGCGTGGCGTTCCAGGCCCCCGGTGCAAATGGGGGCGTCACCGATCGTCTGAACATCACACTTTTTTCGACAGGAGCGGATTCCGCTACACGGACTCAAGTTGCGAAACTGCAGCAGTCCTTGAGTTCCGTAGCGACCCGTCATGGCCTTACCGAAGAGCCATCGGAAAGCCGCGAAGGAGTACTCCTCTTTTTTCTGAAGTCGGGCGTTCGAACGCACGCGATTCACATCCATGCGGGCGCGAAAGCCTCACTGCACGCCGGCGGTCCTTCCGGCCCACCCTCTGCACCGCGGCTCGCAATTATTGCTGATGACCTTGGCAGCGACCGCGCCGCTGCCGAAGCGATCTTTGCGCTGCCCTATCCGCTGACCATTTCCATCTTGCCAAATCACGAGCATTCCACCGAAATTGCGAGCGAAGCGCATCGCCGGGGCTACCAGGTGATGCTGCATCTACCGATGCAATCCATCGCGAATGAAACACCCGAAGCGCAGGAATTGCGCCCGGGCATGCCGGCAACCGAGGTGAGCGCCCTCGTCGAGCAGTTCTTGCAGAGTGTCCCCGGCGTTGTGGGCATCAACAATCATCAGGGTTCGCAAGCCACTTCCGATCCTGAGCTCATGGACGAACTCATGCCGGTATTGCGCGACCGGCATCTCTTTTATGTGGACAGCCGGACAACAGCGGCGACGGTGGCCTTTGATACCGCACAAAGCTTCGGGGTTCGCTCCGCCTTTCGAAACGTTCCGTTCCTGGATGATGTCGCAGAAGTTGCGGCCGTGCGCAAGCAACTGGAATTGGCGCTGCGCGGCGCTCGCGAAAAGGGCGAGGCCATCGCGATCGGCCACCCGCACCCCGCAACGCTTCAGGCGTTGCGTGAAATCTTGCCGCGCGCGCAGGCGCAAGGAATCCGCCTCGTCTTCGTATCCGAACTCGTCCACTAAGAAAGTTGCGTAGCCTGGTTGGGCGTGGGATTCGAACTCTTCGCAGGATACAGCCGGTTCACAACCAGGGCAAAGATGGCCATAGTCAGGAAGCTGAAGACGCTTCCCTCAGGGCCGACGGTGCCTCCGGTTAGCCACTTGGCGCCGTGCAACGAAGCGTTGCTAAGGTGTCCGTCGAACACGACTCCGCTGTTCGGAACCGAAAAAAGAAATGTCTCGCCGAAATCAAAGCTTGCATGCCACCCGACCGCCAACCAAAGGTTGCCGGTACGACGAAGGGTTAGAGCAAATACCAGTCCAATCATCACAACCGCCGCCGCACCCACCCAACCTTCCCCGGGATTGCCGAGATGGACTGCCCCGAACGATACGGAAAGCAGGATCGCCGCAGGCCAGAAGCCGATCCCGTCAGCCAAAGTAAATTGCGTATACCCACGAAAGAGAAATTCTTCGAAGAGGCCAACGAACACAAAGAAGATCGCCCACACGATGGCCCAGCGCAAAATGTCAGAGCCGTGTAACGCCAAAGCTCCAAAAGAATACCCGCCAAACGCAGAGATTAGACCGACCAGAGCCGAAATCTCCACTAAGCCGATCAGGAAGCCCTGCCAGAATAGTTTCCCAAACGCGCTGTTCGCAGGCAGCCCATAGGCACCGGGCGAGCGATGTTCGATCCACGACATGATCAGTGCCGCTCCAAAAACCACGACGAAGCTGAATATCTCACCCGCAAAAAGATAGCGTGGAGAGAAGACGCCATGTGTGGGAGGAGCGAAATGCCGGAGGACCATTCCACCGCCAAACCCGATGGCCGCCACGAAAGCGGCATAGATGAGCAGGCGCCAGCCGGCGCGCAATCCTTTTTCATTCAAGAAAATCGTGCTCGCAATTCCCACGGGCGGAGGGGGCGTCAGCGGTGGGAGTGAGGAAGGATCGGTAAGTGGTTCAGCATCCAACAATCACCTCGAAAAAAATGAAAGTTCCACACCGCAGTCAGACGCGTGGAAGGATTCCCCGTGAATGCGCAGTCCATATAACTCAAAATATCTTTTCCAGGCAAGGATTCTTTGGAGGAACTACCTGTGTTTGCACCCCTCTTCATCTTGTCTTGGAATCGCCGGCTTCCGTATTCGATACGGCTTGAACTGCGAGACTTCAGCAGGATGAGATAAGGCCTCTGGCTAACGTGCCACGGGAATTGTGGCTGCGCCAAGTATGCGGCGGCTCTTTTTTCCTTGCACAAAAACTACGGAATGCAAATTCTCGCGTTTCCATTCCGCGCGCAATGGAACCGTTGCGTCTCCGGAAAATGATGTTTCGTCTCCGGGCTTCGCTTCACCGATCTTGCGAATGCTTCGGACGACCGCGGCGTGATGCAAATCCTCGCCGGCATTTTCCCCGCGTTTAACCGCGGAATGAAGCCCCGTTTCCGTAATTGCCAGCCACACTTCCGCCGTATCACGGCCGGGCGTTTCCGGTAACTTGCTTATCCTCACGGACAAGTTTTCTGTACCGAAATCCGGCGAATTTCCTGGCCGCAGAGTTACCCGGGCTCTCTGCTCCGCCGCGGCCTGCTGCACCGCCTGCCAGGCTTTCCGCGATTGGCTGCCCACAAACTCGGTTTTGCCATCAACCACCATTTGCGGCGTATAGGCATTGCCATTTCCAAGGACCCCGGCGTAGACCTGCTGCCGTGCCGTCCATTCACGCGAAGAAAATGGGTCCACCCAACCAAGTTCATTCCAGTAATCCACGTGCTCTTCTAGCGCGATTACTTCCGCATTGGCGATGGGCTGTTGTTTCGCCATTCGCGACAGCAACTCGTCCGCAGGGGGACAGCTCGAGCAGCCTTCCGAAGTGAACAGCTCCACGACCACGGGCGTGCGCGTGGGCCTCGCAGCAGGGGATGCCGATTGCGGCCGAGGCCGAATCACCGCCATTACAGCGAAAACAGATAGCAGGCTGAGCGTCAATCCAGCCAAGAGGGACTTCATGGAATCTCCCGTACCAGCAAACTATCTGATACTCACTCTGGCAAAAGGTTTCCGGCACTTGCCGATGAACAATGCTTTGCACCGCATAACCAGTATGTTAGCTTTAACTGGTTATTGGAGGCTCAACCCTGCCTTCCTCGCTTTCT
>QHYE01000054.1:102609-104352 GCA_003224055.1 Acidobacteriota bacterium | reverse complement strand
CAAGGGAGGAGACAATGACCAGCGAAAAGAAACTGGATGGGGGCAGTTCTGCGGGTCCTGGTTAGGGCTTCCTGATGGTCAGTAAGACCTCGTATTTCCCCCGGGGCTGCATCTGGCACTTCATATATCCAACCAGGCCATCTAGCAGAACCACGAGAGATTGTACTTTCTTGCAGGCTTTCCTTTGGGCGCTCGGGAGTGACACATTCGCATTTGAGAGCGCGGCCGGCGCCCGGCTCCAGATAAAATTCAAATTTTAGGCTTTGCGCATTTTCATCAGACACCTGATACCATTGCCAATACTCTTGACCGCGTTTGTCCAAACGACCAAACATGCGCGGCCATCTGTAGCTGATACTCAGTGTTCTAGGGTCGGCTTCGGCGCTTTCAACCTGAGGCAGAAAATAGATCATTACCTTCTTACGCCTCTCCGATTCCATGCAGGGCAAATAGGTCTGGGGATGTCCAGTAGCGTCTCGCACCTTGAACTCCAGACAGTCTAGCAGGAATGCGGGGTCGGCTTCCGGCTCGACCCATACTTCAAATTCCCAAAAGTGAAGAGGATCCCTGAGCGCTTTGATCGCAAATTCGCAGATCACCTGCGCATCAAAATTGTTGCTGATAAAGATTTGGTACCGCATTGAGACAACCCTTACAGCGGGCCATCGGTTACGTGGAAATAGGTATGTTTTAATACGCGCCACCGCCTCCATCATCCCTTGGAGGGTCTTGTTCGCCACCTCTCCCTGTTTTTGAATGTCCTCCTTATACTCTGAACGAAACAGTTCCGAACGAATCCAAAAAACCACAGCGTATACAAACAAACAGGCCATTACGAGCAAAATGAGGGACAGCCACCACTTGAGCTGAACGGTCTGTTTATTCCACTCGATCAATAGACCAAATACGAGTAGTCGATGTACTCGATCACCTAAAAACTCATAGTTTCGAATTATGCCCGCGACGGTAGAAACAAAAAATCCAATTCCGAGCAGGATTATTACCGGATGGTTTTTGAGCCAGTCCTTAACTGCCTTCTTAACTACTTCTGGTATTTTGATCTTCATGATGACCCCAGATGCGCGAGGCTATAACACAACTAAGTACCGCGCTCAGGCGGGTTTGGCGGATGCTCCTAGACCAAGTAAGTAAAACTTTTCAATAGGGATGCCGTATTGCCGCGCTAGATATGAGATCATTTTTCGACTCACTGGGTTCGGCAATCGCTGACCTTCAATTCTATTTCCCTTGGCCAGAACGAGCATATCCGCTGGGCCTTCGTCTTGGCCATGAACCTCAACGGAGTGCGTTCGGAGCACGGCGATTACGATCTCACGGTCAACCTCGCCGCTCTCGTTCATGCGGCCTTGGGCAATTCAAGGTAATCAATTGCTTTGAATGGAAGTGCTTGCTGAAGCCTGCTATGCATCGATATTTGCGAGTAGCGCTTAAAGTGCTTCCCCGCAAGAGTCGCTCCGAAGAGCATTTCTGTCCATACTTCAGGGGGAGCGGGTTTCAATAGTTTTCGAATGCTACCATAGACGCGCAGATTCTCATGTACGGTTGCATAAAGGCCCTGCTCAAAGGCTTTTTTGACTCCTGCAAGACTCGATGCTTGTGCTGCGTAATCGATCTCCAGTCCTCGGGCAAACCAACCCTTTTCTTCTTGAATAATTACAACGCGTAGGTTCCCGATGTCAACGACGTTCGTGCCGTCATCAGTTTTCCCGTGAAAAGCCATGG
>QHYE01000054.1:92856-102604 GCA_003224055.1 Acidobacteriota bacterium | reverse complement strand
GATACGAACACTATAGCATCCGTCAAGAGCCGCACTTTAGGCCGATTTTGCGCATAGTGTACCGTCAGCCAAACGGGTGTAGAATCCCCTCCTCCTGCCTCTACCGCATTTCAAACCTAAACTGCGGGGACTCAATGACCGAAGAGCGGAAACACGCCATCTTGCTTGCGACCGTGATCCTGACGGCGCGAAGGCTACAGCCCCTTCTCGAAGCCGTTGACGAGGCAGGCAAGCCAAACATGGGAACGGAATTTTGGGCAGAGGTCTACACCAAAAAATCTATGGAGCGGGCAGCGCACATTCTGGATTTGATTGACGCCAAGTGGCCCGGAGCACCGCCAAAGCCACGGCCAGAAGCATAATGCGGCCTACATTAATTCTCCAGCAAGGTGGTATGATTCTCCCAGCGAAGACTGGTGCTAAACCCTATGGATAAACCACCAGAGCAAGGCCCCAAAATTCCCCATCCCGCAATCGAATGGATACGCCCTAGAACGGAACGAAACCATTATGAGGTTGTGAAGGTCAGGGGAGGTGGCCCGGAGGTTTTTTGGGTTGTCTGGGCGGATTCGAGGCTCCCAAATGATGCAGCTCTCAGGATTACAAACAACCTGACAGAGAGTGAACTGCGAGCGTACCTGGCAAACGAGAAGTACACCGAAGCGCTAATTGATTCATGCATTCAACAGGCAAGAGAGAATCCCGGCTAAATACTGCTCCTCACGCACCAAGGCAATAAACCCTAAAATTTTCTATAGAGGGAGCCTCGCTCTTTCGACGATCTGCCGTAGGGAAGTACCCTCGGTGTACCCACAAGGGAATTTTTGGAGAACTGTCAGGGGAGGTGCAGCGCGCGGCCTCTAAGCCCCCGGCCTGGGGTTCCGTCACCCCCACCTCGAACTTTAGATTGCTTTTTTTGGGAAACGGCCTGGCGTCGCACGGGGAAGCCCGCTGCGATGAGATCACGCCCGCGAAGTTCATCAAACACTTGCGCTCATCACGCGGGGCATGGTCGGGTTGCTATTGTCTGCGGGCAGGATGCAGGGGGCCGCGCCTTGAATCGCAAACCCCCGCACCTGTCTAGAAACGAAGGGCCGTCTTGTTCAGGACGGCAGAAACGATGTACCACGCAGGTTATAGATAAGCAAGCGCGTCCGTACAGTGCCGTATATTCAGCGGGTTAGGGCCGCGCACAAGATAGCTAGTCCAGTGCGTCTGCTCAGATGTAGCTGACGATCAGGAGAACGAGTAGGAGCGCAGCGAGTACGGCCAGCTTCACTTGCCAGTGCTTGTTGCCGTTGCGATTGTCCATCTTGTCCAGCAGGAAGAACGTTAGGAATCCCATGGTGTAGACCTCTGGAGCGCCCTGCCCTGTTTCATGAGGCCCTGCTTCTGAAAGGCCGCTTGCAGGCTCTCCCTGCACAGCATGGGGACAAGAGCGCCCTCAAACCCGTTGTACCATGTCTGTCAAATTGCAGGCTAAATCCTTGTTTTTCTGGGCATTAAAAGCACCGTGAGTGAGCGGTCAAGCCCAGCAAAATGAACCTTTTATGGGCTTTGCCGGAATACACTTCTTGACCGTGGCCTGTCTCCTTATAGCCTAAACCTCTAACGCTGTCTGTAAGCTCTTTAGAATGAATTGCTGTTGCGTCTGAATCGGCTGTGGTTAGGACTTATAGCTAAAGCGGTCTGAAGTGTGTTGCATGGTAACGGATGAATAGGTTTGCTGCTCCGTGAATGGTGGCGCATCCTACAGGTATTGCTGCACCAGATCGTTCCCTTGCGAAGTCCAGTGAGCGGAGTATTGCAGCCTCTACACTTGCCGGGAGTCAGCGCGTTGGCTCCGTCCCTGCATTCTCTGGAGCACCACTCGCCCGGCCTGTTTGAGCTGGTTAAGCGTGTCTCCCCCAAAACTTTCCCGCACTTGGAGCAAGCCTCATCCGCGCACACGTTGCGTTCCAAGCGTAGTTTCTTGACTTGCTCGCGGCTAAGTAGCATTGCTCCCGCCTATTGCTCCTCTTTTCATCCGCCTAGCCAGTTACCATTCATCGCGTTCATGCTGTACGTGCCATGCTGATTCGGACTTCCCCAGCTCAAGGCTGCTAGGTAATCAGGGCTTTCCTCGGTCCATTCCGTTTGACACCACTGGCATACCCCGTGCAGCGTTGGGTTGCAAAGGTCCGATTGTCCGTTTGGCAGTTTCTTGGTCCGCTGCGTGAAAGACCATGCCACCATCGTCATTCCCCGGAAATTGCCAACCTCGTTCAACGGCCTGCGCTGCGGCAGGTCAGGCGTTGCCGGAGCCGTGCAATATTTCCGCTTGTGGGCTTTCATGGCTTCGTTGGCTTGCGCCTCTTCTGCTCGTTGCGCTAACGCCTTGAGGGTTCGCTCTCTATCTTCTGGCGTCGGATCGGGATGGACAAGCCCGGATGCTAGCGTCGTGGCGAATTTTTCCATCTGCGCCATTTGCTTCTCACTCATGGCGTTCATTAATTTCAGAATTTCTTCCACGGGAAGCGAAGCCCCCGCTACTGTCTTTAACTGCTTTTCGTCGGACATAAATAATTCTCCTTTTTCAATTTGGAATCGAACTGCCGCCCCCCGATAACCCCGCGAATTGGATGGCTCTCTTGCGCAGGAAGCCCGCGAATGCCCGGCAAATAGCTTCCCGCTCTGCTAGGGAAACATGCTCGCCGCATTCGTACGCCGTAACTACAGATTCCGGCAATCCGGCGCTTTCCGCTAATTCGGATAACGAGACTTCATACTGCCGTCGCATCATGCTGCATGCCTCGCCGTCCAAGTCGCCCTGCGGAAGATGCTTCGCCAATTGTTCCTCCAACATGAGGGCTGCATACAAAAGGTCAGAGGTAGCAGTAAGTTTCTGCATCATTGCTCCTGGTCGTATTCCTTCACCGGCATTTCATCCGTGGCCTTGTTCATCTTGCCGGACGGCTGGGAAGATGCGCGAATCCGTTCGAGCTTCGCTTGCTGCTCCGCGTTTGTCCTCAGCCCCGCTTCGATGACTGGATCGTTGGTGAAAAACTGCGGGTTGTTCTCTGAAGCATCTGCGCTCTGCAAGTACTGGATTGATGTCCTATTCTTGGCGCGGCAATCCGCTGGATTCGTGGTCATATCGGATTGCACGGCGTTATCATCGCTTGTTCCGTATCGCAGGGAAGTCTCTTCGCTTAGAACTTTTCCGGTAGTCGAATCCAAATACTTGATGTCCGGCTTGTTGTCCGTGTAAAAATTGTAATTTGCTGGGTCCTTTGGGTCTCTCATATTTCTCCTTTAGGGCTTTTGCCCGTGCTTCTTTAGGATGTAATTCTTAATGTCCTCCGCTGACTTGGCCGTTTGGTAGAACTGCTGTTCGCTCTCGCTGGTATTCGGCTGTGCCGATGGCCGGGTCACCGTCGTGGGGACTGGCGCCATAAAAGACGGTACGTCCACGGTCCCCACCAAGCCCTTAATTTTCCCCGTCCCCATTGCGAGGCCGTATCCCTTATCAAGGTCTTTCGGATCTGTTGGGTCCCATCCGTTCTCTTCGACGATTGCCCCTATGACTCTGGCATTTTGGTTTGCCT
The DNA here is from genome assembly GCA_003224055.1 of Acidobacteriota bacterium. Classification (GTDB taxonomy): domain Bacteria; phylum Acidobacteriota; class Terriglobia; order Acidiferrales; family UBA7541; genus Acidiferrum. The sequence goes on along the minus strand of QHYE01000054.1, from coordinate 99,017 downwards.
GCTCTGTGCTGAGGCTGTTCCATTCGGGATGTGTTTGCAGAAATACTTCTCCCGCTGCGTTGATTCTGGCTTGTATAGAGCCCTGCCTTACTCCGGCATAGTCCTGCACTACTTCTTGCAATGAATTGACGCCAAGCTTATTGCAGATGGCGCGCTCGATTGCGGCATCGGGGTCTGAGAGCAATTCCTGTACGCGCTGGTCGCGGTCTACTACTTGATGTCCGTTTCCATTGTTGGCTTGTGCTTGTAACGCAAGTTGTCTGAGCTGAGCTAGCTCTTGCTCCTGTTGGCGTATCTTGTTGGTTGCGTGAGTCTGAGCCTGCTTGAACTGCCCAAGCATTTCCTCCGGGGAGTCCGCTTCGAATACTTGCGTCCCCTGGCCACCTTCACCTTCCACGATTACTCGATACGGTTTCTCTGCCATTTCCCTTTTCCCTCCCAATGCGAGACGGATTTTATTCTTCCATGTCGAAACTGCCATCCCTGTAAATCTTGGTGATGGTCATTAGCTTTCCCTTGAAAATTACTTCCTGCCCTACCTTGTGAGACTTCTGCGGGTCGGTATATTGCCCCGTGGCTTTGTTCGCCGCATCCTGCTTGGCCTTCGCTTGCGCTTGTCCCTGTCCTTCGATGCGCGCCCGTACATCCTTTGGATGTTCGAGCCAAGGAACTTTTGTCAATCCTTGCGATGCGGTATCGATATTTTCTTGGAATGCTTCGAGTTGTTTCCTCGCGGCATCCGTCCCCATGATCGGGGAAGGCAGGTTGTTCATTTCAATTTCGAGTGCTTCCTTGCTCGTTCTCCCCACCTGGGTAAGGGCTTTCTGGAACGCAACGATGCTGCCCTTGGCGCGGAGATACCCGAAAAGAACATCCTGCGCTTCCGGACTCATGTCCGTGATTCCCGCAGCCTTCAGCATTTCGTTGCGCTGCTCGCCGCGAATCGCAATGCCCGGAATCTGATTCGCCGCTCCCGCGGTGAATTTCTCGTTAGACAGGGCGCGCGTGATGGCTTCCATGTCACTATTGGAAATTCCCGCAGCCGCTTCCATGGCATTCTTGTAGCGGGAAACGTTCATTTGGACATCGTTGAATTGGCGCGTCGCCGCCGATTCCTTTTCGATGTCGCTCTCTGAAACGTTGACGGGATTTGTTAAGCCAGCGCCTTTGTATTCCCCCGCCGTGGACAGAACTCTCTGCCCAGTCTTGCGGTCATAAGCGACAACAGGTTTTTCCGCTCTGCCTGCATTCGCTATCGCCGCTGTCTGCGCTCGTAGCGCCCGTGTTTCCTCTTGCTGCGCTTTCGTCCCACGCGCTCTCTCTGTTGCCTCAAGCATCTTGTCCACGCGCTCGAAGTCTTTTTGCGTGGCATTCGGCTGCAACATGAATGCCGACGGCGGAGCAATGCCTTGATTCAGTACATTCCAGCGCTGTGTTAGGGCATCGTTCAGTTGCCCCACCTTTTCACCACCTAGCGGCTGCATCTCTTCGGAAAGCTTTGCCGTTCCAACCTTTACGGTATAAGCGCCACCCGTAGGACTTTGGAATAAGGCCGTTTGATTCCCGCCGGCGTCCGCGAAAGCGGTCAGGAATTTGTCAGTAGGCTTGCGCTTGTAGTTTTCAATCTCCGCATTGCGGAGCGCCGCCTCGCTCTGCTGATTCAAAATGGTGCTTTGTTCGAGTAACTGTTTGCGCTCCGCTTCATTCCGCAAAAGATTCTGATTTGCGTCATAGCGATTTTTTTCCTCAATTCCCGCAAGACCCCCGCCAAGTCCACCGTCGCCGGGCCCAAGGCGGAAATGAAACCGGACAGGAAAGTTTGCCTCGTAATTGTCGTGCTGGCGGGCGGGTTTCCTGGCACAGAATAGCCGTTGCCGATTGGAACGTCAGGCACGGGAGGAGCATTCGGAACTAGCTGCGTCGCTGTCCCTTGCCCCGGCTGCAATTGCGTTACGCCGGGAACGTACGGGTCGCCACTGTCAATACTTCCAAGGCTGAACTCGTGCCGAAATTTATCCCCGATGGCCGTATACCTCCTAATTCCTACTCAACGGAACGTGCGGCAAATTTTGACAAACGGCCCACTTCAAAAACTCCGCCGTCTCTCGAGTCAATGCCTCTGCCAATTCTTCAGCGAACAACGGCGTATCCCTTTCGAGAATTTCCAGTAGCTCAAACATAATCTTTTTCTTTGAATGCGTTGTCTTGGAAACCTTCGGGAATGACTTCCGCCAATAGCGCCGTAGAGTTTTCCGCTTGCCGCTGCAATTCCACTATTCTCTTCGCTATCATTTCCCTCGCGGCTGGCGGAATTTCTGGATTCGCTTGGTGTAAGTGCAACGCAATGGCGTTCTGTCCAATGTCGCCGCCAATTTCTATGGCCGTGCGGATTAGCTGCGGCAACAATCGCGGCTCAACCCTTCCGCTCTCTAGCTGTTCGATTAGCCGCGCTTTGCCCAAAGTGCCGATCTCTTTGTTGGTGTACTTCCCGGCAAGCTCGAATAGGGCCTCCCTGACTAGCTTTGTGCCGCACACTTTTGCGGAATGATGCTTGACCATCAATTCGGAATATCCGGCGGCACGCATCGCGTCTGCCTTGGTCATGTCTTTAGCCAAACCTTGGGCCACGATCTCCGCCCGCTTACGCCGTGCTGATTTTTCTTTTGGCACAAAATTTCTTAATCCCCCCCGCGATTCTCGTCCAGCATTTCGTTTAGCCAGATAACGGTTTCGCGCAAATTGAAAATGTCTTTCCTTTGGCTGGCCGTGATGGTCGCAAACTCCACAATTTCTCGCTGGTAGGATTCGACTACATCCTCGATCAGCAAGTCCGCCTGTTCGCGGACAATCCCTCTACCTAGAATTTCTTTCCGCGCGGAACCGATGGCGCGGGCCAGAGATTCCGAAGCATCCTGTGGTATTCCCTTATTCACGGCTTCGCTGTACCCTTCAGCTCTTCCATTTCTTCCTTGCTCAATGCTTTGTTACTTATGCCCACTGCGTAATTGACCAGATTGGAGCTAAGCTCTTCCATGCCTCCTGCTTTGACCGCCCTCGCTACTTCCAGAGCATCTTTTCTCTTTTGCTCTGCTATTTGGCGCTCCTCTTCCTCTACTCTCCTGAGCGCCTGAATCAATGCGGCCATGAGTCTCATCTTTGCCTTCTCCGAGAGTTTTCCCTTGCCGTTCTCAAAAAGGCTCAAGGTGGAAATGTTTATTCCGCTAGCCCGTCCAAGATCAACAAGGCTGAGCTTAAATCTATTGCGGAGGATTTTTAGCTCCTCATTAAAGGCCAATTTGTTGGTAACGCGCATTGTGCCTCTCTTCATAGGTGGAGTCTAACTCTCCTTTCAAAGGAAAGTCAACCCCAAACTAAAAAAATAGTTGCTTTATTTTTAGAACGGTGTATTCTGTTGGCCGAGCATAGAAATGCCCCGAACGGTGCATTGTCCGGGGCAGTGATCTTCCCCGCGTTATCAGCGCGGGGTTACAGAAAGGGCTTACCGTGGCGAAGTATAAGCAGCATCCTCAAAACTGTCTATCTAAAAAAATACATCCCCGTCCGCATAGTCACCCGTGGAAGCGCGCATTCTCAAGAACTCGAATTGTTTCGATGGATGAGTCCGAAAGGAACGGGCCGCGCTCCGTGGGGGACGTGGTGGCCCGTCGTGGGTGTGGGGTGTAGTTGTGCGCGAGACTACCACCGAAAACCGTCGCGGGATACCCCCTCACGCATCGGCGCAGAGAGATAACGTTCTGCGCTTGCTCCGCGAAGCCAAAGCACGCGGGGCAGGACTACGGCGAGATGATGCCATTTTCCAGCACCGCATAACCCAGGTGGGGACGCGCGTATTCGAGCTTGAGCAGCAGGGCTACGTCATCCGGCATGAGCAGGAACCCGGCGCTAGGTTCGTTACCTATTTTCTAATCTCGGAGCCGGGTACGCCAAAGCCTTTGCCCACCTACTTGCCCAAAGGCCCGGACAAACGGCAAGGCTCTCTGCTCAAGTCGTGGGAGCAGGTCTGCAAAGAACGCGAAGAAAAGATCCGCCAGCCTGAGCCGTCTTTCGAGTTGACGCCATGAGCTACCGTCCGCCGTTCTATAAACGATTCCCGCAGGATTATCTCTCTAGCGCGACTACACGGCGAATGACGCTCGCAGAACATGGCGTCTACAATCTGCTCCTAGACTACGCTTGGCTCGAAGAACAAACCGCTACGCTCCCTAAAGACTTGTCCATCTTGGCGAAGCTCACCGGGATTGACCGGCGAATCCTCTGCAAGTTCACAGTGAAGTACCGGGGACTTTTCAGCGAAGTACCGGGGGATTCACAGCGAATTTACAATCCTCGGATGAAAGCTGAATACGAAGAGTTTTTGCAAACTTGTGAAAAAAACAGACTTGCTGGCAGACAGAGCGCCAGGGCAAGGAAAGCAAGGTCAACGCCCGTTGAACGAGCGTCCAACCATATAGAGAAAGAGTTAGAGATAGAGAAAGATAAGAGAAGAAAAGAAGAGGCTCCGGCTGCGCCGTCGCTCTCTTTTTCCGGCCAGCATTTCTCAGTCACCACTAAACAGGATGCCGTCCTGGGGGAAGCATTCCCGTGGATTGACCGCCCCGCCGAATACCGCAAAGCCGATTCATGGATGGAAGCCAACCCGGAGAAACGTCCGAAGAAAGCAAACCGTTTTTTGCACAACTGGTTTAGCCGTATCAGTCAACCGAATGGGGGAAGCAATGGAAGCACAAGAAAACTCACCGGCGAAGCTCTCACAGCCGCCAATCTCAAAGCAGCCGGGTTTGTCCAGTAGTGAGGCCATCCGCCAGTTCTTAGTCAAGGCCGGGGAAGTGTACGGCAGGCAGATCACGGCCCCGCTTGTCTCCATCTGGACGGAAGAACTTTCCGGGTATCCTGCCGCTACGCTCGCGCCGATCTTTCGAAACGTGCTCCGCACTTGCAAGTTTTTCCCCACGCCCGCCGATGTATTGGAGCCGTTGAACAAAGCCGCCAAGCGGGACAATGCAACCACTGCGGAAAAGGCATGGCAATACACGCTCGACTATTGCCGCCGCTGGATTAGTCCAGATATTCCAAACCCTACCGGGATGCCAAAACTAAAACCAGAAATAGACGCAGCGGCCAGAGCAGCCGGGGGATTGCTTATGCTCGAATCCTGTCCAGCATCGGAACTGCAATGGCGAAAAAAATCTTTTGTGGAAGCGTTTCTCCGCAACCGCGAAAGCGCCGAGCATGAAGAACTGCTAACCGGGGGAGAGCTTGGCAAGTTACTTCGGGATGCCGTCTCGAATGGTGGGTTGCTCGATTCAGGAAAGATGCGGCAATGAACAGCAGAGCCGAAGATACCGCGACTAAAATCCTGCTCCTACTTGAGCCTGGCGGTATCGCGCCGCTCGAACCTGAGAGGTTTGCTCAAGTGCGGGAGCACGTTCGCTCGATTCTTGGACGGGCAATGGAAACCACGCAAGAAAAGAGAAACCGTAAGTGGAGAGACTTCCAGAGAGTCAAGAAAGAGGCAGCGGCATGACACCCCTGATCGGACTTGGCGAAGCAGCGCGGCTCCTAGCCGTCTCGAAAGTTACCATCCGGCGCAAAGTGGCAAGCAGGGAGCTACCGTGCGTGAGGCTTACCCCTGGTGGGCCGATCAGGTTCGACCTAAGGGACATTGAGAAATTCATTGCGGAGCATAAGGAATAGCTTGACTCCGCCTAATTATCGTATACAATAAATGAAGAATGAAGAGAGGCAGGCCACCGAAGCCAGCAGCGGAACGAAGGGAAATAGTTCTGTGCCATCGCATCACCAAGGCGGAGTACAAGAAACTCGCTGCCGCTGCAAAGCAAGCTGGCCTGTCTGTCCGTGAGTATGCCAAGAGGAAGCTCTTAGGAGAATGAATATGGAAACCTTGGAGAAAAAGTCGCGCGGCAAAAGAGGGCAGGGAAGTGTTTATCGCCCGAAAAATTCGAGAAATTTGTGGATCAAATTCAGCATCAACGGAGTAGTTCACCAAGAGACGGCCGACACCGAAAGCAAGCGCGAAGCAACGGACTTCCTCAAGACGCGGATACTCGCGCACTCGAACGGGGATGTAGTTCTGGACGCCAAGCGCGTGACCGTGACGAGCCTCTATGATGCCTTGCTAG
>QHYE01000054.1:39101-92846 GCA_003224055.1 Acidobacteriota bacterium | reverse complement strand
GGTGGGCGAAATTGAACTGGACGAAACATCTTGAACCTACTTTCGGCAAGATGCTGGCGAAGGACGTTGGCTCCGTCACCCTCGACCGCTACAAAGAATCTCGCCTAGAACAAGGGGCCGCGAACGGGAGCATCAACCGGGAACTGAGCTTGCTACAAAGAGCGTTCATGCTTGGCTATGAGGCGCAACCCCGCAAGGTTGCAAGGCCGTTGCGATTCCACAGACTTGCGGAAAGCAAACCGCGCCAAGGATTCATCGAAGAGGGGCAGTACAGGGCGTTGGCCGCGCAATGCTCCGGTTACATGCGGACAATGCTGGCCCTGGGCTACTCATTCGGGTTTCGCAAGGCGGAGCTACTGACTCTCAAGGTTTCGGACGTTGACCTGTTCGCCGGGACAATCCGGCTCCGCACCTCGAAGAACGGCGAGCCTCGCCAGGTCAATCTAACCGGAGAAACAAAGCAGCTACTTTCCGCTTGCGTCGCTGGCAAGAACGCGGAAGATTCAGTATTCACGCGGGAGAGTGGAATCGCCGTGCAAGACTTCCGGGGAACTTGGGCCAAGCTCTGCTGCGGTGCGGGTCTGGGCCAGATGGTCTGCGCGGGATGCTCAAAGCCAATAGCGCAGGGTGCCGAATGCGAGAATTGCCCTAGCCGCAAGCGCCTAGTTTACTCCGGCCTAATTTTCCATGATCTTCGCCGTTCAGCAGTTAGAAATATGGTGCGCGGCGGAGTCCCTGAAACGGTGTGCATGAGAATCAGCGGACACAAGACGCGGAACGTTTTCGATAGGTACAACATAACTTCGGAGCGCGATCTGGCGGACGCAGCGAAAAAGATCGAATCTTCGCAGTTAAGCTATAGACAAGCTAATTTGGTCGAATCTGCGAAAATTGACTCGCAAGAAAAAACGGTGCAAAATGAAACCATTCAATGAGTTAGACGACTTTCCCGGAGTGGCGGAACTGGCAGACGCGCTGGACTCAAAATCCAGTGGTACTTAGTACCGTGTGGGTTCGACCCCCTCCTCCGGGACCATTTCAGTTTCAAATTCCCAACAAACCAGGCGATTTTTGTGTTTTTCAGGGAAGACATACGATTTTTGCAGGTCTCGAGCTCAGAGGCTATAGCAACCAAGGACATAATTTTTGGAGTTTTTTGGGGCTATTTGGATCTCGCAACGAGTTTGCGGAATCGCCATTTCAGGCGAGCCGGTAGACCCGAATGGCATTATCGTGGAAGAGTTTCTTCTGGTTTGCCTCTCCCGCGCTGCGAGTGAGCGACAGGAGAACGTCGACCCACTGGCGATAGCTGGCGGAAAGCGTGCAAACGGGCCAGTCACTCCCGAACATCACGCGATCCCAGCCAAAGCATTCGACGGCGTGATCGACGTAGGGACGCGGATCTTCCGCGGTCCAGTGGTGGCGATCCGCATAGGCTATCAACCCGGAAATCTTGCAAAAGACATTCGGGAAATTTGCGATTTCGCGGAGGTCCGAGCGCCAGGGGTCGAGGATTTTCTCCCTCACCTGTGGCACGCCGCAGTGGTCGAGGATGAAGGTCACATCGGGACAACGCGAAACGAAACGAATGGCAAGAGGCAGTTGGCGGGCCAGGACGCAAGTATCGAACGAAAGACCGTTGCCAGCCAAGCTGTGAACATTCTCGATGAATGTTTCACTCTGGCTTAGATCATCGTGCTGCGTGTGCAGAACCCTGCGAATCCCTTTCAGTTTCGGATGACCCAATATCTCTTCCAAGTAGGTCCTGAACTCATTGCTCTCCGGACGTCCACATGCCACGACCCCTTCGAGGGGGTTGTCTGGCCGATCCGCGAGCCGAAGAAGGTGCCTTGTTTCTTCAAGCATAAACGGCTCGTCCACATCGGCCTCGAGGTGCACTGACTTTTCGATAGCGAGTCCGCTCGTTGCGTCGCGATAGTCGTTCATGCGGAAAGAGCGATTCAGGACGGGCAATTGCTCAAGCCAGGCGTAGCGAAAAAGATCGAGATCCCAGAGATGTTGGTGCGTATCTACGATCTTCATGCATTTTCAATCCGTGTGAAAGACTTCCTCCATCGCCGCCCACCACTCACCTTCGGCGCGCGTGTCGAGAGGCTTCTGCATGGGCTCCATGATGGCCCACCACTCTTGCGTTTTCGGATCGCTCGCAATTTTCGCCATATCGGCCTGGTAATCGGTTCCGTGGTATTCGTAGTAGCCGAACAGCAAATCATCCTTCAAATAGATGGAGTAGTTGCGGATGTTACTTCGCCGAATGGTGGCGAGAATCTCGGGCCATGCTGCCGCGTGATAGGCCTTGTACGACGGGATGGCTTCGGGTCGCACCCTTATTACGGAGCCGTATCGCTTCATTTCGTTTGCTCCTCGATGTGAAATGATTTCCAGGCAACGACTTTCTGTTGCGACTCTCCCAGGCGTGCCATGCCCAGATCCACGACATCACCAGGCTTCAAATACTGCGGGGGATGCATTCCGAGGCCTACGCCGGCGGGTGTTCCCGTGCTGATTACGTCTCCTGGGAGCAGGGTCATAAACTCACTCACGTAGCTGACGATGGTCGGTACGTCGAAGATCATATTTGCAGTATTGCTGTTTTGCCGGAACTCGTTGTTCACTTTCAACCACATCCCCAGGCGGTCGGGTTCGGGTACCTCATCGCGAGTGGCAAGAAAGGGGCCGATGGGAGCAAACGTATCCGCACTCTTGCCCTTCACCCACTGGCCGCCGCGCTCGAGCTGAAAGCTCCGCTCGGAATAGTCATTGTGAAGTGCGTAGCCGGCAACGAACTCAAGAGCCCGCTCCTTTGCTACGTAGGCGGCTTTCTTCCCAACTACTACGGCCAGCTCCACCTCCCAATCCAACTTCTCGGCACTCTTGGGAATCATAACGGGATCATTCGGACCGACCAGAGATGTGGTGGCTTTCATGAAAAGGACCGGCTCCCGAGGTACTTCCGCCCCGCTCTCGGTGGCATGGTCGCGGTAGTTTAGCCCGATGCAGATGATTTTGCTTGGCCGGCAGATCGGGGGCCCCAAGCGCATTGAGGATGAGACGCGGGGGGCAGTCGATTCATTTCGATCAAGCCACTGGCGTAATGCGTGGAGGCCGTCTTCAGCAAAAAAACGTTCATCGTAATCCGGCACAAATTGTGATACATCCACGCGTGTTCCATCATTGCGAAGGACGCCGGGTTTTTCTTTTCCTGGTTCACCGCATCGGATGAGTTTCATGGGGCGAATTTGCCGTGTTTCGAACGCGCCGGGCGATTGCCACTTGGCGCCGGATCAAATCGGAGAACTGCGGGGACTGAGAGCATGGCGCCTAGCTAATCTCAGGCCGGTGGCGGGAGTCAAGAGCATTCGGCAAATCAAATGATAGATTTTATGGTATGAAATTGAAGATAGGCCCGTGGATGCTAGTGATTCGGGCGGGGTCGGACTATGGCGCCAAGCCGAGTGTTGCAACTAAATCCGAAAGATAATGTGCTCGTTGCGCTCAATGACCTTCAAAAGGGAGAGCAGATTAATTTTTCAGGCCGGACCTTCATCTTGAGGACCGACGTTTCCGCGAAACATAAGTTTGTGACGGATGATATTGCGCCAGGCGGTGCTGTCGTCATGTATGGCGTGCTGATCGGCAAAGCAACGGAGGCGATCGGCACGGGAGAAAAAGTGACCACCCGAAATACGCATCATGAGGCCGCCGCCTTTCACGAAAAGACGGAAGAGTATCGTTGGTCGCCTCCGGACATCTCGTGCTGGCGTGAGAAGACGTTCCTGGGATATGTCAGGGACGACGGCCAGGTCGGCACGCGAAACTACTGGCTCGTCGTCCCCCTCGTTTTCTGCGAAAACCGGAACATCTCGGTTCTGAAGCAAGCGTTTGAAGAAGAATTGGGCTTTGCTCCGCCCCAAATCTACCGGCAACAAGTAGCCGAACTCGTGCGCGCGTACCAGGAGGGAGGAGCCGAAGAAATCGGGAGCTCCGGCGCGGCGAGAAGCGGCGCTCAAAGTCAGCGCGCGAGAATTTTTGGAAACGTTGACGGAATCAAGTTTCTGATGCACGAAGGCGGCTGCGGCGGAACACGCGAGGATGCAAACAATCTGTGTGGTTTGATAGCGGGCTACATTCACCACCCGAATGTCGCCGGCGCGACGGTGCTTAGTCTCGGTTGTCAAAACTCGCAGGTGGCCATACTCCGGGAGGAAGTGAAGAAGCGGGATCGAAGATTTTCCAAACCACTTTTTGTATTCGAGCAGCAGCAAAGTGGATCGGAATTCACGATGCTGTCCGAGGCGATTCAAAAGACGTTCCTGGGACTGGTCGGGGCCAACAAGTGCGAACGCAGACCCGCACCGCTTTCCCACCTTTCCATTGGACTGAAATGCGGAGGTTCCGACGGATTCTCTGGAATCTCAGCAAATCCGGCGATCGGCCACACCTCCGATCTAGTCGCCGTTCTTGGCGGCAGGACAATCCTTTCTGAATTTCCCGAGCTTTGCGGCGTGGAACAGGAGCTTATCAATCGCAGTACGCAAAAAGCAGTAGCCGACCGCTTCATCCAGCTCATGCGCGACTATGCCGCTAGAGCGAAAGCAGTGCGATCGGGTTTCGACATGAATCCTTCGCCGGGCAATATCCGGGACGGATTGATCACCGATGCGATGAAGTCCGCCGGCGCCGCGAAAAAAGGAGGGACGTCTCCGGTTACGGCGGTGCTGGACTATCCCGAATATTCATCCGAGCCGGGGCTCAATCTCCAATGCACGCCGGGCAACGACGTGGAGTGCGTCACCGCCCAGGTAGGTGCGGGAGCGAACATCGTTCTGTTTACGACCGGCCTGGGAACGCCGACAGGAAATCCCATCGCGCCAGTAGTGAAAATCTCCACGAACTCGCAGCTCATGCAAAAGATGCCGGACATCATCGACATCGACACGGGCGGCGTTATTTCGGGACAGCAGACCATCCAGCAAATGGGCGAGGAGATTTTGGACCGCGTAATTCAGTTCGCCAGCGGAGAAAGCAAGACGAAAGCGGAGTTGCTGGCCCAGAACGATTTTATTCCATGGAAGAGAGGTGTGTCCCTCTGAGCACGCAAACTCGCACCGCAGAATCATTTCGATTGGACGGCAAAGTGGCCGTCGTCACAGGGGGCGCCAGTGGGATAGGGCGCGCCATTGTCCAGAAGTTTGCAAGAAGCGGAGCTTGCGTGCGAATCCTGGACATTGATCTAAAACAGGCGGAAGCGGTGGCCCTCGATGTCGTGAATGCCGGAGGCAATGCCAGCGCCTTTCAGTGTGATGTGACGAGCCGCGAAAACGTCAAAGCTATTTTCGATCAACTATTCCGGAAAGAATCCGTCCACATCCTTGTCAACAACGCTGGAATTTCGCATGTTGGCAGCCTGGAAACGACAATGGAACGCGACTTCGACAAACTTTTCGAAGTCAACGTGAAAGGGTTTTTCAACTGCATGCAGGCCACGATTGGACATATGAAAGAGAACGGTGGTGGTGTGATTCTGAACATGGCGTCGATCGCGGGCTCTTCGGCGCTGGCGGACCGTTTTGCCTACTCAATGAGCAAAGGTGCCGTGATTGCGATGACGTTTTCTGTCGCCAAGGACTATCTTCAGCATAAGATCCGCTGCAATTGCATCTCTCCGGCGAGGGTCCACACGCCGTTCGTCGACGGCTACCTGGAGCGCAATTACCCAGGCAAGGAAAAGGAAATGTTCGCGAAGCTCTCCGCTGCACAACCCATCGGCAGGATGGGAGAGCCGCACGAAGTTGCCGCGCTGGCTCTTTTCCTGTGCTCCGAGGAAGCCGCGTTCATCACTGGAGTGGATTATCCGATGGACGGAGGTTGGCTGAACCTCCGCGGATGAGCCTTTTTCAATGAACAAGATCGTTCCACGCTTCTCGGTCTTTCTCGAAGGGGAAGGAATCCAATTCTCGCGCAATCTTGGTCCACGCATTCGCGGCCAGGGGGAACTCGTTTCATGGACCTGGAGCTGAAGAATAAGGTCGTACTCATTACGGGGGGCGCCAAAGGCATTGGCGCTGCCATCGCGCAGACCGTTGCGCAAGAAGGCGCAATTCCAGTAATCGTGGACCGCGATCAAGAAGCGGCAGAAAAACTGCACGCGGACTTGCGACAACGCGGCAGCGTCAGCCATTTGGTTGTTGCGGAACTCGCGACTGCGGATGCCTGTTCCGGCGTCGTCGAGCGAACCGCGAAGAAACTTGGTCGAATCGATGCGCTAGTGAACAACGCCGGTGTGAATGACGGCGTCGGCCTGGAAAAAGGCACTGCCGATCAATTCGTCGCATCGCTCCAGCGCAATTTGCTGCATTACTACAATATGGCTCACTATGCTCTGCCACATTTGAAGCGCACCACTGGATCCATCGTCAGTATTAGCTCGAAGACCGCGGTCACGGGCCAGGGAGGGACTTCCGGCTATGTCGCGTCGAAAGGCGCAATCCTCGCCTTGACTCGTGAGTGGGCCGTAGAGCTTCTACGCTACGGGATACGCGTAAATGCCGTCGTTCCTGCGGAAGTGATGACGCCGCTGTACCAGCAATGGTTGAGCACATTCGCCAATCCCGAAGAAAAGTTGAAGACGATTGTCGCGAAGATTCCGCTGGGAAAGAGAATGACCACTTCCGAAGAAATCGCCGCCATGGTCGTCTTTCTAATCTCCGCGAAAGCCAGTCATATTACCGGTCAGCACCTGTACGTCGACGGCGGTTACGTTCATCTCGATCGCGCCCTAACGTAACGGAGAAAAATGAACAATCCTTCTGCGCCGCTTACTGAACGACGCTACATCATGGCGTTTGTGCTCGTCACCAGCCTTTTCTTCATGTGGGCGCTCGGCGTCAATCTCAACGACATTCTGATCCCGCATCTCAAGAAGGCTTTTCGGCTTACGGACCTGCAGTCTTCGCTTATCCAGTCTGCGTTTTTTGGCGGCTACTTTCTGTCCGCTTTGCCTGCCGGATGGCTGATGGAACGGATCGGATACAAGAAGGGCATTTTGCTGGGTTTGCTCACCTGCGCGGCCGGAGCATTTCTATTCATCCCTGCGGCTTCGATCGGGCTGTACGGCTTCTTCCTTTTTGCATTGTTCGTAATGGCTTGCGGGCAGGGGGTACTGGAGGTCGCGGCCAACCCGTACGTTACCATTCTTGGCCCACCGGAATCTTCTGAGCGCCGGCTGAATCTGGCGCAGTCCTTCAATGCCGTGGGAGCCGTGGTGACTCCCATCATCGGTCGCGCGTTCATCCTTTCCGGCATTGAATATTCCGCCAGTCAGCTTTCTGCCATGACCCCGGAACAATCGGCGACGTACTCGGCGCTGGAAGCCAGCCGCGTCAGAGGGCCGTATCTGGCAATCACCGCGCTTTTCTTGCTCGTGGCGGCACTGCTGTACTTCGCCCACTTGCCCGAGATTCGCGAAGTGAGCGGAGAAACTTTACTTGAGCCGCAAAACGCTCCTCGGAAGCGCTGGGATATTTGGCGATACAAGCATTTGGTTAAGGGCGTCGTCGCCCAGTTTTTTTATGTGGGCGCGCAAGTCGGCGTGACCAGCTTTGTGATTCGCTTTACCCAGCACACCTTGCCCAACACGCCCGAAAAAGTGGCCGCCAATTTTCTGAAATGGCACCTGATCGGATTCATGGTTGGCCGCTTTGCTGGGTCTGCAATGATGAAACGAATCGCTCCTCCCAGGCTGCTGGGATTCTTCGCAGCCTGCGCGTTCCTGTGTACTTTGACGGCTATCGCGGGATCTGGAGCGGCCCCCGTTTGGGCCGTTGTGCTGCTGGGCTTCTTTGATTCCATCATGTTCCCAACTATCTTCGCTCTCAGCGTGAAAAATCTCGGTGTTTACACCAAACTCGGGTCGGCGTTGCTGGTCATGTCCATCATTGGAGGCGCGATTGTCCCTGCGGCCATGGGCTATATCTCCGACGCAAGTTCCATACAAAAAGCGTTTGTAGTTCCATTGATTTGCTATTCATATGTCCTTTACTTTGCCGTTCGAGGTTACAAGCCAGCGGGGCCAACCGAGACATAGAAAACGCGTCAAAATGCGAACAAAAGGTGAATAAAGAAGAGAAGGGTGGCTGCATACGGGGACGCCGTTGATATTCGTTAAGTTCCGCTGAATAGTAACTTCAGTTCTTACAATTTGACATGGGAGCGAACGGTTTGTACTCTTCGATATTCGTGACCACGAAGCGGATTACTGCGCAGACGTTTAGTCGAGGCATCGTTCTAACCTGATATACCGTGGCCGTCCACGGCACACGAGCCGTGAGGCACGCCAGGATAACTATGCCTAAGGGCAGCAAGATTTGGTGCAAGGCATGAGAACAGCGTTATTCAAATCAACGGGCCAGGTTCCGGTCTCCAGGGATGGCGAACCCCTGACGGATGGGCAGATTTCTTCGGCTGTAGAAGATGTGCTCGCGGCCACGCAATTCGTCGACATTCACACGCACTTGTTTGCTCCGGCATTCGGCAAGCTCGGATTGTGGGGCATCGACGAACTACTGACCTATCATTATCTCGAAGCTGAATTCTTCCGATCTTCCGACACCAGGCCCGAGGAGTACTGGTCTCTTTCCAAGCGCGAACAAGCCGATGTCATATGGAGGACTCTTTTCGTTGAAAATACGCCGGTTTCGGAAGCCACGCGCGGGGTGGTCGCCGTGCTCAAAGCCTTCCAACTCCCCACGGACCGTCCGGACCTGGCGGAGGCTAGGTGCTTCTTCGAAGCGCAATCGATCGAGTCCCACGTTCGCCGCGTGCTTCAGATGGCGGGCGTGAGCATCGTGGTGATGACCAACGATCCACTCGATCCGGAGGAAGCCGCAGTCTGGTTGAAGGGGGTCGCAGACCATAGGCAATATCGCGCGGCGCTGCGGCTGGATCGAATCCTATGCAACTGGTCGAGCCACTGGCAGGTGTTGGCCGGTCAAGGCTACCGCGTTGACGAGCGGGCTTCGGGAAAGTCCGCGGCGGAGGTGCGGCGGTTCCTGGTGGACTGGTACGAACGCATGCAACCCGTGTATATGGCGGTCTCGCTGCCGGACACTTTCGAATATCCCCAAGAGACTGTTGCCAATCGATTGCTCAAAGAGGCTGTGCTGGCTGCCTGCCGCGAATTGGACCTACCCCTCTCGCTCATGATTGGCGTGCGGAAGCGGGTCAATCCGGCGTTGCGTTTGGCGGGAGATGCCGTGGGCAGAGCGGACCTGCGAGCACTGGAGAATCTGTGCCGCGAGTTTCCCGCCAATCGTTTTCTGGTGAGTGTGCTCAGCCGGGAGAATCAGCACGAACTTTGTGTTTACGCGCGGAAGTTCAGCAACTTGATGCCATTCGGTTGCTGGTGGTTTATGAACAATCCCTCGATCGTGGAGGAAATCACTCGCGAGCGTATCGAGATGCTGGGAACAAGTTTTATTCCGCAACATTCCGATGCCCGCGTGCTTGAGCAAGTGATCTACAAATGGAACAACACGCGCAGGACGCTGACGCCTATCCTCTCAGACACCTACCGTCTTTTGTCAGAGGATGGGCGGGGTGTCACGCGCGGCGACATTCAGCGGGATGTTACCCGCCTCTTTCGTTCGAATGCCGAGGCCTGGACAAACTTGCGGGCACCCGTTTCCGGTTCGCAAGCGCAGTCCTCGTAGGCGCGGCTGTATCATAATTTGAGACTCGGCTTTCCATTCGCGGAGGACAATCTTGAAATCATTTGGCCGGATGTTTGCCAGCTCACTGGCGATGTGCGTGGCGGCGCTGCTATTGGGATGTCCCGCAGTGCAAGCGCAGAACCCGAATTTCCATAATGCGCCTGCGTCGGCGAAGGAAATGAAGAATCCTTACGGAGACCAGCGGCTCGCCTCCGAGAAGCAGCTGTATCATCTCCGCTGCGCGCGCTGCCATGGCGAAAACGGAGAAGGCTCGGGAAACATACCGGCTTTGGCCAGTGGACGAGCACAATCCGCAAGCGACGGCGAACTCTTCTGGTACATCACCAAGGGTGATGTGAACAACGGCATGCCGGCTTGGTCGACTCTACCGAGACAACAGAGATGGCAGATCGTCACCTACTTACGAGTTCTTGGCGGATCCAACCCCGGCTCTCCCCGCGTACGCACTTCACCTGCCGAAGCCGCCGCGGCCGGCGTGAAGGCCCCTCTGCCCAAAGCCCCCTTTACCGACTACCGTTTCGAGAAGCCCGGCAAGATTCGCAAGGTCGCACTAAAGGACCTGCCCGCAGCCTTCGCCACTACGTCGGCGGGCAATGGTCCTCAACTTGTGCCGCGTCCAAAGGACGCCTGGCCACAGGTTCTGCCTGGATTCAAAGTAGAGCTCTATGCGTCAGGCCTTGATGATCCGAGGCAAATTCGGACTGCGCCCAACGGCGATTTTTTCGTGACGGAGAGCCACACGGGGAACGTGCGGGTCTTTCGGGGAGTCACGCCCGAGGGCAAGTTGGAGCAAGAGGAGATTTTCGCTACCGGTCTGAACCGGCCTTTCGGCGTCAACTTCTATCCGCCGGGGCCGAATCCCCAATGGATCTACATTGGCAACACGGACTCGATAGTGCGCTTTCCTTATCAGAACGGGGATTTGAAAGCGCGCGGACGTGCACAACATATCGCGAATGTGCCGGGTGGCGATGGCCACTGGACGCGGGACATTCAGTTCACGCCCGACGGCAAGAAGATGTTCGTTTCGGTGGGCTCCGCCTCGAATATTGACGACCCCGATACGACGCCCGCGGAGCAGAATCGCGCGGATGTCCTCGAGTTCAATCCGGATGGCTCGGCGATGCGCGTTTACGCCTACGGCATCCGCAATTGCGTGGGGATGGCGATCAATTCAAAGACCGGCGAGCTGTGGTGTTCGGTGAACGAACGCGACGCGCTGGGGGACAATCTGGTTCCGGATTACATTACCCATGTGCAAGAGGGCGGCTTTTACGGCTGGCCCTGGTGGTACATGGGCGGACACCAGGACCCGCGACATCACGGCAAGCATCCCGAACTGAAGGACAAAGTCATCACGCCGGATGTGATCCTTCATCCACACAACGCCTCTCTGGGGATTACTTTCTATGACGGCAAGCAATTTCCGGCGGAATACGAGGGAGATATTTTCGCTGCCGAGCATGGGTCCTGGAATAGATCAGTTCGCGTGGGATACGAGCTGATTCGCGTGCCTTTGCATCAGGCCGGGCATGCAAGCGGCGAATACGAAGACTTCATGACGGGATTCGTGGTGGATAATGGACACGTTTGGGGGCGTCCGGTTGGCGTGGCCGTTGCTCCGGATGGCTCGCTGCTGGTGACTGATGACGGCTCGAAGTCAATCTGGCGCGTTAGCTACGCGGGCAAATGATCGGGTGGGCCCCCGATTCTTAATTTCAACACACCAGACGCAACAATCTAAGAGCTTTCTCGGAGAATGGTCATGCGCTCAAGAAGTGCACGACCGCTGAGCGGGCGCAGGACCGCCTACGCCCGATCACTTGGACACCCGCAGCATCACTACGCCGTGGGCGGGTACTGTCACTGAGTCTTCCGCGCCATCCAACTTTAGGTCGCTGTGGGCCCAGAGATCTCTTGCGCGCGAGGGCGCAGTTTTCAGGCCCATGTCCGGCCAGTTTACAGTGATCTTTGCAGGCGAGCCTCCCCTGTTGAATAATCCAATCGCCTGTGCGCCGCCGGATAGCGGCCTGGCCCACACTTCCTGGTCTCCGGATTTAGTAATGCGCCGGCCCTGCTTGCCATCCGTGTCCTGATTGATGGCGATGACTTCGCGGTTGGTGAGAATCTCCAGGATGGCCGGAGTCATGTTGCGCAAATCGTTTCCGGCGAGCAGTGGCGCGGCAAGAATCGACCACAAGCTCATATGCGTTCGATACTCGTCGTCGGTCATGCCGCCATTGCCAATTTCGAGCATGTCCGGATCGTTCCAGTGTCCCGGCGCGGCCCACGGAGCCAGTTCGTCCTGCGAAAAACCAATGGTGGTCATCGAGTCCCAGGTGTCGCGGATGTCGCCCGTCGTGCGCCAGGCATTGCCACCTACGTCCGCGCCCCACTTCCACACCTCGGCGCGGCCATACTGGCAGAGGCTGTACAGAATGGGGCGCCCAGTTTTGAGAAGCGCATCGCCCATGACTTGGTAGAGCGCGCGCATCTCCTGGTCGGTGTAGAGGTTGCGCGCACCGCACCAGCCGTACTTAAGATAGTCAATGCCCCAGGCGGCGTACGTTCGCGCATCCTGTCCCTCATGGCCGTAGCTGCCTTCATATCCCGCGCAAGTATTTGGACCTGGCGAAGAGTATATGCCGATCTTGAGACCTTTGGCGTGCACGTAATCGGCGAGGGCTTTCATGTCCGGAAATTTCGTATTGGTGGTGATATTTCCTTGTGCGTCGCGGCCCGCCTCCCAGGTATCGTCAATATTGATGTACTGATAGCCAGCCTCTTTCATCCCGTTGCTGGCCATGGCATCGGCCATCGCGCGGACTGCGGGGTCATCCACGCGTCCCGCAAACTTGTTCCAACTGTTCCAGCCCATCGGAGGCGTTCTGGCAAGTCCGTTGTCAGCCACCTTATGAATCGCAGGCAGTGGCAGGCGTGCGGAGTACGCGCCTTCGCCAGGTGGGGCGCGATGAGCGACCATCTGGATAAGCTCGGAGTCGGGACGGCGCCGAGTCGTCACGTGCAACTCGTCACCCACAAGCTTGCCTTCGTACTTCACGCGGCGCTCATTGGTCCCGTCCATCATGCTACCGGTGAGCGTGAAGCCATCAGGCCCGCCCGTGCTCTCTACAATTTTGAAATAAAACTGCGTGACGCGGATGGTTCCGGTTATGCGAGAGCCTTCTTGATGGAGATCCAGATAGGTGGTGCGGAAGGTGCCGTCCGGCAGGGGATCGCGGACCACCCAGTTTCCGCCCAAGTCCGCGGCAAAACACGGGACCGCCAGTAGCACGAGGAAAACAATACAGAGAGATTTCATTCCGGTCGGAGACTACAACAATCGAACATCAGCGCAAAATGTTTTGTGTGCGGTATCATTCCAAATTTTCTTAAGAACGTGTTTGGGAAGACTTGAGCGTTTGCCGATCCGAGTCTTGGTGTACAGTGCGGTTGCCTGGGCACGATAGGAAAAACGAATCCATGAGAATACCGTATGATGAATTGTTTGATGGTCTGTTGGGGGTGTTGCTCAAGCTGAATTTCGAGCAGCAGCGCGCCCGTCTTTGCGCGCGACTCTTCGCGGACGCCAGCCGGGACGGAGTCTATTCGCACGGCCTAAACCGCTTTCCGCAATTCCTGCGAATGGTTCGAAATGGAATCATTGCGGTTGATGCCGAGCCTGAGTTGGTGACAAGCCTTGGTTCGCTCGAGAGATGGGACGGAAAAAAGGTCCCGGCAACTTGAATGCCTATGGGTGCATGGACAGAGCGATCGCACTCTCTCGTGAGCACGGAATTGGCTGCGTGGCTCTGGCGAACACAAATCATTGGATGCGCGGCGGTAGCTACGGCTGGCAGGCAGCTGAGGCGGGAGCCATCGGAATTTGCTGGACCAATACAATAGCAAATCTGCCGCCGTGGGGAGCCAGCGATCCGCGTGTCGGCAACAATCCCTTGATCATTGCGGTGCCGCGGGCGAAAGGCCATGTGGTTCTAGATATGGCCATGTCGCAATTCTCCTACGGCGCTCTCGCGACCTATCGAATGCGTGGCGAGCCATTGCCCGTGGAAGGCGGCTTTGATGCGGGGGGACGTCTCACACGAGATCCTGCGGCGATCGAAGCATCGAAGCGCCCGCTGCCCATCGGTTACTGGAAGGGCTCCGGTTTGGCGTTGATGTTGGACATGGTCGGCGCACTACTGTCAGGTGGTTGCGCCACTCATCAGATCCCGGCAGACACCGAACGAGAAACGAATCTTTCGCAGGTGTTCATTGCCGTTGATCCATCTTCCGTCGATCGAGCCGGTACTTCGGTGAGCGTCGCCGACGAGATCGTGAAGCATCTGCAGCCACCTGCGGCTCGAGGGCAAGTGCGATACCCAGGCGAGCGCGTGTTGCAAACCCGAAAGGAAAACATAGCGAACGGTATTCCAGTTGAACCGGCCATCTGGCGCGAGGTTCAAGGGCTAAATTGAAACCGGCGTAGCGACAGGGCGGGCTTTGGGTCTCGCCGGTTAGTATCCCAATTTCTTGTCAACGACATTCAGCAACGGCTTGCCTTTCCGGAACCGTTCGAATTGCTCGATGAAAAAACGCATGGCGTTATCCAGCCAGTCCAGCGTATGGTCGGCGCAATGTGGAGAAAGCAGAACATTTTCCAGTTTGTAGAACGGGTGGCCTTGCGGCAGCGGCTCATGATCGAAAACATCCAGCGCGGCGCCTTTGATTCGTCCATTGGAAAGCGCGCCGGCGAGCGCAGCTTCGTCGATCACCGGGCCTCGGCCGACATTGATCACCACCGCCGTGGGCTTCATCGCCACGAATTCCGGCTCACCGATCATGCCACGCGTTTCCGAAGTTAAAGGGGCTGCTACAACTACATAATCGCAGCGCGAAATCATTTCAATGCGTTGCTCCGGTCTATAGATCCGCTCGACCATGGGATTGGCACCAGTTAACGAAGAAGCATTTCGCTTGACCGCAAGAACTCTCATCCCCATCGGCCTCACCCTTGCGGCAATGGCGCGACCGATGTCGCCATATCCAATGATTCCGACGGTCTGGCCCGAAATTGGCATTACGTCGAAGGCCTCCCACACGCCCGCCTGCTGATTACGGATCATGCGGCGGAAGTCCTTCGCGAAATACAAGATGGCGGCCAGCGTAAACTCGCCCAACGATGCGCTGAATACGCCGCTCCCATTCGTGAGCGGCACGGGACTGTCCATCAGCTCGGGAAACAGCGTTCTCTCCAGGCCCACGGAGCGAGAATGCACCCATCGCAAGTTTGGGCAAATTCCAAACACCTTTCGAAACAGTGCCAGTGAACCCGACCAATTGAAGAGCACACTGGCATCGGCGGCTGCGTGCTCAAATGCTTCGACGGAATCTCCGGCGACAGTCTTCACTCCCGCGAGCTGTTTCTCCAGCATGGCGAGCTGCGGCTCTGCGGGATCGGCCAGGACCAGGATGGTGTCGGTTCTCATGGATTCGAGTGGCGAGGGCATTACACGACAATGAAGACGGGCATTGTCCAACAAGCGCCGTTTAGAAAAATCAAATCAGATGTTTAATGCACAGAATTTGACACCGCAAATTCGCGCCTCCTACAATACACCGCTTTGGAGTCAGCATTGGTTGTTGACCGCCCGATTTCAAAGTTCTACGGTCTACAGAACTAGTTCGCGCGTATCGGAAGGAATTCTATGCCGCCAAGAGATCCTAGGTCATTGAGGAGTTATCGCTGGTACGGCCCCGATGATTTACGTTCCTTCGGGCATCGTTCGCGGGCCGCTTCGATGGGTTGCACGCAAGCCGACTACGCGGGGAAACCCGTGATCGCGATCATCAACACCTGGAGCGACATCAACCCGTGCCACAGTCTGCTTCGACAACGCGCGGAGGATGTCAAAAAGGGCGTGTGGCAGGCCGGGGGATTTCCAGTGGAGATGCCTGCGTTCACGCTCGGCGAAACTTTTCAGAAGCCGACGACGATGATGTATCGCAACCTGCTGGCGATGGAGACTGAGGAATTGTTGCGCTCCTATCCGGCCGATGGCTGCGTGCTGATGGGGGGTTGCGACAAGACGACACCGGCGCTTTTGATGGGCGCCATCAGCATGAATCTGCCTGCGATCTATGTTCCAGCAGGCCCGATGCTTCGGGGCAACTGGCATGGAGAAATCTTGGGCAGTGGATCGGATGTGTCGAAGTATTGGGCGGAACGGCGCGCGGGAAATGTCGATCTGAAAGCCTGGACGCAGATCGAAGACGGCATCGCTCGTTCGGCAGGAACTTGCATGACGATGGGCACGGCCTCCACCATGACCAGCATCGCCGAGGTCCTCGGCTTCTCGCTCCCCGGTGCGAGCGCGATACCCGCGGTGGATTCCAACCATGCCAAGATGGCCAACCGCTCGGGCCGGCGCATCGTTGAACTGGTGTGGGAAGACTTGAAGCCACGGGATATTTTGCATGACGCTTCCTTCAACAACGCGATTGCAACAGTGTTTGCCCTCGGAGGATCCACGAATGCAGTAATCCACCTGCTGGCATTGGCGGGGCGCGCAGGAATTAAGCTCGCGCTCGACCGCTTCGATCAGTTTTCTAGGAAGACGCCTATGCTGGCCAATTTACGTCCGAGCGGCAAGTACCTGATGGAAGATTTCTATTACGCGGGTGGATTGCCGGCATTGTTGCGAGTGCTAGCCCCCCAGTTGGATTCGAGCTGCCTGACCATCACCGGAAAAACGCTCGGGGAAAATATTGCCGGCGCCGAAATTTACAATACGGATGTCATCCGCACTTTGGATACCCCCGTTCTTGCATCCGGCGGGTTGGCCATTCTGTACGGTAATCTCGCACCCAACGGAGCAGTGATCAAAGCTTCTGCCGCCGAAACGAAGCTGTTGAAGCACACGGGTCGCGCCATCGTGTTCAACAACTTCGATGAAATGAACGCGCGGATCGATGACTCTGCCCTCGATGCCGATGCCAACAGCGTGCTGGTGCTGCGTAACGCGGGCCCGAAGGGTGCACCGGGAATGCCCGAATGGGGAAACCTGCCTATTCCGCAAAAACTCCTGAAGGCCGGGATACGCGACATGGTGCGCATTTCCGATGGGAGGATGAGCGGCACGAGTTACGGCGCCTGCGTCCTGCACATCTCGCCAGAATCTTTCGTCGGCGGGCCGCTTGCATTGCTGAAGGAAGGGGACATTGTCGAACTCGACGTGGCCGCGCGCCAACTGAATATGCGCGTAAATGACGAAGAACTTGCGCGGCGGCGCGCAGCCTGGCGGCCGAAAGAGGGGATTTATCCGCGCGGGTACGGCAAGCTATTCATGCAGCATATCAAGCAGGCCGACGAGGGATGCGACTTCGATTTCTTGGAGGGTACCGCTCCCATCCCTGAACCCGAGATTCACTGAGGATTCAGACTACATGTCGGGGGAAAAGGAGAAGAAGCTTTCTTTAGGTTGTCGGACCTCCGCTAGGATGGGGGAACGCGGCGGCGTCCTACCCCAACAGCAAGCATGAGAATGCCGGAGAGGCAGAGACTCCCCACCAAGTACAACAGTCCAGCGTTGAAGGACCGCGTCCGGTGAACCAGGTAACCCATCATTAGGGGACCGACAAAGCCTCCGAGATTTCCCAGTGAATTAATCAATCCGATGGAGGCCGCGGCAGCCGACTCCGTTAGAAAAGCCGTTGGAACCGCCCAAAAACAAGGGTGGAACGCAAAATAAAAGGCTCCCACCAGGGTGAACAAAGTGACCGCGAGCGCGATGCTTGAGCCAAAAATAACAGCCAGCAACAAGGTTAGTCCGCAAAGAAACATGGGGACCGCGGCATGCCAGCGACGCTCGCCAGTCTTATCGGAGCGCCAGCCGCTTAACTGCTGCACCAGAAATCCGGCAAGATACGGCAACGAAGCGAACAGGGTAATTCGAATGTCACTTTGCCCGGAGAGGCGTTTCAGAATGGTAGGGAGCCAAAACGCAATCCCGTAGCCTCCCGTGGTTGCACAGAAATAACACAACGTCAGGAGAATGACATCGCGTTGTGACAAGGCTTGCCAAATAGTATAGGAGCGGACCTTTTGTTTTGCTTGCTTTTCCCGCTCCAACTGAGTGGTAAGCCAATCGCGTTCGTCCTCCCGGAGCCAGCAAGCCTGGCGCGGCCAGTCCGTGAGATAGAAGACCGTGATTACTCCGAACACGATCGCGGGAATTCCTTCCAGTATGAATAGCCATCGCCAGCCTCTCAGACCTAGCCAGGAGATCCCGAGCAGCCAGCCGGCGAGGGGCGAGCCAATGACATAGGAAAGAGGATTGGCAGCGTAAAAACACGCCACGGCCTTGGCGCGATCCTCGGTCCTGAACCAATGAGATATATAGACAATGACGGCAGGGAAGAAGCCCGCCTCAGCGGCGCCCACAAGGAACCGTATCAGGTAGAATTCCCGGGCCGTGTGGATAAAGGCCATGACCACAGTTATGATTCCCCAGGAAATCATGATGCGAGCGATCCAGCGGCGTGCGCTCCACCGCTCGGCGATCAACGCGCCGGGGATTTCCAAGACTAGGTAACCGAGGAAGAACATGCCGGCTCCAAGACCGACCACCCGGTCGTTGAAGCCCAGGTCACCCGGCATCTGGAGGGCCGCGGCGCCGACGTTCATGCGGTCCAGAAAAGCGATGACATAAAGCAGGAACAGAAAGGGGAGGAGTCGCCACGCGATTCGTTTTCGCGCGCGCTGACCAACTTTCAAGTCGGGGGGTGTGACGGGCATAGTGGCTCGATTCGTATGTACTCAGAGATCGGCGGGGGTATCCTGCACCATTTTTGGCATTTCGCGGATCAAAATGTGCGTTGCGTAGTAACCGAGGACGGACGTGGGCCTTCTCCCTCAAAAAATGATTTCGCTCGAGACAGAGCACGATGATGGAATTCCGGCCACCTAGAGTGTCTCTCATCAGCTAATCTGTTCCAGGAGTTTCAAATGCGAGAGCATGTGATTGCAGTCATCCCTGGGGATGGCATCGGCCCCGAAGTGATAGCTTCTGGTCTTGAGGTATTGCAGGGGCTTGCGCAGAAGGTTGGCGGTTTTCATTTGAATATAGAAAAGTTTCCCTGGGGCTCGGACTATTACAAGAAACACGGCGCGATGATGCCAAAAGACGGACTGGATCGCCTGCGGGACTTCAATGCGATCTACTTTGGCGCCGTAGGCGGGCCTGACGTCCCGGACGACATAACGCTCTGGGGTTTGCGGCTGGCGATCTGCCAGGGCTTCGACCAGTACGTCAATCTTCGGCCGACGCGCATCCTGCAAGGTTTGTCATCCCCCTTGCGCGACTGCAAGCGCGGCGATCTCGACTGGGTCATCGTGCGCGAAAACTCCGAAGGCGAATACGCTGGGCAAGGCGGACGCGCCCACCGCGGTTTTCCAGAAGAAGTCGGCACGGAAACTGCGATCTTCACGCGACGTGGCGTGACGCGAATCATGCGATTCGCCTTCAAGCTTGCACAAGAGCGCCCACGAAAGCTACTGACCGTTGTCACGAAGTCCAACGCCCAGCGGCACGGCATGGTGATGTGGGACGAGATCGCGACGGAAGTCGCCAAGGAATTTCCGGATGTCACCTGGGACAAGATGCTCGTAGATGCGATGACCACGCGCATGGTCGGAAAGCCTTCCAGCCTTGACACCATCGTCGCTACAAATCTGCACGCCGACATCTTGTCCGACCTGGCCGCGGCCCTTGCGGGCAGTCTGGGAATCGCCCCAACCGCCAACCTGGACCCGGAAATGCGCTTTCCATCCATGTTCGAGCCCATTCACGGCGCGGCCTTCGACATCACGGGGAAGGGAATTGCGAATCCGGTCGGGGCGTCGTGGACCGGTGCATTGATGCTGGAACATTTGGGCGAGAAAGATGCTGCCCACCAATTGATGCAAGCCGTGGAACGAGTGACAGCTTCCGGTATTCATACGCCGGACCTCGGCGGCATAGCAACGACTCGAGAAGTTACTGCCGCAGTCTGCGACGCCATCCACAGTTCGAAGGTGTAGACAGCGAACGATCCAATCACGTTAATCGAATGAACAGCGCGGTGACTGAGGCAGCAGGAAAAGTGTGGACTACAATCCCGTTCCGGACGACGCTCGCTTTCTTTTGAGGAATCACGGCTTCGCGATTGTCGAAAGTATTCCGCGCACGAATGTCGGCATGCGACAGAGTTACTGCCATCGCAGAGTTAGCCGAGCCTCCTCGAATCGTCACCTCTGTCTCACGAGCCTGTGTCGTGTGCGGATTCACAACGGTGACTAGCAAATCCTTACCATGGAGTGAAGCGGAACCGTCCAGTCCCCAAAAGGTTGCCGGCTTGCCGTCCCGGTCGTACTGCACGGAAGGCGCCGAGAAGATTGTCCGAAGCGATGCTCCTCCCTGGTGGCCTGCGTACATTTCGAACATATGGCCGACCGGCGTAACTACGAAGCGATCTTCGTGCGCGAGATACAGACTGTTCAGGCAGTTGATGAGCTGTGCGCAGTTGGCCATGTGAAGCTTGCTGGCGTGCCGATTAAAAATATCCAGAGTCATCGCGCTGAACACCGCGTCCCGCAGCGTTGGAGTTTGTTCGAGGATGTTGCCTGGCGTTGCTTCGCTTCCGGGCCGGTACCATGGGCCCCACTCGTCCACGACGAGTTTGACGCGGTGCTGTCGATCGAATTCACCCATGACTTGCCAGTGCCCCAGAATCAGTCCCTCCACGCGTTCACCCTCGCCCAGAATCTCGTACCAGTCCACGGGATCAAATTGAATTGCGTCCCCCTTTCCTTTTTCCCAATCGGTTGTTCGCCCCCGGCTAAGATTCCACGCGTAGTGGTGAAGCGCCCAACCGTAGATGCCGCCGAACTGTGAGGGCCCTTTGCGAACCATTTCCTCGAAGAAGCCGCGAGTCCAGTTCCAGTCATCCGAGTTGGGACCGGAGGCGATTAACGCCAACGATTGGCCGTAG
Source organism: Acidobacteriota bacterium (assembly GCA_003224055.1). Lineage (GTDB taxonomy): Bacteria > Acidobacteriota > Terriglobia > Acidiferrales > UBA7541 > Acidiferrum. The sequence continues at coordinate 72,063 of QHYE01000054.1, read as the reverse complement.
TGAGGCACCCAGGCCGAGTATCTTCGGAATTCAGCGGCATACTCTTGAGGCGTAAAGTTCCCGCCACACCCCCAGGATTCATTTCCTACGCCCCAGTAGCGCACGTTGTACGGTTGCGCGGATCCAGACTTGGCGCGCTCCTCAGCAAGCGTGGTGCTGCCCGCCGGAGAATTGCAGTACTCCACCCACCGGTAAAATTCCGAAGCGGGCAGGCTGCGAACGTTGGCAGCGAGGTACGGCTCCGCACCAATAAGTTTGCAGAAATGGACGAACTCATTGGTGCCGAATTCGTTGGGTTCATATTTATGACTGGCCGGCGATTTGTCATTTTCTGCTTCCATCCAGAAATTCGTGCGCCGCGGGCGTTTTTCAGATGGGCCAATGCCATCTCGCCAGTCATAGCTGTCTGCGAAGCATCCTCCCGGGTAGCGAACGACGGGCGCCTTGATTTTTCTCATTTGATCAACCAGGTCTTTGCGGATGCCGTCGATATTTGGAATTTTGGATTTTGGGCCGACCCACACGCCGTCGTAGATGGTGCCTCCCAGATGCTCGGTGAAATGACCGTAGAGATTGGCCGAAATCGTTCCTATGGATTCGTCAAGGAGAATTTCCACTCGAGAATCGAGGCCTTGCGCGGCCGCCGCTGAAATCCCCGCGTAGCGGGAGAAGGCGAGCCCGGCAGCACCAGCCAGGGCGGTCTGGACGAACTCTCGGCGATTCTTCATGCTTTCCTCCCGTTAGGACGATCAATTCCGGGCATTGTACAAAATGGTTCTGATTCTGGCTTCAAATGAAAAGTTCTTCTAGTTGTTCCAGAAGCGCGGGATGTGCGCTAGAGTATGTGCCGTTTACGCGATTCGCTCTGAATGAGTGCTAGGCGCACATGAAAGTTCTTCTGCTTTCACAATACAAGCATCTTGAGATTGCCGAACTTCCTGAGCCAACGCCGGGTCCCGGTGAAGTTCTCGTGCGCGTTGCCGCCTGTGGCATCTGCGGTAGCGACGTCCACGGCTACGATGGTTCGTCGGGGCGCCGTATCCCGCCCATTGTCATGGGCCACGAGGCTGCCGGAAGAATTGCTGCAGTGGGCTCCGATGTGAAAGGATTCGCGGAAGGTGATCGAGTCACATTCGATTCGACCATCTATTGCGGCGCTTGCGGTCCCTGCCGCCGCGGAGAAGTAAATCTCTGCGACAACCGCCAGGTTATGGGAGTGTCTTGCTCGGACTATCGTCGCGCGGGAGCCTTTGCCGAATATATTGCCGTTCCTTCCCGCATCGTATATCGCTTGCCGGATAATCTTTCGTTTGCAGAAGCAGCGATGCTGGAGGCCGTGGCCGTCGCGGTCCACGCCGTTTCTTTGGCGCAAGTTTCTCCCAACAGCACGGCTCTTGTTCTCGGCGCGGGAATGATCGGACTCCTTGTTCTTCAGGCGCTGCACGTCGCGGATTGCTCCCGGGTATTCGTAGCGGACATCGACCTCTCGCGACTCAAACTTGCACAAGAAGTCGGTGCGACAACGGTGTTGTCGGCCGATGCTGGCCTCATGGAGCAGGTATTGCAGCTTACCAGCGGCGTCGGTATCGACGTGGCGGTTGAAGCAGTGGGAAGAAACGAGACTGTGGGTGCCGCTATCGAGTCGGTTCGCAAGGGTGGAACCGTGGTATTGGTCGGGAACATTTCACCCGAAGTTACTCTGCCACTGCAAAGGGTGGTCACGCGGCAAATCCGCCTGCAAGGATCGTGCGCATCGGCAGGAGAATACCCGCAGGCCATGGAACTCCTGGCAACGGGAGCTATCCGAGTAAAGCCGTTGATCACCGCAATTGCGCCGCTGGACGAAGGTCCACAATGGTTCGAACGGTTGCATGCGCGTGAACCCAACCTGATGAAGGTTGTTCTTACGCCCGGGGTGTTTTCATGAGCGACGGGCTCTTCGATCTCGGTGGCCGGGTGGCGATCGTCACAGGAACGAGCCGTGGGCTAGGCCAGTATTTTGCTCGCGCGCTCGCAAAGGCAGGGGCGGATCTCGTACTCACCAGCCGTGAGCGCTCTCGCCTGTTGCCGTTTGCGGAGGAGATGCAAGGGCTTGGCCGCCGCGCCCTTTCGCTGGAACTTGATGTCCGCAACCACGACAGCATCGAACGAATGGCCGCGACTGCCGAAGAAGAATTTGGCCACCTGGACATCCTCGTCAACAATGCCGGTTGCAATGTTCGAAAGCCGGCGCTCGACATTTCCTGGGAAGACTGGAATCTGATTCTTGACACGAATCTCCGCGGGAGTTTCTTCGTCTCGCAAGCCGTGGCGCGCCGCATGATTCCGCGCCGTTATGGACGCATCGTCAATATCGGCTCCGTAACCAGTGTGTCTGGTTATGCAGGCCTCGCACCATACGGGGCCAGCCGGGGCGGCATCCGGCAATTGACGATGAGCCTGGCCGACGATTGGGGCAAGCACGGCGTCACCGTGAATTGCCTCGCGCCGGGATGGTTTCGCACGGAACAGAACAAGGTACTTTACGAAAATAAGGAATGGGTCGATTATCTTTGCGATCGAATTCCGGTTAAACGACCGGGGCAGCCTCAGGACCTGGACGCGGCCGTCGTTTTCCTCGCCGCGGAATCCAGCAGGTATGTGACGGGGCAGACTTTGCTTGTAGATGGGGGCATCTCAACCGGCGCGGTGCGCGCACTCGCACCGGCAGGGTCAACTAATTCGGAGACGTAGAAAACGGTATCCCAGAAGTTGAAAACATGTCCAGAACTTCATTTCGGCGTGGCATTCTCGCAGCATCACTAAGCCTCTTCTTCCTAACTGTGGCGTTTGCGATGCCACCGGGCGATGCCCAAAAGGTTTTGCAAGTCTATTTCGTGGACGTCGAGGGCGGCCAAGCCACGCTGTTTGTCACGCCGGAAGGGCAATCGCTACTCATTGATGCGGGCTGGCCTGGCAACGATGGTCGTGATGCTGGTCGCATCGTCGCTGCGGCTAAACTGGCCGGGATCAGCAAGATTGATTACGTGCTGATCACCCATTTTCACAACGACCATGTGGGAGGTGTGCCGCAACTAGTGGCCCGGATCCCGGTAGGAGCATTCATCGATCACGGCGATAACCGCGAAACTACGAACGGGCCGACCGTGCAAGGCTGGCAGGCCTACCAGCAAGTTTTAGGAACAGGAAAGTCCAAGCGGATTACCGCCAGGCCCGGCGATGTTCTGCCCATTCAGGGTATGCGCGTAAGAGTGGTGAGTTCTGACGGTGCCTTGATTGATAAACCTTTGCCGGGAGCCGGCGCGGAAAACGCCGCCTGCAAAAGCTCCGAGCAACGTCCTGCAGACCAAACCGAAAATCCGCGTTCTCTGGGAACGCTGATCACCTTCGGCAAGCTCAAACTTTTAGACTTGGGCGACCTGACTTGGGATAAAGAGATGGAACTGATGTGTCCGAGGAACAAGCTCGGCAAAATCGATATCTATATCGTCTCTCATCACGGCTGGTTTCAGAGCAGCAGCCCCGCGCTGGTGTACGGAATCGATCCTCGCGTGGCCATCATGGACAATGGTGCAAAAAAAGGCGGAACGCCTTCCGCCTGGGACATCATCAAGGCATCGCCGCACCTCGAAGATCTGTGGCAATTGCATTTCTCCGAAGAGGGCGGCCCTGCGCATAACGCTCCTGAACCCTTCATCGCCAATCTTTCGGCACCCGAGGATGCCGCCAACTATCTCAAGCTGACGGCCTCGACCGATGGAAGCTTCGACCTGTTTAACTCAAGGGCCAACAAAGCGAAACATTACGCTCCGGCGCACTGACGATAGCTTCACGCCGGCTCGGGCTCGGGAATCGGCTCCATATTCCCCAAAAGAAAGACATATCCCGCAATGCCCACGACAAGGAATGCCGCCGCCGCTGCAAACGCCCAGGAAAACGATTGCGTCCCCGCCACGATGTAGCCCGTGACAATCGGCGCAGTGATCCCCGAGAGCTGGTTGCAAAAATTCATGATTCCTCCCAGAGTGCCAACGCTTTCTCTTGGCGCAATCAGCGAAGGAATCGACCACCCCACTGGCGACGCTGCGGACAATCCTCCCAGCGCAATGCTGATCCAAAAAACCGCCTCCAAAGGAGTCCACGCCCGCGCTGCGCCTAGGATCCCCAGGCCCAGCGTCGTTCCCCCGATCAGGACCGCTTGGCGAACGCGCACCGCATTCCATCCGCGCTGTATCAGCGCATCCACGAGCCATCCGCCGATCACCAAGTCCGTGATGGTCGCGAACAGCCAGGGAACACTCGTGTACAGAACAGCGTGCAGCAGATCGACATGATGTGTTGTCGCCAGATAGTCGGGCAACCACGTCAGAAACAGATAGAAGCTGTAGTTGTACGATGCGAATCCCAGCGCCAGTCCGCAAACTCTCCGTTGCCGCAACAAATAGCCAAGCGGCGCTCCTTTGGCGGCCCGTGCCCGGTCCTCCGGCTGCGCTCCTCCACGTTTGATGAATTCCCGCTCGGCGTCCGTCAGTAACTTATCTTCACTCGGGTTTCGATAGAAAATGCAGAACAGCGCGAAATACACAGCGCTGACGATGCCCGTGGCCGCAAAATTCCATCGCCATCCGAAATACAGGAGCGTCAACCCCAGCAGTGGAACACCGATCGCAGAGGCGAATTTCGCCATGGAATCAAACATCGCCGTCGCCAGGCTTCGCTCTTTTTCCGGAAACCAATAGCCAATGGCTTTGGCATTGCCCGGAAACGTCGGAGCCTCGCCGATTCCCAAAAGAAACCGCGATGCAAACATGCCGCCGATTCCCGCAGAGACGGCCGCGCCAAACGAAGCCACACTCCAGACAGCCGTGCTGACGATGCCCACGCGCCTCACACCATATCGATCCAGCAGCAATCCGGAAGGGAGTTGCAGCACCGCGTACGTCCAGTTGTAGGCGCTCAACAAATACCCAAACATCACCGTGGAGACCCCAAACGTTGCGTGCAGCGCATCCCGGGAGACCGAGAGATTTACACGGTCGAAATAATTTACGAGTACGCCAAACCCCAGAAGCACAGCGATACCCCATCGTCTCTTGGGCAGAGAAGAGGCCTTCGGGCCCGCGGACTGCTTCACAATCTCATCTTTCTCTCTTGGCATGTCGCGCGAAATATAGTGGAGAACCATACCTAGAGACAAGGGGCCCAATGGAAGTCCAGAAAAGATACGTGTAAGGTGCCGATCCATGGAGAAGGCGGCGACATCGTCCTTGCCTTCCGGAGAACTGCAAACCGGGCTGATGACAGCATGGCGGGTGTTGTTTGGGTATGTTCGCGCTCCAGACGCTAGCAACACTGCAGATTTAGTCTGGCTAAACCACTCCTTTAGATTTTCCGGATTGACATCGCTGTGACACTGCTCCTAATGTGCCCTCACGAGATCGATTCAAGTAATTGATAGCGACTATCTAGCAAAGTGATGGTGCGAAGCGAGTGCGGCGCCGCCTTCAATTCATGGTGCGAAGGGCGTAGCTGTGTGGTCAAGGCGCCCGGAACGCCGCGACAGACGGGGATCGTCGAGACGTATGTCGCGAGCAGCCCGCGAGGAAAAAGAGAAATGAAGAAGAATGTGCTAGTTGTTCCTTTCGCTCTTCTGTTCGCGCCTCTGTTTTCGCACGCGCAAGGCTTTGGCAGCATTGCTGGCAGGGTTACCGACCCTAGCGGGGCGGCGGTTGCTTCCGCGAGAGTCGTCGCGACCCAGGAGGGCACGGCCTTCTCGCGCACCGCCGTTAGCGATACCGCGGGCCTCTACGTCATACCCTCCCTTCGGCCCGCGACGTACAACCTGACTGTCGAAGCAGCGGGCTTCAGCACTTCGAAGGAATACAACATTAAGTTGCTCGCTGATCAGACGCTCACGGTCAACTTCGGCCTGAAGCTGGGTACGACGACCGAGATCGTCACCGTGACGGGCAGCGCCCTTCAGGTCGATACGTCGACCTCGACACTCAAGCACGTAATGGAAGAGGAGCGCCTCACGGAACTGCCTTTGAATGGGCGGAACGCGGCCTCGCTCACTCTGACTGCGTCAGGAGCGGTGCAGGCTCCAAATGGCGGGGCGGACCAGGGCACGACCAAGACCTTCCCCGGCGCTGTAACCTTTGCTGTCAATGGAGCACGACAGGATATGACCAGCTATCAGTTGGACGGCGGCAACTACGTTGACGAATATACGAATGTGAACCAGCCATTTCCGTTTCCAGATGCGCTTCAGGAATTCAGCGTGCAAACCAGCAATTACAGTGCGGAATACGGACAGAACGCCGGCGCCGTTGTGAACGTCATCACCAAGTCCGGAAGCAATAAGTTCCATGGGAATGTGTTTGAGTTTGTGCGCAATTCGGTCTTCAACGCGAGAAACTTCTTTGCGCCCTTGACTGCAAGGCTGGCGGATGGGTCGACAGTTCCCTTGAAAGATAAGGGCCGGGATCAAATCAAGCGCAACCAGTTCGGCGGCACCTTTGGCGGCCCCCTTATTCACGACAAGACGTTCTTCTTCGGTGCCTACCAGGTCACGCGTTTTCGCAACGTGGGGTTGCCAAGCACTCAGACTGTCCCCACCGCGGCACAGAGGGCGACCGCTACCGATCCGGCGGTCATTAAACTTCTGCAGGGTATCCCTGTGGGTGACCCCGTCACCGGCCAGGTTACTTTTGTACAGGCGGACCAGCAGGACTTCCACGACATTTTGGGCCGGGTCGACCACGTACTCAGAGCGAGCGACCGGCTCTCGGTACGCTACGCCTATGACCGCTTTAAGCGAAGTGCGCTGTTCGATCCATCGAATTTTCTGAGCTATCGAGACGGCTCAACGATCATTTCGCAAAACGTCCTGCTTCATGAGAGTCACGTTTTCAGCTCTCGCCTGGTGAATGACGCGCGCTTCAGCTACTCACGCGAAAAGGCTAGCCGAGGCCCTGCCGCCAACGCGATTAGCGTGGCGGATTTGGGCGTTGCTCTGCCTTTCCAACCGGTGAAAGCCATCCAGCAGATCAGAGTCAACGGGGCGTTCAATTTCGGCGACAACCCCTCCGCCAGCTTCGTCCGCAACAACTTCACGTGGAGCGACGATATTAGCTGGGTATTGGGTAAGCATACCCTGCGCTTCGGAGGTGTGCTCGAGCGTAGCCGCGTGGACCTGGACAACAAGTTCTTCCAACCAGCAGAATTCAGCTTCAACGGCCTGACAAATTTACTGGCCGGCAAGCTGTCGGACTACGGCGGTAACCCTGCTTTCCGGCAAGGCGCGGGAGAGTTCAAGAATAACCGCGACATCTTTGCTGGCCTTTACATTCAAAACAACATTCGTCTGAATCGGCGCCTGACCGTAAACCTGGGCGTACGCTGGGAGCCGGGACTCCCCTGGCGCGAGGTCAAGAACCGGTGGACCCAGTTCCGGTTGCCCGACCTGGCTGCCGGCGTACATTCCACGGTCTTTCCTAACGCGCCCGCCGGGCTCTTCTTCCCCGGTGACGCGGGTTTCCCGGACAACGGCCTGCGAAGCAGTCTGAACAATTTCGCGCCACGCATCGGTTTTGCTTGGGACGTCTTCGGCGACAGCAAGACCAGCCTGCGCGGGGGCGCGGGTATCTTCAACGACACGCGAATCCCGGGTATCACCAACAATCGCTTTGTGGATTCGACCCCTTTCAGCCCCCAGCTCCTCTTGCAGACGGGCAGCGTTGCCAGTCCCGGAACCTTCAGCGACCCGCTGTGCACGCAGGCAGCTACCCAGAGCCTCCAGGGATGCTCTGACCAGACGGCCAATTATCCGTTCCCTGCTACCCTTCCTCCGCCACAAAATGCCGCGTTCCGTAACGGCGACCTTTACGTGAGCTTCGATCCGAACAACAAATGGCTCGTGCCGACAATCTACAACTGGAACCTTCTGATCGAGCGCCAATTGCCCTCAGGCTTCCTAGTGCGCGCGGGATACGTCGGCTCTCGCACCAACCACTTGGGTGAAACGATAAACCTGGACCCGTGCCCTCCGTCCGCGACGACAGCGTGCACTGCGGCCGTGAGGAGACTTAATGGCATCAAGCCTGCGACCGATGTCACGTTTGGCGACCTTCAAGTAGTTCCCTACGATATTAATTCGAGGTACCATTCGCTGCAATTGTCTACCGAGCGCCGCGGAAAAAACCTGACGCTCACCGGCAGCTACACGTTTTCGAAAAGCATGGATGATTTGCCACCGGGACAAGGGCTGTTTGGCTTCGATGGAACCTATTCGGCGCGACCGTGGGACGACCCGCTGCGGCACGACTTTGACTATGGACCTTCCGAGTTCGATCACAAACATCGCTTTGTCGCATCGTACGTATGGCAGCTTCCGGTTCTGACGAACACAAACGGTTTCGTGCGTAACACTCTGGGCGGTTGGCAGTTCAGTGGACTGGTATCGGCGCAAACCGGACGGCCAATCACGTTGCTTTCGGGAGTGAGCAGCACTGGCGCGGGCTCTCGCACTGGATTAGGGCAGGACCGACCGGATCTGGTAGGGAACGCGTATGGCCCTGGAGCTTGCGCAGGGGCTACTCGATCCTGCCGAGACTGGATCAATCCCGCAGCGTTTGTGGCCAACCCGGCGGGCACCTTCGGGAACATTGGCAAGGGAAGTTTGCGTTTCCCAGGCTTCTATAGCTGGGATATGGGGCTCGGCAAGAACTTCTCGTTCACCGAACGTGTGAAGTTACAGTTCCGCGCAGAGTTTTTCAATGTCTTCAACCGCGTGAATTATGACGAGTGCCTAATCACAGGCGGTACCTCCTTGACGGGCGCTTCGTGCAATACGAACTTCATAAAGAGGAGCTCAACAGGCAACTTTGGCGCGCTTAAGCAGGCTTTTGACCCACGCATCGGTCAATTGGCACTAAAACTCTTTTTCTAACCCCACGCAGAAGAGGAAGGATCGGGGCGCCTTTTCGAGGAGGGCGCCCCGATTTTTGTTCCTCCATGATTGAGCAGGTCATAGGTATCCTGCTTTGGATCGGAATAGCCTGACGAAGCTCCGAGGTGAAAAACTATGAAGAGACTCTGCCTGCTGTCTTTGATTGCCATTCCTCTCCTGGTTGTGAGATCCGACGAGCCAGTCCCGCAAGGCTTCGAGCACTGGACCCCGGCCACCCTGCAACGCACTGCGCAAGCACTTGCCGCGGACGCTGCCACGGATCCGCATCATTTCGCCGTGAAGCAGCTTGTGGATTTTCCCAATGAAGCATTCTTATTGGTCCACAGGGAACCCGACGGCCAGGTCGAGTGGCACGAAACGCAAGGAGACGTTTTCTTCGTCCAATCGGGCTCAGCGACGCTCATCGTGGGCGGCACATATCTCAATGGAGAGACCGTCGCGCCTCATGAGAAGCGCAACGGCAGCATTCAAGACGGGGCCCGGCAGAAGCTTTCGGCCGGAGATGTTGTCAGGATTCCTGCTCGCGTGCCCCACCAACTCGTGCTCGATGGCGCGCATGAGTTCACGTATTTTGTGATCAAAGTGAAAGGCTACTAGCACAGACCGCAGTTTTCGAGACGGACGGCAAGCTGCAAGAGTTCTCAACCCTAGCGTCGCGCGAATCGTGAGGCGTCAGCCTCGAAAGCGCCTACGGATGAATTCTTGCAGCCCAACCGCCTCCCGGCGCCAACTGAATTTTTAGCTTGCTCCCTTTGTTGACTTGACTCTTCAGCAGCTTGTAGTCGCTTCCGTTGCGGTCGGCATTCGCGCCATCCTGGTAGGCTTCCATCTGGAACTTGCCGTCAGGCAAGAAAGAGAAATCAATCTCCAGTTCGCGCGGCGTCCAGTCCGTCATCGCACCGACGTACCAGTCAGCTCCGTTTCGCCGCGCCACCAATACGTAGTCGGCGATTCGCGCATCCAGCACTTTCGTTTCGTCCCATTCCGTGGGCACGGGCGCCAGAAACTCCATCGTCTCCGGCTCACGCAAATAATTCGACGGGCTGTCTGACAGCATTTGCAAGGGACTCTCATAAACCACGTACATCGCAAGTTGGTGGCACCGCGTCCCCAGGCTCATCGGCCGATTGAAAATCGGAGCAAAACTCGCCTTCTGCGCATTCAGCATTGCCCCGGGCGTGTAATCCATCGGTCCCAGGAACATTCGTGTAAAAGGGAGCGTCACGTTGTGCTTGGGTTCGGTTTCAGCGCTCCACTTGCTCCACTCCAGCCCGCGCACTCCTTCCGTGCTGATCAGGTTCGGCCACGTGCGCGTCATGACGGCCGACTTCTGGTCCCCGTGAAAATCCACCAGCATCTTGCGTTTCGCCGTTTCCCTGCTCACCTTGTGATAGTAATTGATCACCGGTTGGTCGCTCCGCTGCATGAAGTCAACCTTGATTCCCTTGATGCCCCACTTCGCGTACTGATCCAGCGCAGGTATCAGCTGATCGTCAAGCGTCTTCCACACCACCCATAGAATAATCCCCACATTTTTCTGCCGCGCGTAGGCGGTCAGTTCCTCCATATTGATTTCCGGAACGACGTCCAGCACATTTCCTAGTTTGTACCAGCCTTCGTCCAGAATGATGTAGGGGATGCCGTATTTCGCGGCGAAATCGATGTAGTACTTGTACGTTTGCGTGTTGACTCCCACCTTGAAATCCACGCCGTAAACATTGTTGTAGTTCCACCAGTCCCACGCGACTTTTCCCGGTTTGATCCACGACGTGTCTTGCACCTGCGACGGCTTCTCCAATAGCCACACAAGCTGATTGGTCAGCAGGTCCCCATCCCTTTCGACGATGCCCAGCACTCGCCAGGGAAAGGTGCGCTTCCCAGTGGTAGTGGCAATGTAGTCGGCGCTCTCGACGACCCTGAAATCCCGATCTCGTTCCAGTTTTTCGTGCAAGGGATACGGCGGAAAAGTTGCGGATAGCCCGTTTCCACCTGTGCCGCGCAACCACAGGCCGGGATATTCCTCCACGTCCGACTCCGCGATGGCGACTTTGGCGCCTTCTCCCACATCAATCACCGCCGGTAGTGAAGCGATGAACTCCGGCGCGATCTCCCTCAGGTGCTGCGGAGTGTATCTTCGTTCGTTGTGCGAGAAGAAACTGTCTTCCTGCGGGTAGTACACGACAAAATTGCTCGGAAAGTTCAGGGTCATCTCTTCGCCGTAGATTTCCACCTGTTCCTGCGCGAGGGACGTTTCAAATCGGTAGGCCACGCCTTCGTTGTAGGCGCGAAACACCACCGCGTAGCCACCCTCCATTTCCAGCCGCATTTCCTTGTAGTTGTCCCGGATCTTCGCGAATTTCTGACGGACCGCCGGCTCAAGAATCTGGTTCTCGCTGCGCTCGTTGGACCTAATGACTTTAGGGTCGAGTCCCATTTTCTTATGATCCACATCGAGGGAAAGCGTGCACTCCTGCAGCAAGGCTCTGCCTTTCAGCAGCACGTCGTAGCGGATGCTTTTTGCCGTGCGGATTCTCACTTCGATGCTGTTGTCAGGCGAGCGCAAGTCGTAGCTCGCTTGAGCCCGCGCGTCGCTCGCCGGCCAGAGCACCGCCGCCATCAGTAGGGAAGCCTTCCAGAGCGTGCTGTTCATGAGTCTCCTTTGGCGTCGCGCAGCTATCAGTCCTTGTGCACACCCAACGAATCACGATGTCCCATCGGGGAGAATTTATCTTGAGCAATTTAGGTAATTCGAGCCAAAACCACTGACGTAACCGTTTAACTTAGTTCCCTCAAGCTTGTACGACGCTCCGCGAATGGTTGTCAAGCTCGTATTCCTTCCGTAAAAATAAAACTGTTCTTCAATGCCGCTAAACATTGCTTCGTCTCAGCGCCTCGATGAGGTGCCTTTTCTCATTTTGTCGTACTACAGTATTATTATTTCCAGCCCCTGATGCGCCGCACCAACGGGGATCCGCAGCTCTGAAACAGACGAAAACGCACCATAAGAAACCAATGCCAGGTTGGACGCGAAGACAATTTGTCAAGGGATTGAGTTTGGCCAGCAGCGGGTGCCTGGCCAAACTCCAGAGCATCTCTTTGCTCCCCCACTTCCGTTCTGTCCCCCCAGCGGGAATCCCAAAAGCCACTCCGAAACCACTCTTCGAGGAAGTGCCCTCGGCCGCCAGCGGACTCGCCTGGCGCCATGAGAACGGCCGATCACCGGACTATTACTTGCCGGAGACAACCGGCGCGGGCTGCGCCTTTCTGGACTACGACAACGACGGCTGGATGGACATTTATCTGGTCAACGGCGGCAAGTGCGATTTTTTCACACCGGATCCGCCACTGCGCAATGCGCTCTACCGCAACAATCGGGATGGCACGTTTACCGACGTGACTGAAAAAGCCGGCGTCGCCGCCGGAGGCTACGGCATGGGCGTCGCTGTTGGCGACTACGATGCCGACGGCTGGCCCGATCTATACGTCACCCAGTACGGCCGCAGCATTCTTTATCACAACAATGGCAACGGGACCTTCACCGACGTTACGCAGAAAGCCGGCTTAGCAGCTCCCGGCTGGGCCTCCAGCGCCGTCTGGTTCGACTACGACAACGACGGACGGCTGGATTTATTTGTGTGCCGCTTCGTGGACTTTGACAAATCGAAGAACAAATTCTGTGGGGACGCGAAGACCGGGGAGCGCTACTATTGCGTTCCGCGCGTCTACGCTCCGGCGGCAAGCTGGCTCTTCCACAACAACGGCAACGGCACCTTCACCGACGTCAGCAAGGAATCCGGCATTGCCAAGGCGCTGGGAAAAGCCTGGGGTGTCGTTGCGACGGACGTCAATAACGACGGCTGGATGGATCTTTTCGTTGCCAACGACACGGTCGCCAATTTTCTCTTCGTCAACAAACGCAACGGAAAGTTCGAGGAGCTGGGTCTCGATGCGGGTGTCGCCTACAGCCAGTCTGGCCGCGAGCGCTCCGGCATGGGCGTGGACTCCGCGGATTTCGATCAAGACGGTTGGCAGGATCTCTTCGTTACAAACGTGGATCAGGAGATGTACTCCATCTATCGCAACAATCACGATCTGACATTCGAGGATCTGGCCGGCCCCATGGGACTCGGGCGGTTGACGCGCCTCATGAGCGGCTGGGGAGTGAAATTTTTCGATTACGACAACGACGGCAACCTGGATCTGTTTATCGCCAACGGACACCCCGACGACAAGATCGAATCGCATTCCAGCCATGTTACCTACAAGGAGCCGCTGCTGCTGTTCCACAACAATGGCCGCACTCTGGAAAATGTTAGTGACCTTGCCGGCCCGGCTTTTGCGCAGAGCTTCGCGGCGCGCGGCATGGCCGTGGGAGATTTCAATAATGACGGCGCTCTGGACGTCCTGGTCTCCGTCAATGGCGGATCACCCGTGCTTCTGAAAAATGTTTCAGCGCCGGAAAACCACTGGCTCGGCGTTCGCCTTGTCGGCAAGAAGTCAAACCCGGACGCCGTCGGTGCAAGAATCACATGGCAGGCAGGCGACCTGAAACGCAGCAGACTGAAAGTGGGGGGCGGCAGCTATCTTTCTTCGCATGATCCCCGCGAAGTGCTGGGCCTCGGCAAACAGAAGAAAATTGACAAATTGGAGATCCGCTGGCCTCAACCAAGCGAGCGTACGGAAACGTTCACCGACCTTCCCGTCGATCGCTACATCACCCTCGTCGAGGGAGCCGGGATTAAATGATCCTCCTCGAAATCCTCAGTAAGGATACGCTTCACCTTCCCGCGCGATTCGAATGCGATGGTCGGTAAACTTGAAGTGCGCGCCCGGTAACTCCACCTTTGGCATGTGACAGCTCACGCACCGCTCGCTTGCCACAGGACATGGTTTGCCCGCGGGACTAACAGCCGCTCGTTTGCCATCTGTTGCGACGCTTTTCTCCAGCGACGCCCGTCCCGCACTGCGCGTCGCATGGCAATTCGTGCAGTTGGAATCGTATGAGTTGTCCCCGTGTTTCAGATCCACGTGGGGGTCGTGGCAAGCCGTACAGGCAAGCCGCGCATCTTTGGAATCGTGCCCACGGCTGTTGAACAAGCGATAAGGCTGAAAACGGATATTGTTGACGCCCCCGAGGTCGGGCATCATCGCCACAGTGTCCACTCCCCGATGGCAAGCCCCGCAAAATTCCTGTGAAAGACTTTCTGCATCAAGTTTCTTGGGATTGAAAATATCCACGCTCGCTCCGGGCGTAAAGAGCATGATGGAAGCGTGGCTCCCTCCCGGCCCGTGACAGGCCTCGCAGGTCACCCCGGGAATCAATCGATCGAGTTGAAGTTTGGTACTGACCACGGCAGCAGTACCGTGGCAACTGAAGCAGTTCCGGGCTTCATCGCCACTGATGTCCCGGCCCGCGGCCTCCTCCAGGCTCGGCGGAGGATGGAGAACGTCTCCGATCGTCCAGTCCAATCCATCGATCGCCGCGTAATAGCTTACGCGACCTTCATAAAGCTTCCCGTTGCGGCGGTAGACATAAGTTTGCGCGACGTGTGCATTCCCGAACGCGTAGAGTATCGGCTCGCTGATGGTCTCTTTTCCGTTGGTCACGCGATACGAGTTTTGTTTGCTGTCGTTTACGATCTCGTAAGAGTACTCCCCGGTCTGAAAAGTCATCCTTGGGTGGGCTCGCAGCACATCGCTTTCGGAAGGAATACTCAGGGCATGCCGCATCGCGGTGTGCGATTGAGTGCGGCTCTTCTCCGCGTGACAGCTCGCGCAAGCCTCTTGGCCCACGAAACTTTCGCCAGGCATTTCCTTCCGCGGACGAAAATTGGACAAGTCGGTTACCTTCTCCTGACGCGTCTGCGCAGTCGTAATGCAGGAAAGTTGAAGCAAGCACAGAGCGCCATGACAGAAGGGAAGCAGGCGAGCTACTGGGCGCGGAAGCATGGTTCTCCGGTATCCACTCCGGGAGGCAGCAGCTTCCAGATCGTGCCGGTTATTTCTCAATGACTCCCTGTCCCTCCACGACCTTGAGAATCCGATCCACACCGGGCACCACCACCTCTTCTCTTTTTCCGCTCGGCCATTGAATCTCTAACTTATCCACTCTAGTGGCGGACCCCAACCCGAAATGAACGCGCTGATCGGAACTGGACCCGTAGCTCCCTCCGCTGATGACGTCTGCCCGCTGGCACACACTGCCTGTACTAAGAAAAACTTTCGCGCCAATAGCGTCCCGCGGGATCTTTAGTCCTCCCGCCAATTGGAGCGTGATCCAATGGTTGCCGTTCTTCATCACATTCCGAAGCAGCGCCGGAGCGGAATCCATATTGTTCAGGACGACGTCTGTGTGGCCATCGTTGAACAGGTCCCCGAACGCGGCCCCTCGTGCCGGAATGACATCCGCCAAGCCACTTCCGGTCGCGGGAGGAACTTCCTGAAACTTGGTCCCGTCCAGATTGCGGAAAAGCTGCGGCCGTTCGGCCCAGGTTGTGCCCCAATCCCGCTGGTCCACCGATGGGTAGACGTGCCCATTGGCAATAAATAAGTCCAGGAACCCATCATTATCAAAGTCCAGAAAGCCGGCACCCCAGGCGAGGAAGGGAATCGTCGGTGTGCCCAAGCCCGCTGGGTACGTCACATCTGAGAAATTGTTGTTGCCGTCATTTCTGTAAAGTGTTTTGTAATCGTCCGAAAATGTCGTGATCAGAAAATCGACTCGTCCATCTCGATTGTAATCCCCCACCGCGATTCCCATGGATGCTTGTGCAAGCCCCTCGTTAGTCAGAGCAAAACCCGACAGGTAACTCACGTCTTCGAACGTGCCATCGTGAAGATTGCGATAGAGACACCGGGGCACGGAATCGTTGGCCACTACCAGGTCAACCCAGCCGTCGTCATCCACATCCACAAACACCGAGGCGAGACCGTAGTAGCCCTGCGGGTCGGAGACGCCGGCCTTTTTGCTCACGTCCGTGAAAGTCCCGTCGCCGTTATTGTGAAACAGATGGTCGCTCTCGCCCGGCAGCCCACGAGGCCCGCACATCAGGAGATTCACGCCACGAAATTGGCACGCGCTGGCCGGAATTCCTCCCTGGCCGGCGATAGGAGGGTGGTCTGCGTCAAATTTCACGTAGCCCGGAACAAACAGATCCAGCAGGCCATCGTGGTCGTAGTCGCCCCACGTCGGTCCCGTGGACCATCCCCCCAACGTCACACCTGCCTTCTCCGCCACGTCCGTGAACGTTCCATCATGATTGTTGTGGTAGAGACGGTTCTTTCCATAATTGGCAACGTACAGGTCCGGCCAGCCATCGTTATCGTAATCGCCCACGGCTACGCCGAAGCCCCATCGCTCGTTCGCCACGCCCGCCTTGTCCGTGACGTCGGTAAACGTGCCGTCGTGATTGTTGTGAAACAGCATGGCGCGAGGAGCGGCCTCCTTCCCCTTCAGCGCACCGAATGTGGAACCGTTGAGCAGATAAATGTCCAGCCACCCGTCATTGTCATAGTCGAGCAAGGCCACCCCGGAACCCGGAGTCTCGAGAATCGTGGCCTTCTCCGGGCCCCCGGAACGGTGCAAGAATTTGGCCAGCCCTGCCTGCTTCGTGATGTCCGTGAATACCACCGGCGCGCCGTCAACAAATCCTCCGGCAGTGATCGGACGGGATAGGGCGTCTCTTACCGGAGCATGAGGAGTGCCGGTCGCCACGCCCATGGACTCTGGCTTCTGCGTTTTGCGATCCTCAGGCTCCTGAGCCGCTCCGCTGAGGGCGAACAAAACCGGCATAAAAAGTAGTACAGGAAGAAATTTGGATAGAGGAAATGTCATCTGGCTCCGGTTCGCTAACCTTCAATGCTGCATCGGTCCGTGCCACTCAGTGAGTTGTCCCCATCGAAAGCGGTTCGACTCGCGCGGCATAACCGCGTCGCACGCGAATATTTTTCCAGGGTTGAATAGCATCGCACTTTTTGACGTCGCGTGCTAGACTCCGCGTAAGCGGTTACGTACCCCAATTTTGCGAGGAATTATGAGCTTTCAGCGGCCTTTTCCTATTCTTGCGTTTCTTGCCTGTCTCCTCGTCGCCACTTCTGTGATCTTACTTACACCCGCAGCCTCCGGCCAGTCTTCCGCGTCTCTTGCGCAAACTCCGCCGATGGGATGGAATAGTTGGAACAAGTTTGGCTGCAACGTCAGCGACAAACTCATTCGTGAAATGGCCGACGCCATGGTCAGCAGTGGCATGCAAGCCGCCGGCTACCAGTATGTGAACATCGACGACTGCTGGCAGGTGAGCCGTGATGCCTCGGGAACCATCGTCGCAGATCCCACAAGATTCCCCGAAGGAATGAAGGCCCTCGCGGATCATGTGCACAGCAAAGGCCTTAAGCTCGGTCTTTATACCGACGCGGGCACGGGCACCTGCGAAAAGCGGCCCGGCAGCTTGAATCACGAAGATCAGGATGCCAAGACCTATGCCTCATGGGGAATCGATTACGTAAAAATTGACTGGTGCAATTCGGAAGGCCTCGATCCGGAAGTCCAGTACGCGAAGTTCCGCGATGCGCTGGTGCACTCGGGCCGCCCCATCGTGTTCAGCATCTGTAACTGGGGAGTGAAGACGCCCTGGCGCTGGGGACCCACCACCGGCAACTTGTGGCGCACCACCGGAGACATCAATGATACGTACGACCGCATGACCTTGATCGGATTCGGGCAGAACGGTCTGGAAAAGTTTGCCGGTCCTGGACACTGGAACGACCCGGACATGCTGGAGGTTGGAAATGGCGGTATGAAGCGCGATGAATACCGCACTCACATGGCGCTATGGGCAATCCTTGCAGCTCCTCTGCTCGCGGGAAACGATTTGCGAAGTATGTCGCCCGAAACAAAAGAGCTGCTCATGAATTCCGAGATTCTTGCCGTCGATCAGGACGCAAAAGGCGTACAGGGGCGTCGCGTGTGGCAGGAAGGGCCGCTGGAAATTTGGGTAAAGCCGCTCGCCGATGGGAGTCAGGCCGTGGGGCTTTTCAATCGCAGTGAATCGGCCACTAAGATGACGCTCGACTTTAAATCCATCGGCGCGCCTGCCTCTGCGAAACTCCGAGATCTCCTGGATCACAAGGATCTCGGCACGATACAAAATTCCTACTCGGCCGATGTGCCGACCCACGGCGTAATGCTGGTGAAAGTTTCCAAATAGCCTTGCGACGGAAACTCTGGGGCCGCAGTCCGCATTTCTAAAATCATGCAGTCTGCCTCCGTGCCAGTGCAGGGCCCGGCTTCTGAGACGGGCCGTTCTTCCTATTTGTACGGTTTTGGATTCGTGTCGCCAGCGGAATTTTTGTCCTGCCCCGGTATTTCAGCACGGTTCAGTTCGTCTAGCTTCTTTAGCGCCGCCTTCGCCTCGTCCTGACGCCCGAGCTTCGAATAAGCACGTCCGAGCAGGAAATACGCCTGCTTCATCCGTGGCTCAAATTGCAGGGAAGCGTTTAATTCCGGGACGGCTGCTTCGAGCTGGCCATTCTGAAACAGTGCGTTTCCAAGCGCAAACCGGCCCGCCGCGGAATCCGGAGCCAAATCGACAGCCTTGCGCAGCCATTCGATCGCTCGCGGATACTCCTGCTTGTAGGTGTAACAAGCGCCCAAACCATACGCAATTTCATAGCTCAGCGGGCCGATCTGTCCCGCTTGCGTGTAATAGTCGATCGCTTCATCAAATTTGGATTGCGAGCGCTTCAGTTCCGCCAGTTCCATGGCCACTTCGATGGATCGAGGATTGGCTTTCAGTGCCTTCTGAAATTCCTCCTCCGCTTCGTTCTTATTCTCCGCCGCCAGCGCCGCCTGGCCGAGAAGCTGGTGGACACGATCGGAGTCCGGTGCAATCGAAAAAAGTCTTTCATATTCCCGATGAGAAAGTTCCCGCGCAATAAGCGATAGGTAATAAAGCGCATCTATGTTCTTCGGATCGGATGCCAGAACCTTTTGAAGCCCCTCAAATGCTCGCTGGAATTTCCCCTGCGCAAGCTCCGCCCGCGCCAGAATCAATCTGACCGGCACATCCTTTGGGTAAGCTCGCAGATGCTTTTCCGCCAGTTCCGCGGCCCGCGAATAATCGCCGCGATAGAACGCTTTGGTGCTTTCGGTCAGCGCCAAAGATTGTCCGCACGTTTGCCCGCCCGCAGTGGCCACCAGCAGTAGGAAACAAAAAATGCACAGTAGGGAAGGGAAGGCAGCAGAACGAGACGTGTCGCGAAGCATCTTCATGGGTTTTCAAGCGGCCGTACTTCAACGATGCGCAGGATTTCCTGCGTCTTCTCCGCCAGGAGCTTCTTGAGTTCCTCGAAGTGTTTCGCCTGTGCTTCCTGGCGCGCATCCCGCGTCCGCGTGTACAGCGTGAGCAGGTAGAAATTTGCCGTGTAGTGTTCCGGGTCGAGCTCCAACGCCCGCCGAATCTGCTTTTCTGCTTGCGCGTAGTCTTTCTGCATCAAGTAATACTGGCCCAGCTCCGCGAGTGCATCCACGTAATCTGGTTTGCTCTTCAAAGCAAGTTCCAATTCGTTGTGAGCTTCCTCAAGCCGTCGTTCTTGCAGTGCGATCGCACCAAGGTAGTAATGTGCCGCCGTCGCGGTTTCGGCAGTCTTGGCAGCTTCCTCCAGTCGGGGAACCGCTGCCTCATAATCCTTCGCCCGGAAAAGAGCTGCACCCAGCGCCAGCTTTCCTCGCGGATCCTGCGGCCTCAACCTCAGGTACTTCTCAAAATACGGCACAGCCTCCCCGGGGTCATGCCGGAAAGTCGTGCTCACCCCCATCGCATAGTTGTAGTTCGGATTTTCAGGCTCGATCTGCACGGCTTTCTCGAAGGAATTCCGCGCTTCCGCGACGAGGCTCAAGTCCATGCACACCAACCCAAAATAGTAGTGTATGCCCGCGTTCTTCGGCTCCAGATCTCGCGCGTGCGCCAAGTATCCCAGCGCGCCCTGATAATCTTTCTGCTTGCGTGCGACCCGCGCCAACTCCAGTAACGAACCAACTGTAAGGCTTTCCGGCGTGATGGATCTTTCCAGCGCCGCTCGCGCCTCCACCAGTCTGTCCGCTCCTTCGTAAGCCAAGCCCAGCGCGCGCAGCAGCTCCGGCGACAACGCCTGACGTTTCTCCAAACTCTCGAGTAGCGTTACAACCAGGTCGTCTCGTTTCCCTGTTCTCAGGCCCAGCAACGCTTGCTGCGCATCCGCCTCGGAAAAATTTGCGTCAGCGAGCAGGCGCGCCGCTGCAGCGTCCGTCTGTTTTCGATCGCCAAGCCCAGCGTAGTCCGCGCACACGATGGACAATACCTGCGCTCCCGTTTGGCTTTCTTCCGAGAGCCGCGAAACGCGATCGAGCGAATCTTGGTACTTGCCTTGTTCCAACAACAGCGCCGCGCTCTGGTAATTCGCCTCCGCGTTCTTGGGGTCGTAGGCCAGCACTCCCAGGTAAACGCCGAGCGCCTTTCTCCGCGCCTGCGCATCGCCGGCAAAGTTCTCTTGATAAAGCCGCCCTAAATTCAAGGAAGCACCCGTGAATTTCGGCTCCCTCTTCAGAGCCCGGCTGAAACTCTTTTCCGCAGCGGCGTAGTTCCCCTGCTGCGCCTCGACGATGCCCCGCAAGTTGTCCAGCCCGGCGTCTGCAGGATACTGTTTTGCCGCTTCAAGGATTTTGCGGCTGGCCTCCGCCAAATCGTGATCCTGAATCAGTTGTTGAATCTGCAGAATTTTTTGATCTCTTTCGGTCGAGTAGTCCTGTTTGGGATAGGCAGGGCCAAAATGCGCAGCACACAAGGAAATGCATAGGGTCACAGCGGGAATCGGCCAGCGGAATCGCATCATCAACCAGGATTTGAGCCTGTTTTCAGGGAACTTCCAGATACTCGCCCGCACAATTATACGTAAGCGCTTAAATAATTACTATGCGGCCTAATTTCGCACTCCTTTATACTATCCACCGGTCTCTATCCAAACTACTCGTGGCCGCCCTTACCAATCTCGCGCGCTCGAACCGATTTGCTCAAAGTGCCGGACTTACATCCACTGGTTCCCCTTCGAGTGTTTGGGCGAAGCCCCCGCGCCCTGGCGTGTGTCCTTCTAGAGCCCCACGCTTTGGAATCTTTCTCTTGCTGTACTTCTGCATCGCCGCGCATGCCCTCGCACAGGAAAACCTGCCGCCTTCGTTTGAAACAAAAATCGCCGCAGGCGTCCAGGCTCTCAAATCCGGCGATCTGAATTCCGCTGAGCAAGTGTTCACCGATGCCCTGCGGCAGGGAATCAAGCATCCTCTCCTCTACCACAACCTCGGCGTTATCGCGCAACTGCGCAGCAAGCATCCCGAAGCGGTCACGCGATTTCGTCAAGCCCTCGCTCTTCAACCGAATTACGGCCCTTCCCGCCTGCTCCTCGGTTCCAGCCTCCTGGCGCTCCGAAAAAATGCCGAGGCCGTGCGCGAACTCAAGCGCGCCGTCGCCCTGTTGCCGGAAGAGCCTCAAGCCCATCTGCAGTTGGCGAAAGCCTACAAGGTCTCGGACAACTGGATAGCTGCCGTCCAGGAATACCAGAAGCTTGTGCAGTTGGCTCCACAAGAACCGGAATATTCGTACCAACTGGGCACCGCCTGGGCGAAGCTCTCTGGCTGGTCCTATGGCCAACTCACCGGCATCAATCCCGATTCCGCACGCGTGCATCAGGCTCTCGGGCAAGAATACGTCATCCAGGAAAAGTATGATCTGGCCATCGCCGCCTACCGGCAAGCCGCGCGCTCCGATCCCACGCTGCCGGAGATTCATCTGGCCATGGCTCTGATCTGGCTGGAACTGAAAAAATTCGACGACGCACTCGGGGAAGTCCAGCTCGAACTAAAGCTTGTGCCGGAGAGTAAGGCCGCACTGGATGCAAGAGCGAGGATTGAGGCCGCGATCGCTGCTTCAACGCCTTAGCCATCGCGCTATTCTGCGTATACGGCTGCCGGACTCTCCTGCCCGCGGAAGCGCTCATGATGAGGAAGCGCGGAAATCATGCTGCCCGCAGGACCTAGCCAGGGGAATATGTCGAAAGAGCGATGAAGAAAACTGTTTTCATATTTGCCTGCTCTTTGTTCGGCTCATGCCTGCCGTTTCTCTTGTCCGCGCAAGACCGCTCTGGTGCCCAGGAGAGTCCTGCCCCCGCAACCGTGCCACCTGATCTAACTGATTTGCAGCTCAGCGAACCGCGCCGGCTCGAGCTCCAGGATGCCCTCAAGCACAGAGACTACAAACGCGCGGAAACGATCCTCGTCGAGGAAGCCGAGCGTGATCCCAAATCCATTCGAACCGCAAAAATGCTCACCATGGCCGGCGCGATCTTCTTTCTGGACGGCCAATACCTGAATTCCGCCATCGCCTGGAAAAAGGCGGAAGCTATAGCTCCTCTCGATGACCGCAGCCGGTTCACGCTGGCAATGGCTTACGTAAGGCTCAACCGGCGCGACTGGGCGCGGCCGGAGCTGGAGAAGCTTGTGGCCGCGCAGCCTCAAGATCCGCTGTACCTTTACTGGCTCGCCCGCCTTGATTACGATGCGCACAACTACGCAGTGGCCATTTCCCGATTGCAAAAGGTCGTTGGACTGGATCCAACGATGATGCGCGCTTACGACAGCCTGGGGCTTTGCTATGACTACCTTGGTCAATCCAACGAAGCCATCAAGAACTTTGACCGTGCCGTCGAGCTGAATCGCCTCCAATCTAAGCACTCGCCTTGGCCTCACGTGGATCTTGCTGGTTCGCTCGTTTCCGTGAATCAACTCGCGGACGCCGAGAAGCACTTGCGCGAAGCCCTCAGCTTCGACCCCCGCCTTCCGCAAGCGCATTATCAGCTCGGCCGCGTCCTGGAGAAGCAGGGGAGCTACCAGGCAGCCGTTCTGTCGCTGAATCAAGCCATCGCACTGGATCCGGCCTATCCCGAGCCACACTATCTCCTGGGCCGCATCTATCACCGCCTGGGGGAAGACCAGCTTTCCAAGAAGGAAATTGACCGATTCCAGGAGTTGAAGAAGGCCAGTGAAGCGCCGCCCGTAGCGAATTCACCTTCCTCACCGAGATAGCCTCCGCAAAGCAAGTCTTCTCATCCCGACAAAAAAACAGCGCCCCGGTCAAGAGAGCCGGGGCGCTGGTGGGGTGGTTGTTTGGGTCGCCTTGTTTAAAACTCTAGCCTCCCGCCAATCTGAATGGTGCGTGGCGGACTGACATTGCCGTTCCAGACGCCGAAACCGCTGCCACCTCCGGTATCTACGAAGTTGTTGAACGCAAAGCTCGAGCCCACGTTGTTAACGCCGTTGTTGACGAAGTAATGAGCATTAAAGGCGTTAAAGAACGCAAAGCGAAGCTGGAAGTTCACGCGCTCCCCGAACCGGGTGTTCTTGGTCAATGAAAAGTCCAGGTTCTTGTAGTTCGGGCCTCGCAGGTTGCTAATGCGCGGGCCTACGCCCGTGTATCCAAACACCCCGGTGCAGGTGGGACACGCCCCTGCCGGTTGGAATGCCCCCTTAGGCTCGAATGCCAAAACGTTGAGCAGCGGGCCCTTGCTCGGATCGAAGCTATTTGGATCTTGCAAGAAGGGATTCGCGCCCTTGACTAGACCCACCAGACAGTTCTGCCGGAATTGGGGCACCACTTGGCAGTTGCTCGAGCGGAACCACATTGGAGTTCCGCGCGAGTAGCGGATGACGGGGCTGATTTGCCAGCCTCCTACCAAGTAGTTGACGGCGCCGCCCTGGCTCGCATATCGCTTGCCTTTGCCGAAGGGCAAATCGTAAACGAAGGTTGCCGACAACACCTGGGGGACGTCATCGCCCGAAAGCGAGCGAGCGCGGCGTTTCTCGAATGGCGAGATCACCCCTTGGCTCGCGTTCCAATTGCCACCGGCCTCCCCGGCGCCAGCTTGCTGGGGACCGTCCGCGGCGTCGGAAATGAGCTTCGAGTTCGTGTAGGACACAAGCATGTACAGGCCCTTGCTGTAACGTTTTTCGATCTTGACCTGGAAGGAATGATAGATCGAATTGCCGCGGTTTTCATTCAATCCGGGGAGAGCACCGCAGAATTGCGGGAAGGGCAGCAGCGCTTGGGCGACGGTAGGGCTGCAGTTGCCCGCACTATTCAGTTGCCCTACCCACCCCGCGTACGGGGACTTCACGCCAAAAAGCGTCTGGCTATCCGAGGTAAAGACAGCATTCAGCTCGGGGACGTATCCGCAGTTGGCGCCGGGGGCCGGAGTGCCCGTGGCGCAGGAGGGAGCTATGGGAGTAGTGTTCGCCTCCAAGGCCTTAACCTGCGGATCGAAGGGATTCAGGACGTTAATCGGTTGCAAACTCGAATTAAGGCGTGTTCCTTTGTTTCCCACGTAAGCCACGCTCACAAAAACTTCTTGGGGGAGCTCCCGCTCAATTGTCAGGTTCCACTGCGAGGAGTATGGCCGGCGGTTACCATCAATCGTGCGGTAAGCCGTCCCGTTACCGTTGCCGGCACGAGGAAACCGACCGTTGTCGAAACCCGAATTAATACAGGTAGCGCCTAAGGCACAACCAAGCGTAGCAGTGGGGGACGGAAATCCTGTATCCAGATAAAGTGCCGGATCAATACCTGCGGGCCCCGTCAGGCTCAAGGTATCCTTGAGGTTGAAACCGTCGAGCGCCATTCCTCCCCCCCAGCCCGGGTAGAACGTCCGGGAAAAGAAAAGGCCATAGCCCGCGCGTACTACTGTTTTCGGGTTGTACGCATAAGCGATGCCGAACCGCGGCGCAAATCCCTTCTTCCACGGCTCCTCAGGGAAGTCCCTGCCGAAACTGGCTGAGCCGTAACCCGTACCCGCGAAGGCCAAACGGCCCGGCCGTCCGCCAGCAGCAGGATTGGCTCCCACCGGATCAATGAACGCATAGTGTTCGCGCTTTTCGCGCGAAGGAGAGAAATAGTCCCACCGCAGACCATAATTCAAGCTCAGCTTGGGCGTAATTTTCCAGGTGTCGTTCGCGTGCACCACGTAAACCTTCTGCCGCGGATACCAAGCGGGGACTGAACGAAAATCAACCGTGCCGGTGCTGACGGCTCCGAGCAAGTATCCGGCGATCGGACTTCCGCTGACGACGCCCGGCGAGCTGGTGGTCTTACGGTCGAAGCTAAACGTGCCTGCTTGGTTTTCTAGGAAGTTGATATTGCCGCCGACATTGCGCCATTCGGCCCCGAACGTTACCGTGTGATGGCCGATCACCCGGCTGGCGACATCATTGAGGACCCACGTCGGGCGCGTGGTCTTGTTGGCCGCAACGCTTGAGATCGTTTGGAAACCGTCGCTGAAGTTGAAGGATGGCAGCGTGTTATTGCCCGCCACGCCTGCGATTCCCGGTAGTTTGCCGATCTGATCTAGGTTGAGCGTCGAATCGCCTTCGTTGCGATTCAGGTAGCCCAAGGTGACGTGGTTCGTCATCTTGGTTGAAAAAATATGCTCCCAGTTGAACCGCATGATCGGTGAATTCTGTAGCGGAGTGAACCTGTCATTCGCGATCTCACGGGGAAGAGTAGTTGCGAGATTCGGTGACGTGTACTGTCGCCAGTACGAGAAATAGAAGTGGTCGCTGTACCCGTAGTTATGGTCAATACGGAACATATAATAGTTGCTGTTTGCGGTGAGTGTATCCGGTACGGGCCGCGACAACGTGTAGTTGTTGGTTGCTAGCGAATTCGTCGGCGTCGGCATGAACGCCAGGTAGGCTGCGGCAATCGGGCTAATGCAAGCCGTGGGTATGATATTCCCGGGGAATTGCTGTCCAGGTCCAAACCCCGCTGGAAGCGCATTCTTGCAAGCCGTCGACTGAGGTCCCGTTGTCTGCGTGGCCACAGAGCCAGGCGCGAAAGTACTCGGAGCGTAGATGGGGAACCCCCAGTCCGTGAAATTCCCTTTTCGCTCCAAGGCCGAAGGAATTGAAATAGTAGGGACCGAAGATCCGCCGGCCAGGTGATAGGACTCATAGTTGAAATAGAAGAAGGATTTGTGCATGGAGGTCCCATTGTACAAGTGCGGAATCTTGACGGGGCCGCCGACGTTCACGCCGTAGTCGTTCTCGATATCGACAGAGCGCTTGGGTGTACCCCATTGTTTGGCATTCAGCGCTGTGTTCCGCGAGTATTCAAACGCTGCGCCGTGATATTGGCTCCCGCCAGACTTGGTGACCACCGCAATTACCGCTGAAGTGGTTCCCCCATACTGGGCCTCGTAATCCGACGAGATCACCTTAACTTCCTGAACCATGTCCGGCGATTGCGTGAAATCTTGATGGATCGAAATTAGTCCGCTCTGGCTCATGAAACCCTGCTGCATGCTTGCGCCGTCCAGAAGAGCCTCATCGCCGGTTTCCTGACCGCCGTTGATACGCGCCGAGAAAGGTTGAGCGCCATTCCCGCTGGTCACACCAGGAAGGAGCAGTACCAGACTTGCCGCGGAACGCAACTTCCCCTCAACGACAAGCGGAAGGCTCTTTAAGGTTTCTGGCTCGATGCCTCCTTGCAACGTTGCGTTCTCGGAGTTGATCAAGGTAGTGCCACCCTCAACCGTTACAGTTTCCGTTGCCGTGCCTACCCTCAGACCTGCATCAGCGTGAGCACTGGCATTAATCGTGATGACGATGGCTGTTTGGATGTAATTTTCAAACCCTGTCTTGCTGACCTTCAAATCGTAATTGCCGGGCGTTAAATTGCGGAAGGTATACTCGCCCCTTTCGTTCGAAGTGGCTCTCAATTCGAACCCGGTCGCCTTGTTTGTCAGCGTCAGTTCGGCGTCCGCCACGCCGGCTCCCGATGGATCCGTCACAGCGCCGCTCAGTGTACCGTTAAGGCCCTGTGCCCGCGCTGAAATGGCGCATGCAAACAAACCCAGGCAGAAGATGAACAGGATGCCTAGACCAAAATTTTTCAATCCGATTTCTTTTGCGAACATGAATTTCACCTCGCGGTTGGACTTCGTAGCAAGGTCCCCAATATCAACTGCTGGAAGGCCCCACCCCTTGCGCGTAAGCGTTTGACGTAACCGCTTACGTGCTTCTAATGGTTTTGCATTATTCCACTGCCATTTCCTCTGTCAAGCTCAAAATGCATTTATTTGCTCTGCACCATCGCTTTTTCTAATCGCTCTTGTCGCGCCTCTCCTTCTGGCAGCTGCCGCTTACAACCTAATCAATTCCCTGCCAAGCGGACCCTTCCCGTGCGGTAGGATTCGAACACACGATTTTTCTTCGGTGTCCGGAACTGGCGAAGAACCGCACTCCCCCGCAAACTGAACCAACTATTCGATGGCTACTATCTGTAATTCGAATTGCTTCTTGTGCGCGGAGGTTAGGAGCAGTCAGGCAGGTATGTCAAACCCGAAATTCTAAAGTTTTGGTTGAGGAATACTAAACGAGCTTCGGCTTCGGAAATCTGTCATTGCGCGTTCGTCCGCGCGGAACCACCTTCGTGCACGGCTCGCCCTTCGTGCCAGTCGTTTACTTACGTCAGACGCGGCGCGGCACCCGTGGATTCCCGCACCAAAAGTTCCGTGCGGATTTTGATTTCGCGGCCGGAACGCCCTTCTCCGGCATTGGTGTGCAATACCGCCTCAACGGCAGCCGCTCCGATTTCCGCTCGCGGGATCATGATCGTCGTTAGTTGTGGATCGGTAAGTTTCGCCAGCCAGATATCGTCGCATCCGATTACTGAAATATCTTTTGGCACTTGTAGTCCCGCGCGTCCCAGTTCGCGCAAAGCTCCCACCGCCATCAAATCATTCGCGGCGATGACCGCCGTCGGCCTGATCTTCAATGCCAGGAGTTCCCTGACCGCCTGCTGTCCGCTCTCCAGCTTGAAATCGCCTTTGCAGATCACCGGCTCGGTATGCAAGGACGCGCTATGCTTCTTCATCGTTCTGAGGAAGGCCTGACGCCTATATTGCGCCGACTTGAAGTGCTCCGGTCCGCCGATGAAGGCAATTTGCCGGTGGCCTAGTTCAAGCAGATGTTCAACCGCCTGATGGACCCCCTTTTCATAATTCACGCGAATATTGCTTGTATGTGGTCCCACCTTTCCGATGTCCAGAAAAACCACGGCAATTCGCCGGGATGACAGCCGCTCGATGACGGAGAGATCCATCTCCGTCGTCAGGATCATCACCCCGCGAACTTGCAGTTCCAGCAGTCGCTGCACATACGGAGCATCGCGCTCTGGCTCGTAATTCGTATTAAGAACAATGACGTCATAGCCCAGTTCGAGCGCTCTTTCCTGGATGGACTTAACAAGGTCCGGGAAGAATGGGTTGGTGATGTCCGATATAATCAGGCCGAGAGTCCGGCTCCGGCCGGACGCCAGATTGCGCGCGTGTATGTTTGGTGCGTACCCGACGTTTTCAATTGCGCCTAGAACTTTTCGTTTCGTTCCATCGCTGACGTAGCGCGTCTTATTGATGACGTGCGAGACGGTGGCGGTTGACACGCCCGACAATTTGGCGACGTCTTTTATTCTAACGCTACCCATACATGACGCTCTTCCTCTAGGTCATTTTGGCGGCACCAAATCGCAAGAGATCAGCCTGCGCTCATCATGTCAATACCGCGAGTGAAATCGTTCGCAGCGCAATCTTACAACAGCCTCTTCCACATCGAGTGCTTATTTTTACTGCAATCTTACTCTCCATGTATTCAAAAAACGCCCATTGCTGGTGGCCCTCTATCCCGCAATGATTCTCTTGGAAGCCAACCATTCACTCGGCACGTAATACGCTGCGCCGCGTTTCTTTTTTCGTCAAGACCCTGCGCCGGGGCCCACCGCCACCACAAAGTACGTCGCCGGCGTTGTGCCCACATTCTTGATTCCGTGTTCGTCGTTCGAATGCACGAAACCCACGGAGCCTGGCCCGAGACGGTAGCTCGTACCGTTCACCCTCAGCTCCACCGTTCCTTCTCGAATCAGCCACATTTCGGAGTGCACATGGTGGTGTGCCGCGTGAGGCGCGCCGCCCGGAGGCAGCGTCGTTTCATGTACCTCCAACGATTCACCGGTAGCGAGCTTGCCTTTCAGAACGTCGCGGATCTGGGCATTGTTTGGCGTTCGAACCGGCAGCTTTTCGAACGGATACATCGCGGATGGCAGCGCTCCTTCTTGCGCAGCCGCGTTTGCGGGCCGCAAAGCCGCAGGAACGAGAGCTGCCGGAAGCAGCAGGCACAGATCACGTCGCGTGATTGACATCACTTCTCCTTTTGCAATTTACAAATGCATCGTTCAGCGAATTCGAACAAACGTCCACGAGAAGTACCTCGACATCGGGACAAAGAATCTTTAGCATGCCCTCATTTGTCAAGAGGCGCGTTGCGCCGAACCTTCGGAACGGGGCGGCCAGGAATGAGCGAACAGATCCGGGCGATGGAAGCATGAGCACACTCCCGATTCTGCGGCTGGGAACGGTGAAGGAAGTCGCGGGTTTTCAAGAGCATGTGCACTCTCTCGGATTGAACATTCCGTGCGATGGCGAGCTACTCCGCGGATCCGATTCACCGTTGCGCGGGCCGCTTGCGCGCGGCGGAATCAAGATCGGCAACCGGATCGCGGTCCATCCGATGGAAGGATGGGACGGCGCTGCGGATGGAAATCCGAGCGAGCATACGATCCATCGCTGGAAAAACTTCGGGCGCAGCGGCGGAAAATTAATCTGGGGAGGGGAAGCGGTCGCGGTTTCGCACGAAGGGCGCGCGAACCCGAATCAGCTCGTGATTGCGCGGCACACGCGAGAAGGATTGGTGGGATTGCGAAAGGCGCTGGTGGAGGAACACCGGCGAACGACGGGTTCGGACGAAGGGCTTTTCATCGGATTGCAGTTGACGCATTCCGGACGCTACTGCCGTCCGAATGCGCACGACAGGCCGGAACCACGCATTCTCTATCATCATCCGATCCTGGATGGAAAACTGAGATTGCCTCGCGACTACCCCATTCTGACCGACGGAGAGATACGCGCGATCATCGAAGAATTCCATCGCGCAGCAAGAATGGCGATTGAGTTGGGTTTCGATTTCGTGGACATCAAGCATTGCCACGGTTATCTGGGGCACGAATTCCTGAGCGCGCATACGCGGGAAGGGCAATACGGTGGAAGCTTTGAAAATCGCACGCGATTTTTGCGCGAAGTTGTGCAGGGTATTCGCTCGATTTCGGCGGGGCTTGCGATTGGCGTGCGGCTCTCTGCCTTCGACACCGTGCCATTTCGCCCCGATCCATCCCAAACGGCGAATGGAAAACTGGGGCCGGGAATTCCCGAATCGCATGACAACTTGATTCCGTACCGCTGGGGATTCGGCGTGAATTCGCTTCATCCCACGGAAGCGAATCTGACCGAGACGATTCGGTTTCTTTCTTTGCTGGAGGAGCTGGAGATCCGGCTAGTGAACATCACGGCGGGCAGTCCCTATTACAATCCGCACATTCAACGGCCCGCGCTCTATCCGCCGTCGGACGGGTATCAGCCTCCCGAAGATCCGCTGGTTGGCGTGGCGTTGCAGATGAAAGTCACGCGCGAATTGAAGCAGCGTTTTCCGAATCTGATTATTGTGGGAACGGCGTACAGCTATTTGCAGGATTTTTTGCCAAACGTGGCGCAAGCCGCTGTGCGCGAGGAATGGACGGATTTGGTTGGGCTCGGACGGATGGTATTGACCTATCCCGAGATATTGTGGGATGCGACGGAAGGAAATGAGATTCAGCATAAACGGGTTTGCAGAACGTTCAGCGATTGCACAACCGCGCCGCGGAAGGGTTTGCCTTCGGGATGCTATCCACTGGACAGCTACTACAAGAGTTCCGAATTGGCGGAACGGTTGAAGGTTGCGAAGGCGAAGCGATGAAAATCGAATCTTTCGTTCAACGGCAAGTCCTCGGCCGCAAGGTTCAAGGCATCGCCGCGGCGCTTCTGCCGTTTAAAGAGGATGGTCGAATCGCCGTCGAAGCTTTTCAAAATCATCTGCGCGCCACGCATCACGCTGGACTGATGAACGCGGTGAATATGGACACCGGCTACGTGAACTATCTGAACGATTCCGAAAAAGGTGACGTGCTGCGATGGACCCGAGAGGCGCTGGGCAAAGATGTGCAATTTGTAGGCGGTGCGTACATCGAAGGACAAACAGGCGACATTGTTGAACTCTACCGGAAGCAGATGGACGCCATTGTTTCACATGGTGGAATTCCGATCGTGTTCCAGACGAGCCGGCTGCACGGAAAATCCTCCGCGGAGAAGGCTTCCACGTATGCGGCCATGTGCCGAGGATATCCGCATGTGCTCGCGTTCGAGCTGGGGCAAATGTTCGCGCCGAACGGCGAGATTTTTGATGAAGAAACCTTTCGGCGATTGTTGGACATTCCGGAAATCAAGGGGATGAAACATTCTTCGCTCGACCGGCTGATCGAGTTGGAGCGGCTCGCCGTCCGCGACGCGCACCGGCCGGATTTCCGCATCTATACGGGAAATGATCTGGGCATCAACATGATCGAATACGGCTCCGACTATTTGCTGGGGCTGGCGACGTTTGCACCGGAGAAATTTGCGGAGCGCGACCGCCTCTGGGAAACAGGTGATCCTGGGTATTACGCTCTGTCCGACGCGCTGCAGTATTTGGGAAACGTGGCGTTTCGAGCGCCAGTTCCGGCGTATAAACATTCCGCTGCCGTGTTTTTGCATCTGGTGGGGAGAATTCCCAGCGATCGGACGCATCCGAAGAATCCAAGGCGCCCGGCGTGGGAAGCAGAAATTCTTCGAGATTGCGTGCGGCGGCTGGGCATCGCGTAGCGCCTAAACCCGACAGGGTCGGCACAGGCCAGTGACTGGTGGAATGGAACCCTCACGGTGCCAGGCCGGACGGATTCGCCCATCGGGAAGAAGAAACAGGTCCCTCCCTCGGTCGAGCTCTACCGGGATGCAAATCTTTCTTGGGGTTTCTGGTTAACCATAATCCCCCCCCACCCCTATGTTTTTCATAAGTTCATAATTCTAAAGGGAGTTAAAGTCATTTGTTTTGATAGACTTTTGTAAGTGTCGATTCTAAATGATTTGTATTGCATGAAATCCGCGCAAACTGGCAGAGTTCAATGATTCAAACAAGATTCTGGATAGGGAAGGAAATGCCCAGATCGCGGCACGTTGGCGTGCCGCGATCTGAGCATCATTCCAGGTTATGACCCGGACTCCTACTTCTTACGGCCCGAGCGATTTGGCGACGCCTCTGTTGCCTGGCTGCCTACTGAAACCTGGGCCGATGCCAAGCTTTTGTTGCCAGAGGCATTTCGAACCATGTAATTGACGGTGTAGACCCGCCCGGCTCTCATTCCGGAGCGTTCCGCTCGCAACAAGAACGACCGCACATAGGTTCCGAACGGGATCGGTCCGCCGCCCACCGCCTGGATGTCATTCGGCTCGTCTCCGTCACCCAGGCCGTTGTCCGGCTCGTTGCTGGTGATCGACTCCAAGGTAACCGCTGGATTCGCATCACAGCCGTCACTTGTTTCGAGTGTTGCAGTGATTTGGACGAGTTTGTGGTTCGGCGACCAGAGGGTATCCGGGGATAGCGAAACCCGCGACGTCGGCGAGCATTCGGGCGGGGACACTGTAAGCGTCGCCGGATTGCTGGTTGCCTTGCCTGCCGAGTTGCTCACCACTACCCTGAACTCCGCACCATTGTCCTGCGCGGCTGTGGCCGGAGTGGTGTAGCTCGCCAAGGTAGCCCCGTTGATGTCCGCGCCATTCTTTTGCCACTGATAGCTCAAGGGCGCGGTGCCGGAGGCCGTCACCGAGAACGTCGCCGTCTGACCCGCCGTGACTGTCTGATTCGCTGGCGGAGTCACGATCGTCGGCGGCTGGTTTGCTCCTGCGTCGGCGGGCAAGCGGCTGAAAAAGATTTGTGAGATACCCGGCGTGTTGTCT
>QHYE01000054.1:0-38999 GCA_003224055.1 Acidobacteriota bacterium | reverse complement strand
GCCCCGTTGATGTCCGCGCCATTCTTTTGCCACTGATAGCTCAAGGGCGCGGTGCCGGAGGCCGTCACCGAGAACGTCGCCGTCTGACCCGCCGTGACTGTCTGATTCGCTGGCGGAGTCACGATCGTCGGCGGCTGGTTTGCTCCTGCGTCGGCGGGCAAGCGGCTGAAAAAGATTTGTGAGATACCCGGCGTGTTGTCTTGCCAGACCACGTTGAGGTTGCCGTCCTTGTCCGCGGCCATCTGTGCGGCTAAGGACAGGCCCGAGTCGTTGGAAAGGTTGACTATCGTGGGAAATGAAGTGCCTGAATCTGTCGAACGTGTGAAGAAGATGTCCCGATTGCCGGTGCTGTCCTCCCAGGCCACATCGATATTGCCGTGGGTATCCAAGGCCAGCCGTGCATTGCGCGAGGAGCCGAGGCCGTTGGAAATCTTTGGTGGCGGCGTAGAGAAGTTGGCGCCCCCGTCACTAGAGCGAGCAAAGAAGATGTCCGGATTAGTGTCAGGGGCTTCCCAAACCACGTTGATGTTGCCGACAAGATCCACCGCGATCTGCGGAATGCCAGAGTCACCAAAGAGAACAGTATTCTTCGAGAGATTCTTCGGGGGCGAGAAGTTCTCGCCGTTATCGTTCGAGCGGCTGAAGAAGATGTCCGCATTAAAGTCAATGGGGTCAGTACCCGCCCAAACCACGTTGATGTTGCCGCTAAGATCCACGGCGATCCGGGGACTGTGGGAGCTAGCAATAAAGCTACCATCGGGGTTCGAGAGATTCTTTGGCATCAGGATCGGGAGGAAGGTCGCACCCCCATCGATCGAGCGCCTAAAAGAAATGTCTGAATGGCCGGCAATATCATCTTCCCAAACGACATTGATGTTGCCGTTCTTATCCACGGCGATTTGCGGATCTATCGAGCCACCAGTGTTGGTGGAGAGCATCTTCGGCCCCGAAAACGTGGTCCCACCGTCGCTCGAGCCACTGAACCAAATGGCGAAGTTACCAGTGTCGCTCTCCCAAACAACGCTGATGTTGCCGGCGGTATCCACTGCGATCTGCGGGACGGAGTAGAAAGCAGAGACAATCGTCTGGGAGAGGTTTATTGGCGTGGAGAAAGTATTACCCCCATCGTTCGAGCGGCTGAAGAACACATTCGAGGTTCTAAAGAAGTCAGGACTATCCTGCCAGACCACATTGATGGTGCCGCCGGAGTCCACTGCAATGCGAGGGTTGAAAGAGAAGCCAGCACTGTTGGAGACGCCCTTTGGGGCCGAAAACGTTCCGCCATCCGTCGAACGGCTGAACAAGATATTAGAGTTCGTGTCGGTATCATCTTCCCACACCACGTAGATGTTCCCACCCAGATCCACGGCGAGCTGTGGAGTGAATGAAAAATCCGAGTTGTTTGAAACATTCTTTGGCGTGGAAAACTGTTGCGAACTGGCGGGTGCGCATAGCGCTGCTAAACCGAGGATCACAATTGCGACAATGCGACCCCAACTCTTGCGGTGAACCATGGCAGACCTCCTTGTAGTCGATCAGCGACCTAAAAAACAGGCAACTCAATCAGTTCAACAAGCGGAATGCGAAAGAGAGTGCCCCTGACCAGTCCTGCGGGGAATTCTGAACTGGCTCTTGCTTGAGGCTATTTTGGTTAGGCTTGCCCTCCCAGCCCGAGGGAGGAAACAAGCATGCTTTTCTATGCTTAGTATACAGAGTGGAGACGAAAGAAAAGGGAAACCATGACACAGATGTGTCTATTATGACAATAGTGCGGAGTCCTGCAGGGCGCTCGATTCGCTCCCTGGCTAATCGGTTGACCTGAGAAGCGGGTCTACCCAGGCCAACGGTTCCGCCTGTTTGAACGACCCGCTTGTCAGACGTTCTTTAGGAAGGTGGGCGGCGCTGTAGCTCGAAATTGGGCTGTTTGCTACGGTTTGACGGCAGTCGTATAATTTGAAGTTTAGGCAGTGCCTGCTAAACGCGCTGTCTGGGCTTCCCCTTGGCGACGAAAGAGATCACCCACACCACGAAAGAAATTCAGCTGGAGCAGGAGTCCATCCGCGTCCGGGGCGCACGCGTCCACAATCTGAAAAATATCAGCGTGGACATTCCGCATAACGCCATCACCGTGGTTACGGGCGTCAGCGGATCGGGAAAATCCTCGCTGGCGTTCGACACCATCTATGCGGAAGGGCAGCGGCGCTACGTGGAGTCACTATCTGCCTACGCAAGGCAGTTCCTGGAGCGCATGGAAAAGCCTGATGTGGATGAGATTTCTGGCATCGCGCCGGCGGTGGCGATCCGGCAGAAAAATTCCACGCGAAACCCGCGCTCGACGGTGGCCACAGCAACGGAAATCTACGATTACTTGCGGCTGCTTTTTGCACGGTGCGGGCAGACGTTTTGCGTAAAGTGCGGAGCCGAGGTTCGGAAGGACAGCCCGGACGAAATTGCCACGCGCATCTTGTCGCTGGCGCCGGGGCGACGGTTTTACGTGTTGCATCGGTTTCGAATCGCATTGCCTGTAAGCACGGTGGTTTCGAAACGCACCGCGAAAAAGGCTGCGGCAGCTCCCTCGCCGGACGCGCTTCGCCAAGGGCTGCTCGATCTGCAGAAACGCGGTTTCAACCGGCTGGTCCAGGCGGGACGAATCCACGAATTTTCTTCGCCGGAGACGCTGCTGGATGTGGATTTCTCGAAGCCGGTTTATGTGCTTGTGGACCGGCTGGCGGTAAATGCAGAGTCGCGCTCGCGTCTGGTGGATTCCATCGAGATTTGTTATCGCGAAGGGCAGGGCGAAGCCATTCTGGAATTTATCGCCGACGGCGCGGGAAACGCTGCCGAGCGGTTGACGTTCAACGAACGATTCGAATGCAAGAATGACGGCACGCTCTACCAGGAGCCGGAGCCGCGCCTTTTTTCGTTCAACAATCCCTACGGAGCTTGTCCGCGCTGCCAGGGTTTCGGAAACACAATCGACTTCGATCTGAATTTGGTGGTCCCGGACCCGAGCAAGTCTTTTGATGAGGGCGCCATCGAGCCGTGGACCAAGCCCCGGTATCGCGCGCTTTTTCAAGAAGCGAAGAAATGGGCGCGGGGACGAGGCATTCCGACGAGCGTGCCGTGGCGGCAGCTTAGCGCGGAACATCGCAGGCTGATTCTCGAAGGCGATTCAGAAAACGACTACGAAGGCGTGAAGGGATTTTTCAACTGGCTGGAGCGCAAGAAGTACAAACTCCATGTTCGCGTTTTCCTGAGCCGCTATCGCGGCTACGCCACTTGTCCGGAGTGCGGCGGGACGCGCTTGCGCGCGGAAGCTCGAGCGGTTCGCGTGGCGGGAAGAGCGGTCACGGAAGTCTGCAAACTCACAGTGAAGGAAGCGCGTGTGTCCTTCTCTACGCTGCAGCTTTCCGAAGGCCAACGGAAAGTTGCGGAAAAGATCCTCGAGGAAATCCGCACGCGCTTGCAGTTCCTGGATGAAGTTGGGCTGGATTACCTGTCGTTGGATCGTTTGACGTCCACGCTTTCCGGCGGAGAATCGCAGCGCATTCAGCTTGCGACATCGCTTGGTTCGCATCTGGTCGGTGCGCTGTACGTGCTGGATGAGCCGTCGATCGGTCTTCATCCGCGTGACACGCAACGGCTGATTGATATCCTGAAATCGTTGCGCGACCTGGGGAACACCGTGCTCGTCGTCGAACACGACCAGGACACGATTCGAGCGGCGGATTGCGTCATCGATCTTGGACCGGGAGCGGGGGAACTCGGCGGGAAGCTGCTCTTCGCTGGTACGTATGAGGCGATGCTGGCGGAACATAAATCGCTGACGGGGCGCTACCTCAGCGGGGAACTGCGCATTCCGGTGCCAAACGTCCGGCACAAGCCGGCAGGAAAATTCCTGCGGTTGTACGGCGCGAACCTGCACAATCTTCAAAATTTGGATGTGATGATTCCGCTCGGCACGCTCGTTGTCGTTACGGGAGTCAGCGGGTCGGGCAAATCCACGCTGGTCCATGATGTTTTGTACAAAGCGCTCGCGGCCAAACAGAATGGCGGGAGCGTGAAAGAGTTCTGCGACCGACTGGAAGGCGATGAAAACGTCCGCGAAGTGATCATCGTCGATCAGTCGCCCATCGGACGCACCCCGCGCTCGAATCCGGCCACTTACTTGAAGGCTTTCGACGCCATCCGGGATGTCTTTGCCGAGACGCCGGACGCCAAGCGCCGCGGCTATGCACCGGGACATTTTTCATTCAACGTTCCGGGCGGGCGCTGCGAGACGTGCCAGGGCGACGGCACCGTCACCGTGGAAATGCAGTTTCTGGCGGACGTGGAGCTGATTTGCGAAGAATGCCGGGGCACGCGCTTTAAGAGCGGTGTGCTCGAAGTGCGCTATCGCGGGAAGAATGTGCATGAAGTGCTGCAATTGACGGTGCGGGAGGCGCTGGCCTTTTTCGCGAATGTGCCTAAGGTCGTTTCAAAGCTTAGAATTCTGAATGAGATTGGGCTTGGGTATCTGCGGCTGGGGCAGTCCGCAACGACGCTCTCGGGGGGCGAAGCGCAGCGATTGAAGCTGGCCGCCCATCTTTCACGCACGGACAATTACGGGGTGCTCTACATCCTCGACGAGCCGACGACAGGATTGCACTTCGATGACATCGCGAAACTTCTGAGTGCGTTCCGCAAGCTGCTCGAGGGTGGAGCGTCGCTCCTGGTAATCGAACATAACCTGGACGTCATCAAGTCCGCGGACTGGGTGATCGATCTGGGGCCGGAAGGCGGCGACCGCGGCGGCAAAATTATCGGAACGGGGACGCCGGAACAGGCGGCGCGGAATCCGCAATCGCATACCGGCCGCTACCTGGCGCGTGTCCTGAACGGTAATGGGCAGGCAAAGCGCGGAGCGAACGGCGCATCCAAAGCAGCAGGCCCAACTGCTACGGTTTTGAATGGAGCCAAGACTCCTCCGGTCGAACCATGATGCATTCGCGTCACCGTCCATTGGCCTCACGAACTCTCCGGTACACGCTCTGCAGTATCCTCTTCGCAGCGGCGCTGCGTGCTACGCCACTCTTCGGTGACAAACTGATTGCTTTTGCGCAAGCTTCTCCAAAACAAAAAGCTGCTGGGCAATCTAAGTCGCAGAAGGTTGCCAATCCTTTGAACGACCTGCTGGACGAAGCGAAGCGCGATATCGACAAGAATGAATTCGAAGCGGCAATCACTCCACTTCAGAGAGTCATTGCCGAACAGCCGGATTCGGCTTATGCGCACTTTCAGCTTGCGTATGTTTACACCGCGCTGAAGAAAACCAGCGAGGCGCGCGCCGAGTACGAACGCACCATCGCCATCGACCCCAAAATGTCCGAAGCCCATCTGGACCTCGGGATTCTTCTTCTGGACAAAGACCCCGCCGCATCCGTCGCGCCGCTCACCAAAGCCGCGGAACTCCTGCCGGCGCAAAGCCGCCCGCACTTTCTTCTGGGAGTCGCGTTGGAACGCAGTGGCAACGCAAGCACCGCTGCCACGGCTTTCGAAAATGCCGTGGCCCTCGATCCGCTGGACGTGGACACGTTGCTGCATCTGGGCGAGACGTATCTCGCCTTGAATCGCCCCGCGCACGCTGAGCAGAAGTTCCGTAACGCCATCGAGCGCCAGCCGAAGGAATCGCGCGCGCTGCTAGGCCTGGCGCGCAGCCTCGACCAGCAGAAGAAACCGGAAGCCACCGAAGCATATGAACAATACTTGGCCGTGCAGCCTGCGGATTCTGGCGCGCGCGCGCGGCTGGTGCACTTGTATCTGGAGCAAGAGAAATTCGACGCCGCCGATGCCGAACTCAGCCGCACGGATTCCGGAAAGCCGTCTCTGCAACTGCTGAAGCTTCGTGCCGACATCCAGATTGGCCGGAAAAAATGGGACGATGCCGCTCATACTCTTCAGGAGGCAGTGGCCCTGGCCCCCGGCGAAGCGGAACTCCACGGCGGTCTCGCCCGCGTATATATGCAGAAGCGCGACTTTTCGGCTGCGGAGAAGGAGCTTCGTGCTGCATTGCGCCTGGATGGGAAAAACACTGTGTATTGGAAGGACCTCAGCTCCGCATTCTTTCTGGGTGGGAATTATCCAGCCGCGCTCGCGACGCTGGATGAAATTGCCAAAGTGGAACAGCCTATTGCCGGGACGTGGTTTGTCCGCGCAATTTGCTACGATAAACTGAACCAGCCGAAGCCCGCGCTGGAGGCTTACCAGAAATTTCTCGAGCTGGATCAGGACAAGAATCCCGATCAGGTCTGGCAGGCGCAACAGCGCAGCAAGGTTTTGAAACGCATGCTGGAGCAAAAAAGGTGACCGCATGAAGGCTCGCGGCACATCCCTGGGAGCGGCTTTCGGCCTCGCGCTTGTTCTTTTTGTATGGCCTCCTTTCGCAGCAGGCCAGCTGGCAGATCTCCAGACGCGATTCGATCGGGAATCGGATTCTGTTCGCAAAGCAAAACTTCTCCAAAAACTCGGCGAAACTCAGTTCGAAGCCGTCAGGCAAGCCGAAAAGGCCGGTGACAACAGTACCGTCGGCCTGACGCTCGAAAAATATCGGGACAATGTTCGCGCGACGCTCGATGCTTTGAAAAAGCAACACCCCAACGCCGAGAAACAGCCGAATGGCTACCGCCAGTTGGAGATCCAGGCACGCAAGGGAATTCGCGAGATTGCAGAGAGTTTGCTCGTGGCTCCCGAGCCTTTCAAGCCACCGCTCGAAATCGTCCGCGAGGATCTAGCCGCCATGGATGACGAGCTGCTGAAACTGCTATTCCCAAACCGTCCGCTGAACCAGAAGGCGAAAAATCCGCCTCCACCGGAGAAACAACCGTGAGATTCCTGACGCGCGTCCTATTCGCTTCCTATCTGGTTCTCAGCGGTTCGCAGGCCGCGAACGCCGGCCTTCAGCAACAGAAGGACTATCTCTCATCCATCGAAGCTGACAAAATCCGCGATGCGGAAAACAATACCAACGAGCGCATCCGGCTTTTTCTCCTGTTCGCGGAAGACCGTTTGAAAAAATTTCAATATGAACTGGAGCATCCTTCCACAAACCGTCATGCGGACATGCTGAACTCGCTCCTCAATGCGTACGTGGGCTGCGTGGACGACGCAGCGGATCTCATCCAGCTGGGGATTGAAAAACAGGACAACATCCGCAAAGGAGTTGAACTGATGTCCGTGCGCACCAAGGAGTTTCTGGTTATCCTTGAAAAGCTGTCGGCGGAAGGCGCGGAACGCGAGATTTATAAGGATAATCTCGACGATGCCATCGAAGGAACGCGGGACGCCCTGAACGACGCGGAGAAGGCCAAGAAAAAAGTGGCGCCTCCGCCGGTCCGCCGCAAGAATTGATGGGCCTGAAAATCTGATGAGATTGGCGAACGCGAATCAGCGAGAAAATCATCCCGTGCCAGGCGGCGCGCCGCTTTTTCAGCGGGTGTTTACGCGGCTTGGGTGTGACGGCCGGCCTCCGCGTTTCCGCGTCGAATTTTACGCTTATTCGAGTCTGGTGCTGACGATCCGGCGGCGCGAGGAGATGATTTACGTACGGTTCTCGGACCTTTTGCGGCGTGCGCCGCGCCCGGTGCTTGAGGGAGCGGCGGCTTTGCTGCTCGGACGAGTGTACCGCCGGAAAGCGCCGCGGTCTCTTGTCGAACCGTATTTGGAGTACGCGCGCAGCGATCGAACCCGGGCGCGCATGAACCGCATGCGCGGCGGACGCGTCCGGCTGGCAGCCGCGAATCCTCGCGGGGAATTTTTTGATTTAGAGAAGCTCTTCGAGGATCTGAATGGAAAATATTTCGGCGGAGAATTGCAGCGTCCGCGTATCGGGTGGAGCTCGAAAAACTGGCGGCGGCAATTCGGCTGCTACGATCCCGGTCCCAATCAGATTCTGCTAAACCGGCGAATGGACCGCGCAAGGGTTCCGCAATGCGCCGTGGAATATGTTTTGTTTCACGAAATGCTGCACGTGAAGCATCCTACCCGTCGTTCCGGCTGCAGCCTGGTTTCGCATTCAAAGGAATTTCGCGCGGAGGAAAAGCGCTTCGCCGAATTTGACCGAGCCCGCCGCGTCCTCGACCGTCTCGCGCGTTAATTTTTGCAAGGGCGAGTACGCTCACGGCGACGAAATGATTGTCGGTGCCGCCGGGGAACAGGCCAGAGAAGACAAGCGCCAGGACTAATTCTTCTGTTTCTCCGTTGCCTTATGGAGCTTTTCGATTCGCTTTTGAATTTTCTCTCGATCTTCCGCGTGAGGATACAAATCCAAATACCGCTGATAGGATTTGATGGCCTGCTTCTTCAAGCCCTTCTTCTCCTGCGCCTCGCCCAGAAATCGAAAGGGAATCGCGTAGCCGGGTTTTGCCAGTGTGGCGTCCTCGAAGCGGTCGATCGCCGCGTCCACATCGCCCTTCCGCATGTAGTACTGGCCCACTTCGAGATCTTTTTCAGCTCGCAGCGGATCCCAAGTGGGCTGATCCGGCGCTGAATTTGTCGCGGTATCCTTATTCTTCTTATCGTTCTTTGCGGGCTTACCGGTTGGCTTTTCCGGCGCGGGACTTGGCGCGTCAGCAGGTTTAGAGGAGGATTCCTGCGGCGGGTCTTGCGCGTGCACAAGCGATGCAGCGCACAATAGCAAGAGCGCCGCGAGAATTGGAATCGCTATCCTGAATCTCATGCTGGGCACAGAGGCTCTCCCACCTCTTGGATTCCCTCTAGTATGATGGAAGTTGTCCGCGATTGCAGCGTTCTGCAAAGAGCTCCATGGAACCCCGCGAAAAAGCCGCTTTGCTCCCTGAAACGCCAGGTGTCTACCTGTTCAAAGACGCTGGCGGCACCGTGCTTTACGTCGGGAAGGCGCGCAACCTGCGAAGCCGCGTGCGCTCATATTTCCTGGAATCACGTTGGGCCGATGCCAAGACGGGTTCGCTGGCGCGGGAAATCGCCGACATGGAGACGATTCTCGTCGGCAATGAGCGCGAAGCCC
Source organism: Acidobacteriota bacterium (assembly GCA_003224055.1). Lineage (GTDB taxonomy): Bacteria > Acidobacteriota > Terriglobia > Acidiferrales > UBA7541 > Acidiferrum. The sequence continues at coordinate 29,977 of QHYE01000054.1, read as the reverse complement.
TGGCGCTCGAGCACAACCTCATCAAGCAGTACCGCCCGAAATTCAACGTCGTGCTGCGCGACGACAAGACCTATCCGTACATCAAATTCACGGCCGCGGAAAAATATCCGCGCGTGTATTTCACGCGGCGCATCAAGAAGGACGGGTCGCTGTATTTCGGTCCGTACTTCCCGTCGAGTCTGGCGCGGCGGATTCTCCATTTTGTCCACAAGCGGTTCATGGTTCCGTCCTGCACGGTGGACCTCTCGCGATCTCACCCGCGGCCTTGCTTGCAGTACTACATCAAACGGTGCCTGGGCCCCTGTGTTACCGGGCTGACGACGGACGATCGCTACGCGGAAGCCGCGCGCGATGTGCGGCTCTTCCTGGAAGGTCGGCGGCACGACCTGATCAAAAGCCTCGAAGAACGCATGGGCGCGGCCGCGGAGAAAGAACATTTCGAGCAGGCTGCATCGTACCGCGACCTGCTGCGCACGCTTGAAGATATTGAAGAGCGCCAGCGCATCGCTTCCGCGCAGGGTGACGACACGGACGTCCTTGCGTACTATGCCGAACCGCCGCTGGTGGCCGCGAATCTTTTTCATTTGCGCGGCGGGCGGGTTGTCGATCGGCGGGAATTTTATTGTGAGGACCTGGAAGAATTTGATGCGCAGGAATTCGTTCCTTCTCTTCTGAAGCAGCTCTATCTGGAAGCGGAGTATTTGCCGAAAGCCATCCACGTCTTCGCGGATTTCGAGGACCGCGAACTTCTGGAGGAGACGCTGACGGAGCGCGCGGGCCACAAAGTCGAGATCTTCACGCCGCAGCGCGGGAGCAAGCGCGCGTTTCTCGATCTGGTGGAGAACAACGCAAAACATTCGTTCGAGCAGCGTTTTCGCGTGCTGAAGCCGAGTTCGAAAGCCATTGGCGAAGCGTTGCAAAATGCGCTCAATCTCGCCGACGAACCCAAGCGCATCGAGAGCTTCGACATTTCTCATATCCAGGGGACAGATACCGTCGCTTCGATGGTCGTCTGGGAAAATGGACGGATGAAAAAATCGGACTACCGGAAATTCATCATTCGCGGGGAGGACGGCCGCGGAGAAGACGGAGGCAGCGCTCAACTGCCCAGGCTCAACGATGACTTTGCAAGCATGCGCGAAGCGGTCACGCGCCGCTACCGGCGCGTCCTGGAGGAGAAGAAAGAACTGCCCGGGTTGATTCTGATTGACGGCGGAATTGGCCAGCTTCATGCCGCCGCTCAGGCCCTGGAATCGCTGCAAGTCATCAATCAGCCGATGGCCAGCATCGCAAAAAGGGAAGAGATCCTCTACGTCTATGGGCAGGAGGACGAACCGGTCGTGCTGGACCGCCACTCGCCCGTGCTCCACCTGATTCAGCAAATCCGAGACGAGACTCACCGCTTCGCGGTTTCCTTCCACAGGCAGCGTCGCGGCAAACGTCAGACGGAAACAGCGCTCAAGGATATTCCTGGGGTGGGGGCAAGGACCGCGCAAAAACTGCTGAAGGAATTTGGAAGTGTAGCCAATGTGCAGCGAGCGGGAGTGGAGAAATTAAGCCAGCTGGTGACGCGAAAAAGCGCGGAGAAAATTCTCGAGCATTTAGGGAGTGTTTCAAAGGAATAACCAGTTTCGGCGCCAGATACAGGTTAGCTCACATTGCACCCGCGATGCTGCTATGCTACGGTTTCTGTGGAGGTTGCCATGGCGGACAATGTAGGATCCAAGGTGACATATTTCCTCGTAGGGCTGGGAGTTGGAGCGCTGGTAGGGATTCTCTTCGCTCCGAAGTCTGGTGAGGACACGCGCGAGTTCCTAGCGAAGAAGGCCGATGAAGGCAAGGATTACGCGCAGAAGAAGGCTCGCGAGCTCCGCGAGCGCGCAGATGAGTTGATCGAGCGCAGCAAGGATGTTGCAGTGCGCAAGAAGGATTCCATCTCGGCGGCGGTCGAAGCCGGGCGCGAAGCTTATCTGCGCGAATCGAAGTCGTAGGGACTTGGCAGGACGGTAGCACGGGGTTCCGCCTCCTAGTGGGGCGGGTGGGGCGCCTATGCAATTCTGGCTCGAATTCTTCAGCATCATCGCGGCGATAGCGCTGGTCGTACAGGTGGTGATGCTGACGCTGTTATTTTTTCAGATGCGCCGCACGTCGGAGAACGTCAACCGGCTGACGAGCGATTTACAGGCGCGTGTTGGTCCCATCCTTACACGCGTCCAGATCCTGTTGGACGATACGCAACCGAAAATTTCCAGCATGGTGAACGACGCGTCGCACGTCGTATATTTGGCGCGCGGCCAGGCGCAGAAAATCGACCGCGTATTGACGGAGGCCTCGGACCGGTTGCGCGGCCAACTCGTTCATGCCGACCGAATTTTGACGGGCACGCTCGAAGCTGTGGAAGATGCGGGATCGAAGTTCAAGCACAATTTTTGGCGTCCGGTGCAGAAGGCGTCTGCGCTGGTGCAGGGAATTAAGGTGGGCCTCGATCTTCTCCGCTCGCGGCGCGGCCGAGGCTCCCGCCGCGACGATCCGCGCGAACAGCAAGAAGAAGAGCTATTTATTTGAGCTGAACAACCGCGATTCGATATTAGACGGGGACAGACATTCTTGTCTGTCCCTTTTTATTTTTGTGCATTGCGAGCGCAGAAGGAGTCGCGTCCTTCCGTTTCACAAGGTTCTTCAGCGGATCCAGCCGCCGCCCAGCACGCGATCCCCGTCATAGAAGACAGCCGCTTGTCCGGGGGTAATCGCGCGCTGGGGCGAATCGAAAGTGATGCGCGCGCGATTCATTCCGAGTGGCTCAATGGTTGCGGCTGCCGGCTCGTGCTTGTGGCGAATTTTTGCGAACGCGTATAGGGGCGCATCGGGCGTGTCGCACGAAACCCAATTCACATCTTCAATTTGAAACGCCGTGGTGCGCAGAGCGTCGTCATCTCCCACGACCACACGATTCTGCTTTTGATCGATGGAGATCACGTAGAGCGGCTTGCCTACGGCAAAGCCGAGGCCTTTGCGCTGGCCGATGGTGAACTCATGCACACCATTGTGGCGTCCGATGACCTCGCCCGTTTCGGTCACGATTTCGCCTTCGCTGCCGTGCAGCGAGATTCCGCTCGCGCGCGAATACGCCTGAATGAATTGAACGTAATTTCCATTCGGCACGAAGCATAGCTCCATGCTTTCGGGCTTTTCCGCCACGGGAAGCTGCGCGCGGCGCGCGACGGCGCGGACTTCTTCCTTGGTGAGTTCGCCCAAAGGGAATTCGCTGCGCGAAAGCTGCTGCTGCGACAAGCCCCAAAGGAAATAGGATTGATCCTTGCTCTCGTCTCTTGCGCGCAACAATTCCCAGCGACCGGTGACGTCGTTCTTGCGGATGCGTGCGTAGTGCCCGGTGGCGAGCCGCTCGGCGCCGATCTGACGCGCCATGCGTAGCAGCGGCTCAAACTTCACGTCCGTGTTGCAGTTGGTGCAGGCAATGGGCGTGCGGCCGGAAAGGTATTGATTAACGAAAGGGCGAACGACGCGCTCTTCAAATTGCGCCTCGAAGTTCACCACGTAATGCGGGAACTTCAAATGCTGCGCCACCGCTTTTGCGTCGTAGACATCATCGAGCGAGCAGCAGCGGTGCTGTGCGGGTCCATCGCCTTGCAGTTCGGGAAGGCGGCGCTGATTCCAGAGCTGCATCGTCAAGCCTACGACAGGGCGGCCTTGTTCCTGGAGCAGCGCTGGAACGGTGGAGGAATCTACACCGCCGGACATGGCGACGGCGACGAGGCCGCGCTGGATTTCTGCGCGTTCCGGAAGCGTATCGAATTGGGTAGTCGTGGTCATGCGTTCAAGAAGGACGCCCGCCGTGGCAACGGCGCCTGCCTATTTAGTTTACCGGGCTTCCGCCACTTTTGGATAGGTTGGCGACAACTCGCGAAGCTGCTCCACGGCGGAAGGAACGACTTGCAGCGCAAAGTCAATTTCCTGTTCTGTAGTGTGGCGGCCGAGACTGAATCGCAGACTGGCGCGAGCTTCTTCCGGGGGCAGACCAATGGCCGTCAGAACGTGCGACGGTTCCACCGCGCCGGAAGAACAGGCGGCTCCGGTCGAGCAAGCGAGCCCTTTCAAGTCGAGGGCAATGAGGAGCGCTTCGCCTTCGATACCCGGAAAAACGAGGTTCGTCGTATTCGGAGTGCGCAAAGAGGCGCCGCCGTTAACACGTGCATGCGGCACGCGTGCCAGTAATCCCTGTTCTAATTTGTCACGCAGGGTGGACACGCGACGCGCGTCTGCTGCGAGTGACTCGCGCGCGATTTCCGCGGCCTTGCCGAGTCCCACGATGCCCGCAACGTTCTCCGTTCCCGGGCGGAAGCCGCGCTGGTGATGCCCGCCATACAGAAGCTGGCGCAAACGCGTTCCGCCGCGAATGTAAAGAGCGCCTATGCCCTTTGGACCGTAGAACTTGTGAGCGGAGAGGGAGAGGAGGTCGACTCCAAGCTTGTTCACATCGATCGGTACTTTTCCTGCAGACTGCACGGCGTCGGTGTGGAAATAGATGTCTCGCTCTTTAGCGATGCGGCCAACCTCTTCGAGCGGCTGGACGGTGCCGAGCTCATTGTTGGCGTGCATGACGGTGATCAGCACAGTCTCCGGTCGTACAGCTTGCCGCAATTCGTCGAGATCAATCTGACCTTCACGATTTGCCGCGAGGAAAGTAACGCGCACACCGCTCTTCTCCAGAGCCTGACACGCGTTCAGCACCGCTTCGTGTTCGATGGCAGTGGTGATGATGTGGGGAGAAGGATCGGGATTTTTTGAAGTAGGGACAGGCAGGAATGCCTGTACTACAACACCGAAGACGGCGTGGTTATCGGACTCGGTGCCGCCGCTGGTGAAGACGATTTCCTGGGCGCGGGCGCCGATCAGGGCGGCGACTTGTTCGCGAGCGGTTTCGACGGCGCCGCGAGCCCGCTGGCCGGGGGTGTGAATGGAGGCTGCATTGCCAAATTCTCCCGAGAAGTAGGGAAGCATCGCGTCGAGGACTTCCGGCTCGACGGGGGTCGTAGCGTTGTAATCGAAGTAGACGCGGTTCATAAGGCTACCCACAGGATACTACCAGCGGACATAAGTTGGGTGCTGGTGCTGCGGCGAAAAGCTCGCTCCGCTGGGAGCAGGAATGTCTTCCGGGCGGCCTTCGAGGACGGGTCGAGCGATAGGTCTTGGTGATTTTTGGCTAAACAATACCCCCTGTTTTCTATAAGTGTTGATTCTAAAGGCTTTAATGGCCATGAGCGAGGGAAATCAACTTCCGCACGGAAGTCAAAACTGAGAACGGCAAGACGGGCTTTTGCCCAAACAGCATGCTAGCACAATGGTTAAGCATGTTAAGGATAACTAGTGGGTTATTCGAAGTGACTGAGGAAATTGAACTTAGACGCAAAACACGGCGAACCGGGGGGGGCGTCTAGGGATTATTGGTGCTGCTTTTTGGGGCGCCAGTTGACCAGGTTGCTGGTGTACAGGGCGATGCAGAGAAGATTGGCGGGGACGAATCCGAACTGCGCGGTTTGGACGCCAATGACACAAACGACCGCGCTGTTAACGGCAGCAACGACCCAGCCTTGCCAGAGCTTCTTGCCAATGAGCACAGTCGCCAGGACGGTCAAAATGCAAGAGACATAATCGAGTCGAATCATGTGGAGCGTATTCAGCATATTGGGCCGATGAGCCGGAGCGAAGCGAAGCTCGATGGAATATTCAGCTGGCGAACTTACGTCTATGGCTCTCCTTCTTAAAGGTGAAATTCTGTTGCCCGATCAACGAATGGTTCCAGGGTTTTTGGGAGATGCCACGCGGATGACGTGCGAGCAACCGACTCCCTCAAGAGAGGGTGCAATTGGGAGGCCAATTCGCGGCGTGCCTCGGAACGAGATGTAGTCTTGCTGGTGCCCAGTAAGTCGTTATGGCACTGCTATTTGGCCCGGCACGGAATACCTTTCAAAAGGGAGAGGTGGCATGCTTCGGCCGTTTATGGTCAGTCTGAGACAGATTGTGTCAGCTTGAAACTTCTGCGACTCATAGTGCGATTGAAAGAGGATTGGACTGTGGGGCCTTTCGCTCCTGCGACATCAGCAAGTGCCCCTCGGGACTGACGCTCGACATTGACGAGTACCGAGAGGCGTTCATGATAGAGTTCGGCGAGACAGGAGAGAACAGTGGGGTACGCTGATTTGCGGGAATTTGTGAAGCGGCTCGAGAAGGAAGGGGAGCTGAAGCGCATTCACGCGGAAGTAGACCCCGTGCTGGAGATCACGGAAGTGGCGCAGCGCGTGGCGCGTGACGTGAAGCGGGCGTCGAATTCAGTGGGCCCGGCGCTCTTGTTCGAAAAGCCAAAGGGGTCGAGGTACCCGTTGCTGATCAATACTTTTGGCAGCGTGCGGCGAATGGCCTTGGCGTTTGAGGTGAAAGAGCTCGACGAAGTCGCTGAGCGCATTCAGGGATTCTTGAAAATGGAAACGCCTCAGGGGCTCTTTGACAAGATCAAGATGCTGCCCAAGCTGGCGGAACTGGGGTCGTTCTTCCCAAGGAGCGTAAAATCCGGGGCCTGCAAGGAAGTCATTCAAAAGGGAAGCGACGTCAATCTTTTCGATTTTCCAATTCTGAAATGCTGGCCCCAGGATGGCGGACGGTTTATCACCTTTCCACTCGTGTTTACCAAAAATCCGGAAACGGGGAAGCGCAACGTGGGGATGTACCGGATGCAAGTCTACGACGAGCGGATGACTGGAATGCACTGGCAGACGCAGAAACATGGCGCGGAGCATTTTCGAAGGGCACGGGCCGCAAACCCGGAGGGGCGTATCCCTGTTGCAGTGGCGATTGGTGCTGATCCGGCGACGGCACTTTCCGGCATGCTGCCGATCCCGCCGGATCTGGACGAAATGATGTTCGCTGGTTTTTTGCGGCGCGAGCCGGTGGAGATGGTGACTTGCGAGACGAATGATTTGGAGGTGCCGGCCAATGCGGAAATCGTGCTGGAGGGCTACATCAATCTGAACGAGATGCGAACCGAGGGTCCCTTCGGCGATCACACGGGCTTCTATTCATTGGAAGGAGAATATCCGGTGTTTCATGTCGAATGCGTGACGCACCGCAAAAATCCTATCTATTTAACGACCGTCGTGGGTCCGCCGCCGCAGGAAGACTTCTACATGGGTTACGCCGTCGAGCGCGTGTTCCTGCCCGTCATGAAAATGCAATACCCGGAAATTGTGGATGTGGCCATGCCGGCCGAAGGGATCTTCCACAACTTAATGATTGTGGCGATTCGAAAGTCCTATCCGGGTCACGCACGCAAAATCATGAACGCGATTTGGTCCTTGGGACAAGCGATGTTCACGAAGGTGATCGTGGTCGTCGATCATGACGTGGATATCCACAATTACAGCGAGGTAGTCTGGAAGACGCTTTGTGCTCTGGACCCCGAACGCGACGTGCAATTCAGTCTGGGGCCCATGGACACGCTGGATCACGCCGCACGCTTGCAAGATTTCGGCTCGAAGATGGGGATTGACGCCACGCGCAAGTGGCCCGCCGAAGGTTTTGCGAGACCGTGGCCGGACGAGATCGTCATGGATGAAAATACGAAGGCACGAATCCAATCCATCTGGAAAAGTTTGCAATTGGGGTCCTGATTGTGCGGATTGCTTACAAAGGATAACTGTCCCGGCGGACAGGTGCGAAATTCCTGAAATCCACAACCCATTGTGGTAGTGATGAAATTCGCCCACTAGAACTTCGGGTACTACCCCATAATACCCCCCAAACTGCCTAGAACTACCCGTATTCATAGGGCAACAGCCCTATAGATTCCCTTGACGCTCGGAGTGCACAATGTCATAAAGCTCCCACGGGCCGCACCCCTCTGGAAGTCCGCAGCGCAGGTCGGGTGCAACAAACGGTCGTGATTGCAGGCTTGCAATTGAATGCCGGGGTGGCGTTCCTCGTGAGTGAATCGCGCGAAGTGATGAACGTACGACAGGCGTCGCAGTATCTGGGCATCTCCCCGGATACCCTGTACCGTTACATCACGGAGGGCGAAATTCCCGCATTCAAACTTGGAAATCGTTGGAAACTGCGTAAAACGATCCTGGACCGCTGGATGGAACGCAAGATGAGCCAGGCGACGGCAAGGCGCCGTTAGGCTGGCGTGGGCGACAGGAACGCTTGCTAGAAAAGGGGCCGCGATATGTTGGGATTGGGCAAAAGGAGCCGACAACTCGTGGGACTGGACATCGGATCCAGCTCCATCAAAGCGGTCGAGCTGAAATCGACGAAGGCGGGTTACGAGCTCGTGAGCTTTGGGATGGAAACGCTGGCGCAGGACACCGTGGTAGACGGCGCGATCATGGACGCTCCGCAGGTCGCTAACGCGATCAGCAAGATCTTCGACGCGCAGCGCATCAAGACGAAGAATGTGGCCACATCCGTTTCGGGACATTCCGTAATTGTAAAGCGCGTGCCGCTCCCGCTGATGACGGAAGATGAACTCTACGATCGGATTCCTTCCGAGGCCAGCCAGCATATTCCTTTTGACATTGCCGACGTGAACCTCAGCTACCAGCTTCTCGAATCCATGGACGCGCAGATGGACGTTTTGCTAGTGGCGGTAAAAAAAGACAAAATCCTGAATCACACCAACGTATTGGCGCAGGCAGGCAAGACGCCGGTGGTCGTGGACATCGATGCTTTCGGTTTGCAGAACTGCTTCGAAGTCAACTACGAGCCGGATGCGGGACAGACGGTGGCGTTGCTGAACATCGGCGCCAGCGTCATGAACATCAATATCGTGCGCGGCGGCGTGCCGCTGTTCACTCGCGACGTCAGCGTGGGCGGCAACCAGTACACCGACGCACTGCAGAAGGAATTGGACCTGAGCTTCGAGGATGCGGAGCGCCTGAAGAGGGGCGATTCGCTGCCGAGCGTAACCGACGAGCAGAAGCAACAGATCCTGCGCAGCGTTTCTGACATTCTTACACTGGAAATCCAGAAGACGTTTGACTTCTTCCGGGCCACGGCCAGCGGCGAAAGCATCCAGCGCATTGTGGTAGCGGGAGGCACGGCGCGCGTTCCCGGCCTGGTGGACCTGCTGCGCGAAGAGTTTGCCATGCCCGTGGAAGAGTTGAACCCGTTCCGCAAAGTGCTCATCAATCCCAGCCGGCACAGCGATGACCAGATCCGCGAAATGTCCCCGCGGCTGGCCATTGCCGTAGGTCTGGCGCTGAGGAGCTTTGACTAGCCATGATTCGAATAAACCTGCTTGGACAAGTTCGACCGAAGTCCTCACGCCGTCCCGTGGACACGGGAGCTGCGCTTCCCGTCGTTTTCATTGGCGCGGGCTTGGTTCTCGGCGCGCTGGTTCTTGGCTTCTTCTATTACACCTGGCAGAAGCAGTTGAATGAAGAGAACGCCCGGATCAAGGTGCTGACTGCGCAGAAGGCGGATCTGGAGCAAACCAAGCTGCAAGTGGAAGCGTTCGAGAAGCAGAAAGTGGTCTTGCAGCAGCGTGTTGCCACGATCGAACAGTTGCAGCGCGACCGGACGGGCGGGCAGGAATTGCTCGACATGGTCGCCAACACCGTGTCGCGGACGGAGAATCTGTGGCTTACGGAGATGACGCGCAAAGGCAATACGCTGGCCATGGAAGGTTCCTCGGCTTCCATCAACTCCGTCGCGAATTTTATTACTTCATTGAAGCGCTCTGGGTATTTCTCGAAAGTGGAAATCAAGGAATCCAAGCAGGACGAAAAGAATGTGGCCGTGCAAACGTTCCTATTCCAGATTTCTGCTGAAATTACTCCGCCACCGGCAGTGCAGGCACGTCCGGCCAGCTCCGCGGCCCCGCCCGCAACTGCTAAGGCGCCGGCGAAGAAAGGATAAGGAGGCGCCATGGCCAATCCGTTTCGGGATATGTCGGTGATCATGCAGGCGCTGGTGGCTGCGGCGGTTGCCGTGGTGCTGGTCCTCGTCGGGGTTTATGTACCCGGATCGCCTATTGCACGGGAGCGCGACGAAGTGGACCGTGCGGTTCAGCAAAGGACCAAGCTAAATCAGGAAGTCCAGCAGCTCAGTGTCTACAAGCAGCGCTATGGCGAATTGAAACAGCAGATGGACGCGCTCTCCAAGCAATTGGACACCTTGAAGACGATCGTGCCGGAAGAGAAGGAAGTGGATGAATTCATCCGCTTGCTGCAGGGCGCGGCGAGCGCTTCGAATGTGCAGTTGCGGCGTTTGACGTCGCAGGCCATCGTGCCCAGAGAATATCACTACGAAATGCCGTTCGAAGTACAAGCGGACGGGCCATATTTCAACGTTTTGGATTTTTTCGGAAGGCTGGGGCGATTGTCGCGGATCATCAACGTGGGCGACCTGACGTTTGACGATCCGGACAAATCGAAAGGTACGAAGTATCCCTTGCGGCCCGGCACCACGGTCTCGGGGATTTTCACGGCAACTACATTTTTCACCAAGCCCGCTGATGCCGGTGCAGCTCCGGCTGCTGGAGCGAAGGGGCCGGCGCCAGCGCCAGCGGCGGGTAAACGATGAACGGGAATGAGCGAACTATGCGTTCAGCGATAACTCTCGGACTAGGGATCATGATCGCGGCAGCCGCACCCGGCGTGCTCGCGCAGGTCAGCCCGTCGAGGCCCAACAGTGTGAAGTCCGCGCTACAAGGCGCCGCTAAGCCCGCGCAGCAACCCGCCAAACCTGCGGCGAAGCCCGCAGCACCAGCTGCAACCAAGCCCGCGCCTCAGGCTGCCAAACCCGTGGCGCCTGCTGCAACCAAGCCAGCACCTCAGGCTGCCAAACCCGCAGCGAAACCTGCCGCGAAGCCCGCGGTAAAATCTTCTGCAAAACCTGCAGCCAAGGCGGCCGCTAAGCCTGCCGCGAAAAAGGCTGCAGCTCCCCGCACATCTGCACCAGCAGAGAGCGAGATTAGGATGGCGCGGCGCGATCCGTTCGAGTCGCTCATCGGCCGGCAGCAAGGCAAGGGAGCGCCTAATTTGCCCCCGGGCAAGGCTGGCCTGCAAGTCAGCACACTTCGGCTTGACGGAATTGTGAAAGCCCCCAATGGAATGATCGCCGTGGTTTCGAATCCACAAGCGCGTACCTATTTCCTCCGCGAAGGGGATCATCTTTACGATGGCACGGTGGAGAAGATTTCGATGGATGGCGTTTCATTCCACGAAGAGGGCAAAGATGCATTCGGCAAGCCCATGGAACGCCAGGTGAATAAACGAATTTACTCCAGTTCAGGAGAACAGCAATGAAGACGAATTGGCCGGCCTTACGGCATGGCTGCCTGATCCTAGTGAGCATCGCGGTGGCGGCAAGTCCCGCGCTTGCTCAGACAAAGGAGCCCTCCGGCACAACCACGACCGGGGCGGTGATCTCCAGCGTTGCCATCACGCAAGCGCCGCAGCGCTCGGCCGTGCGGGTGGAGGGCGAGGGACGGCTTGACGTTCATGCCGCCCGGATGCAAGACCCGGATCGCCTGGTGCTGGATTTTGCGGGCGCCCGGCTCGCCGTCCAAAAGACGGTCATCCCGGGTGTTTCGGCGCCCGTGCGCGGAGTGCGCATTGGGCAATATCGTCCGGATGTTGCGCGCGTGGTGATCGACCTCACGTCGGCGACGCCGTATCAACTTTCGCGCGATGCCGGCGCAGTGGTGATCTATTTCAATGCGCAGCCGGCCGAACCTGCTGTGACTCCGGCGAATGCCACGACGCTGACCTCACAGAACAAACTGTCGCGCCCGGAATTCCGGTATACCGATGCAACGCCCCGGCTGTCGGTGCTCCGCTCTTCCAGGAATTCGCAGATTTCCGCTCCTCGCTTCATGTTGCCGAGCGAACTGACCCAGCCCTCATTCGTTCTAGCCTCGTTCAGCGGGAAGGGTGAACCGGCTCGGCCAGATGGAACGGTGAACCAGGCGGCCCAGCAAGCTGTCCAGCAGGCGACCACTGCCGCAACCACGCTTGCTACCTCGGCTTCACAAGCGCAGTCTTCCACAGCAAGCCAAGCCCCTGCGCCAGCGGCAGCCGCCGCAAAATACACCGGGGAGCCGATCTCCGTTAACCTGAAGGACGTGGACCTGCGCGACTTTTTCCGCCTAATCCACGAAATCAGCGGCCTGAACGTTGTGCTGGACCCCGCGGTAAAGGGGAGTCTTACGATCGTTCTCGATGAAGTGCCGTGGGATCAGGCGCTCGACATCGTTTTGCAGAACAACAGCCTCGACAAGCAACTAAATGGAAATGTTCTGCGCATTGCGACGCGCGCCACGATGAAAAATGAAGCGGAAACGCAGCGGGATCTCGAAAAGGCGCAAGCCGAAGCGGTTGCTCCGGTCACCGTTACCCGCGTGCTCAGCTATAGCAAGGCGGCAACGCTGAAGGACACGCTGAAGAAATTCCTGAGCTCGCGCGGAGACATTTTGTCCGATGACCGCTCAAACCAGTTGATTATCCGCGATATTCCATCGGTCATCCCGGTCATTGACAATCTCATCCGTCAACTGGACCGCAAATCGCAGCAAGTGGAAATCGAAGCGCGCGTGGTGTCCGCGTCCCGTTCTTTTGCGCGGGATATTGGTACCCAACTTGGCTTCGAAGGAAGAACAACGAGCGGCCGGTCAGTAATTGGGGGAGATTCGACGGTAGGTGTCAGCAATGTCGATAACAAGCCGGATCCTTTTCTTGCCGCGAAAGGTACCTCAGCCATACCGTTGAACACCAACCTCGGAGCCAGTGCACCGACGAGTGGACTGTTCCTCGGGCACCGTTCACCGAATTTCGCGGTGGACTTGTTCATCACCGCCGCAGAATCCAAGGGCGTCGGCAAATTGCTCTCGAAGCCTAAGGTCATCACCCAGAACAACGAAAAAGCGACGGTCAAGCAGGGTACAAAAATCCCGATTCAGACGACCATCAATAACACCATTTCGGTGCAGTTCATTGACGCCGTTCTGAAGCTGGAAGTAACCCCGCAAATCACGGCCGAAGGCACGATCTTCATGGACGTGCTGGTCGAAAACACGCAGATTGATACTGGTATTCCTCGCGTGCAAGGCATTCCCGCGCTGAATACGCAGTCCGCCGAAACCAAGGTCACTGTTGCCGACGGCGGCACGGTGGTCATCGGTGGTATTATCGTCTCGCAGCAGCGGGTGGACATCAGCCAAGTGCCCCTGGTCGGCAGTCTGCCGCTCATCGGGCATCTCTTCCGGCGCACCAACACGACCACGCAGTCGCAGGAACTCTTGTTCTTCCTGACGCCGCGGATTATTCTCTGAGAATTCCGCGTAGCGCACTTTCATCGAGGTTCAAAACGAGGAGACCCTGGTCTCCTCGTTTCATTTATGAAGACGCCATTCCAAGGTCGCCGCAGTGCGTTGGTTTCGAAGCTCAAGGAATCGAAACTGGACTGCCTGCTCGTCACCGGCCCGGCCAGTTGGTATTACTTGACGGGTTTTACGGGGGAGTCTGGGGCACTGATTGTCTCGCCGCGTGGAGCTACTCTGGTTACCGACGGCCGGTTCACAGTCCAAGCCCGGAAGGAAACCTCCGGAGTCCGGATCGTGATGCAAAAAGGCTCTCTTTTCGAATCGGCAGGACTGTTCTTGAAGGGAATTTCGGCAAGACGGGTGGGATTCGATCCCGTATTGCTTACTGTCGCCCAGCTGGGGAGCACTAGAAAAGCAGCCGGGCCCCGCCTGAGATGGATTCCTGCCCCAGCCATGGTGGAAGCCCTCCGCATGCGAAAAGATGCAGCGGAACTCGCGCAGATGCGAAAGGCGGCCGTTCTGGCAGGTGAGGTGGTAGAAGAAGTGATCGGGCTTCTGAAGCCTGGAATCCGGGAATTTGAAGTGGGTGCCGAAATCGAATACCGAATGAGAAAGAAGGGCGCCTCGGGACCAGCCTTCGAGACCATCGTGGCCTTCGGTGCTCACGCTGCCCTGCCGCATGCGCGTCCGACCGCCAAACGACTGAGGAAAAATGAGTTGGTGGTCCTGGACCTGGGTGTTATACTCGGCCATTATTGCAGCGACATCACCCGTACGGTCTTTGTGGGGCGGGCCTCCAGGCGCATCCGGACGTGGTACAGAGGGGTTCTGGAAGCGCAGTCGGCAGCCATTGCCGCGGCAACGAATGGCGCGCGCTGCGGCGACGTGGATGCTGCTGCAAGGCGGGTCCTGACGGGTTACCATCTTGACCATTTGTTTTTGCATAGCACCGGCCATGGGCTGGGGTTGGAAGTCCATGAGGACCCCAGGGTGACGCGGGGGCAGAAGAAGCGCCTGGAACCGGGAAACGTCATTACCATTGAACCCGGCGTGTACGCGGAAGGCATCGGGGGCATTCGCATCGAGGACGATGTGGCCGTGCACGCTGACCGTACCGAAATACTGACCCGCGTTCCGCGGGATCTCATCGAGATTTAGAACAGGCATGAAACGGAAAAAGCCTTCGAAGTCGACTGGGGCGTTCGCCAGCCCGGAAATTCAGCAGATCGAGGAGCTCCTGCAATTCATGACGGAGCACAATCTCGAGGAGTTTGAATACTCCCGGGGTGATCTTCGGATTCGCTTGCGCAAGCCGTCTGCTGGAGTCGTCATGCCAGCCGCACGGGGCTCCACCTCCTCAGAGTTCGCTGCACACAACCCAGGAGACGCTCCTCACGCCGCCGCCACGCCCCATACCGAAGCGCGAGCGAGTGAGGATCTGCATATGGTCAAGTCGCCCATCGTAGGAACCTTCTACGGATCCCCCAGCCCAGGCTCGGATGCCTTCGTGAAGGTTGGCTCTCACGTGGAAGCCGGGCAAGTGCTCTGCATCGTGGAAGCCATGAAGCTCATGAACGAGATTGAAGCGGATGCCGCCGGCGAAGTGGTCCGCATTTTCGCCGAAAATGGACAGCCCGTAGAGTACGGACAACCCCTCTTCGGCATTCGTCCGAGCCGGAAAAAGTAGCCGGCGCCTCGGGACATGTTCCAAAAAATCCTAGTCGCCAATCGCGGGGAAATCGCCTTGCGGGTTATTTGTGCCTGCAAGGAGCTCGGCATCTCCACTGTCGCGGTTTATTCCGAGGCGGACCGCAACGCGCTCCATGTTCGTTTTGCCGATGAAGCGGTGTGCATCGGCCCGCCCCGCAGCAGTGAGAGCTATCTAAATATCCCGCAGGTGATCAGCGCCGCGGAAATTACCAACGTCGACGCCATCCATCCTGGCTATGGCTTCCTCAGCGAAAACGCCAATTTCGCCAAGGTTTGTGAAGCTTCCGAAATCACCTTCATCGGTCCGAGGCCGGAAATTATCGAAATGATGGGTGAAAAGGACCGCGCGCGCCGCGAAGTGAAGGCGGCCGGGTTGCCTACCATTCCGGGGAGCGACGGCATCGTCGAAGGCGAAGAGCAGCTTGCGAAGGAAGCAGCGCGCATCGGGTATCCCCTGATCTTGAAGGCTTCCGCGGGTGGCGGCGGCCGCGGCATGCGCGTGGTTCGCCGCCAGGAGGAGCTGCTGGCAGCGTACCAGACGGCGCGGAGTGAAGCGCAGCAGGCCTTCGGCACGCCGGACGTGTACGCAGAGAAATTCCTCGAGCATCCCCGCCACATCGAGTTTCAGGTCCTGGGCGACCAGCATGGCAAAGTAATCCATCTTGGCGAACGCGAGTGCAGCATCCAGCGGAGGCACCAGAAACTCGTGGAGGAATCGCCTTCGCCGGTGGTGGAAGCGGCGCAACGAAAGGAACTTGGCACTAAGGTTGTAAAGGCGCTGGAGGACATCGGCTATACCAATGCCGGAACTGTCGAATTTCTGATGGATCAGGACGGCGCGCTCTATTTCATCGAGATGAACACGCGCATTCAGGTCGAGCATCCCGTGACCGAGCTGGTCACCGGCGTGGACTTGATCAAGGCCCAAATCCGCATTGCCGCCGGGGAAAAGATGGAAAGTGCCACCGGCGCGATTATTCCCTCCGGCCACGCCATCGAATGCCGCATCAATGCCGAGGATCCCAGCACGTTTGTCCCCTCGGCGGGGCGCATCACCACGTTTCAAGCGCCGGGTGGCACGGGCGTCCGCGTGGATTCCGCCGCCCACGCCGACGCGGTCATTTCGCCATACTACGATTCGCTGATCGCCAAGCTCATCGTCAAAGGCCGCGATCGCACCGAGGCCGTCGGCCGCATGAAGCGCGCGCTGGAGATGTTCGTCATCGAGGGCATCAAGACCTCCATTCCGCTGCACCGCAAGATTTTCGCCGACCCCGAATTCGCCAGCGGCCGGTTCGACACGCATTTTATTGAAAGACTACTCGGCACGAACGGAAAATAATCCTCCATGCGCCTTGTTCTCCCGCGGCTGTATGTGATATTAGACGCAGCATTGCTTACCGTTCCTGAAGCGGATTGCGCCCAGAAGCTCGCCGATGCCGGAGTCCGCTTGCTCCAGTGCCGGAACAAGGCCGCGTCTTCGCGCGAACTCTTCGAATCCTCCCGCCGGCTCTCCTCTCTATTGGTTCCCCAGGGCGTCTCGTTTCTGGTAAATGACCGCGCCGATGTCGCCTCCGTGGTGGAGGCCACTGGCGTTCATGTAGGCCAGGAGGATTTGTCCGCCACCGCCGCCCGGCAGGTGATGGGAACAGGCAAATGGGTCGGCGTCTCCACGCACAATCTGGAGCAATTCGAACGCGCGGCCGCTACTTCCGCGGACTATATTGCGGTCGGCCCCGTGTTTTGCACTTCGACTAAAACCAGCCCCGATCCAGTTGTGGGCATCGATTTCATTCGGCGCGTTCGCACGCTCACAAACAAGCCGGTCGTGGCCATTGGAGGCATTACCGTGGACCGGGC
The DNA here is from genome assembly GCA_003224055.1 of Acidobacteriota bacterium. GTDB lineage: Bacteria > Acidobacteriota > Terriglobia > Acidiferrales > UBA7541 > Acidiferrum. Next base: position 13,074 of record QHYE01000054.1, on the reverse strand, counting down.
GGCCGAAGTAATCCGAGCCGGAGCGGATTCGGTTGCTGTAGCCAGCGACATACTGCGCGCGCCAGACCCCGGCCGGCGCGCGCGCCAGTACATCGAACTACTTGAAGCCGCGAATCATGCGGCCGCTGTATGAGGCGCCCAGCGAATGTCTGACACTACTCGCCCGCTCTCAACGACCAGCACGAAGAACGAACCCGGTTTTGTGCGCGCCCTCGGATTATTCGATGGCACCATGATCGTTGTCGGCTCGATGATCGGCTCCGGTATCTTCATCGTGGCTGCAGATATTTCGCGGCAGACGGGATCCCCCGGCGGCCTGATTCTCACTTGGATTCTCACCGGACTATTGACGATCTCCGCCGCACTTTCCTATGGCGAGTTGGCTGCGTTGTTTCCGCATGCGGGTGGCCAATATGTTTATCTGCGCGAAGCGTACTCACCACTCTGGGGTTTTCTCTACGGTTGGACACTCTTCCTCGTAATCCAGACCGGTACGATCGCCGCCGTCGCCGTAGGCTTCGCGCGCTATCTCGGCGTCTTGCTGCCGTCCATCTCCCCCAACACGTGGATTGTCCACCCCATCGCGCTGGGCTCGAAGTACGCCATTAGCCTTTCGGTTCAGCAGTTAGTGGGCGTGTTGATGATCCTCTTTCTGACCTTTATCAACACGCTGGGCGTTCAACTCGGAAAGCTCATCCAAAACGTTTTCACCAGCGCCAAGACCCTCGCTTTACTGGGCCTGATTATCCTGGGCATTTTTGTCGGGAAGAATGCCGGCGCCATGACCGAGAATTTCAGCCATTTCTGGGAAATCCGAAACGCCAAGACCCTTGAGCCCGGCGCGGATTTCCTTCGCAGCTTTGTACCCGCCGTCACTGCCGCAAGCGGCGCGTTCGGCTTGTTCGTTGCCTTAGGCGTCGCGCAGGTCGGCTCGCTCTTTTCCGCCGACGCCTGGAACAACATTGGCTTCACCGCCGCGGAAGTGAAAAACCCCAAACGCGATGTCGCGCTCTCGATGGCGTTTGGCACCATGATCGTCATCACCCTCTATTGCCTTGCGAATCTCGCCTACCTTTTCACTCTGCCCCTCGTGCAAATTCAAACCGCTCCGGATGATCGCGTGGCAAGCGCGGCACTGAACGCCATCTTCGGTCCCATCGGCGCCATGATGATGGCCGTGGCCATCATCATTTCCACGTTTGGCTGCAACAACGGCTTAATCCTGGCCGGCGCCCGCGTTTCTTATGCCATGGCCAGGGATGGACTGTTTTTCAAATCCGCGGGCAAGCTCAATCGCAACGGCGTGCCCGGCTCGGCGCTTGTCTTTCAAGGGATCTGGATTACCGTCCTGATCCTGCTGCGCACCCGCCGCGTGGATGCCTTGGGAACAGTGACGTACGGCAATCTCTACAGCAACCTCCTTGACTATGTCGTATTTGCCGCGTTGCTTTTCTACGTTATGACGACAATCGGGATTTTTCTGCTGCGCGTTAAGAGGCCTGATGCCGAGCGCCCCTATCGTGCCTTCGGCTACCCCTTTGTTCCCGCACTCTATATTTTGGCGGCCGCGGCCATCATGTTGGTCCTGCTGCTTTACCAGACGCAGACCTCCGGCGCGGGGCTGGTGATTGTTCTTATCGGGTTGCCGGTTTATTTTCTATGGTCGTGGTGGTCGAAGCGGGTCGCCCCCGTGCGCAACACGGAATAAGTGAATTTTCTTGTAGGGGCGCGGCATCCTGCGCCCCTACAATATTTATAAAGCCAAATTGGCAGGCATACCCGGAAACAGGGAACATCTCCCAGAAGGAGGAGTTGCATGGGCAACCCCTTGTTCGCAAGAAAACCGATGAGCATGTTGCTCGAGGAGGCTAAGGAAGTAGGCGGGCACAGTCTGAAGCGCACGCTCGGCCCTTTCCAGCTCACGGCGCTCGGCGTCGGAGCCATCATCGGCGCCGGCATCTTCGTGCTCTCAGGACTGGGCGCGCACTACGCGGGTCCCGGCCTGATGCTCTCCTTCGTGCTTTCTGGGCTGGGATGCGCTTTCGCCGGCCTCTGCTACGCCGAGTTTGCGGCCATGATTCCGCTGGCGGGCAGCGCTTACACGTACGCCTACGCCACCCTCGGCGAACTCTTCGCCTGGATCATTGGCTGGGATCTCACCCTGGAATACGCCATGGGCGCCAGCACGGTTTCCTCCGGCTGGTCGAACCACTTCATCGAGCTGCTCAATATTTTCCATATCAAAATGCCATTGTGGCTGGCCTATGATCACTGGACCGGGCTGCACACTGCCACGAAAATCGTCGCGCGCCAGATGGCGCAAGCATCGGACGCCGCACTGCAACCGGGCACGCAAGCCTTTCTCGACAAGGTCGATGCCATCATAAAGGCGCAGTCACCGGAATTGGTCCAAAGCGCGCACACGCTGCTAAACGCTCCGACAATGTTTGGAGTGGAGATCGGGTTTAATCTGCCCGCGTTCGTAATCGCCCTGGTCATCACGGCGATCCTGATCATCGGCATCAAAGAGAGCGCTCGCTTCAATGCCACCATCGTGACCATCAAAGTGGCGGTCGTGCTCTTCGTCATCGGTCTGGGAATCCACTACGTCGACTTTTCCAACTGGGGCCACGACTGGCATTCGTTCGCGCCGATGGGTTTTTCCGGCATCGGGGCTGGCGCCGCGTACATCTTTTTCGCATATATCGGATTTGACGCCGTCTCCACAACCGCTCAGGAAGCCAAGAATCCCCAGCGCGATCTTCCCATCGGCATCATCGTTTCCTTGCTCATCTGCACGATTCTTTACATTGCCGTGGCCGGTGTGCTGACGGGCATGGTTCATTGGCAGGACGTTAACATCGAAGCGCCCATCGCACGCGCTTTTCTGGATCGCGGCCTTACCACGGCGTCGCACGTCATCACCCTGGGGGCGCTTGCTGGCCTCACGAGCGTCATGCTGGTCATGCTCCTTGGCCAGACCCGCGTACTGTACTCGATGGCCAACGACGGCTTGCTGCCGAAGAAGTTCTTCGCCGCGGTACACCCCAAGTTTCGCACTCCCTACAAGAACACTATGCTCGTCGGCTTGCTCGCCGCGATCGTGGGCAGCATCACGCCGATCGACGACATCGGAAAGATGGTGAACATCGGCACGCTGCTGGCCTTCGTCATTGTCTGCATTGCGGTAATGATTCTGCGCAACACGAACCCCGATCAAGCGCGCCCCTTTCGGACCCCGTGGGTGCCGGTCGTTCCGATTCTGGGCATACTTTTCAACGGCTATATGATGTACAAGCTCGGCTGGGTCAATTGGGCTCGCCTAATTATCTGGCTGGGCATCGGCTTAGTGATCTATTTCACCTACAGTCGCTACCACAGCCGCATCAGCAACGCGCAACAGTAGAAGGGGCTACTCCACAGCAGGCCGGGCCGCCCCGCTGCCTGGCATGGTTCTTTCCAAGCCGACGCTTCCGCTGCCTTCCGTGCACCGATTCAGGTACAGTAGTGTTTTCCACGACGGCAAGATGACACCCATCCGCGCTACACTCAAAGAAGTCTGGAACCACCTCTCCTGGCTCGATCTTCTTTCTGCTTTCTTGGTCATCGCCGGATCTGCGCTCCAGCTCCTCAACTTCAATGCCGGTCCTTCCAATTTTCTGAAGTATCTCGCCGTCCTCGCCGCCCTCTACCTTCTCGTGCGCTTCATCGGCTGGTGGAGGAGTCGTCTGCTCTGGAGCCTGCGCAACCGCCTGATTGTCGCGTATCTGTTTATCGCTTTTGTCCCGATTCTTCTAATTCTGACGCTCGTTTTTCTTGCCGGGCGCATTCTCTATTCCCAGCTTGGCGCCTACCTGCTGCACGAGGACATCCAGCAGCGCATCGAGATGATTGAGGATATCTCGGAGCACATCGCTGTCGCGCACCAGGCGCTCCCTCCGGGAGTCACGCAAGAAGAGTCCGAGCGCATCCTCGCCGCGCAATACCGCGCAGTTCATGACCGCGATCTGCCTGGACTCGCCATTACTTTTAGTAGCGATTCCTCTCTCCTTCGCAAGCTCGACCAGTCCGGCAAAAAGTCGTTTGCGGGGCTCTTGCAGCAAGCGGATGAGCTATCTCTGACTAGTCTCAAGGTCATTCCGGATCGCAAGGGGGAACGCGTCGTTACTGTGCGGGTTCCCGTCACGCCGGTTTTCCTGGCGACCATTGCGCCGGACCTCGGCGCCATCCAGCTAAACCTCATGGAGCACTACACGAGTGGCAAGGAACCCGTCTATTCTTCCGGAGTGGAGCAGTACAGGGTGGCCAAGCCCATCCCGGCGCACAATCGCGGCCTGCAGCCTGCCGCATTTTGGATGGATACTCCCGTAAACGTCGTCTCCAGCTTTGATTCCGTCTTCGTCGGCAAGGATGGCAAAGTCGATCCGCTGCGGCCGGTTCTGGCCGTCTTCAATGCGCGGCCATCCAAACTAAACGGCAGGATTTTCGCTTCCTTCGGTGAGTTGCGTCTCTTCTACCTCTTCGGCTTTATCTTGGCGGCAGTAGTCTTCCTGCTGATCGAGGCCGCCGCATTCGTGACTGGATTTGTCCTTACTCGCAGGATCACTAGGGCCATCGCCGATCTCTATCGCGCCACCCAATACGTCAAATCGGGCGACTTCTCTCATCGCGTGCCGATCGAGCATCACGACCAGCTGGGCGAATTAGGACAGTCCTTTAATGAAATGACCGGCTCGATCAGCGGGCTCATCGAAGAACAAAACAAACGCCAGCGCCTCGAGAATGAGATTTCCATCGCGCGCGAAGTGCAGAATCAGCTCTTTCCCAGCACCTTGCCCTCCGTGCCCGGCGTGGAAATCGAAGCCATCTGCAAAGCGGCTCGTTCCGTGAGCGGCGACTACTACGATTTCATCCAGCTCAGCCCGACACATGTTGCCATCGCCATCGCGGATATTTCCGGTAAAGGGATCTCCGCCGCTCTTTTGATGGCCAGCCTTCAGGCCGCGCTCCGCAGCCAGATGCTCACCGACGGCACGGAACGTCTCTGCACCGCCGAACTCGTCGCCCGCTTGAACAAGCATCTTGTGCGCAACACGGGCGACGATCGCTTCGCCACCTTTTTCATCGCTGTTTATGACAGCGCCACTCGGACCCTCCGTTACACGAATGCGGGCCACCTGCCCTCATTCCTTGTGTGTCACGGAAAGTCCGAGCGCCTGGACAAAGGCGGCATGGTCCTCGGCGTGCTCGAGGACTACGGCTACGAAGAGGGCTCCATCGTTGTGGGGCCGGACGCGCTGCTCATCGGCTACAGTGACGGGCTCGTGGAACCGGAAAATGTCTACGGCGAGGAATTTGGGATTCGCCGCTTGGAGGAATCCGCCGTCCGTCTGCACGGCGCAGCGCCGCTCATGGTCGCCGAATCGCTCATGGCCGCAGCCGAAGAGTGGGCCGGCACTCCCGAGCAAGCCGATGACATGACCGTCATCGTGGCGCGCCTTCGCTAGTCGCTCCTTTCGCGCTACGCTATACTCCACTTTCTTTCCTATGAAAGCACTCACCGCCGCCGAAATGCACGAAGTGGATCGTCTCACCACCGAGCGCCATGGCATTCCCAGTCTCCAATTGATGGAAAACGCGGGGAAGAGCGTTTTTGACTACATTCGCTCCTTTGGCGGTGACGCCGCCGCGAGCCACGCCTCCGTTCTCTGTGGCAAAGGGAACAACGGCGGCGATGGCTATGTAGTCGCTCGTCTTCTTCAGGAGGCAGGCCTCCAGCCCTGCGTATATCTGTTTGCCGATCCGCAAACCCTTCGCGGAGACGCGGCGGAGAATTTCTTACGCCTCAAGAAATCCGGCGCTGACATTCGAATCATCCCTGATCCCGACGGTTGGCATGCAACGCGCGGCGAGCTCGCGAAATCTCGCGTCGTTGTGGACGCCCTCTTGGGAACCGGCTTGAAGGGCCGCGTGGAAGGTCTCCTCGCATCGGTGATCACCGACGTGAACACCATTTCGCGCGACGCCACTGCCACCCGTCCCGATGCCGTCGTCGCGGTAGACACGCCGTCCGGCCTGCCCTCGGATGGCGAGTCCGCAGCAGGTCCGATCATCCGCGCTCACGCCACAGTTACGTTTACCGCGCCGAAGATCGGCCAGCTCGTTTCGAGAGACGCGGGCTCCAGCGGAAAACTCTTCGTCCGAGAAATTGGCTCGCCTCGTGAATTGATCGAACAGGTGGGAAAAAGCAGCGTGCGGTGGAGTGAACCCGAAGAATTTCGCGACCTTCCGCTGATTCGAAAGGCGGATTCTCACAAAGGCAATTTCGGCCACGTCTTGATCGTCGCCGGCTCGCGCGGCAAAACGGGAGCCGCGATTTTAGCCGGGCGCGCAGCCCTTCGGGCTGGCGCCGGTTTGGTTACGATCGCGACCGCCGATGCAGTGCTCCCGCTCGTCGCCTCCGCGCAGCCCGAATTCATGACCGAACCGCTGCTCTCCACGAAACTGGGGACCATCTCGGCCGCGAATCTAAAGGCCGGTCGCTTCAGCGCGCTTGCCAAAAACAAAACTCTGCTCGCCATCGGGCCGGGCCTGGGAACTCACAAAGAAACTCAGCGCTTCGTACGATCTCTCGTCCAGAAAGCGGAGCAGCCGCTCCTCCTCGACGCCGACGGACTGAATGCCTTCGCCGGCCGCGCCAAGGAATTCGCCAAACGAAAATCTCCGCAACTCGCCGTCACACCGCATCCCGGCGAGATGGCCCGCCTCTGCGGCCTTTCGAACGACAAAGTGCAGTCCGACCGCCTTGGCCTGGCCTTGAAATCCGCAAAATCCTGGAATGCCTACGTGATCCTCAAAGGATTTCACACCATTCTCGCCACGCCCGATGGACGCGCCTTCGTCAATACCACGGGAAATCCCGGCATGGCCAAGGGCGGCAGCGGAGACGTCCTGACCGGAATCCTGGCCGGTATGGCTGCGCAATTTGGTCCCACAAATTGGGAACGGGCCCTCGCGCTCGGCATCTTTTTGCACGGCCTCGCCGCCGACGATGCCACTGCATCCCGCGCGGAGGCCGCGCTCCTCTCCGGTGAAATCGCCGATCATCTTCCGGAGACCTACCGCCGCTTTGTTGCGGAGCTGCAACAGCGTGCTTGAAGAAATCATCACGCATTCCTCCGAAGAAACGACCCACTGGGGCAGGGAATTCGCAGAACGCCTCAAGCCTCCCATCCTCGTCCTGCTCACCGGCGATCTCGGCACGGGAAAAACCACTCTCACGAAGGGTCTCGTCTCCGGCCTCGGCGCCGCCGCCGAGGACGACGTCACCAGCCCCACTTTCACCCTCGTCCATGTCTACGGCAAAGCCGCCAAGGTCTATCACGCCGACCTCTACCGCATCGAGACGTTCCACGACTTCGAAACTCTCGGCCTGGAGGACATGTTCACCTCCCCCGCCGTCGTCATTCTGGAGTGGTCGGAGCGATTCCCCCTCCCCTCCCCCTGGCCCCAGGTTCGCCTCCGCCTCGAGCACCTCGGCGGCGACTCCCGCCGCATCACCGTCCTTTAACCGGCGTCAGGAAGCTCCTTTTTCGGCCCCTCTCTCCTTACTCTCTGGTTACGCACCCGTCCGGATTCCTTGCCCCGTCTCACCTCGGCTGCTAACTTGGAAATAGCCCTTCCGGGGAATTGGATGGCCAACGAACTCGCATCACCCAGCGCGGGCGAAGCGGCCCGGATCGATCTCAAGAGCTATAACGTCACGATCCCCATGGGGTCGCTGTCGATCGGCGTGGACAACATTCACCACGACGTATTCTTGAGTCCGAAGTTCGTCCAGGCAGCGCGCGACTATCTTTTCGATCTCTTCCGCCAGAGCACCAGCGCCGCGTTCTTTCCCGGCATGGAGCTCCGCAACACGCGCGCGCCGGACCATTCCGGCTTCCGCAAACTTCTCTCCGAGCTGCTGCAAAGCGCTCTGACCCAGGCCAAGTACCAAAAAAATATCGAAATCGACCTGGTCTTCCGCCTGTCCGTCCTGAAATTTCTGACCTATGAAATGGGCAATCAATTTGCCAATCTCATCCACGAAGGCAAGGTGTGGATTCGCCAGCGTGGCGAGCACTTCGAACGCAGCCAGCAAGCCCACGTTATCAAAGCCCGGTTATCGGAATTGCAGTCCGCGCGCCGCGCCGTCATCCGCCGCATCGGACTGCAAGTCGCGCAAATCGTCGTGGACGTCGAAGACAACGTCATCTCCAAGACCCGCCGCGCCCTCTTCGGAGAGGACTTCGCGCCCTTCTACGAGCTTTGCAAGAACCGCCTCATCTTCCTCGACGGCATGAAGGACGACGTTTATTTTCTGGAGAATTACGTCCTTTTGGGGAACTACGCCCGCGACCCGGATCGCTTCGAGGCCATGGACGAGCTGTTCCAGGAGTTTCTGCGCGAAGCTGGCTTCACCGTCAGCCAAGAGCCCCCGCACACCGAAGCGATTCAGGCACATACCGCCCTGCTGGAAGCCGTTCAGACCATTCGCAACGACATCGCCTTGCTCGAAGAGCAGCGCGAAGAAACCCGCAAGCGCCTCGAACGCGGCGAAAGTTTTTTCAGGAAATTCATGAATTCCGGCGCCCCTGCTGATTTGAAAGCATCTCTCAATGATCTCGAACTTCGCCTGAAGCATCAGGAATTAAAATTCGAGGAGTTGGCGCCGCAGATTGACTCCGCCCGCCAGAAACTCGATTTCTTTGTCAAGGATCACTCCGGAAAACTCGGCGAGTACCTCAACGAACCGGAGAACGCCAAACGTTTATTCGATGCCGGCTCCGCCAATGAAGCGGAAGCGCCGGTGCGGGAACGCCTGCTGCTGCGGCTCCTCGATCGCCTGGAACAGCATCAGGTTTTGTACCATGTCCTCGCCGGCTATGAAATCCGGCCGATTGTTTCCGAGTATTGCCCGCCGGTCCACTTGCAGCAGTTGCGCAAGGCGCTGGTGTCCAAAGAGGAGATGAAACAGATCGAGCAGGTTATCAAGCAGGTGCCCGCGAAAAAATTGTCCCTTAAGGCCATCGAGGAACTTTCGAGAAAGATTCATCGCTACTCCCGCGAAGAAATACAGGGTTTCGTCCTGCGTTTTGCCACCGACTTCCTCCGCCTCCGCCGCGACCTCCGCGACGCGGACCATCTGAGCGCCTGCATGGAACGTATCAGCCTCGTCACCACCGAACAAGCCCGCGAGCTTTCCCGCATGAACAACCGGCTCTATGAATGTGTCATGCCCGACGAAGCCAGGCCCCAGCAGGACAAAGTCGTCTCCCATGTCATCATCAAGGCCGACGTGCGCGGCTCGACCAGGATGACCCAGGACCTGCTCTCCCGCGGCTTGAACCCGGCTTCGCACTTCAGCCTCAATTTGCATGAACCGGTCAAGAAACTTCTGGACCGTTACGCAGCCAAAAAAGTCTTCATCGAAGGCGACGCCATCATTCTCGCCATTTTCGAAACCGAAGCGACCATCGCCTACGCGCGCCCCGTCGCCAAGGCCTGCATCCTTTCGCGACAGATTCTCACCGTCTGCAACTCCTACAACGAAGGCGCTTCCACCAACGATCTCCCCGCGCTCGAGCTCGGTCTCGGCGTTGCCTTTCAAGGCTCCGCGCCCACCTATTGGACCGACGGCGATTCGCGCATCATGATTTCGAAGGCGCTGAATCTCTCCGACCGCCTCTCCGGCTGTGCCAAGCTCGCCAAGCGCATGCTCTCCAGGCAGAAATCGCATTTCTCGATCTTTCAGTTCTTGAACACCATGGAAGGCGCGTCAGCGGAAGAATTGGACGAATTCCTTGTGCGCTACAATCACAACGGCATCGAAGTCAACGAAGAAGGCTTCCAGAAACTTTCCGAAGAGATTTCGATGGACTCCATCGAGACCAAGCTCGAAATGCCCTGGGGCAAGGAAAACGTCACCCTGTACTACGGCGAAGTCCCGCTGGGCGAATCCGTCGAGCTCCTCGTTCTTCGCAAGGGCCTTGCCCGTCATCTCTTGCCCGACGGCCAGATCGGCGCCGCTTCCCAGCATCCCTACTACGAAGTCTGCACCAGCCCCGCTCTTTATGATCTCGTCGCCGCCCTCATCCGCACCCATCAAGCCGCCGAACTAGTCTCCGCCCGCGCCTAACCTCTGCCTGGTTTTTCGCTCCAAAATTCAATGGTAATCAGCCATCACGCCCCGGCCCAATTCAAGTTTTTCACGAGTCACGAGTCACGAGTCACGAGTCACGATATCCAGCTATACTTCTCGCGGGGGCGAAAGGGGTCCGGTGATCTCCGCGGCCTTCAAAGCCGGCGATTCGGTCCTTCGCGGGTCGAATGGTGGATTCGACTTCCACACGCCTCCGCCATCCCATGCATACGCGCACACCCGAAACAACGTCGGCGCCGCATCGTGTCGCGCAACGTTCCGGCCGTCGCTCAGTCGAATTTATAGTACTTGCGCTTGTAGTAAGGGATGCCGAACCCTTTGAATTTCTCTTTCGGGTTCAACTCCAGGAAGATCTTGTGCCACTTGCTCTCGCCGCTCGCTCCTTCTGCAGCGGCCTTAGCTGGCGTTTCCGGTGGCTTGTAGCTGAGGACATACCTATATCTCACCGCATTGCTGATGGTCCGCACAATCCGCGGAAGATCCTCTTCATGCTTGGCTGTAAAAACACCGCCGCCCGTGGCTTCCGTGAGGGTCTGAAGGTTGCGCGGCCCGCGCCGTTCTGCCGGTCCGATGTAGTCTTCCGCACCCGCAGGCGTGCTCGGAAACGGCGCCTTCCCTTGCATTCCCGATTTCTTTTTCGGTCCTGCAAAAATCTCGGGAAGCTCAAACGACGATCCCGCCATCACCGCAAACACCGGAACGTCCGCCTCCTCCAAAAGACTCTTCGTCTCCCGCAAGTTATAGCGGCTGTGATTGTCTCCGCCGTCGGAAATAATAATCATCGCCCGATGCTTGTTTTCTGCCCGCTCGCGGGCTTCGGAAATCCCGAGGTAGATGCCATCAAAAAGCGCCGTGCTTCCGTTTGTCGGCGTAAGCAGCCAGGGAAGCCTGCGTTCCAGGTCTTTCAGATCGCGCGTGAAGGGAACAAGATTTTTTGCCCGCGATGCGATTCCATACACCGAAAACTCGTCCCGGTACCGCTCTTGTTGCTCATCGGAATCCAGAACCGAAAGCGTCGCTTCTTGCACGAAAGGAATCTTTCGCGTCATGCTCGAGCTCAGGTCATCCAGAATCACGAAAGAAACGGATTCTCGTTCCCGTTCGCAATACAAAATTCTCTGTTCCACCCCGTCCTCGAACAGCCGAAAATCATCCTTCTTCAAATCACTGGCCACACCGCCCTTATCATCAAAAACGATGACGGGAACCTGCACCAGCTGCACGTTAGTATTAATTTGTACGGGGGGTCTTGCCTGCGCTTGCACCGAAACGCTGGCACCCAGCGACAAACCGAACGCGAGAAATAGATGCACCCATCTTGGGCGGATCAACAGTGGAAAAGCCGCGAGAGCTCTCCCGCCAGATATCGAGACTCGAGAAGCACCCACAGGGTTTGCCTCCTTCCAAGTCCTATCTTTCGACTTACTTTGTCTGATCCTTCAAACTTGACGCCTGCGGGACATCAGGTTCTGCTACTTTGCCGCCCTACAATGGCAGGACTCGACCAAAGAATGTGTTCCATATAGCACATGGGCATTTGCGTGTCCATACTTACGAGCCATCCTCTCAAAGGAACTTGGGGAAGGGCGCGGCGCTATCCATGTGGAAAAGCGTGAAGATTCGGGGGTTTTAGCTCTTGAGGTCCACGATGATTTAGGCCGTTCTGTTCATGAGGCTTGTTCTAGCCCACGTAAAGATGGGCAGATGGATTCCTAAACGCCGCAATCCTTTTCCTTCCGGTCCTCGTTGCACATGGGATGTTCTGCTAGAATCGCGTCGAAATGGCAGCGCTCGCACCGTTTCAATTCGGCGTGGAGGGTGGAGGCGAGGTATCCGCGCTGCTGTTGCGCCCGGCGAAGGCGCGGCGGCTCCTGGTGCTAGCGCATGGAGCTGGGGCGGGGATGTGTCACCCATTTATGGAGAAGCTGGCGGGCGAATTGGCTGGCGTGGGCGTGGCGACGTTACGCTACCAGTTTCCCTACATGGAAGCACGACGGCGGGTTCCGGACGCGCCCGCGGTGTTGACGGCCACGGTCGTGGCTGCGGTGCGAGCGGCTGCGGAGGCGGCTCCAGGCTTGCCGTTGTTGGCGGGAGGCAAGTCCATGGGAGGACGAATGACTTCACAGGCCGCGGCACAGCGTCCACTGGATGGCGTTCGAGGCTTGGTGTTCTTTGGTTTTCCGCTGCACCCGCCCAACCAGCCGGGAACGAAACGAGCGGACCACCTCGCGAAGGTTGCAATGCCGATGCTGTTCCTGCAGGGAACGCGGGATACGTTCGCCGATCTCGAGCTGTGGCGTCCCGTGTGTACGAAGCTAGGCTCGCGGGCGACGTTGCACGTGATTGAAACGGCGGATCATTCATTTCACGTGCTGAAGAAATCCGGAAGGGGCGACCCGGAGGTGTTGCGGGAGCTGGCGGAGGAGGCCGCATCCTGGGCCGAGGGAATTGAAGGAACCACCAGCATGTAGGGGCGCCCGCGGTCTATGGCGCGTCTTGCTTCCGTGACTCTATGAGAAAACCTTGCTTGAATCGCGTTTTGATCTTACGAATATTCTGCAAGTCTTCGCTCTTGCACACGAGGGCTTCAGATTGACGACATTAGTCACCTCGTGTGTCGCGGAGATCGCCTCGAAACGCCAGCGGTCAAGCTGGTCAGATTTGGGTCATGCCGCCGTCGACGAAAAGCTCGATGCCGGTGACGTAGCTACTTTGGTCGGAAGCGAGGAAGATGTGGTCCGCCCTGTCGCATTGGCGATTGAGTTCGAATGACGGGCAGCTCGGGAGCGCCGGGGTAAACCGGCATGTTGTAGGGGATGCAAGAGCCCTACAGGAAAGGAACTAGCGAATCCATCCTGGCCTCGAATCTT
>QHYE01000053.1 GCA_003224055.1 Acidobacteriota bacterium | reverse complement strand
ACCTGTGTCCGGAGGGCTATCCGACGTGCCGGGAAGGGAGATTTGTCGGATAATTCCAGGATCCAGGGGATCAAAAGAGCTACATGTTGAAGAACCAAAGATAGCGAGCAGGGGAGAGGCAGGCATGAGCGAGGGCAGGGTGAAATGGGGCGTGCTGGGTGTGGCGTCGATTGCGACTCGCAAAGTAATTCCGGGAATGCAAAAGGGCGCTCGGAGCGAGGTGGCGGCAATTGCTTCGCGCGATGCGCGGAAGGCGGAAGACGCCGCGCACAAGCTGGGGATTGCCAAGGCCTACGGGTCGTACGAAGAGCTGCTGGAAGACCCGGAGATTGAGGCGATTTACAATCCGCTGCCCAATCATTTGCACGTGCCCTGGTCGATCAAAGCGGCGGAAGCAGGGAAGCACGTTTTGTGCGAGAAGCCGCTGAGCCTGTCTGTCGCTGAAGGCAGAACGCTGCTCGAGGCGCGGGACCGCTGCGGCGTGAAGATTGGCGAGGCGTTTATGGTGAAGGCGCACCCGCAATGGGTGCGCACGCAGGATTTGATTCGCCATGGAGTGATTGGGGAGTTGCGGTCGATCATGGGAGCGTTCAGCTACTTCAATAGAGATCCCCAAAATGTGAGGAATAGAGCGGAGTGGGGCGGCGGCGGGCTGATGGACATCGGATGTTATCCGATCCTGGCGTCGCGATGGATGTTTGGGGCGGAGCCGCTTTGTGTGTCGGGAATCGCGGAGAAGGATCCGGAGTTTGGCGTGGACCGCTTGACCTCGGCGATGATGGAGTTTCCGTCGGGGCTAGCCGTGTTCACATGCAGCACGCAGATGGTGCCGTATCAGCGGATGCAATTCCTGGGAACGAAAGGCCGCATCGAGATCGAGATTCCGTTCAATGCGCCTAACGACCGGCCGACGCGGATATTTATTGACGATGGACGCGACGTGTTTGGCGGCGGAATTCGGACAGAAACTATTCCAATTTGCGATCAATATGCTTTGCAGGGAGATGCATTCTCGCGGGCGATTCGTGAGGGCGGAGAAGTCCCCGTACCCCTGGAAGACGCGATCAGCAATATGGCGGTGATCGAGGCGATTTTTCAAGCAGCGGAGTCCGGCAGGTGGGTGCAGCCGGAGAAACTGTGAGGGCAGGGAGCAAAGGCCATGGCGATTCGGAAGATCTTGCAGTTGGGTGATCCCGGATTGCGGGAGGTGGTGAAGCCCGATGAGCGAAGTTTCCTACACGCGGATCGATAGCCCTGTTGGCAAATTGCTTTTGGCCGCTGACGCGCAGGGCCTGCGGCTGGTGAGCTTTGAAAGCAGCAAGCGAGCCGCGCCTGTGCAGCCGGAGTGGAAGGAAGACAAAGCTCCGTTTGCCGAAGTCATCCGGCAGTTGCAGGCATACTTTGTCGGCGAATTAAGAGAGTTTGAATTGCGGCTGGCGCCGGAAGGAACGGAGTTTCAACTCCGCGTATGGAACAGCCTGCGGACCATTCCGTACGGCGAAACCATTTCGTATGGGCAACTGGCGCAAAAGATTGGAGATCCCAAGGCGGTGCGCGCGGTGGGACTTGCGAATGCCTGCAATCCCATTCCGATCATTGTTCCTTGCCATCGCGTGATCGGCAGCAACGGAAGCCTGACCGGTTTTGGGGGCGGCCTTGCGAACAAGAAAAAATTGCTGGATCTGGAAAGCCGTCAACTGAGTTTGCTTTAGACAATTTCGGGAAGAACATAGTGTACGCGAAGAAGGCTCACTGGCGAATGGATTTGACGCGAAGGAATAGAGAAGTGACTTGCGTAAGGCTAGGACCGGCGGACGTCAGCGAAAAGAGAAACGATTGCTTTCACGGGCGCATGGAACGCCAGCAGGAACAGGGAAGCGAGAGCGTAGATAAGGAGCCGTGGCCTCATACCCTATCAAACACAGGCCAGCGCGGAATGTTGCGCGGTTTCTTGCCCACCGGAGACCTGGCCTTCTTACCGCAGGGTCAGATCGCCGGCTCCGACGTGAGCATATAGCTTGTACTTGCCGTTGCCTTCCTTGTGAAACGAGCGAAACAAGCCGCCGTGGGATTCGCCGAACGGCGCCGCCTCGAGTCCGCCCGTCGTGACAGAAGCTTCCACGTGCGAGTAGTCCGCGGGATTGCCAACGCCAACGATCAGCTCGCCGGCGTGAAGCTGAACATTTTTGTCTCCCGTGATGTCGCTCAGTTCCAACTGTCCTGCAGGCATGCGAACAAAAAGCCCCGTGGATCTTGGGATTTCGACGGTGATCTGCACGCCGTTCTTTGGGCCGCCGGAAATGCTCAGTTCGGCGGAATGGTCGAATTTCTGGAAGCGAACTTTGATTTCTTTGGCCTTCTCTGGGTCTTTGGCTTCGACGCGGACGGTGATTTTGTCGTCCTCGCGACCGATAACGCGGAAGTCCCCGGAACGCAGATACATTTTGAGCTGGTTTCCGGGGGGAAACGCAACCTGGAAAGGGTGACTTGGCAGGTCCGTGGCTTCGATCTTTTTGGATTGGGCGAGAACAAGCGGGGCGGAGAGAATCGCAAGGGCGAGAAAACGAACGGTGTTATGCATGGACACACTCCTTCTGCTGCTACCCAAGAAACGAAGTTCTGGGGCGAAATGTTTCCTGTATTTGGGGAACCGCGGCGGAATTAGCCGAAAGAGAGATTGTCGGTCGTGGCGACCTCAAAGTGGCGGACGCGGCGGTCGTAGTCGGTTAGAAGAGCCGCGGCTTCGGGCGCGACGACAGCGGCTTCACGGTCGGGGCCAGCGAACGCGTCAATCGCAGAGTTGGATTGCCAGACGGTCATGACTAGAATCTCGACCGCACTTTCGGCAGGACGCGTAAGAACCGACGACGAAACATATCCGCCGAATCTTCGAAGAGTGGGCAGGACCTGGTTGGAGAAATGTTGCAGGTACGCTCCCGATTGAACATGTGTCGTGCGCGCGGACCAGAGGCGGAGGATCATGTTAGTCGGTCTCCGCCGATCTAACGCGGGGCTCCTCGTTGCCCACGACTACCGTCCAGGGACGAACCTTCCATTGCTTTGCGACGCCATTCTTGACGTAAGGATCGTTATGCGCGAAATGCTCGGCGGCAGTCGCATCGCCAGAGTTGAAGACAAGGAGCGCGCCCGCCGGCGAATCGGCGAGAGCACCTGCCAGAACCAATTCGCCCCGCGCATACGATTCGCGCGCCAGGCGAAGGTGTTCTTCGCGATACGCGGCGCGCCGAGCGACGAAATCATCAACCATGTCGTACATGAGCGCGAAATATGGCATTGAAATTCCTCCCGATGGAGAAACTTCAGCCTAGCACGAACGGAGGACGTGGAGCCGTGCCTGTTGCAGGGATCCAGCCGGAAACTTGGTCGCCGGAATTACTCGGATCCTCCGGCAATGGAGGGGACGAGGAGAACGCGATCGCCTTCCTTGAGGCAGCAGGATTCGCCGCCGAGGAAGCGAATGTCTTCTTCGTTGAGATAGACGTTGAGGAATTGGCGAATCTGGCCCTGATCGTCGCGCACGTGGCGCGAAAGATCGGGGAACCGCGCGGTGAGTTCGTTCAGAGCCTCGGCGACGGTGGCGGCGCTACAGTCTACTTTTGGCGCGCCTTTGGTGAAGCGGCGAAACGCTGTCGGGATTTCGATGATTACTGGCATTTCCAATTCTCCTTGGATGAAATTCTTCCTTACGCTCTCGCACTCGCAGCCGTGGTGCCAAGTTGCGCGTCGAGGTAAGCCTCGAACGCGTCGAGGCGCGGGGCGATTGCTTCGGTGGCCGGAAATTCCGCGGCGATGGCGTCGGTAGTTTTCAAGCCGTTCCCGGTGATGCAGACGACCGTGGTTTCCTCCGGCTTGATGCGATTTTGCCCGACGAGTTTTTGCGTGACGCCTGCGGTGACTCCTCCCGCGGTTTCCGTGAAGATGCCTTCGGTTTCAGCGAGCAGCTTGATGGCGTCCACGATTTGCGGATCGGAAACATCTTCGGCCCAGCCGCCGGACTCGCGGATCAGCTTGATGGCATACGGCCCGTCCGCAGGATTGCCAATGGCGAGAGAACGCGCGATAGTATTTGGTTTTTGCGGCTCAAAGCGCTGGAGATTGCGCTTCACGCCGTCCGAGATTGGCGAACAGCCCGTTGCTTGCGCACCGAAGAATTTTACCGGCTTTGCTTCCACCCAACCGAGCATAACCAATTCGCGAAATGCTTTCGCAATTTTTGTGATGAGCGAACCGCCGGCCATCGGAACCACGACGTTGTCCGGAAGCGCCCAGCCGAGCTGCTCGGCGATTTCGTAGCCATGTGTTTTCGAGCCTTCGGAATAATAGGGGCGCAGGTTGACGTTGACGAGTCCCCATTGGAAGCGGTCGGCGATCTGCGCGCAGAGCCGGTTGACGTGGTCGTAGTTGCCGTTGATGCGCACGATGCGCGCGCCGTAGACCGCAGTATTGAGAACTTTTGCCGGCTCGAGATCGGCGGGGATGAAGACGCATGCGTCGAATCCCTGCTGCGCGGCTTGCGCGGCGACGGCGTTGGCAAGATTGCCAGTGGAGGAACAGCCGACGGTCGTGAAATTAAATCGGCGAGCGGCGGCGAGAGCGGTGGCCACGACGCGGTCCTTGAAGGAGAGAGAAGGGAAGCAGACGGCGTCGTTCTTGAAATAGAGATTCTTCAAGCCCCACTTTGCGGCGAGCTTCCGCGATGCGACGAGTGGAGTGCCGCCGACCGCGCTGCGTGCGACGAAATCGTCAGGTAGAGGAAGAAGCTCGGAGTAGCGCCACATATTGAAGTAACGAGCGGCGAGATTCTCGCGGCGAACGATCTTTTTCAGCGATACGTAGTCGTAAGCGACTTCGAGGGGAGAGAAGCAGTCTTCGCAGAACGAGCGCGGAGCGTTGCCCCAGGTCTTGCCGCATTCTCTGCATCGCAGTTCGTAGTGGAGAGACATCTTCATTCACCTTTCATGGTGCGGCGACGGATCGGTTGAGATCCTTCGCTCCGCAAACCCAGCCGGAGCGCAAAGGCGCGCTTCGCCCAGGATAGCAATCGTCCAAAACGTGGTGTTCGATTCGGGCAGCGCGGAGGAGAAAAACGAAAAACCCTCCGTGCCAAAGTGCTCGGAGGGTCTCAGAAAATCTTCTGGGAAGCTCGAAAAGCTCTTTAGCAGTTTTTTACGTGGAGCAAGTTGCCCTAAATCGCCACGTTTTCTAGCGTGACTGCAAAACCGCCACACTCACCACAACGCCAGCTAACCCTTTTATGCCTTAGTGGGTTGCGGATGTCAAGAGCGTCTTTTGCTGGATTCCCTCCCCCAAAGGAGTGAAACCGCAAACTAGAATGCAAGGCAATCTAGTTTGCGCAGCAAACCAAACGCCCGCCGTGGCGCGCGGCCCGGGGACGACCACGGACCGGCAATTTCAATTCGAATTTACACTCGCTTCAATTCGAACTGACGTTCTTGGCGAGCAATTCGGAAATGGTTTCGGACTGGGGACCAGTGAAACGGCTTGCGAGATTTTGGGCCAGGAGAGGATCGCTCTTGGCGCCGGCGATGGCTTTCTGGGCGTGTTCGCGGTGGGCGTCGCGCGGACCGGAAAGAGTGATCAGCGCGGCGGCAAATTCCATTTGCGCGTCGTTGCCATTTTGAGAGGGGCCGCGCAGAGCGAGCGCCTTTTTCACGAAGGCGTAGCCGTCAACTCCCGCCGCGGGATTCTGCTCGTCTTTCGAAACGCGCATCCAGGTTTGGCCAATCCACTGTTTGTAGGCTTCTGCGAGGTAGCCGACGTCGAACCAGGCCAGTGCATCCGGGTGGCCCGAAGATTCCGCGGCCGTCGCGCGGGCGTGAAGCTTCGCGAGCAGTTCTTTTGCCGCGACGGGATCTTTGCCGGCGTAGAGCGTGGCGCGGCGAAGCGTTTCCATTCGAACGAGCACGGGAATGTTGGGACCGAGAATGTCCAGCGTGTCTCGGACGAGATTCTTCGTGTCGTAGGTTTCGCCGCCGCTGAGGTTCCAGTTGTGGCTGGTCCAAGGCAAGGATTTTGCGTTTCCGATTTCAATGGCGTGGCAGATGAGCGGCGGCCCTGCTCGTGCGACAGCCGCAAAACACAGCAGTGCCGCAATCAGCGCGATGGCAAACCGGGGCGAACGAATCAGTTGGGATGTCATGGATTTTCTAGTCTCCTTCCGAATTGTTTCAACCTTGAGGAAACAAGACGCCCTAAAAGGGAGAGCTGTTAACAACGTCCCGGCGCTGGTGCCCAATTCACTTGGTCCTGGGTGGGCGCTGCGACCAGTCGTGCTCGTACATGCGCCAGAGGCCGACGTCGCCGTAGCCGAGGGAGTTCCACCAGGAGTCGAGCATCTGGCGGTCGAGGCGGAGGATGCCTTCGTGAGTTACACCTGCGGGCGGCGGAGCGAGCGCGGCGAGGCGGTCATAGACACGGGGGCGATCCTCATCGGTGACGCGCGAGAGCAGATGCCAGAGAGTCAGAGCGTCGTCCTCGCGCGAATCGGCGAGGATGATGCCGAGCAGGACTTTGCGTTCCGCCGGCGTGTTGGCTCCGAAATCAAATTTGGACAGGGCTTCAATAAACGCGGGAGTGGCCTCCTCAAAGTACGGTGTGCCCGGGCCGATTTTCGGGCGCGTGGCGCAGACCGCTCCGGCAGGGATGAAGGATTCGTGGCCGCTCAGCTTGAAGCCGACCCAGCCCATGGTGGTACGCAGCAGGCCCGCGCCGGAATCGTCCACGTGCAATGTGTAGACGCATCCCAAATCCACGGCGACCGCAGAAGGGGTATCCACGACAAACTCGCCGGGAGGCGCCCAGATGGTGGCGCGAATCGTTCCGCGCTCGAGAGAGAGCCGCTTGTGGCCGGGGCCATTGGTCACCAGGCGGAGGCGCGAGCTTCGCTCGACTTCAACGCGGCCCGTTTCATCGAAAGTGATTGCCGCTCGCGAGGAATCGTCCGTTTCGAGGGTTTGTCCAACGCCCAGTTTTCCAATCGCCGCGTTTCCGCGGATGGCTTTCGAACCGACGCGCGGCGAGCCCTCCAGTCGCGCCACATCCCAGGCAGGTCCCAGATTGTGGACAGGTCTCAAGCGCAAGAAAAGAATCAGCGTGACCGCAACCACCAGGATGGCGGCTGCTGCACCGAACGCGAACGGCAAAGGAAAATTCAGAAAGCGCGAGCGAATTTTTGCGGGGCGAACTTCCACAATGTTTTCGAAAGACGGCGCAGGACGATCGTGGCGATAACGCCCCAGCACTTTTTCGAGCTTTTGAATTTCGGGATCCGGTTCGCCGGAACCGTCCCACAAGTAATCGTCTTTCATAAATAGTTCTTTCTGCTCACGATGCACCTTTTGCCCTGTCATTCAGCCTCTCGCGCAGCATTTGCATGCCTCGACAGAGATTGACGCGCACCGAACCGTGTTTCAATCCAGTTCGCGTAGCGATCTCTGGGCCCGTCAACCCTTCTACCAGCCGCAAGATGAGTGGCTCGCGGTACGCCTCCGGCAGCGCTCGCACGACCGCCAGAATCATGGCGGCCTCTTGCGCCTCCGCTGGGTTATTCGGCCGTCCTTCGGGCTGCTCCTCGAAAACGGGCTCAGTGAGAGCCGCCTGGGGCCCGGATTTTCTGTAGTAGTCATTGGCGCGGTTGCGGGTGATGACCGCGAGCCAAGCCCCGAACCGAGCAACGTCACGCAGCGCATGCAACTGGCGCAGCGCCGCCAGAAAAACTTCCTGCACCAGGTCGTCCACTTCCGGCGGCGGAACGCGGGAGAGCAGGATGCCGTGCACCATCCGCGCGTAGCGGTCGTAAAGGCGTCCGAAAGCAGCGCGGTCGCCTTCTCGGGCGGAGCTGACAAGAGCGCCGTCATCCTGCAATTCAGAAACGGGCAGGGCCGTCACAACCCGACGTTCCATGCTTGCGGTTCGAAAGTCAACGTTGTATTCCACGGTCAAGCCACAGCAAGAGATGCCCAGTATCAATAGTCAGACGCGAAACATCAACGAAGTGTTAACAGGGGAGAACGGCCCCCCTCAGAAGGCGGCCCTATAGGATCCCAGGGGCCAGTTAGTCCCTGCATCACGAGCGCTTACGGGCATTGGGCAAAGAATCTCCCAATTTTGACAACACTTTTAGGGTTTTGTGCGTCCAATGGAAAGGAGAACAAAAATCGCAAGGCACCCCGGCCGCAAGGACAGTTATTGCTCCGCCGCATCACTTTGAGGTAGAAACCTGTTGCAATCTGAGGTGTTATACTTTGGAGAAAGCCTCTATGGTATTGGGGGGAGGCTGGGCACGGGCTGGCTGTCCCGAGCGGTCTATGGGGCCGGAAGGACAAGGATAGGAACAAATGGGAGAACAAGTGAGAGAACTTTTTACTTGGGCACGGCGCCGGAAGATACTGGCGACTTTTTTTGTGGCACTGACTCTGGGGGTTGGCATTTTGATCGGGTCCATCGTTTCCGGCCGCACCTCGGCTATGAAGAGCTTTGGATTCCGAGGCACGACAGCAACGCCGCTGGCGGTGCCGGAACCCATACCTGCCACGAATTCCTTTTCAGCGATCGTCAATCGCGTGGAACCCGCGGTCGTGAATATTGCGACCACCCAGGTGATGGAACGCCGGCAGAGCAAGAAGCGCCGAGCGCTACCAAACGATCAGGACGATCCGATGCAGGATTTCTTCGATCGATTCTTTGATGGACGACAAGACGGCCCCCCGCAGGCGGAGCGCAGTCTCGGTTCCGGCGTCATCGTGGATAAGCGCGGCTACATCCTGACAAACAACCACGTGGTGGAGCAGGCTACGAAAATCCAAGTGCAATTGAACGGTGAAACGACGCGGTATGCCGCTAAGGTGATCGGCGTCGATGAGGATACGGACCTGGCGGTCATCAAGATTGACGCGAACAAGGAGCTGCCCACGGCAAAGCTGGGGAACTCCGACGGCGTGCAGGTCGGCGACTGGGTGCTCGCGATTGGAAGCCCGTTTGGTTTGCAGGCGACAGTAACCGCTGGAATCGTCAGCGCGAAGGACCGCGGCGGAATCGGGCGTCAGTTCCAGAGATTTTTGCAGACCGATGCGGCCATTAATCCGGGAAACTCCGGCGGGCCGCTGGTGGACCTTGCCGGCCAGGTAATCGGGATCAATACGGCGATCATTACGGGCAGCCGCGGCTATGAAGGAGTCGGCTTCGCACTGCCGTCAACCACGGCAATCAACGTCTACGACCAGATTATCAAGCAAGGCCGCGTGACGCGCGGTTCGATCGGCGTTAGCTTCCAGGAAGAACTGAGCACGAACGCCATCACTCTGAAGTCTCTGGGCGCGCAGTACGGTTTGGTGATTGAAGGCGTCGAGCCGGGAAGTCCCGCGGAGAAGGCGGGGTTGAAGGGCGGCGACGTTATCACCAGCGTGAACGGACAGCCGGTCAAGTCCGGAAATGACCTGGTGAACCCGATTGCAACGGCTCCGATTGGCAGCAAGGTGAAACTGACATACGTGCGCGACCGCGCGCAGAAAGAAACCACGGCCACGGTGGAAGATCGTACCCGGGTGTTCCCCAACACGGCAGGCCGCTTGGGCGACCAGCCGGGCGAAGCTGTGCCGGCTGAATTCGGGCTGCACGTCGAGGAGTTGACTCCCGACCGCGGGCGTCGCGTCGGAATGGATGGGCAGAAGGGCGTGATGGTCACCGAGATTGATCCGGCCACATTTGCCGATGATCTCGGATTCGGCCGTGGCGACGTGATTGCGGAAATTAACCGCGAAGCCATAAGCTCGGTTTCCGACTATCGCAAAGCCGTGTCCAAGCTGAAGCCCGGCGAGGACGTGGTATTCAAGATCCTCCGCCGTCAGGACAGCGACCGGATTTTGACCCTGTACCTGTCCGGCAGAGTGCCTGCGGACCGTCAACAATAGCCAACTAGAGAACCGGAACTCACCCGTATGCGAAAAGCGACCCACCTGGCCCTGATACTGCTTCTTGTAGCAGGGCTGGGTGTGTTTGCCGCGTCAGCGGAGGCACAATCTGCGCCGCAGAAGAAATCCGCCGCGTCCAGTTCCGCGAAGAAATCGCACCGGAAGAAAGCATCCAGGAAATTGAGGCGATGGGAAAAGGGGCAGAAAGTTCCTGCTCCCAGCCGGATCACTGAGATTCAGCAGGCACTGGCGAAAGACGGCTCGTTTTCGGGAACTCCGAACGGCAAGTGGGACGACCCGACCGTGGAGGCCATGAGGAAATTCCAGGACGCCCACGGACTCAATCCCAGCGGCAAGCTCGACGCCAAAACTCTTCAGAAGTTGGGCCTGGGCTCGGAGACCGCGGGGGTTGCGGCGCCCCTGCCGCCAACGAGTTCATTGATTATGAAATCCTCCGCGGCGCAAGCTGCCCGGCGCCAGCAGTAGATTTCGACCGTTCTCGATTGCATTCCTGCCACAAGTGAATTAGAAGTCTTTCATTGCGCGAGAAGAATCTGCGCATGCGGAGGGTTTTGCCTGATGAAGCTCATTCGGACGTGTCTGGCGGTTCTTTTCCTTGTATTTTGTGTGATGGGCCTCCGCGCCCAGGCAAAATCAGATGCCAAATCGCTCAAAGCCGTGCGTTTTGGGAAGTTGTGGGACGCCAAGGGAAAACTATGGACGAATGCGATTGTGATCGTTGACGGTGACCGGATTCGCAGCGTGACCACGGACTTGTCGGCGATTCCCCCGGGCGCCGAGATCATCGACCTCTCGAAGTACACCGGATTGCCGGGGTTGATCGACGCCCATACGCACATGACGATGTACACGGACGAGACTCCCGGCGAGCCGATGCTGAAACAGCTCACGAGCAATCCGCCAGCCGTGGAACTGTTCCTCGCGCGAAAGGGCGCAATGCGCACGTTGGAGGCCGGAGTCACGACCGTGCGGGACCTCGGCGCGGACCAGTATCTGGACATCGCCATGCGGGACTTGATCAACCGCGGCGAAATGATCGGACCGCGCATGTTTGTATGCGGCTACGGACTCTACATCACGAATACACCCTACAAACCGGGAATGAACCCGCCGGCGGGCGGAATTGCGGATGGTGTGCCGGAAGTCCTGAAATCCTTGCGCCAGCAGGTTGCGGCAGGCGCGGACGTGATCAAAATGTACGCTTCGACCGGCACCGATGACGACGTCACCGGATTTCAGACCTATAGCTATGAGGAGATCAAAGCAGCGGTAGATGCCGCCCACCAATTTGGAAAGAAAATAGCGATTCATTCCTACGGGCCAGATGGAGCGCGGGATGCCGTGCGTGCCGGTACGGATTCGCTCGAGCACGCGACGGATATGGACGACGCGACGATCCAAGCGATGGCCAAGCGCGGCACCTTCTATGTTCCAACGATCGACCACAACCGCTATTACATCGATAATGGAGACAAAATTGGTTACGCCAAGGGATACAAAGAGAAGTTGCAGGCTTTCATTCCGCGAAATCTGGAGACCGCGCGCAAGGCGCACAAAGCGGGCGTGAAATTCGCAATGGGCTCGGACGCCATCTACACCATGTTTGGGGAGAATACGCGCGAACTGAGCTGGTTCGTCAAAGCCGGGATGACGCCGGAGCAAGCGTTGCGGACCGCGACGAAAAATGCCGCGGAGCTGCTGGGCAAGGAAAAGGAACTGGGCGCGGTGGCGCCCGGATATTTTGCGGACTTGGTCGCGGTCGAAGGCGATCCCACGACTGACATCAATGTGGTGCTCAACAACGTGAAGTGGGTGATGAAAGGCGGCGTCATCGTGGTAAACAAGACCAAGACCGAGCCGCATTAGTATTCGGTCTTCAGGCTCGTGGCATGGAAACATTTCCGGTTTTCCCGTAAACTTCGCAGGCGAGGAATGCGTGAATCCGTCCAGGAAACAGGCCCGCTACACTCTCGTCATTCTATTTGCCATTAACCTGCTGAATTTTTACGACCGCCATATCTTCGGCGCTCTGGCCGAACCCATTCGCAGGGAGTGGTCCCTCAGTGATTCGCAAATCGGCTGGCTGGCGACGGCGTTCACGCTTCTGTATGCGATCGTTGGCGTTCCACTGGGACGCTTATCCGACCGATGGAACCGCGCCAAGTTGCTGAGCTGGGGAGTGGCGGCCTGGAGCCTGCTCACGGCTGCTTCCGGGCTGGCCTGGAACTATGGCTCGATGTTCGCCGCGCGCCTTGGCGTAGGGGTTGGAGAAGCCACTTGCGCTCCGGCGGCCAACTCGCTGATCGGTGATTTGTATCCGTCGGCGCAACGCGCCCGCGCGCTCGCGTTCTTCATGCTCGGGCTGCCCCTCGGGAATTTCCTTGGCACTTTTGTGAGCGGACTTATCGCCGCCGCGTACGGCTGGCGAATGGCATTTTACGTGGCCTGCATTCCCGGATTGTTCATTGCCGTGCTCGCCCTGCGTGTGCCGGACACGCCGCGCGGGGCATCGGAAAGCTTCCCTATGGCAGGGCGGGCACATGCCGGGTCGCCGTATTGGACCATCTTAAAAATCCCAACCATGTGCTTGATTATCGTCACGGGTGCGCTGTTCAACTTCATTATGTACGCGCTCGCCACTTTCTTGCCGGCCTTTATCAGCCGTTATCATTCGCTCGACTTAAGATTGTCGACCACCATCGCCGCACTTGCATTTGGACTGACCGGCGTTCCTGGACTTTTGCTGGGCGGTTGGGCCGCGGATCGCGCGGCTCAGTTTCGCGCCAGTGGCCGTTTGCTGGTGGGCTTTGGGGCCACGATGGCTGCGGCAATTTTCCTCGGGCTGGCCTTCAGCCAGCTGCCTGGCCGCGTGACGGCCTTCGTCGCGCTGCTGGGGACGGGCTGTATGATCGCCTTTGCCTACTACGCGTCGGTGTACGCCACGATTCAAGAGATTGTTCCGCCCAGCCTTCGTGGCACAGCGATGGCTCTCTACTTCCTTGCCATGTACCTCCTGGGCGGCAGCTTTGGGCCGGTCTTGACGGGCAAACTCAGCGACTATTTTGCGCGCCGCGCCATGGCAACGGCCGGCGCAAGCGCCATGAATGAACATTTTCGCGCCGCCGGTTTACATACCGCGATGTATGCAATTCCCGTCTGCGCTGCATTTGTCTCTGTGGTGTTGCTGGTGGCCGCGCGTACCGTACCAGAGGACATGGATAACTTACGGGCCTGGATGTCCACCCCTGCGGGCAATCTCCATGAGGAGGGACGCCAGTAAGAATGGCGCCCTATTCCACATTTTGCCGGCTTGGGCAGATCTGCCAGATTTTTGATTTCGCGTAGTTTTGGCTTACGCTTGAACCCACAAAGGGCCTTAGGATCATCCAATAGTCGGACGACAGAGATGGGGAGGCAGTATGGCTACGGCAGTGGCGCCACGGATGTTCAAGAACTTCATCAACGGCGAGTGGGTGGAATCGCGGAGCGGGAAGGCATACGAGAACCGCAATCCGGCGAATACCGACGAGCTAATCGGGTTGTTTGTGTCTTCGAACAGCGAGGATGTGGACGCGGCCGTGGATGCCGCGACAGAAGCGTACAAGACGTGGCGGCTGGTCCCGGCGCCTAAGCGCGCGGAAATTCTGTTTCGCGCGGCGGAGCTGCTCGTACAGCGCAAGGAAGATTTCTCGAAGGACATGACGCGAGAAATGGGCAAGGTCCTGGCCGAGACGCGCGGCGACGTGCAGGAAGCCATTGATATGACCTATTACATGGCAGGCGAAGGGCGGCGGCTGTTCGGCCAAACCACTCCCTCGGAGCTGCCGAACAAATTTGCGATGAGCGTTCGGCAGTCCATCGGCGCATGCGGAATGATTACGCCGTGGAATTTTCCCATGGCCATTCCTTCCTGGAAAATGATGCCCGCGCTCATCAGTGGAAATACGGTGGTGCTCAAGCCGGCCGAAGATACGCCGTTGTCTTCGTATCACCTGGTGCAGGTACTGACGGAGGCAGGAGTTCCGCGCGGCGTCGTGAACCTGGTGAGCGGCGATGGGCCGAACGCCGGCGCGCCGCTGTCGCAGCACAAAGATGTGCCAGTGGTGAGCTTTACGGGATCGACGGCTGTAGGGCGGATCATCGCCCAGGCCTGCGCGCCGGACTTCAAGCACTGCAGCCTGGAAATGGGCGGGAAAAATATCATCATCGTGATGGAGGACGCCAATCTGGATTTGGCCGTGGACGGCGCGGTCTGGGGCGGCTTCGGCACCACGGGGCAGCGTTGCACCGCCGCGAGTCGCGTCGCTGTTCACAAGGATGTTTACAAGGAATTCGTAGATCGCCTCGTGGATCGCGTCAAGTCCCTCAAGGTGGGGGACGGACTCGATGCCTCAACGGACATGGGACCATGCATTAACGAGCAACAATTGAAAACCGTGATGAGCTACGTCGAAATCGGGAAGAATGAAGGCGCGAAGCTGCTGACCGGCGGAAATCGCCTGGATGGCGGCATGTACGCTAAAGGCTGGTTTCACGCGCCGACAGTTTTTGGCGATTGCTCGCCCAAAATGCGCATCGCGCAGGAAGAAATCTTCGGCCCGGTGGTTTCGGTGATTCCCATCGAAAGTCTGGAACACGCCGTGGATGTTGCGAATGGCGTTCCATACGGATTGTCGGCATCCATTTACACGCGGAACGTGAATCGCGCGTTCCAGGCCACGCGCGATCTCTACACCGGCATCGTTTATGTGAATGCGCCGACTATCGGAGCGGAAACTCACCTGCCCTTCGGCGGCACCAAGCAGACCGGCAATGGTCATCGCGAGGCAGCCATCGCGGCCATCGATTTCTTCACCGAGTGGAAGACGATTTACATCGACTACTCGGACAAGCTGCAGCGCGCTCAAATCGACAACGTCTAATTGGCTGGTGCGCGTTGACGCTACTTGACACCATTCCTACAATAGAGGTAGCGCTCGCTAGCACTAGGAGTAGAGTGCTGCTTATGAGGAATGCTGCACTGCAGGAACGCCGGAACCGCCAGATTTTGGCGGATATCGTTCGCACGTACATCGAGACGGGCGAGCCGGTATCCTCGCGCGCCATTTCCAAGCGGTTCGAAGAAACGCTCAGCACCGCGACCATTCGCAACTTGATGGCAGACCTGGAGGACGGCGGCTTCCTTTATCAGCCGCATACTTCGGCGGGTCGCGTGCCCACCGCGGCAGCTTATCGCTTTTTCGCGCAGGAGATTGCCTCGCAGGCGACCATCACCGTGACCGACCGCGAGTGGATTCAGCGCGAGATGGGCGGAGCCACGAGCGCCGCGGAAATTACCGAGCGCGCCGGCCACATCCTGGCGGAAGTTTCGAACGGCCTGGGCATCATCGTATCGCCGCCATTGAGCAAAACCGTCCTGGAGCACGCGCGCATGTGGCTGCTGCCCGACGGCCGCGTGGTCGTCGTGCTCATCTCACCGGGCGGCAACACGCGTGACAAAATATTGCGGCCGCACCGGCCCTTCACGCAGGTCGAACTCGATGCCACCGCCGATTTTATGAACCGTCATTATTCCGGCTGGACGCTCGAAGCCATCCGCGCCGACCTGCTGCAAAAGCTGGCGACCGAGCGGGAGCGCTACGAGGGCATCGTGCAGAGCGCCCTTTCACTCTGTGATCCGGCGGTTCTGGGGGACGAATCGTCCCTGCACGTCCACGTCGAAGGTGCCGCCCAGATCGTCGGCGCCGCAGAATTTGCGGACCAGGCGCAATTGCGAGATCTGCTCGCCGCCATTGAAGAAAAGCACCGCCTCGTAACGATGTTAAATGCTTGCATCGAAACGCCGGAACCGGTGCACGTGCAAATCGGCGTAAAGGAAATTTCGCAGTCCGGCGAGAATCTCGCGCTGATCAGCGCCGCTTATACCAGAAACGACCTCGTGCAAGGCTCGCTCGGCGTGCTGGGGCCGACTCGTATGCATTACGAGCGCGCCATGACCGCGGTCGCCTACGTGGCGCAGCTTTTCAGCGAAGCGCTGAACAAGGCTTAGGATTTCATCGCAATGGGAGACGATTGAAAGTGAGCGACAAAGACGTGAAGATCAATTTGAACAAGAACGTGGATAGCTCCGAAGTCGAGCAATCCGCCGAATCTGTTGCCGCGGACACCGCCAAAGCCAACGCCGAATTGGCCAAGCTGACAGCCGACCTGGAGGAGTTGCGCCAGACGCTGCTTCGCCGCCAGGCGGACTTCGACAACTACCGCAAGCGCATCGAGAAGGAACGCTTCGAGGACGCCAAACGAGCCACCGCGCGCCTCGTCGAAGGGCTCATCCCCGTGATCGACGGTTTCGAACACGCGCTCGCCGCGCATCGCGAAGCCGAATATGAAAGTTATCGCAAAGGCTTCGAGCTCATCTATAAGCAGCTCCTCGATCACCTGGCAAAACTCGGCGTCGAACGACTCGATCCGATTGGCAAGCCTTTCGATCCCCATCTGCATCAGGCCGTGGATCGCGCCGAAACGAAGGACCACGACGATGGCACGATCCTCCAGGTCTTTCAGCCGGGCTATGTTTTTCACGGGCGCGTCTTGCGGCCCGCCATGGTCCGTGTAGCGGTCCATCCGAAACCCGCATCAAAGGAAGCAGTCAACTAAAGGAGATCGAACGTTTCAATGGCCAAAGGGACTCAACGGGATTTTTACGAGGTGCTCGGCGTAACACGCACGGCCGCGGTGGATGAGATCAAGTCTGCCTACCGGAAAGCCGCGCTCAAATGGCATCCCGACCGCAATCCGGAAAACAAATCCGAAGCGGAAGTAAAATTTCGCGAATGCACGGAAGCGTACAGCGTGCTCAGCGACGTGCAGAAGCGCCAGGTGTACGACACCTACGGTCACGCCGGTCTATCCAGCGTGGGCGGGAACCAGGGATTTGACAACACAGTTTTCCAGGACTTCCACGACATCTTCGGCGATTTCTTCGGCTTTGAGGATCTCTTTGGCGGCGGTGGACGCCGCGGTCGCAGCCGCGCTCAGCGCGGCGCCGACCTGCGCTACGACATGACGCTGTCCTTTGAAGAAGCGTCGGCGGGCGTCGCTACAAAAATCAAGTTGCCGCGCCAGGAATTCTGCGAAGCGTGCAACGGCACCGGCGCAAAGAAAGGCACCGGCATCGTTACTTGCCAGACGTGCGCCGGCCGCGGCCAGTTGGCGTATCAACAGGGATTTTTCACCATCACGCGCACGTGCCCCGCTTGCCAGGGCGCGGGACAAATGGTCCGCGAACGCTGCCCCGAGTGCCGCGGCCAAGGTCGCTTCGAACGCGAAAAAACCATCGAACTCCGCATTCCTCCAGGCGTGGACACTGGAACGCGCCTCCGTGTTGCCGGCGAAGGCGAGCCCGGTCCGAATGGCGGCCCCGCCGGAGATCTCTACGTCGTCCTCGAAGTCAAAGAGCACTCCTTCT
The DNA here is from genome assembly GCA_003224055.1 of Acidobacteriota bacterium. Taxonomy (GTDB): domain Bacteria; phylum Acidobacteriota; class Terriglobia; order Acidiferrales; family UBA7541; genus Acidiferrum. The sequence continues at coordinate 26,714 of QHYE01000053.1, read as the reverse complement.
TCGAACGCCGCGGCGCGGATTTATACTGCACCATTCCAATCAGCGTCGCGCAGGCGACGCTCGGAACCGAGCTCCAAGTTCCGGGACTGGGCGGGGAAGAGCGGCTCAAAATCCCCGAAGGCACGCAGAGCGGCGCCGTGTTCCGCATCAAGGGCAAAGGACTTGCCGATCCGCGCGGGCTCGGGGCTACGCTGAAGGTGGAAAACAAGCCCGCGGACCGTAACTCCTCGATCTTCGACAAAGTCAAAGACATCTTCGGCTAGACACGCATTACCTGCGATAGAATCTCCGCGTGCGCAGGCGATTTTTCGTTGAACGGTTTGCCGGTGATCGTGCCGTCATGGAAGATGACGCAGCGCACCACCTCGGCCGCGTGCTTCGTGCACAGACCGGTCAGCTTTACGAGTTGAGCGACGGCGAACGCGTCTGGCTGGGCCGCATCGATAAGGTTGGCCGCGATCGCGTCGAGTTTGCGCTCCTCGAAGAATTACCCGCCCCCCAGCCAAGCCTGCACCTAACCCTCCTGCTCGCTGTCGTGAAATTCGACATGTTCGAATGGGCCATCGAAAAGGCCACCGAACTCGGTGTGGCGACAATCGTTCCGCTCGCAGCCGCGCGCAGCGAGAAGGCGCTGCTCTCCGCAGCCGCGAAGCGCGCCGAACGCTGGAAAAAAATCTTGCTCGAGGCTTCGCAGCAGTCGCGCCGCGTCCGTGTCCCCGTCTTGGCCGAACTCGCAAAGCCGGAGACCGTATTCGCATCGCCCCAGGAGGGTGTATGCGTAATGCTCTCGGAACGCCCTGACGCGCCCACGATTCGCAACGTCCTCGAAGGCCAGCAGCAGACGAACGCGACTCTTGCCATCGGGCCCGAAGGCGGCTGGACCGACGCCGAATTCGAAACCGCCCGCCGCAGCGGCTTCCAGGAAGCCTCCCTCGGCCAGCTCATCCTGCGCACGGAAACCGCCGTTGTCTCCGCTCTGGCCTCGATGAACTACGCGCTGAACGTAGCTTCGTAGTCTCCAAAATCGCCTCTTCAAGCAACGGCCGAACCCTCAGCCGAATCCAACAGAGGGTAACAACACCGTGGCCTCTCCGTACCCGACTGGATGCATCACAAATCGCATCTGGCGCGCGCCGCAAGGGACATGCTATAAATACAAGGCAGCCAAAAATGGAAAGCTCGGAAGAAAAACAGCCCGTAACCGCAGCACCACCGGATACCACGGCCCCGGCAGAATCTCCCGTGGGCGCTTCAGACCGCCCGGCACCACCGCATTCCCTTCGTCACGAAATTCGCGTCTGGACCCGCGACCTTCTTATTGCCATCGGCCTCGCGCTCGTCATCATCGTCTTCTTGTACCAGCCGGTGAAAGTCGAAGGCACCAGCATGGCGCCGCTGCTCTCCGACCAGGAGCGCATCTTCATCAACAAATTTGTCTACCGCTTCGAGCCCATCCAACGCGGCGACGTCGTCGTTTTCTGGTATCCCCTGGACCGCTCCAAGTCCTTCATCAAGCGCGTCATCGGACTGCCCGGAGAAACGGTGGAGATCCGCCGCGGCGCGGTCTACGTGGACGATAAAATTGTTCCCGAGCCTTACGTGCCGCCGCAGTACGAAGACCTCAGCGATTTCGGTCCGGTGCGCGTTCCCAAGGACAGCTATTTCGTTATGGGCGACCACCGCATCAGTTCGAACGATTCACGCGTGTTCGGGCCCGTGGCCGACCGCTATATTTACGGCCGCGCTGTTTTTGCCTACTGGCCGGTGGATCATTTCGGCTCTCTTTCGACCACCGAGGCCGATACCAAATGACTGGCATATCTTGATGCGAAACATGGGAGGACTCACTGAGCGAAGTTCAGCACCGACCCGCGATCCTCGCGTTGGAAGACGGGCGCGTCTTTAACGGCCGCGCGGCCGGCGCGATCACGCGCCGCGGCGGCGAAGTCGTTTTCAATACCAGCCTCACCGGTTACCAGGAAGTTTTCACCGACCCCAGCTATGCCGGACAGATTGTTTGTCTCACGTATCCGCACATCGGAAATGTGGGCGCGAACCTCGAAGATGAGGAGTCCTCGCGGCCGTACATCGAATCGCTCATTGTGCGCGAGTTTTCGCAGATCTCCTCGAATTGGAGATCGGCGGAAACCACGCAGCTTTATTTGAACCGCCACAAGATCCCCGTGATTTGGGACATTGATACCCGCGCGCTCGTCCGCCATATTCGCAATATCGGTGCGCTTCGCGGCGTCGTTTCCACCGACGGTACGCCGGCGGAGCAGTTGGTGTTCGAAGCCAAGCAACTGCCCAGCATGGCGGGCCAGGAGCTCGCCAGCCGCGTCACTTGCGCCAAATCCTACGGCTGGGACAAAGGTTCCGTGGAGGTTGCCGTTTCTCCCTGGTCCGAGCAGATGGGCGAATCCGACGCTCACGCCGAGACGCGCAAACATCGTGTTGTCGCTTACGACTACGGCATCAAGCAGAACATTCTCCGTCTGCTCGTGGATCATCAGTGCGAAGTCTATGTCGTCCCCGCGCAGACCTCCGCCGAAGATGTCCTCGAGATGAAGCCGGATGGAGTCTTTCTTTCGAACGGCCCCGGCGATCCGGAGCCCATCAATTACGCCGTGGAAAATATCCAGAAGCTCATCGGTCACGTTCCTGTGTTTGGAATTTGCCTGGGGCACCAGTTGTGCGGCCTGGCGCTCGGCGGCAAAACCTTCAAGCTGAAATTTGGCCATCACGGTTCGAATCATCCCGTGAAAAATCTGCTCACCGAACAAGTCGAAATCACTGCCCAGAATCACGGCTTCTGCGTGGACCCGGACTCCTTGCCGTCGAGCAAAGTGGAGGTCACCCACATCAATTTGAACGACCACACCAACGAAGGCATGCGCCACAAATCGTTGCCGCTGTTTTCCGTGCAATATCACCCGGAAGCTTCGCCCGGTCCGCACGATTCGCACTATCTGTTCACGCAGTTCACCGACATGATGAAGGAATTTGCGCAGCCGGGCAGTTCGCGGCGCTAGAGAGTTTCACGGGAGACTATGCCGAAGCGCAAGGATATCAAGAAAATCTTAATCATCGGCTCCGGGCCGATCGTCATCGGGCAGGCCTGCGAGTTTGACTATTCGGGGGCCCAGGCATGCAAGGCGCTGCGCGCCGAAGGCTACAAGGTCATCCTGGTGAATTCGAATCCGGCGACCATCATGACCGACCCGGAACTCGCGCACCGCACATATATCGAGCCGCTGACCAAGGAGTATATCGAGGAGATTATCGCCAAAGAGAAGCCGGATGCGCTTCTGCCGACGGTTGGCGGGCAAACCGCGCTGAACCTTGCCGTTGAGCTTTCTGAGAGCGGGGTCCTCGAAAAATACAAAGTGGAAATGATTGGCGCGTCACTCCGCGCCATCAAAGTGGCGGAAGACCGACTGTGGTTCAAGGACGCCTGCCGCAAGATTGGCCTGGAAGTTCCTGCGTCCGCGTTGGTAAACAACGCGCAGGACGCCTTGCGCCTCTGCGATCAACTTGGTTTTCCGCTCGTCATCCGGCCGTCGTTCACGCTGGGCGGCACGGGCGGCTCCATTGCCTACAACAAGGAAGAATTTGGCGAAGCCATCGCGCATGCCTTGGACATGAGCCCGGTGCACGAGGCGCTGGTGGAAGAATCCGTACTCGGCTGGAAAGAATATGAGCTCGAAGTGATGCGCGATTTCCGCGACAACTTCGTGGTCATTTGCACCATCGAAAATTTCGACCCCATGGGCGTGCACACCGGCGATTCCATCACCGTGGCCCCCGCCCAGACGCTGACCGACAAGGAATATCAGCGCATGCGCGACGCTTCCGCGGCCATCATCCGCGAAGTGGGCGTGGAAACGGGCGGTTCGAACGTGCAGTTCGCTGTGAATCCGGAAAACGGCCGCATGGTCGTCATCGAAATGAATCCGCGCGTTTCGCGCAGCTCCGCGCTGGCCAGCAAGGCCACGGGTTTTCCGATTGCCAAGATTGCCGCGCGCCTCGCCGTCGGCATGACGCTGGACGAAATTCCGAATGACATTACGAAGAAAACCCCGGCGTGCTTTGAGCCCACGATCGACTACGTCGTCGTGAAAATTCCGAAGTGGCAATTCGAAAAGTTTCCTGGCGCGGACAGCACTCTCGGCACGCAAATGAAATCCGTCGGCGAAGTGATGGCCATCGGACGGACTTTCAAGGAAGCTTTGCAGAAAGGCATTCGTTCGCTGGAGCCCAGTTCGCCGTGGCGCGCGCCAACGGAAACGCCGAATTCGCTGCTGCGCGAAAAGCTTGCTACGCCCCGGCCGGACCGCATTCATTGGCTGCTCACGGCCATGGAGCGCGGCCTTCCCGCGCAGGAAATTTGCAATCTGACGAAGATTGATCCCTGGTTCATCCAGCAGATCGAGGAATTGACGGCCATGAACCGCCGCGCCGCAGCTGTCACCGTGGAGACCGCGTCGAAAGATTTGCTGCGCGAAGTGAAGCGCAACGGGACGAGCGACGAACAACTCGCTCAAATCTGGCGCACCACCCCCGCTTCCGTGCGCCTGCAACGAGCGCGCTACGGCGTTGCTCCGGTCTTCAAGCGCGTGGACACCTGCGCCGCGGAATTCGAATCCTTCACACCGTACCTCTATTCCACTTACGAGGACGAAGACGAATCCGATCCGCAATCCCGCTTCAAGATCATGATTCTCGGCAGTGGCCCCAACCGCATCGGGCAGGGCATCGAGTTTGATTATTGCTGCTGCCACGCCGCTTTCGCGCTGCGCGAAGACGGTTTCGAAACCATTATGGTGAACTGCAATCCGGAGACGGTCTCGACGGATTACGACACCTCCGACCGCTTGTATTTCGAACCGCTCACTCTCGAAGACGTCCTGGCCATCGTCGAACGCGAAAAACCGCAGGGCGTGATCGTGCAATTTGGCGGGCAAACTCCGCTGAATCTTGCGCTCGAACTGAAACGCAACGGTGTGCCCATCATCGGCACGGCCCCGGAATCGATTGATCTCGCCGAGGACCGCCGCCGGTTCGGCCGCTTGCTGGAAGAGTTGAAAATTCCACAGCCGCGCAATGGGACCGCGCTGGTGCCGGAAGAAGCCGCGCGCGTTGCGGGCGAAATCGGTCTGCCGGTTCTGGTGCGCCCGAGTTATGTCCTCGGCGGCCGCGCCATGGTGATTGCCTACGACGTGAACACGGTGCAGGAATATGTCGCGCAAGCCGCGCTGATGGGCCCGGCTCGGCCCGTGCTCATTGACCAGTTCCTGGAAGAGGCCACCGAAGTGGACGTGGATGCCCTCGCCGATGGAACCGATGTGGTCATTGGCGGCATCATGGAGCACATCGAAGAGGCCGGCGTGCACTCCGGCGATTCGTCCTGCGTATTGCCTCCGGTGAGCTTGACGCCCGCTGTTCTCGATACCATTCGTGAATACACCAAGCGGCTGGCGCTGGCCTTGAAGGTCGTCGGGCTGATGAATGTTCAGTATGCGATTCAGCGGGATACCGTCTACGTTTTGGAAGTGAATCCGCGTGCGTCGCGGACCGTGCCATATGTGAGCAAAGCCACCGGAGTGCCGCTGGCGAAAGTAGCGGCGCGATTGATGGCGGGTAAAAAGCTGGCCCCGATGAATCTCCAGGTTGTCCAGCACAACGGCGTCGCGGAAATTGCCGTGCACGAATTCTATTCCGTGAAGTCGCCCGTCTTTCCATTCAACAAATTCCGCGGTGTGGACACGATTCTCGGCCCGGAAATGCGCTCGACCGGCGAAGTGATGGGCATCTCGAAGTCCTACGGACAAGCATTTGCCAAAGCGCAGCTTGCCGCGGGGCAGCGCCTCCCTCGCAAGGGCACGGTGTTCCTCAGCGTGAATGACCGCGACAAGCGGCACCTGGCCTCTCTTGGAAAAGAGTTGACTGCCCTCGGTTTTCGTCTGCTCGCCACGCGCGGAACGGCCGCAGCCCTGGAAGCCGCCGGCATCGAGGCGGAATCCGTTTTCAAAGTGAATGAAGGCCGCCCAAACATCGTCGATCTCGTGAAAACAGGTAAGATCGATCTCGTCATTAATACGCCGCTCGGTCGCGAATCGTTTTACGACGAAAAATCCATTCGCCGCGCTGCGATCCGCTACAACATTCCGTGCATTACCACGCTCGCGGCGGCGCACGCCGCAGCGCGCGGGATTCACGCGCTGCACGAGCAGGGCACGGAAGTTGCCGCACTTCAGGATTTGCACAAAGGACGTGCCGCTGCTTCCAGCGTGCCCGCTTCAGGAGACTAAACCGTGGACGTTTCTGGAATTTTCCCGGCGCTTACCACGCCGTACGCAAACGACGGTTCCGTCTCGCTTCCGGACCTCAAGCACAACATTCAGCGCTACAACGGAACGGACCTGGCGGGCTACGTCGTGCTCGGTTCGACGGGAGAATCGGTTCTGCTCCGCCAGGCAGAGATGGAGGGAATTCTCGTCACCGTAAAGGAATCCGCCGGAAAGGGAAAGAAACTGATTGCCGGAACCGGCGCCGAATCGACGCTGGAAACCATCGAGCGAACCAAGCGCGCCGCGGAACTCGGTTATCACGCGGCACTGGTGAAGACTCCGCATTACTACAAGCCGGTTTACAAGCCCGAAGTCCTCATTGCGCATTACCGCAGAGTGGCGGACGAATCTCCAATCCCTGTTTTGCTCTATTCCGTTCCGCAATTCACCGGCATCGCACTGGAATCACCTGAGGTCGTTGCCCTCTCCGAGCATTCGAACATCGTCGGCATCAAAGACAGCTCCGGAAATGTGCAGCGCGTAGGAGAAATGATCGCGGGCGTGCCGCCGGCGTTTCAGGTTTTAGTCGGCGCCGCCGCGACCATTTACCCTTCGCTTATGATTGGCGCACGAGGATGCATCCTTGCACTGGCGTCCGCGCTCCCGGAGAAATGCGTCGCTCTATTCGAATTGGTTCGCCAGGGTCACCACGAAAAAGCCCGCGCATTGCAGGCAGTTTTGGTGCGCGCTTCGAAAGTCATCACCTCCGAATTTGGCATTGCTGGCCTGAAGCACGTCATGGACCTGCGCGGCTACCGCGGCGGCCTTCCTCGCCTCCCGCTCCTCCCCCTGCAGCCTGAACAAAAGACGCGTCTTAGCGAATTCATCGTGACTCTGGAGCCCGCCGTCGCCAGGGCCTGATCCGTGCGATTCGAACTGTATGCAAACTCAATTCGAACAGAATTGATGAGACGTTTTCCCGCGAGTATCATCTAAGGGCTCATGGATTGTCGTGCCCTCGCGTTCCGCCAGCTCCCGCATCAGCCGAAGCTCTTTCTCGAATACCTCGATCATTTTGAGCGCGTAAAGGCGTTTTACGCGCATCCGCCGAAGATGCAGGTGGTGACGCGGACGGCGCGGAAGCTGGACTATCCGCGCGAGCGAAGAACGGAAGTGGCGGAGCTTTTGCGGAAACAAAGTATTGCGCTGGGCGCGGGAGCAGAGACGCAGTCCAATTTGGCGCGTTTGGAAAAAGGCGCGGTCGCTATCGTCACCGGACAGCAAGTTGGGTTGTTCAGCGGGCCAGCGTACGCGATTTACAAAGCGCTGACGGCGGTGCAGATAGCGGAAGAGTTGACGCGCGGCGGAATTCCGGCGGTGCCCGTCTTTTGGATGGCGACCGAGGACCACGACCTGGATGAAGTGCGCACTGCGACATGGTTTGATCAGGGGAAATTGCGGCGTTTTGAATTGCCGGTTGTGGAAGCGGAAAGACCGGTGGGGGAAATTTCGCTCGGCGCGGAAGTGGAGCCGTTTGCGCGGGAGGCCGCGGAATTACTTTCGGACCAGGGAAGCGATTTGCTTGCGGAGTATCTGACGGAGAGTTACCGGCCTCCAGAAACGTACGGCAGCGCGTTCGCGAAACTTTTTGCCCGATTGTTTGCGCGGCAAGGATTGATCCTGATGGACCCGCTCGATCCGGGACTGCACCGGGTGGCGACGCCGCTGTATCAGCATGCGCTGGCGGAGCGCGATGCGGTGAACGAAAAACTCTTGCAGCGCGGAAAGGATCTGGACCGCGCGGGATTTGACGCGCAAGTAAAAGTGACGTTGCGCAGCACGCTGCTGTTTTATTTGGGCGACGGCGTGCGCCAAGTCATTACGGCGAGCAACGGGAAATTTCAGGCCGGCGACAAAACCTGGGCGCGCGATGAACTTGTTCACCTGACGCACGCGGAGCCGGGGAAATTCAGCCCGAATGCTCTGTTCCGGCCGGTGGTGCAGGACTATCTTTTGCCGACGGCGGCTTATGTAGCAGGGCCGGCGGAGATCTCCTATTTCGCGCAATCCGAAGTGATTTACCGGCATCTTCTCGGGCGCATGCCGGTGATGCTGCCGCGCGCGGGATTTACGCTGGTGGACGCGAAGGCCGCGAAACTCCTGCGCCGTTACGGATTGACGGTCGAGGACGTGTGGGCCGGTTCGCAAAGTCTGCGGCATAAGATGGAAGGTGCGTCGGTGCCGAAAGGATTATCGAAAGCATTCGAGGGCGGCCAGAAACAAATTCAGAAAATGCTGACGCAGCTCGGGAAACAGATCGCGAAGCTCGACCCGACGCTGAAAGGCACCGTGGAGCGGGCAAAACAGAGAATTGAATTTCACCTGGACAAATTGCGGCGCAAAGCCGGCAAAGCGCAAGATCAAAAGAGCGGGCTGATTTCCGCGCATGAGCAGTATTTGGAATCCCTTCTCTATCCGCACAAAGCGTTGCAATCGCGAGAATTGTGTCTGCTTCCGTTCTTGGCGCGATGGGGCGCGGGTGGATTGAGCGAACTACAGAAACTCGCGAGCGGCAAGAAAATCGGGCATCACTTCATCATTCAACTTCCGTAGCGCAACTTTTCCAGTTTCCTTCTCGAGTACGCGCCGACCTACTGCGGCGCGTCACCTAATTGTTTCAATTTTTGTTCGGCACTATCCTTGATTGCTTTGCGGCGGTCCTCGGGGTCCGTGGTATCGGAGGGGAGAAGCTCGAGGGCCTTCTTTGCGTTCTGACGCGCCAAATCCTTCTGGCCGTCCGCGAGATAGGCGTCGGACAGGCTGTCGTAGACGTTCGGTGAATGGGGATACGCGATCACGTTCAACTTCATGAGCTCGACTGCGCCTTTGTTGTCGCCAGCTTGCAGGTGCTCGTAGCCGATGCGGTTCATTACGGCTTCTGAAAACAAAACGGATTTGGGATCGCGCTTGCGAGCCTCCGCGAACTTCTGGACGGCTTTTTCGACTCCGCCCGGGTGGTCAATGAGTTCAAAGAAATTCGATTCGGCGGATACGGGAGGGGATGCCCTTGCAACGATCGGTGGACGCTTTTTCAAAGTTGTTGCAACCCAAGCGACGATCATGCCCGGCAGTTCTTTGTGGACGTCAAACATCTCGACGCCATGGCCGCCGGTGGAATAGTGGACGAACTTGTTGACTGGGTTCGAAGAGAGAGTGAACAGCCACTGCATGATTTCCGTAACGCCAAGATCGAGATCATCGTCCGCGACGGCCATGAACAGAGGCATTTTCGCGGTGGTGCGAAGAAATTGCCGGCCTCCCGCGTCGGTTCCTTCGGAGAGCAGAACGAGCGCTTTCACTTCCGGATGATTTGCAGCAACGTGGACGGACTGATTGACGCCGCAACTTGCGCCACCGGCGGCGATGGTATCTCTCGATACTCCAGGCTGGGAGACGAGGTATTGGTAGGCGGTCTCGACGTCGGTGGGGATTTTATCGCGGAAGACCACGCGCAGTGCCTCGGGAGAAAGTTTGTCCACCGGCGTGCCGCTGCTGTCGCCGTACCCTCGGAGGTCCACGGTCATGACGTGGAAGCCTGCGGTGGCGAGGCGCGCCGCGAGGTCGTCCCACACTTTGCGCTGGCGGTTACACTGGTGGAGCAGCAGGACGCCTGGACCGGGTTTTCCGGCGGAGAAATAACTGCCTTTGAGATTTGTGCCGTCGGGCGCCTTGAGATCCACGACGCGTGGGGACGTAGATTCCTCTGCCCTTGCAGTGTGGCCTCCTAGCAGCAACGGCGCGAACAACAGCAGGGTCAGAAGCCGGGAAGAGGCGTGGTAGCGGGACATATGACCTCCTTGAGGATGCTTGTTGGACCGGGGCGCAGGGCGAATTGTAAGCGGGGAAGAGCATACAGACAATCTAGGAGCTCAGGTCCAATGGTTCCCACACCCTCGCTGTAGCGGCTTCCGCTCGGACTTCAAAGTAATACTTTAGATGGCGCGGTCCACCACCCCCTACACCCCCCATCCGATGCATGAATATCAAAACAAAGGGCTTACGAAATTGGCAATTCGTAAGTGTATGAAAACTAAAGGGCGATGAGATCATGCCAAAGGCTGTGCATCTGAGTTCCATAATGGGAAGAGTTGGTACACACCCGGCAGTTTTTGTAAGAGTGGCAAATACAGGACTTACGCGATACGGAAAATAAAAGAGTGCGCAACGGGCACAAACGAAAGGGGTTACAAATGCATGTTTTGCATCAGAAAATCAACTCCTGCCCAAGGGCGTGAAACCAAGGAATCAGGGCCGTTTGCCAAGCCGCCCGATCTGGAATGTTCGAGCGGCGTGAGATGCCTAGGAGAAGAAAGGCTCCAAAGCAAAAAAAAGCGGCAGCCAGGCTGCCGCGCTCCACAAAAGGCCGGAAGAATATCTGTAAGAATCCTACATGGCCGGTGGGAAATCGTCAAGGAAAACTATTCGATAACATACAACCTACTGAATCAATGCTAGTTACTTCTCGTCGCAAATATAAAGGATCGTAGCCAGCGTTTATAGACTTTCTGCCCCTTGACGGAGAGCGGACACCGGCCCGCGGGTTGCTTGGGGTTCGATCCGATGGCTCGGCGGTGCTGGAAGACGGAAAATGCGGCTTAGCTATCATGGTTGGACGAAGACAGGGGTAAAGTGGCCTAACAGAATCCATAGCCGGGTTGACGCCCCGCGTGACGGGAAAATCTATTTCCGCAATGTTCCAATTTCGGCGAAGAACTTGCCGGATAAAATTCGAGAAGGACTGAAGAATGGCGCAGAAAAGAAGGTCTACCTTCGCGCCGACGCCCGCGCAAGGTACGGTGATTGTCAAACAGGCCTTAATTGAAATACGCCAGACAGGGATAGACAATGTTTGCTTCCTTGCAGAGAAGCTCCAGCCGTAGGTCTTGCTCCCTCTACGATGTTTGATGGCGACGGAGAGGCTTGGGATTTACGACTGCCACCCACTGTGATCAGGCAGTTGGCGACCGAATGCTTTAGCGCCGGCTCTCGTACCCCAAGCCTGCCAGGACGCCTCGCATATAGGCAAAGCTGCCGATGACGCCCGGCATCGGATCGTCGGGATGAATCTCATACTCCAGATCGACGAAGCCTTTGTACTTTATCGCGATAAGAGCTTCAAAAATCCGCTTTACCGGCATGACGCCGTCTCCCACCGGCACCTGACTATCCTTGCTCTGGAAGTCTGTGAGGTCCTTCATGTGTAGGTTAAACAGCCTCGGGCCTGCCGCGTGGATCGCCTGAACCACATCCGCGCCGGCACGAACCGTGTGCCCGACATCGATACAGCACCCGATGCGCGGATCCATGCCCTTTACCGCCTTCAATACATCCGGCGGCGAATGCCACAACTTATCTTCCGGCCCGTGATTGTGGACGGCGAAACGGATATCGTACTCCTTCACGAACTTCTCGATCCGCGGCAGGGTCTCCGGCGCGGGGTCGCCGGCGACGATGACGGCAATCCCTGCTCGCTTGCAATACTCGAACTTGCTGCGGATGTCCGCGTCCTCATCTTTCGGGAAATAGATGGTTCCGGCAGCGTGAAGCTTGATGCCCGCCGCGGCATAGTCCGCCAGCGCAACTGCCTCTTCCTGCGCATCTGCCGGCAGATGATCGTTGACGTCCTTGGCATTCAACTCCAATACACTCAGCCGCTTCAGAAAGCCAATCATCTGCGCACGGCTGAAGTTGCGAAACGTGTAGCTGGCCAGGCCCAGACGAATCGGCGATCCTTCGTGAGCCGACGGCCGTCCCGCGGCTATGGGGAAGAGTTCGTTGGAAGCAGCGAACGCCGCCGCAACCAGTGCACCGGAGCGAACGAAAGTGCGGCGGGAAAAAGTATTTTTGATTTGCAATTCATCACACGGCTGGCACCGCTGCATCCTAGACATGCGGCGCCCAGCCCTTCTCGTACTCACGCCCCCACATCTTCATCGCTTCCGGGTCGTCCTGAATCCGCCCGTCTTTCGTATCGAGATGCAACTCCCGGTTCACTTCCCACGCGATGTTAGAAAGCTGCAACATCGTAACGGCAATGTTTCCGGCAGCGACAGGAGCGTTTAGCTTCTCGCCTTTGCGGATTCCCGCGATGAAGTTCGCGAAGTGGGCATCGGTCATGGAATCGGCCCCGAGCAGGTCCGAAGACGACGTTGTGCTGCCGGCCTTGAACTCGCTTGTTTTATTCCCTTTGAGGTCGTAGATTTCGTAGCCATCGCGATCGACAACCACGGTGCCGGCCGTTCCCATGATGGCCGAGCCGCGATCGCGGCCGTAAAATTTCATTCCCTGGCAGCTCTTGCCTTCCCAAGTGAGCATCTTGTCTTCGTACTCAAAGCTGGTCAGCAGCGTGTCATAAAACTGCCAGTCATCCTTGAAGTGATATCGGCCGCCGGAAGAAGTGACCCGCTTCGGATAATCGACGCCCAGCGCCCAGCGGCAGACGTCCACCTCGTGCGTTCCATTATTGAGCGTTTCGCCGGTGCCATAGATTCTGAACCAGTGCCAGTTGTACGGATGCACGTTGTCTTTATAGGGACGGCGTGGCGCCGGGCCCTGCCACAAGTCCCAATCGAGTTGCGCCGGCACGGGCGCTTCTTTCCCCGTGCCAATGGACTCTCTCACATTGCTGTACCAGGCTTTCGCGAGATAGGGCCTGCCTATAATGCCTTCGCGAATTTTTTCGACGACCTCTATGCTGTGCGGTGAAGAGCGCTGCTGGTTGCCCATCTGCACAAGCTTTTGATACTTCTGCTGCGCCTGCACGAGCATCTCTCCCTCCGCAGGATTGTGGCTGCACGGCTTTTCCACGTAGACATGCTTGCCCGCCTGCAACCCGGCGATGGCCATGGGAGTATGCCAATGGTCGGGAGTGGCAATCGTGATGGCGTCCACATCCTTCTGTTCGAGAATGGCGCGAAAGTCTTTGTTCGTTGCAGGGGACTCGCCGGTCTCGCGCCGCACACGGTCAGCAAACTTTCCGAGAATCGTGCTGTCCACATCGCAGACATGCGAAATGCGCGCAGCGCCGCGGTTCGCCTTGAGCGCCGAGAGATGGGCATAGCCGCGTCCATTCAGACCGATCACAGCAAAGTTGAGGCGATCGTTGGAGCCGAGGATCTGGCCGTAACTCTTTGCTGTCGTTCCAATGGCCAGGCCGGCCGCGCCCACCGCAAGTGCATCGAGAAACTCACGTCGTGTAACCATCATTTCCCTCGCAGCGGGCGGCTATAGCCGCTCTGCCGCCCGCGGACAGGATATCTCGCGAACGGCAGGAGATGCCAGCTTTCGTCGCTGTCCTCCCGGGTCGGAGCATGTTGGCATGCGTGTGGACGGTTTGGGCGAGTCCGGTTGATAGGCATAATAGCTTCGTGCGCCCGTAGCTCAGCTGGATAGAGTATGTGGCTTCGAACCAGAGGTCGGGAGTTCGAGTCTCTCCGGGCGCGCCAGTTTCCTTTTCCCTTACAATTAGTCATTTTCACAGGGGAGCCATGTACGGCGGGTGATCCGCGACTACCTACGGGAGGGAACTGCGAGATTGCGTCAGCGCTCCAGAATTTCCTTGTAGGCGTTGATCGCGACCTTCTTCGGCTTGCGATCCAAAACATAGGTGAACGTCCGCGTGGAATTCCCGGCAATTGGTACCTGACCCATCCGCATCATGCCGTCTCCAAAATCCGCAAAGACCGGAACGAACATCGCGAAATTTTCGTCCACTTCGCTCTGGGTGATTTCCCCGTGGATTTTGAATTTGCCACCTTCCGCCGGCTGCAATTCATATTTAAAACTGTAGCGGGGAACCTGGGTACCCAGGAGCCACTCCCGAAAAAACCAATCCAGGCGCCCATTCTGCTGAAGGTCCATCCTCTTGGTCATGTGCTTTTCAGCAATCGTTTTGAAGGATTCGCTGGAGGCGGGAATCTCCCGGTGACTCTCCATAAAATCGTGCATCATGTCGATGAAAGCCTGATCGGGGTTGCCGCTGGAGCCATTTTCCGCGTACATCAGTGACCTCAGCATGGCCAGAACGTAGGCGCCCTTGGAATACGTTACGCCCTGATACGCTTGCCCGGAGCGCGGAGAAATGAGCCGGAGCCCGAGCCACAATGGGCCCGCATCGTTTGGCGAAACGCCGAAATTGTTTTTTTCGAGGATGCGGACGCGCTGGCGTTCCCAGAAATCAATGTAGTCCTTCTGCCACTTCGGTCCGACTGCTTTCTGCAGAAACAATCCCGCGGCAAACTCCGCAAAACCTTCCGAGAGCCACTGGTCGTGATAGGAAGCCCAGCCGATGCCGTGGCCAAACCACTGGTGCGCCACCTCGTGCGGCGTGACTTCCTGGACGAATCCGGTGAATCTCGAATTGATCTGGCCAAACAGCATCCACCGCTGGGTCGAGTCGATGTACGCCGAAATCGGCAAGTACACCAAATTGGGCCACGATTGGCCGAAGTTGAAATTCGGTTGTTCAGTGACATACAGGTGCTCGTAAGGAGCCCTGCCGAAATAAAGCGTGCACACCTGCATCTGGGCGCGAGCCTGATCCAATGCGTACTTGGTCATTGCGCCGGGAGCCATGCTGCCAAGCGCGCCGTTTTGAAAACGCCGCAAGTTGTCGGGCAATTCCGGCAAATAATACCCGGAGATCTCATAGTGGGTGATGGAGTCGGACCAGTCCATTTTTTTGTACTGGCCGTAATTGAATCCCGCGACGGCCACCGGAATTTGCGTTACCCAATGGGTCACCGCGAAACCGGCTTCGGTGTGCTGGTCCTCGAGCTTGCCGACGCTAATCAAGACATTCGAAGGAGGAACCTTGAACGTGAGATCGTAGAGCGCCTTTTCACCGAAGCCGTTCAGGTTCGGATACCACGAGTCGCGCGCGCCGACGTAGTAACTTCCGCTGCCCGCGTTAGACAGCACTTTGTCGCCGCCGTATTCCACGGTGATGGAATGGACTTGACCCATCGCAGGGGCTTCGTCGAGAACGGCGTAGAAGGAGCCATCTTCCTTTCTGTTTTCCTGAATGAAGTGGAGGTCCTGACCGCGCTCACCGGACACGCGGGTGACCCGCAGGGTGGGAAGCAGCGCGAATCTCAAAACGCGTTCACCGGGCACGAGCGGCTCAAACGTGATCGTTGCGCGGCTGAACAGGTGATCATTCTTCCCGATTACCGTTTCGATGTTGTGGCGGCGGGTGGCGAACAGCCGCTTGTCTTGTTGCGCGCTAGCGGTGTGGGCCAGAAGCTCGGATCTCAAGTGTTGCAAATACCAGATGCCGTCATCCATTCCCCCGCCGTTGAAATTGACGAGCGCGACTTCTTCGGGCGAATCGATTTGCGGAATCGCGCCCACACGAGTGCGCAAGAAGAAACGCAAGTCCTTGTGAGGCGTGCCGTGCATGTAGGCGTTCAAAAACGGAGGGTGTTTAGGATTGTAGATGGAGGCGAGGACGTCGGCGTCCACGTTGTCGATCGATTCGCTCTCGAGAAGTGCCTGGGTCAAACCTTCGGGAAACTCGTGGCGGTGGCGAACTTTATCCTTCCAATGCTGAAAGGCGGTGGAGGCCTCGGAGGGCGTATCCGTTTTGTGCCCGAGCACGCCAGCGAATTGCGAAAACTGGTCGGGGGAGAAACGAAGCACCACTTCGGTGAAGTCTTCCTCGGCGGTCGGACTGCCGGCGCGTCTCACCATCTCGGTGGTGTCAAGTGCGGAGAGAGGTTTAAGAGTGAAGTGTCCGTGGCCGACGAAAACAGCGCCAGTTTGAAATTTGTTGACGGGCGCTAGGAAAGTAATCGTTCCAGATTTCAACTCGAAGGTTCCGACATCCATCGGGAGGGTGAAATTTTCGCAGAGGAAGGTGTCGCCTAATCCGTCGTTGCGGAGCTGGCGGTAGGCGGCGTCTGAATTCGCGAACGCCGTGCTTTTTTCGTTGACGGTGACGCTGGTTTGCTGCGTGGCGATCGTCAATTTAAGCGGGAGCTCGGCTGTACCGTGCAGGTCGACCGTAGTAACAAGGTCGTCGAATCCCTCTTTGGCAACGCGGAGTGAATATTTTCCGGTATTCAAATCGGGCGCGGCGAACTTGCCGGATTCGTCGGAGGTGAGCAGCAGCGGTTGAGCCAGGTTGTCGCCAGAGATCTCGATGCGCGCGCCGGTGACGACTGCGCCGGAGGGGTCTTTGATGGTGCCGGAAATCGTGTCTGCGCGCACATGAGGGGAAAGTACCAGACAGAGCAGCGCCATGACAGGAAGGAGAACGTGAAACCGGCCGAGATGCCAAAACGTTCTCATTGGGGACGAGTGGGGTTCCCAGTTTGCACGGTGCGTGTCGCGCGGTTGACGCATTGGATCAGGCGCCATATGGGCAGCAGGAATCATAACTCACTTGTATTTTATATTTTCTGTTCGACGAAAAACACAGAAATCGGGAACTAGCGCACCAGTGAAATCTGCAAGGCGCGCTACACCGCAGCGGGTGCGGTGTGGGTATGCTAGAGTTTTGAATCGATGACACGCTTAGGGATCTACGTTCAGGTGCCGTTCTGTCAGACGAAGTGCACGTATTGTAATTTTCATACGGGAGTGGTGTCGGCGGCGAGGTTTGCGCCTTACGCTGAGGCGGTTTGCAGGGAGATTCGAGGGCATCGGGAGTTGCTGGAGGCGGCAGGGGTGGATTGGCCTGGGCGGTTGAGGCACCGCCATGGTGCGCCCCTAGAAAGTAAGGGTGAGACCCCGGGCACAGACTTGATTGTAGATACGGTTTACTTTGGCGGGGGGACGCCGAGCCTCCTTGATGCGGCGCACTTGCAGAAAATTCTGGAGGCGATTCGAGAAGGTTTCGCGACGGAGCTTGCTGAGGTGACGCTGGAGGCGGATCCGGAGACGATTGAGGCGGAAAAGGCGGGGGCGTGGGTTCGCGCGGGAATTAACCGCGTTAGTTTTGGGTTGCAGTCGTTTGTAGATAAGGAGTTGGTTGCGGCGGGGCGAATGCACCGACGGGGGGATATTTACCGGGCGGTGCCGATTTTGCGCGAGGTGGGGATTTTCAATATCAGTTTTGATTTGATTGCGGGGTTGCCGCACCAGACGAAGGAGAGCTGGCGGCAATCGCTGGAAGAGTTGCAGGCGCTCGGGCCGGAGCACGTTTCGATTTATTTGCTGGAGATTGATGAGGGAAGCCGGCTGGGGAGCGAGTTGCTGCGCGGCGGTGGGCGGTATAGCGCGGGGGCGGTGCCCAGCGAGGACGAGATGGCGGAGTTTTATGAGACGGCGCAGAGGGAGTTGCGGGCGGCAGGGTATCACCACTATGAGATTTCGAATTGGGCGAAGCCGGGATTCGAATCGAAGCACAATCTAAAGTATTGGCGGCGGGAGGCGTATTTGGGATTTGGTGCGGGGGCGCATTCGTTTTCGGGGACGCAGCGATGGGCGAATGCGCATGACGCGGCGGCGTACGTCAGCGCGGTGCAGGGCGGAGGGTTGCCCGTGGAGCAGCAGGAGAAGTTGACGGCGGAGAGTGCGCTCGAGGAGGAATTGTTCTTGGGGTTGCGGCAGTTGGATGGAATCGACTTGGGTCGGATCGAGCGGGAGTATGGAGTTACATTGGCGTCGCGGTTCGATCCGTTGATGGTGGCGGGATTAGTGGAGCGAGATGGCGGAGTGGTGAGGCTGGCGACGAACCGGCTCGCGGTTTCTAATGAAGTGTTTGTGGAATTGATGAAATAAAGAAGCAAGGAAGTAATGAGGTAAAGAAGGACGGAAGCAGAAAAAGATGACTCAGAGGCGCCGAGGACGCCGAGAAGCGCAGAGATCGGAAAGGGGAAGAGGATTTAACACAGAGAACGCGGAGAGACGCGAGCACAGAGGGCACTGAGAGTAGAGTGCACGCCGACATGGTCGGGGCAGGCGGCGGGCTCGGAGGAGAGGGAGAAAAGTATGAGTTATACGGTGGCGAAGGGGAATCAGAGGGTGGATCCGGATCAGTTGCCGGAGGTGAGCAAGATTCCGGCGGGAGTGGTGGATCTGCGGAGCGATACGGTGACGCGGCCGACGGCGGAGATGCGGCGGGCGATGGCGGAAGCCGAGGTCGGCGACGACGTGTATGGAGAAGATCCGACGGTGAACCGGCTGGAGCGACGGGCGGCGGAAATATTCGGAAAAGACGCGGCGCTGTTTGTGCCGACGGGATGCATGGGGAATCTCATCGCGATCAAAGTGTGGACGCATCACGGCAATGAAGTGATCTGCGAAGAACGGAGCCATGTGAACTTGTACGAGTTGGCGTCCATGTCCGCGATTGCAGGGTGCATGCCGAGAGCGGTCCGGGGAGAGGACGGGATTCCGACGTGGAGGCAGGTGGAAGCGGGGATCCGGCCAAAAATTTACTACGACTCGCAGACGGCGCTGATCTGCCTGGAAAATACGGTGAACATGTGGGGCGGAACGGTTTATCCGACGGCGCAGGTGGAAGAGATTTGCGACCACGCGCATGCGATGGATTTGAAAGTACATCTGGATGGCGCGCGGATTTTCAATGCAGCGACGGCGCTGGGAGAGAATGTTGCGCAGATGACGCGGAAGGTGGATTCGGTGATGTTTTGCTTGTCGAAGGGATTGGGCGCGCCGGTGGGTTCGATGGTCGCGGGCCGCAAAGCGTTTATCGAAAGAGCGCGGATCTACCGGAAGATGTTCGGCGGCGGGATGCGGCAAGCCGGGGTGATCGCGGCAGCGGGGCTGATTGCGCTGGAGAAGTCGCCGGGGCGATTGCATATCGATCATGAAAATGCGAAGCGGCTTGCGGAGGGCATTGCGGAAATTCCCGGGCTGACCATTGATCCGAAGAAAGTGCGGTCGAACATTGTGATTTTTGACTGCACGAAAACGGGAAAGACGGCGGTGGAGATTTGCGATGCGCTACATCCGCATGGCGTCTGGGCGCAGGATACGGCTCTGTATTCTGTGCGCGTGGTGACGCATTGTGATGTGGACCGGGCGGGAGTGGAGCGGGCGCTGGTGGTGCTGAAGGATGTCGTGGCGAAGTCACAGAGGAAGGGTGCATGAGGACGGAGCGATGAAGAGAGTGAGTTTGCTGGCATGTGCGCTGGCTGTTTTGGCAATGCACTCTGCGCGGCTGAGCATGGGGTGCGGAAATTTCTGCCATAAGATAAACTTCTAGCTGAGATAGGTTGAACTTTTAGTTGCCGAGGAAACCGTGGAATTCAACTTTACGGAAGAACAGCAACAACTGCGGCGAAGTGTGCGCGAATTCGCGGAGGGAGAAATCGGGCCGCACGTGATGGAGTGGGACGAGGCGTCGCACTTCCCGATGGAGATTATTCCGAAGCTCGGGGACATGGGGCTGCTGGGAGTGATTTTTCCGGAGGAGTACGGCGGGGCGGGACTGGGGTACATCGAGTACGCGCTGGCGATTGAGGAATTGTCGCGGGTGGACGGGTCCGTCGGATTGATTGTGGCGGCGCACAATTCGTTGTGTTCGAATCACATTTTCAAATTTGGGACAGAAGCCCAGAAGAAGCAATATCTTGTGCCGCTGGCCTCGGGGAAGGCGCTTGGGGCGTGGTCGCTGACAGAGCCGGAGGCGGGATCGGACGCGGGCGGGACGCGGACGACAGCGGTGCGAGATGGAAAGCACTGGGTGCTGAACGGCTCGAAGACATTTACGACCAACGGGCACTACGCGGATTTTTGCGTGGCGATGGCGGTGACGGACAAGTCGAAGGCGTCGCACGGCATCAGCGCGTTTGTTCTTGAGAAGGGAATGGCGGGATTCAAGCCGGGGAAAAAAGAGAACAAGCTGGGGATGCGAGCGAGCGACACTTCGGAAGTGATTTTCAGCGATTGCCGCGTGCCGCTGGATAATTTGCTGGGGCCAGAGGGCGAGGGGTTCACGGGGAGTTTGAAGATTTTGGACGGCGGACG
Organism: Acidobacteriota bacterium; assembly: GCA_003224055.1. Taxonomy (GTDB): domain Bacteria; phylum Acidobacteriota; class Terriglobia; order Acidiferrales; family UBA7541; genus Acidiferrum. The sequence continues at coordinate 6,426 of QHYE01000053.1, read as the reverse complement.
GATTTCGATTGCGGCGCTGGGATTGGGCATGGCGCAGGGAGCGCTGGAAGCGGCGACGAAGTATGCGAAGCAGCGGAAACAGTTTGGGCAGGCGATCAGCGAGTTTCAGGCGGTGCAATTCAAGCTGGCGGACATGGCGACGCAGGTGGAAGCAGCACGGCTGTTGGTTTATCAGGCGGCGTGGCTGGCGGACAAGAAGGACGTGCGGTTTACGAAAGAATCGAGCATGGCGAAATTGTTTGCCAGCGAAGTGGCGGTACGCGTAGCGAACGAGTGCGTGCAGATTCACGGCGGATATGGATTCATCAAGGATTATCCCGCGGAGAAGTATTACCGCGACGTGAAGCTCTGCACCATCGGCGAGGGGACCAGCGAAATTCAGAAGTTGGTGATTGCTAGGCAGCTGCTTGGCAAGAAATAATAGAGAGATGCGGTTGGCCGCTGGAACGAGTTCCACAGGAAAACGATGACGCCTGTAGAGAAGTGGGCGGAACAGGTGCGCGCGGGCGAGGTGCGGGCGGTGTCGCGCGCGATCACGGCGATTGAGAACCATGCGCCGGAAGCGGAAGAGCTGCTGCGGCTGCTGTTTCCGCATACGGGGCGAGCGTATCTGACGGGCGTTACGGGCGCGCCGGGGACGGGAAAAAGCACACTCGTCGACCGGCTCGCTGCCTACCACCGCAAGCAACACGAACAAGTCGGAGTGATCGCTGTGGATCCGACGAGTCCGTATTCGGGCGGAGCGATTCTGGGCGACCGCATTCGAATGCAGGGACACGCCGGCGACGCGGGGACGTTTATCCGTTCGATGGCGACGCGGGGATTTCTGGGCGGGCTGGCGCGAGCGACGGCGGAAGTGGCGTTGTTGCTGGATGCCGCGGGGAAAAGGCACGTGTTGATCGAGACGGTCGGCGTTGGTCAGGACGAGATTGACATCGTGCGGCTGGCGGATTGCGTACTGGTGGTGATGGTGCCGGGTCTCGGGGACGACATTCAGAATATGAAAGCCGGGCTGATGGAGATTGGCGACATTTTTGTGCTGAATAAGGCCGACCGCGAAGGGGCGGACCGGCTGGAGCAGCAACTGCTGGCGATGATGTCGCTGGTGATGCCGCGCGACGGCTGGCATCCGCCCGTGCTTCGGACGGTGGCGTCGGAGAACAAGGGCATCCCGGAATTGGCAGAGACAGTTGCGAAATTTCAGAAACATTTTGCGGCGAGCGGCGAACGAGAGCGAAAGCACGTGGAGCACTGGAAGAAAAGATTGATCGAGCTGCTGGAATCGCGTTTGCTGGAACGCGCGCTGGGTGGGGCAGGCGGAGAGAAGCGGCTCGCGGAGCTCGCCGCGGAAGTGGCGGAGCGGAAAAAGGATCCGTTTACAGCAGTGAGAGAAATTCTAACCAAAAGCGGATTGGCCAACTAAAGCAACAACCTGCAGTCCGGGGAGAAAATGAGCATGGCGGCGAAAAAGACGAAGAAGGCAAAGAGTGCCAAGAAGGAAAACGAGGCAGCCGTCGGCATCATTGGCGGAAGCGGATTGTATTCGATGAGTGGTTTGACAGAGACGAGGGAGATTCGAGTGAAGACGCCGTTTGGCGATCCTTCGGATGCAATTGTGCTTGGGACGCTGGAAGGGAAGCGCGTGGCGTTTTTGGCGCGGCATGGGCGCGGGCACCGCATCCTGCCGGGAGAGATCAATTACCGGGCGAACGTTTATGCGATGAAGCTACTGGGAGCGGAGCGCATCATCTCCGTGAGCGCGGTGGGGTCGTTGCAGGAGGATTTGCGGCCGGGAGAGTTTCTGGTTCCGGACCAGTTTTACGATCGGACGAAGCACCGCGTTTCGACATTTTTTGGCGAAGGGCTGGTGGCGCACGTGGCGTTTGCGCATCCGGTTTGCGGGCGGCTGGCCGGAATTCTGTCCGATTCCTGCGTGCATGAAGCTGTGAGAGTGCACCGGCGCGGAACGTACATTTGCATGGAGGGGCCGCAATTTTCGACGCTGGCGGAAGCGCACGTGCACCGGCAATTGCGGTTCGAAGTGATTGGGATGACGAACGTGACGGAAGCGAAGCTGGCGCGCGAAGCGGAGATTTGCTACGCCACGATTGCGATGATTACGGACTACGACTGCTGGCATCCGGAACACGAATCGGTGACGGCGTCGCAGATTATCGCCACGCTGAACCAGAATGCGGAGAACGCGCAGCGGGTGCTGCGGTCGGCAGTGCGCACGCTGCCGGCGGAACGAAGCTGCAAGTGCGGATCGGCGCTGCAGCATGCGCTAGTGACGGATTTGAAGCTGGTTTCCCCGGCGACGAAGAAGCGGCTGACTGCGATCCTTAGGCCGTACCTTTCTTAGGAGAACACTGTGTCCTTGCTGGTGGTGGGTTCCGTGGCGTTCGACGCGATGGAAAGTCCTTATGGAAAGGTGGACCGAGCGCTGGGCGGCGCGGCGACGTATTTCGCGGTGGCGGCGAGTTTTTTCACGCACGTAAACCTGGTTGGAATCGTGGGCGACGACTTCACGGAAGTGGACGCGCAGATCTTTCGAGGACGGACGATCGACATCGATGGTCTGGAGCGGGCGACGGGGAAGACGTTTTTCTGGGCGGGGCGCTATTCGGAAAATTTGAACGAACGCGTGACGCTGACGACGGAACTTAACGTGTTCGCGGCCTTCAAGCCGAAGCTGCCGGAAAAATATCGCAATTCAAAATTCGTCTTTCTGACGAACATTGCCCCGGACTTGCAGCGCGACGTGTTGCATCAGGTGAAAGTGCGGCCGAAGCTGGCGGCACTCGACACGATGAATTATTGGATTGAGCGGACGAATGCGGAACTTCGGGAAACGCTCAAACACGTGGACATCCTGATGATCAACGATTCGGAGACGCGAGAGCTTTCAAACGAACACAATTTGCTGCGGGCGGCCAAGCACATTTTCAAAATGGGGCCGACGACGCTGGTAGTAAAGCGCGGAGAATACGGAGCGATGATGGTGGACAAGCGTGGAGTGTTTTGCGTGCCGGCATTTCCGCTGGAGGAACCGCACGATCCGACAGGGGCGGGCGACAGCTTTGCGGGCGGATTCATGGGTTATCTGGCAGGGTGCGGCGATAAAAGTGACGCCGCGCTGCGCCGCGCCATGGTGTACGGCTCCGTGCTGGGAAGCTTTGCCGTCGAGAAATTCGGATTGGACCGGCTGCGACATTTGAAGCGCAATGAGATACACGCCAGAGCACGCCACTTTGCGAAATTGACGCAATTCAAACTGTAAATCTGTAGAATCGCGCTGAGGCGGGCGATGGGGCGCCTGGGGCGATGCTTTCGCTTCACGAAATATTCTTGCGATTGACGGTAGCGGCGGCGCTAGGCGCGATCATCGGCATCGAACGCGAGTTGCGACGCCGGCCGGCGGGTATTCGAACAAGTCTTTTCGTCTGCCTCGCCACTGCGCTGTTCACCATCCTGTCGGGGGAAATCGCGCACCTCCTCGGGGATACGGGTAGCACGCGAATCGCATCGAACATTGTCCAGGGCATCGGCTTTTTAGGGGCCGGGGCGATTCTGCGCGAGTCCGGCGGCGTCGTAGGATTGACCACGGCGGCAACGATCCTTGTCGAAGCGGCGATAGGAATGGCGGCGGGAGGGGGTCTTTATGGCGTCGCTGTCTATTCGACGGGTCTCGTGCTCTTTGGACTGATCGTGATCGGGTGGGCGGCAGATCGTCTCAACTTGAAGCGGCGAATCATGGTATTTCGAATCACCACGAGCCACGCGGATAACGTGGCGACCGAAGTACAGCAACTGCTGGCTGGGATGAAGGTTTCCATGCGGCATTTTCGCACCTCGATGGTAGGCCTGAACTCCATTGTGGAATTCGAAGCCGACGTAAGTTACAGCCAACAGGAGAAGATTGTGGCCCAGCTCAATCGGAAAGGTATCGTTACAGAGGTGATTCCCTCCGAGGGCCGTCACGAATGACCGAAAACCATCGTGCCCCCCGAAAACCAAAAGCACTTGCTGCCGGTTCCCGGATAGGGGTGTTTGCTCCAGCTTCCCCAGCACCGGCTGTGGACATGATTGCCGGGCTTACGGAGTTGAAACGGCACGCGTTTCAAGTGGTTGCCAATCAGGACAGCAAAGCGGAGGGATTTTTCGCCGGTTCTTCACTGGATCGAGTGAACGGTTTCCTCGCAGCGGTGAATTCCGATCAGGTGGACGGGTTGGTCGCTCTGCGCGGCGGTTACGGTTCGAATTACCTGCTGGATTTCGAATTGGAGAAGAGTCTCGCAAGCCCGAAGTGCGTGATCGGATTTAGTGACATTACGTCCCTGCATATCTATCTCTGGCAGCGATGTGGCTGGGTGACTTTTTACGGGCCCATGCTCGCAGCAGGATTGAACTCCGGCCCGGGACTGCCCAAGGGCTACGACGAGAATTCCTTGTTGCAGGCCATCCGCCGGACCGAAGCGGGCTGGAAGCTCCGGTTGAGAGGAGAGCCGATGTTGGCCGGAGAGGCTGTAGGAAGAGTTCTAGGCGGATGCATGGCCATGCTGGAGGCGACCATCGGAACGCCGTGGGAATTGGACACGAAGGATTCGATACTGGTTCTGGAAGACCGTGCCATGAAACCATACCAAGTGGACCGTGTGCTGATGCATCTGAAGCAAACTGGAAAATTTGAAGGAGTGCGCGGGATTGTATTGGGAGAATTTCCGGAGTCTGAGCCGACAGTGGCCGGATCTGCCACGGTGCGCGACGTTTGTGCGCGCATTTTGCGGCCGCTGGGGGTCCCTCTGATATTTGGTTCGCCGGTGGGGCACACGCCGCGGCCCATGCTGACTGTTCCTCTGGGAATCGAGGCGCGGCTGGACGCGGAAGGCGAAGGAACGCTCGAATTTTTGGAACCGGCGGTGTTGGCTTGAGCGACGGCAAACATGTGCACGTGATTGGAATTGGCGGATCGGCGATGGCGCCGCTGGCGGGGATGTTGCGCGAGAGCGGGTATCGCGTGACGGGTTCGGATGCGGGAGTGTATCCGCCGGCTTCCACACTTCTCGAAAGCCTGGGGATTTCGTTTTTCAATTCGTTTGATGCGGTGCACATGCAGCCGGTGCCGGATTTGGCGGTCATCGGTAACATTATCGCGCGCGGAAATCCCGAACTCGAAGAAGTGCTGGACAGAAAAATCCCGTATCGCTCGTTGCCGGAGATTTTGGAGGAAGTGTTTCTTCCAGGGAAGCATTCAATTGTGGTCAGCGGGACGCACGGAAAGACCACTACGACGGCGATGTTGGCATGGATCTTCGAAACGGCGGGGAAGAAGCCGAACTTTCTTGTGGGAGGCGTCGCGGAGAATTTTGGGAAGAGTTACGGACTGGGCGGAGGCGCGGAATTCATCCTGGAAGGCGACGAGTACGAGACGGCGTTCTGGGACCGGGGACCGAAATTCTTTCACTATCATCCAGACGATCTGATCATTACGTCGCTCGAATACGACCACGCGGACATCTATCCCGATTTTGAGACCTATCAACTGGCTTTTCGACGCCTGGTCAATGTGGTGCCGAGGCGAGGGCGCGTGGTGATCTGGGGAGACGCGGAGGAGTCGGGGCCTGCGCTGCGGCGTGCGGCTGAGAAAGCGTTGTGCCCTGTGGAGACGTACGGATTTGGCGCCGCCAACGATTGGGTTGCGAGCGACTTTGCGGTGGAGGGCGACAAGATGAGATTTCGGGTCGCTCACCGTGCAAAACCGTTCGGGAAATTCGCGCTGGTGGCGACGGGGCGGCACAACGCAATGAACGCGATGGCGGCGATGGCGGTTGCAGATGGACGCGGGATCAGCTCCGAAGTGATTGCGAAGGCGCTCGCAACGTTTCGCAGCGTGAAGCGTCGAATGGACGTGAAGGGCGAAGTTGGAGGAGTACTGGTGGTTGACGACTTTGCGCATCATCCGACGGCGGTGAAAGCGACAATTGAGGCGGCGCGGGGGCGCTGGCCGGGGCGGCGGCTGTGGGCGATACTCGAGCCGCGTTCGAATTCCATGCGGCGAAAAGTGTTTCAGGAGGCGTTGCCTAAGGCGCTCGCGCTTGGAGATCGCGTCATCCTCGGAGGGGTGTTTCGGGCGCAGCAGCTTGGCGATGAGAGCCGTTTGGATCCGGAGAGTGTTGCGGAAAGTGTCCGTGCATTAGGAAAAGATGCGCGGGTATATCCCAGTTCGGATGCGATTGCGGAGCATCTTGCGGCAGAGGCCAGGGCGGGCGATTTGTTTCTCATCATGTCCAACGGCAGCTTTGATGGATTGTGCGAAAAGCTTCTGAAGAAGCTCGGTGCTGCTGTTCCGGTTGCCAGCGAGGCGAAAACTCGGTGACTTTCCCGGCGGTCCTGAACAGATTTTGTGTTCAAGCATGCTTCTCTGCC
>QHYE01000002.1 GCA_003224055.1 Acidobacteriota bacterium | reverse complement strand
ACGAAAAAAGATTCAATTCCCATAGCCGTTAGATCGGTGCAGCCACTAGCCCGCATCCGCCGCAACCGCCAGCGCCCACCTTCAAACGGCTCTATCGAACGCGCGCGGAGCACCTCGCCCGGACTTCACGCTTTTGTGAAAACGCGCCTCCGATAGAGCACTAGCGTTAATCAGGACTTGTCGAACGAGGATGAAACCACTTAATCTTGCCGATGAAATTGGACGGCATTCAGTTCCGCAAAGGGAACCATTTCAGAATGGGATTTCATCTTCAATTGTTTCCACCAAAGTTTTCGGACTGGGTGATTGTGCTGCTGGTCCTATTCTTTCCAGCGGCCCTGACAGCTTACGTTTTGCATAACCTAGCTTGGTTGGTTGTCGTTCCTTTTGGAATCATTGTTCTAGTTTTTCTTATCGCTGCGTTACCCATTAAGCGAAAAGTTACACCCGACCAGTTCGCCGACGAGCTTGAGAGGCATCTGCTAGGGACAGGGGGTCCTTGGGATTGGGATGACACCACATCAGTCGCCATCGCCGACGAGCGCCTGGAGCGTATCCGCTGCGAGCTTTCGAAGTTCAATTCTCTGACTCAGGAAAAAGACAAGAATGAACTAAAGGCCATAATCGCGGCTCTTCGGCGCGGGGAGCTACCGGAGGTCGTTCCCCCGACGCACTTGACCTACCGCCGCCGCTGATTCATTGGCTTTCATCACAAGAGCCTGGACTGAGAAATATGGATTCGTGCGGAGGTCCTTCCCAGTGGTGTAGTCGCCTAATCGGAAACTGACCCACTACCAATTCAACCCCTAGACCGCCTAGAGCCCGCCGAGCGCCGCGAGTCTACCAGCAGTATACCCACAGCAAACCGCTAGACCGCTTGTTTTGCCCGTCCGCTAGAAACCAGCATTTTCATTGAGTATTTTGGTGGAGCCGATGGGATTCGAACCCACGACCTCCTCGATGCCATCGAGGCGCGCTCCCAACTGCGCCACGGCCCCACCGGAGGAACTACCAAAGTTTATCATAGCGTGCGGGAAACAATCCCGTCGGACGAGTCCGCGAATGACTACATCAACGATAGGCGCTCTTCGCTCAGGTCCAGCTCGTGTTCGACCCTTCGCAAGACTTCATCATTGATCCGGCCCTCGTTGCGCAGCCGCACGGCCGTGCGGCGCTCGATCCGCACCAGCTCACGCTTCAGCTCCTGGTGGCGCGCGTAATGCGCCGGATTGCTGTCACCCTCGCCGCTCTCCCCGGCCAGCGTTGCCAGTCTCTCGCTATAATGCTGCTCGATGTCATCATAGACGTCGGCAAACTCTGGGCGATCCTTCGCTCGAGTTCTTAGGAGATGATCCAGCGCGGCCTCGATCATGGCGCGGCGCGCTTCCTTTTCCTCGGCCTGGTGCCCGACAGAGCCGCCGAGCCCCAACGTGCGAATTAGGGGAGGCAGCGTCAGCCCCTGCAGCACCAGGGTCACCAAGATTACACTAAACGTCAGGAAAACGATTAGATTGCGCTGCGGAAACGGGCTCCCGTCCACCAACACCTCCGGCAGCGCAATCGCGGCCGCCAACGCCACCACGCCGCGCATCCCTGTCCAGCCCACCACAAAGATTTGCCGGCCTGACGGCATCCGCACGTCCTGATGCAGGAAGCGCCGGCGTATCACGTTTGCGAGATACGCGCCCGGGAACATCCAGATCAGCCGCAGCACAATCACGATGACGCTGAAAAGCGCGCCATACTTCACAAGCTGCCCAAAGCTGTAGTCGTGAATTCCCGCGAGCACGAACGGCAATTGCAACCCGATCAGCACGAAGACCAGCCCGTTCAGGACGAAGGTCAGCGCATCCCACACCGCCCAGGCCTGCATGCGCACGTTTGGCGAGAAAAACTGCGAACTCTGACGGCTCAGGTACAGCCCGCACGCCACGACGGCCAGCACTCCCGAAGCATGAATCGCCCCCGCCGCGAGGTAGGCCACGTAGGGAACCAGGAGGGTCAGCGTGATCTCGATCGGGCCATCGTCGATGAGCTTGTGAATCCGCGCTACGACAACGCCAACGAGCAGGCCGAGCGCGAGCCCCGCAATCGTGAGATAGGCCAGGCGCAATAGGCCCGCACCTAACGTCGGTGTTTGCCCGCTCACCACGATCGCGACGCCGAATTCCAGGGCCAGCAACCCCGTCGCATCGTTCACCAGGCTTTCGCCCTCGAGGATATCCACGATGCGCTGCGGCAATCCGATGCGTTTCGCGATGGAGGTTGCGGCAATAGCGTCGGTCGTGGCCACCACTGCTCCCAGGACGAAGCCCAGCCGCCAGTCAAATCCGGCGAAAACCCACTTTGTAGTGGCTGCTACGCCCACGACCGTGAATCCCACGAGGCCGAAAGCCAGCATGAGAATGCTGACCAAATTAAACTTGAACTCGCGCCAGGAAGTGACCCACGCCGCGGAGTACAGCAGCGGCGGCAAAACAACCAGAAAAACGACGTCCGGGTTCAACGAAACTTTCGGAATTCCCGGCACGAAGCTGAGCAGCAGACCGGCGATCACCAGCACGATGGGATAAGGTGTCTGCAGCTTGCGCGCGAGGGCTGCAAACACCACAACAAAGAGCAGCAGCAAGAGGGTAACCAGCTCGATTTGGTGAATCCCGCCACTCTGCATCATCTTGCGCTCATCGCCTCACACCGAACTGCCTTGAAGATACCGCAGAGACGCACGAAGCGTCTAATTCAGCCGCGCGAGATGGGGCGTGGCATCGGCGCTGGAATTCCGTGTCTGGCGGTCGAAACGATGCAGGGATTACTTGCCGGGAGGTTGCTTTGGAGGGATTTCCGCGTAGCCCGGCGCGGCTTGTTTCAAATTTGCGTCCAATTGCGCGCTCGCGTCGCCAATCGCCCAGCGAATCCCACCGCTGAGCAGATTCAGAAAAAACTCGTCCTTCCAGTTCTCCGGCCGGTCTCCCATCGCCGTGTAGAACACGCGCCCTTTGCCGTGCAGCCGCGCCCACGTCACGGGATACGGCGCGCGGCGGTAGCATTCGCCCTTCATGCTGTGCGTATCCAGCGTGAGGATGACATGCAGGTCAGGCACAAAATCCTTTAGCGAATACCACTCCTCGTTGAAGCTCACGGGAGAAGTCACGTGTTCCAGCCCGGGAAATTTCGGATCGTTCACGATCAGCGGCGCGTCCTGCAGCCGCGGCGTGCTCCCATGCACGATGAATTCCGCGCCAAGCATTTGGAGGTAGGGATCTTCTTTGTCGCCATGCGCGATGTAGCGACTTGAATGGTCCGGCGGATCCGGCTGCGTGTGAAACGTGTCGCTCGCCGCGTGAATGCCTACAAATCCCATTCCGCCTTTTATGCCGTCCAGCAAATTCTCCTTGCCTTTGGCGGACATCGGTGGCTTTCCGTCCGTGCCCAGCGTCGTGAGATCCCCGGTGGTGAAAAACACCATTGCAGCGTAGGAGTGGAACTCTTTCGAATCGAAAATGCGCCCATCCTTGGTCACGCCCACCTTGTATCCGTGCCGGTTCCCCAAGTCCGTCACGGCCTCGTCCACGATGCTCGGCTTTCCATCGACCCGTTTCACGACGTCGTGTTCCCACCCCGAGGATTTCGTGAAAACAAGGACTTTCTTTTCTTTTGCCGCGAGCAGCCGGTTCGAAAGCGCCAGGCCTGCACCTGTCAGCGCCGCGCCGCGAAGAAATTCTCTGCGATTGGAATTGGATAATAGGCTCATGGAAATTCCCTTTAGTGCTGTCCTTCCGGATGCTCGCAACCGGGAAACTTTTCGAACACGCGGTCCTCGGTCCATCCCAGCTCGCGCATTCCTGCTTCCGAGGAGTAATAGGCGCCGCTGATCCATCCCTTCAGGTCTTCAAAGTGCTTGCGAAGCCCGGAGTTCACTTTTGTATGACCGCCAGATGAATCTTGGTTTGCCGGCCGGGTACAAGCATCCGTCAGCAGCGCATTTTGCTCCCCGGCGTTGAGAGCAGGGAATCGCTTCCCGAAGCGTTTCTGCGATTCCGTCTCGAACGCCGCAAGCGAATCGACGAAGTTTTTCTTGTGTTCAGTCGTGTCGACGCTCAGGAGCAGATCGATGAAGCGGTCTGCCTGTGCCTTCCGCGATCCCGGAACGATCGCTTCGGCAAGCGCGGCCAGCGTTTCTTCCTGCTGCGCATTGAGGAAAAGCGGCTTCCAATTTGTTGCACCCAGCTTTTCAGCCTCCTCGAACATCGCCCCATTGGCCAGATGTTCATAAACCGGATGCGAAGCGGCCACCAGTGGCCACGCTGCACCGGCTCCCGCGCCTGCGATTAGCCGCTGCACCATCTCCCGCCGCGTCAGCCGCCTGTTTTGGGCCGTCTCCGCCTGGATAATTGGCAATCCGCTCCCTTTGCCCATTCCAGTCCTTCCGCCTCCCCGAATTTTCGCGCTGATGGTATCATTCACGCTCAATCGCTCACAAGAACAAGGAAGCCTGGTTTCCTTCTTCCTCGATTGACCTCCTTCCACCCGCTTGTTAGCATCCCAGTTCGAATTGGGATCCATGGCCGAACAGAAAAAGCAGTCTTATGATGTCATCGTCGTTGGTTCCGGCGCATCTGGCGGCTGGGTTTGCAAGCGTCTCGCGGAAGCCGGCCTGAAAGTTGCGCTACTGGAAGCCGGCCGCCCGCAGTCTGATAGGAATTTCACCGAACACAAACCCGCGTTCGAACTCAAATACCGCAACAAGGCCCGGGAAATCATCCGCAAGACGCGCCCTATCCAAATCAAATTTGGAGTTTGCAACGAGTACACCTACAACTGGTTCGTCAACGATCTCGAAGAGCCGTATACAACGCCCTCCGACAAACCCTTCAACTGGATGGGCCGGCTGCGCATAACTGGCGGACGCACCAACGTATGGGGCCGCGTGAGCCTGCGCTTCAGCGATTGGGATTTCAAGTCCGCCTCGCAGGACGGTTACGGCGAAGATTGGCCGCTCGGCTATAAAGATATCGAGCCGTACTACGACCTCGTCGAAAAATACGTCGGCATCACCGGCTCCGCCGAAGGACTCGAGCATCTCCCCGACGGCCAGTTCCAGCCACCCGTCCCGCTCACGTGCCAGGAAACTCTCTTCCGCAATCGCGTCAAGGAAAAGCTCGGCCGTACGGTCATGCCCTCGCGCAATGCGAATCTGACCAAGCCCCTCAACGGCCGCGGCCCCTGCCACTACTGCGGCCCCTGCGAACGCGGCTGCATGACCCACTCGTACTTCAATTCCGCGTTCACCACCGTCGCCGATGCCCTTGGCACCGGCAACTGTACGCTCATTTCGAACGTCATGGTCCACAAGGTCTTGATGGACCCGGAGCGCAACCGCGCACGGGGCGTTCTCTACGTGGATCGCGTCACGCGCCAGTCCCGCGAAATCTCCGCGCGAGTGGTCATCCTCTGCGCGCAATCGCAGGAGTCTGTTCGAATCTTGCTGAATTCCGCAACGCCGCAATATTCGAATGGTCTCGCCAATTCCAGCGGCGTCCTCGGCCATTACCTCACCGCACACGTTCGAAGCGGCGGCGGCAGTGGCGAATTTCCCGCCCTCGGCGCAAAGGCCTCTCTCGGCGCACCCGTAAAGCCGCTCGGCATTTACATCGCGCGCTTCCGCAATTTGCGCAACGATCCGCCTTACAAAAAGTTTCTCCGCGGCTTTGGTTACGAGGGCGGGTCCTCGACGAAATTTAACTGGGGCGCCCCCGGCTTTGGCGAAGCTTACAAGAAGGCTCTTCGCGAACCCCGCACGAGCATCGACATCACCGGCTTCGGCGAAGTCCTTCCACGCTGGGACAATTTCGTCGAGCTGGACCCCGATGTGAAAGACATCTACGGGATTCCCGTCCTCAAAATTCACATGTCCGACGGCGAAAACGAACGCGCCATGATCCAGGACATGGGCGACTCCGCCGGTGAAATGCTCGAAGCCGCCGGCGCAAAAAATATTCGCACTTACGCGCATCCTTCGGCGCCGCGCTGGGCGCTTCACGAAGCCGGCATCGCCCGGATGGGCGCTGACCCGAAAAAATCCGTCCTCAATCAATTCCAGCAGACCCACGACATCAAGAATCTTTTCGTCATGGACGCTTCCGGCTTCACTTCAAATCCGTGCCAGAATCCGACGCTGACCATCATGTCTCTCGCCGTCCGCTCTTGCGATTACCTCATGTCTGAGATGAAGCGCAATTCAATTTAGTTTTCTCCGCCGCCGAAATTCTCGTCCAGATACACCCGCCGCTTCCCCTCTGCAAGCGAGCGGTATCCCATTGCCATCCTGATTATTCTGAATTCTTAAGTGGATTGCCGCGGCTGCATTTCCCCGCGGTCCAAAACGCGCGAGTTCTTTCTCAAACTAATCCGACTGTCTCTTGTGTTCCTTCTCCGCCCCATCCAGCCATCGTTCTAGCGCCTCTTGCGACGGCGGCGCGACTTCGAGGAACCCAACGCCCGCCCCCATATTCGGCTGCGAATAAACGATCTTCCCCTTGGCCTCGAAGAACGCATCTCCCGCGGAAATCTTCACCAGCACCATCGTCCCCGTTGGAAAAGGATTCATCATGTCCAGATAGCAGCCGAACCGGCTCAGCTCGCTCACCCGCGAAGCAATGCGCACGTCCGCTCTCTCTTCGATCAGCTCGGCGCTCGCGATGAACGAGTATCTCGGCGAACGGCGTTTATCTTGGTATTCGATGGCGGCCTCCGAAGGATTCCCCTGAGCACCATGGTACGACGTTTTGCCACGATTTCAGTCCATCCCCCGGCAACCGCCTCCTTCTCGTTACCTGGGCAAATATTGCGCTCCTTGCATTCCTAGCTGCCCCTCGTTTTCGCGCGTGCTATTTCGCAAAATAGTTGTAATATCCTCCTTCCCTCGAAACCCATCTTCCCATCCAGGAACAGGAGGACCGACCCATGTTTCGCAAACTCATCAGCACCACTGACGATTTCACTTTGACCATTCTTCGACTCATCCTTGGCGGCGTCTTTTTTGCGCACGGCGCGCAGAAGGCTCTCGGCTGGTTCGGCGGCTTCGGCTTCAGCGGCACCATGGGCTTCTTCACCCAGCAGATGCACATCCCGGCGCCGTTGGCCTTCCTGGCCATCTGCGCCGAATTCCTCGGCGGCATTGGATTAGTGCTCGGATTCCTCGGGCGCGTCGCCGCCTTCGGCATTCTTTGCAACATGCTGGTGGCTGTATGGATGGTGCACTTCAAGTTCGGATTTTTTATCAACTGGTCCGGCGCAAAAACGGGCGAAGGGTACGAGTATCATCTGCTTGCCATCGCCGTTGCCCTGGCCCTGATGGTCAAAGGCTCCGGCGCCTTCTCCATCGATCGCGCGCTTTCAAAATCCTGAGCGCAAGAAGTCTCCGCATAAGCTCTCCTGTGCTTGCGGGCCTTCTTTAGCACCGCAAGCCATTTCGGGCGTACAATCCTCACCGTTTTCGATTTGAACCGGAGTCTTATATGGTCGAAGACAAATTGCGCCGCCACTTTGACTACTATCTGGGCAAAACCGAGATAGTCATCTACTCCATTCTCGCAGTGTTACTGGCGGTCACGGCCTTTGTGACCATCGCCACCGCGGGCCAAATACTTTGGATCGATCTCAGTCATTGGACGGTTGCAGCCCAGACTCTGCGGGTATTGAACCAGCTCCTCATTGTGCTGATGCTGGTGGAGATTTTGCACACGGTACGTATCTCCATTCGCTCGCATGTTCTGGTTACCGAACCCTTTCTGGTCGTCGGACTGATTGCCTCCATTCGGCGCATTCTGGTGATTACCCTGGAAGCCGCCACTCTCACCAAAGAAGGTGCATGGGCGACCGAAAGCGCACACGCCATTTTTCGCTCTTCGATGATTGAGCTTGGTTTGCTGGGTGTGCTGGTTCTTGTGCTGGTAGTCTCCATTACACTTCTGCGTCGCTACGCTCCCGCATCGAAAGACTTGCCGGAACTCTGAAGCCCGGCTTTCTCGTTCCCCCCCGCGTGCGTGGGGATGCCCCCATCTACAACCAAATGCGACGATTCTGCCCGGTAAGTTCCGAGTTGCCCGTCATCCAACCGGAATGTCTTCGCGAGGGCTGCCGTAGCGACTCGTTTGCGCTGATGCGCTAGAATTGTTTTCGTGCAGGATTCCTCATCGTATTTGAACTTGTGGAAGAAGCAACTCGGGCGTGTGCCCGACTCTGTATGGGAGCAAACCGATCTCGAAACCCTGGTGCTCGCTGAAAACGGTTTGTCCGAAGTGTCGGCACATATTGGCCGCCTAAAGAGGCTTCGCACGCTCGATCTCGGACATAACGCATTGATATCGGTGCCTGACGCTCTTGCCGACCTCGAATGTCTCACCGATTTCCTGTATCTTCACGACAACCGATTGACCTCTCTGCCGTCGTCTCTCGGAAGGCTGACAAAATTGCGCTATCTAAACATGAGCGAGAACGCCTTTGAAGTCTTTCCGGAATGCGTTTCCAGCATGTCGAGCCTGATCGAGCTTAGGGCCTCGGATAATTACCTTGTGTCACTTCCCGACTCGGTCGGGCGCTTGTCGCGATTACGGGAGCTGCACCTAAGAAACAATAAGCTAACCTCGCTGCCGGTATCCGTAGGTACGCTGCACGAACTTCGGCACATCGATCTCCGCGGTAACCCGTTGACGCATTTGCCCACCGAGATTGCTGCACTACCTCGGTTAGAGAAACTGGACTTGCGGTGGGTGGAGACGCTGAGACCGCACTCTTGGATCGCAGCCCTCGAAGCACGCGGATGCGCGGTCTACCATTAAACTAGCCGCGATCTCGCCGCGCCTCGACAGGATCCTGGCGGATTGTCGGCCACTCAGAAACTGCCCCACTGCCGTAGCCTGCTTTCTAGCCATTTTGCGTTCTCTAACCCATCGCGAGGTCCCGCGAACGGTACCAACAAAGTAAATTGACAAGGCTTAATCCAAGTTGTATTACATTCTGCATGTCGGCCCGATCCATCCTCCTGCCAGGGGCACTCGCGTGCGCTTTACTCCTCGCCGCTCTCGGCCTGCTGGCTGAACCCAAGGACAAGGAACCTGCCCCCCGATTCATTGCCACCACGACGGTCGGCGAAAAGTTCACCAATGACTCCATCAAAGGGAAAGTTCTTCTGCTGGAGTTCTGGACCACTTGGTGCGGCTACTGCGCCGACGAAGCCGACTTCGTGGACAAGATCGGTCATGATTTCGCCGGGAAAGGATTGCTCCTTCTGGCCATTGATGTCGGTGAATCCAAGAAAACCGTCAAAAAGTATCTCGAACAGCATCCGCGCACTTGCAAGATCGTCTACATGGAAGACACCAATCTCGCCGCCATGTATGCAGCAACGGTCTATCCCATCTATGTCGTGATTGACCGCGAAGGATATATTGCCGGCACTCAGCGGGGAGCCGGCGGGGAAGAAGCTCTGAAGAGACTGCTCGCGCGCGGCGGCCTCGAAATACCGGAGGACTCCGAATAGCCCGCCGCTCGTCCGGCCGCGCCTAGCGCGGCCTCAACACCACAAACCTGCTGATCGAATAGCCCAGCGCCGCTCCCAGAAACACGTCCGATGGGAAGTGCGATTGCAACGTGACCCGCGAAAACCCCACCGCAGCGGCCGCGCCGTAAGCCACCCATGGCACCCAGCGATGCTGGCGGTAACGGTGCGCGAACACTGTCGCAACGGCAAACGCCGCTGTTGTATGACCGGACGGAAAACTCGTGCTGACACCAGTTGCAGATCTGTGGCTTTCAAAAAACGTGTCGGAGAAACTTCCACCCGGCGGAATGTCCGAAGGCCGCAGCCGCCGCGTTGCCATCTTGAGCGCGATCTCCATCACCGCGCCGTTTGCGTAGGCCTCGCCGGCAAGTAACGCCGTCTTCTCCGCATAGGAATCCTTTCGGAAGTGTCCTCCAACCAGGAATGCCACCGGAACCAGCGCAATTCCTGCTCCGGTGATTCGGCCGGAGAAAACGTCGTTGAATCCTTCGAAGCTTCCGGTATGCCGGAAGTACGGCGTGTCGTGCGGATCAGCGGCGATCAAGATCGCCGTGGCCCCAACGACTCCAACTGTCGGCAGCCAGTGGCGCCCCTTGGCAAGTTGCGTGGGGAAGAGCCAGATCTCTTTCTGATCCTGGAGGAAATTTCGCGGAAGCGTGCGCCAGGAGACCTCGCGGTCTTTGACCGTTGGCATGTCTGGTTTCGGTGCTTCAGCGGGAATTGTTTGTTGCGCTTCTTGAGTTGCTTGCGGTTCCTGCGCACGAAGCGGCAAGCACAAGAGTCCGCCGCTCAAACACACAAGAAAGCACATCGGCAAGTTAGGCTTGAATTTTCGACTGGTTCGGCAGTCCATGCTTCGGCTCCCATCTTCCAAAGACTTCATTTCAATTGCAGGCACGTCGCCGGTTGGACGCTGGGGAGCCTCCGCGACCCAGAATAGAATTAGTGTACCAATCCGCGAGCAAAGCATGGAATCTTCTCGCCCGGTGTGCTGTGCGATTTTGTACCCGGGCCGTTTGAATTTCTCTGCATGCTGCCTTCTCAAGATTTTCCGCTTCCTGCCCCCATCCCCAGCCCTTGAGCTCCCCCACATCAACCCCGCAACGCCGGCCTTTTCAATACCTTCCCGCCTCATCCGAATGATATACACAAAGTAATTGACACGTAGTGTACTTTCGTGCTACCCTCTCTTCTGTGTTTCCAATGCCAGATACAAGCCCGCCGCGCCGCAACCCCTGCACCCTGCCTGCACTCCTCGCTGCCCCTCGGTTTTCGCGAGTCACCAGTCACGAATCACGAGTCACTAAGCCTTTCAGAATCAACACTTGCAAAAGTCTATCAAAACAAAGGACTTTAACCACCCTTAGAATGATATACTTACAAAAAACATGGAGGGGAGGGGGTGTTATGGTTAACCAGCTATCCGGTAAGGATAGCTGTCCTGAGCGACCACCGGGAGCCGAAGGACCTCTCTTCCACCCGCCGCCCGTCCGTCCCATTGCAGCCGGCGACCCTTGGTGCAACAATGGCCTCCGGCGCAAGAATTCTTTGCCATCCCAGGGAAACAACTCCGCTCTGGTCGGTGTCTAACAGGAGTGAGCGGACATCGGTTACGGCAACAGCTCGACGCCGTCCCGGTTTGCAAGTCGTGCCTGGGTCTACCGTTCTAACCGTAGACCGCAGCAGGGTGGCCCGAACCAGCATCCAAGTAATAGTTGCTGAGAAAGATCGGGTCGGAAAGGCCGGCAGTGTCCGATTGGGCTAGTGCCCTGTCATGGGGCCACGATGAAGCCAACCTCGTCCACGAGCTGCAAACAGGCTCGGAGACGGCATTCGACTGGCTCGTCACCCACTATCATGCGCCGGTCTATAACCTCATCCTCGGCATGCTGGGCGACACTTCGGACGCGGCCGACGGCACCCAGGAAGTTTTCTTGAAAGCCTTTCGCGGCATTCGCAATTTCCGCCAGGGCAGCTCCTTGAAAACCTGGCTCTATCGCATCGCCATTCGCGAAGCGCTGAACCACAAGCGCTGGTTTAAGCGGCATCTGCAAAAAAACGTCTCCATCGATGCCGAGCCCGAAGAAGGGCACGCGCACATGGAAATCGAAGATCGTGGCGGCACCCCATTCGAGCAGCTTGCCGCCATGGAAATTCAAGTGGCTGTGCGCGGCGCCTTGCAGCAGGTTCCTGACGTTTTTCGCACCGCGGTGATTTTGCGTGACCTCGAAGGTCTCAGCTACGAGGAAGTTGCGGAAGTCCTCGAGTGCAGTATCGGCACCGTGAAGTCCAGAATTCTTCGCGGCCGCCGCGCGCTGAAGGATCTTTTGGAGCCGTTGCTCGCGGGCGGAGAGCTTCACAGCCATCGCGCGCAAACAAATACGCACGGCGCAATCGCCGAGCCGCAGCCTTCGCCTTTTTCGGATGCTTTCACGGCCGCGCGTCAGGTAACAGTTTCTTCACAGAGGCTGACCGCTTCGCGGTCACCAGAATCGCTGACCGCTTCGCGGTCGCCTGAATCAGTATCCCCGCGGGCAAGTTCTGCGGAAGAGGGTCATCCATGAAGTGCCAAACGGTAAGAACCAGGCTCCCTGGCTATCTTGATGATGTGGTGACGGGCGCGGCGCGCGTCGAAGAGCGCACCGTGATTCGCGAACACCTCGAAGGCTGCAATGTTTGCCGCGCGGAACTGGAAAAGTTCCGCAAGCTCTCCGTGCTCTTGTCCCGCGTGCCGAAGAACGATCCGCCCGCGGATCTCGCCGTGCGCATCAAGGTGGCTGCCGCCCAGGCCCAGCATTCGCACGATTGGCCGAGCCGCGTGCGTCGCATGAAGGATCGCTCTGAAATTTTGCTCGACAACGTTTTCCGTCCGCTCACCGTCCCGGCCACCGGCGGATTTCTCTCTGCCATCGTCGTTTTTGTTCTGGTTTTCCAAATGATTGCTCCTGGCATCACCGTGCGCGCCGTGCAAAACGATGTCGCTCTTAATCTGATGCGCCCCGCCGAGCTCGTCACTCTTTCGGACTACCCACAATCCTGGGCCCCGGAACAGAACGACCTTGAACTTTCTTTGCCGCACGACCTGCTCCTTGACGTCATCGTGGACGCGCACGGCCAGATGACCGACTATCAAATTCTTTCCGGTCCGGACAGCCACGAGCTGCGCCGCCAGCTCGATCAGATGCTACTCTTCTCGCGCTTCAGCCCCATGTTGAGCTTCGGCCGTCCCACTGCCGGCGGCCACGTGATTCTCAGCTTCAGCGCCGTGCACGTGCGCGGATAAGTCGTCGAGCCATGAGGGAATCCAGAATTCTCCTGGCCGCAACTCTTCTTGTAATTTTTCTCGTCCCTTCTTCTTTCGCTGCGCAAAGACTTTCCAACAATGAACGCGCTCTCTTCGATGCTGCCAATAGCGAGCGCGCCCAGAGATCGCTGCCCGCCCTCCAGTGGGATGAATCTCTCGCCGCCGCTGCCCGCAAACACGCCAACCGCATGGCGTTTTACAACGTTCTCGAACACCAGCTCTCCGGCGAGCCGGATCTCAGAGAACGCCTCACCGAAGCTGGCGCGCGATTCAGCATGATTGCGGAAAACATTGCCGTCGCTCCGAATTCCCAAACCATTCATTCGGGATGGATGCATTCTCCTGGCCACCGCAAGAATATCCTCAACCCCGATCTCACCGCCGTGGGAATTGCCGCGGTGCGCGGGAGCGGCGGGCTTTTCGCGGTGCAGGATTTTTCGCTGCCCGTCACCGTCCTGAGTATCGAGCAGCAGGAAAGAAAAGTGATTTCGCTCATGACCGCCGCGGGGATGCGCCGGGTAACTGCCAGCGAAGACGCGAGAATCACCTGTGAGATGGACCGGGGAATTTCCGCCTCCATCACGCGTTCCGTGCAGGCCATGCGCTTTGAAGCTTCGGACCTCAGCAAACTTCCCGAGACTGTGGAGAAGAATCTGCGCGGGCAAGCGTTTCAAAAAGCCGAGGTGGGAGCCTGCCGGGCCAGCAACGCCCCCGGCTTTGCGCATTACCGCGTCGCCATCCTGCTTTTTTGAGAGCGCCCGGGCCGCGCCCTCGCGCGGACGAGGAAATCGAAAGAATCAGTTGAATCGGAGCGAAAGACAAAATACACTATGCGGACCATGAATGCGCGGCTCGCCATCTCCTATCGCTGGTATCGATTTACTTGGGATCCATCCGGGAGGCGGGGGGCGTTTCTGTAAGCGAATCCAGCAGAAAAAAGATTCGACCCACTCGCAAGCGGAGTGGGTTTTTTGTTTTACGGGACAAAAATAAATTGAGAGGGCCGGAAAGATGATTATCTCCATGAAATTGCATGCGACGCGGGAAGAGATCGATGAAGTTCGCGAGCAAGTGGCACACTTCGGTTACAAAGTGCATTCCATCGAAGGCGAAGAACGCGTGGTCATCGGCGTCGTCGGCGTGGGTGACGTAACGGCGTGCCTGGAATCCGTCGAAGCGATGCCGCAAGTCGAAAAGGTGGTGCGAATTTCCGCGCCGTACAAATTTGTGAGCAAGGAATTCCGCCAGGGAAAGACGCGGATTAAAGTAAACGGCACGGAGATCGGCGGCGACGAATTCGTGGTAATGGCGGGACCGTGTTCGGTGGAATCCGAAAAGCAGATCATGCAAGCCGCGGAAGGCGTGGCGAAAGCGGGCGCGAAAATGCTGCGCGGCGGCGCGTTCAAGCCGCGCACTTCGCCGTACGATTTTCAGGGCATGGAAGAAGAAGGATTGAAGCTGCTGCAGAAGGCGAAGAAGGCGACGGGGCTGGCGATCATCACGGAAGTGATGAGCGACAGCGACGTCGATTTGGTTGCGCAGTACGCGGACGTGATGCAGGTGGGCGCGCGCAACATGCAGAATTTCATGCTGTTGAAAGCGCTGGGAAAATGCGGGCGGCCGGTGCTATTGAAGCGCGGCTTGAGCAGCATGGTGAAAGAGCTCTTGATGTCCGCGGAATACATCACGGCGCACGGAAATCCCGATGTGATTTTGTGCGAACGTGGAATTCGCACCTTTGAAACCGTGACGCGCAACACTTGCGACATCGCGGCGATCCCCGCGCTGAATGAACTGACGCACCTTCCGGTGATTCTCGATCCCAGCCACGCGACCGGGAAGCGCAGCCTGGTGCCGGCGCTTTCCCGCGCGGGCGTGGCCATCGGCGCCGACGGATTAATCGTGGAAGTGCATCCCGCGCCGGAGAAAGCCATCAGCGACGGCGCGCAATCGCTGGACCTCGCGCAATTCCAAAAAATGATGAACGACTTGGAGCCATACATTCAGCTCTGGAACGAATCGAGAAAGACGGAAATCGCCGCCACCGCAGGCCGTTGAATTCTTTAATTCAGAAATGCGTTCGAATGCTGCGCGACGTGCAACCGTACATTCAACTTTGGAATGAATTGAGAAGAGCAGAAACAGCGGAGGCCGCAACGCATTAAGTCTATTTTCCCGAGTCTGTTCCATGTATCAGGGCACTTCGTTGACGCTGGTTGCGGATCCTCCTTGCATTTTCCTCCTTGCATTTTCCATTGATGTAGCTGCATATAGCATCATCGGATCGTCCCCGCTCCGTGGCGAATCTACGCCGAGAGTAGTTATCTGGTTTCGGTGATTTGTGCCCGAAAGGTAACCTTTCGTTACAAGGAATCGCACTTTTGGGTCGGCAATTCCGTTCCTATTTGTTGAAAACAAATGACTTACGACATGCAGAAGTGGTGGCGGGGCAATTGCGGCGACTTCAGTTAAGCATTCCCTCGAAATAGCCACAATGCACGTCACGTTCGCGTAAAGGAGTTCAACTGCGGGTCAAGGAGGACTCGAATGAACCAGCCTAACAGAGTTGTTTGGGCGAGCAAGATAGTCTGGATGACAGTATTGGCTGTTGTGCTTTTGGTTGCGCCCGGGAGAGCTGGGGCGCAGGGAGGCAACGGCGCGTTGAAGGTGACTTCGTTTCCGACGGGTGCCAGCGTCTCAGTGGACGGTGCGGACACTGGCAAAGTCACGCCCATGAGCATCAGCGTCGCCGTGGGTACGCACACGGTGGTGGTTTCCATCCCGAACTCGGGTTGGAACTCGGACACACGCACAGTGGAAGTGGTTTCAGGCAATAACGACCTTAGCGTGACGTTGCTGCCCAATTTGGCCATTGGCCCAATCGGCCCGCCAGGGCCTAAAGGAGACGCCGGCGCTACTGGCCCTGCGGGGCCCGCCGGTCCAGCTGGACCCCAAGGTGCCACCGGTCCACAAGGGCCAAAGGGAGACACCGGCGCTACCGGTCCGGCAGGTGCTGCCGGAGCGCCTGGATTTCCAGGAGAGACTGGTCCTATTGGCCCAGCGGGGCCTGCCGGCCCAACTGGACCCCAAGGCCCTGCGGGACCTGCTGGATCGAGTGGAGGGCTTAGCGGCAGGCAGGAGTTTCAAAGCAACGGCACTTTCGTCGTGCCGGCTGGAGTCAGCCGGTTAAGCGTAGAACTGTACGGGGCCGGTGGAGGGGGCGCCATCATGCGATGCAACAGCGGAGGCGGCGGAGGTGCCGGTGCCTATACGAGTACGGTCTTGGCCGTCCAAGAGGGTCAAACTTTAACAATCAACGTGGGGATCGGAGGAGTTGGTGGGGCATTATCCTCTACGTCCGGAGGCAATGGAGGAGATAGTCAAATCTTGGACGCCAGTAACACGGTGCTTTCTGTCGCCCATGGCGGTACTGGAGGTCAGGCCGATTCACCACCATGTGGTCCACCTACCGCTGGCGCTGCCGGCGGGCCATCTGACCCAAACGCTATGATCAGCCATAGTGGGGCTTCCGCGCCATCTTTCTCTCCCCTTGGCAGTGGAGGAATGGGCTACCTGATCACCGGTTTTGTTTTCCAACCCAATGGGCAGTTTGGGGGCGGCGGGGCAGGGGTGGTTGTTACTCCTCCCGCGCAAGCCGGTCAAGGAGGCTATGCTTTGTTCAGTTGGTGAGCAGGCGGGGCATTCAGCTGCGGAGTAGCCCAGGAAATCGCAGGCTGCATCTGCTGAATCGAGGCACCAGGCCCCTCGGATTTGAATGGCTCGCTTTCGACCAAAAGGTGGACGTGTCGAGAGTTGGAAATCAAGAGAGGCCCACGCCTTCCGTTAGGAGCGTTGCAGGGCAGGGCCTCTATCTAAGCTTTGAGCAACGGAGATTACGGCAACTTTTCCTCGCCGCGCGGACTTGATGAATTCGAGTGTCTGCGTCCGCCCGGGTTCCTCGCACAGGCAAACATAGTTGGCGATGGCCGTACGTGCCGCGCAATACCAGAGAATACAGGGTCCGAAGCCGTGGACTCAGTGGCGAATGATAGTCTGGCGACTCGCGCACTTGGTCCTTCAAAGACCTGGGAGAGGCGCGGAAGAACTTATCACAGATACGGGTGCAGTGCTTGAGATGGTCGGAGACTGACCATGCCGGTGGGCGGATGAATTCATCGGCGGGTAAAGCCGGATTGGAAATTGTTCCTCGCATGTCCGCGATTCGAGAGGCGCAGAAATTTCTCGCGAAATATTTTGCGCCGACGCGGCTGGTTGCTGCGCCTCATTTGGGCGCGGCGGCCGGCAAAGATGTTTACTTGAAGCTGGAAACGGAACTGCCGACCAGCTCATTCAAGGTGCGAGGCGCCTTCTGGGCGTTGGCGCAGCGAATGAACCGCGCGCGGGTGGTGGAAGTGGTCGCCTCCAGCACGGGGAATCATGGAGCGGCAGTGGCGTACGCTGCGAAGCAATTTGGAATCAAGGCCAGGATTTTCTTGCCCACGAATTGCAATCCGTTGAAGCGCGGCCGCATCGCGTCGCTCGGAGCGGCGATCGTCGAGAGCGGAGACGGCGACCTGGCGTCGGCATCTGCGCTGGCCGCGGAATACGCGAAGCAACCGGGCGTGTATTTCCTGAACGACGCGACGGACGCCGAATTGCCTGCGGGTCCTGCGACGATCGGCTGCGAAATCCTGGAGCAACTTCCGAAAGCGAGCGCGATTTTCGTGCCCATGGGCGACACCGCGCTGATTCGCGGAATCGCCGCCGCGGTGAAGCAGATTGCGCCCCAGGTGAAAATCGTCGGCGTGCAGGCGGAGCGCGCACCTTCGTATTACCTCTCGTGGAAGGAAGGCAAAGTCGTAGGCACCGAAACGTGCGACACGATTGCCGACGGGTTGGCCACGCGAACTCCGGAAGCAGCAAACGTGCGCGACGTGAAAAACCTCGTCGATGACGTTGTGCTGGTGAGCGAAGAACAAATGTTGCGGGCGATCGAAACGCTTCTTTTAGAAGAGCATGTGTTAGCGGAGCCAGCCGGAGCCGCGAGCACTGCGGCGCTTTCGAAATCCAGCACCGATCATGGCGAGAATGTTGTGCTCGTGGTAAGTGGCGCCAATATATCGCCCGAAGTGCTTCGCCGGGCTTTGGCTATCGCCTAAACTCCAAGAAATATTCCGGGGCCGCCAAGTCCGCTCTGAATTCCTGCCTGAAAAATCGAGCAGCTTTCCCAGACCACCAGTGACTGGCCAATCGGCCAAGTACGTTCAGGGCAAGTTCCATTGCTGCGTGTAGCCCCAAGTGCATCCTAGATAGAGGGGCAGCTTCTGCCCGCAGCACGGGAGGTAACCAGGTGATACGGGGAATGGAAACGAAATCTCGTTCGAGATGGACGCTTGGGCTTTCGCTCGTTCTCTGCCTGATTTGGCTTGGCTTTGCGGAAGTCCAGGGCGCCAACGCGCAATCAACGGCAGCCGCGAGCCAATCGGGAAGGAATTTCCGTTTAATGACGGCGGCAGAGGGGCGGGAAATCGTCTCCGGAGCTTTGGAGCAGGAGCAGGTCGCAAGCGGGGCGCAAGACTGTTCTCATGTCGTCCACGAGTTTTACGTCGACGCCGGCTTCGAATATCCGTATGCGAGCTCGTTCGAAATTTACACGGGGAACGAGAATTTTGCGCGCGTGAAAATGCCGCGAGCGGGAGATTTGATCGCCTGGCCGGGGCACGTTGGAATCGTCGTGAATCCCGTGAAGCACAGTTTTTACAGTCTGGTCAGCACGGGACTCGAGACGCAGTATTACGACGGACCGTACTGGAAATCGCGAGGAAGACCGCGATTCTACCGTTACAAGGTTGTGGCTGCCGGCATTTTGAACGCAAGGAAAACTTTGCCGACGCAACGCAACTCAAATACGACGAATCAACGCCGCGGAGCGGCGGTCCTCGAAGAGTCATCTCCGGTAGAGATGTCCGAAAGGACAGCAAATAACTATGGCCCTCAGATTCCTGAGACTCCGGATGTTCCAGACGCGACCGCTGAAATTCCATCGAGCATCATCATTGCCACGGGAAACAAACAGCCGACGCGCGACGAAATTGCCGATGGCATCTCGGAATTGAGTAACGGGGCTGGAAGGATCCTGCGCAGCGATGACCCCACGAGGCTGCAACTTCCGCTGGTGATTTTTGAGCGATTCGAAGTGGAGAAAGTAGAAATCAAACGCGACCACGGCTGGGCGCACCTGAAAGTTGCAACCCGCGTCCTCCTTGCGGGCGGCGCGGTGGATTCGAAGCGGCGCAATGAAAGAGTTCGCTGGGAACTTCGCCGCACAAAATCAGGATGGGAGGCCGTTCTACCAACGGACCGTACGTACGTACCGCAGGATGCAGCCATTCGCAACCTGGCGGCGCAACTTGCACGGCTGACAGAAAGCGACGGCGCTGCGGCACATCAAGAGACGGTTCTCAGGCAGGAGTCACAGCTCGCCAATCTGCTAAGTGGACTTCTGGAAAAAAAGTAAGCCTCTTACCGATTCCTAAAACTATTGCCTCGGTTCTGAGCTAGCACTCGGGGCTGGTGATTCCTGAGGCAGTGCAAAGGCGACATAGATGCCGCCGGACGGCGACTTGGGATCTTTGCCTCCGCCCGCGGCGATGACGACGAACTGGCGACCGTTCACTTCGTAGGTAGCGGGAGTCGTGTTGGCGGAGAAGGGAAGCGCTGTTTCCCAAAGCAGCTCACCGGTGGATTTATCGAAGGCGCGGAACTTCTTGTCGAAGTTGGTTGCTCCGATGAACAGCAGTCCGCCTGCGCTAACAATGGGACCGCCGTAATTTTCCGTGCCGGTGTCCTTTTGGCCTTTTGCCGCAAGCTCCGGGTATTCGCCGAGCGGAATCTTCCAGATATATTCGCCGGTGTTCAGATTGATAGCGTTCAGAGTGCCCCAAGGAGGAGCAACGGCGGGATATCCTTCCGGGTCCAGGAATTTGTGATATCCGGTGAAGCGATATTTCATGGCCAGTGGCGGTGGTTCGGAGCTTGCGAGCTCCTTACTCTCGCCGCTCGTCAAGTAGTCGACCAGAGCAGAGACTTGATCTTCCGTCAGATTTGGAAAGCCCGGCATTCTGCCCTTTCCGTTTTTGATGGTCATTGTAATTTGTGCCGGAGCCAGCCGGTCGCTCACTCCGATCAACGAAGGCATCGCGGGAGGCGAACCCGCCATTTTTTCTCCGTGGCAGACGCTGCACTGGCTCAGGTAGATGGCTCGCGCGCTGTTTTCGCCAGTGTTTGGCGCGAGAGCACCGGTCCAAGCCATCTCATTCGAATTGATGTAGATGATTCCGGTGTCCGGATCCACGGCGGGGCCGCCCCATTCGGCGCCACCGTCGAACCCAGGAAATACTACCGTATCGATCCCGATGCCGAAGGGAACGAACTGCCCATCACTGCGGAATTTCTTGAACTTTTCCAGCGCCCACCGATGCACTGCGGGAGTGCGGGTAGTCAGAAGATCCTCGTTGAGAAACTGGCGCGCAAAGGGGGCGGGCCGGGCCGGAAGAGGCTGCTCGGAAGCGGCCATTTCGCCGGGCACGGTGCTCGGAGGGTACTTGCGAGACTCGATCGGGAAAAGCGGTTTTCCGTTGGCGCGATCAAACAAATAAACGAATCCTTGCTTTGTGGTTTGGGCTATCGCATCGATTTGTTTCCCGTCGCGCTTCACGGTGAGAAGCGCCGGAGAAGAAGGGAAATCCCGGTCCCAGATGTCGTGGTGGACCCCCTGAAAATGCCAGATGCGCTGGCCCGTCTCCGCATTCAAGGCAATCAGGCAATTTGCGAAAAGATCGTCACCGATGCGATCGGCGCCATAGAAATCAAATGCCGCCGAGCCCGTGGGTACATAGACAATTCCGCGCTGAGGATCGAGCGACATTCCGGCCCAATTGTTCGCAGCGCCGCTGGTCTTCCACGCATCGCGGGGCCAGGTGTCATAGCCAAATTCACCCGGGTGCGGGATGGTGTGAAACGACCAGCGCAACTTGCCGGTCCGAACGTCGTAGGCGCGAATATCACCAGGAGGGGCGGGAAGAGTCTCCGGGTTTCGTCCGCCAACGATCACCAATTCCTTGTAAACGATGCCCGGGCTGCTCAGAACGACAGACTGGGAAGTGGCAGGGCCTCGGCCCAGATTCTCCCGGAGGTCGATTCGCCCCTTAGTTCCGAAACCTGGGATTGGTTTGCCCGTGGCCGCATCCAAGGCATAAAGAAAATTCATCACACCCACGAGAATTCGTTTGTCCTTGCCATCGGCCCAGTACGCGAGCCCGCGATTGGGCTGTGTTCCTCGTATCCCCGAGTCGAATTTCCACAAGAGCTTGCCACTCGCGGCATCCAAAGCGAAAACTTTCTGGGTGGGAGTGAGTCCGAAGAGTACGCCCGCGACGATGATCGGGCTCGCCTGGAGGACACCATCCTCCTGGGTGTCGAAACTCCACGCGACAGCGAGGCGCTTAACGTTGCTTCTGTTGATCTGCGCAAGCGCTGAGTAATGATTGTTTTCGGGTGCGCCGCCGTACGCGAACCAGTCCTGTTGCTCCGAGCCGGATGCGCCGAAGCCTGGGGGAATTGCCGGCTCGTGCGCGAGCAATCCTACAATTACGACCGCGACTACCGCCACGAGAAGCGACGCGTAAATAGCGACTTTTTTCATGGCGTTGATTGTTCAGTAGAAACTCTCGGCGGCTTCGAGGGCCGTCGGATACGCTTTCAAGAATTGATCGGCGTGGGCCAATTTGAGAACGCCATCAATCATGCCGGTAGTGCCGGCGAGGCGAAGCAAGCCGCCCGCAGTTTTCAAACGGGAAAAACAATTGACAAGTTTTCCGAGGCCGCCGCTATCGAGTTTGGTAACATTCGAAAGATCAACGATGACATGCCGGTGATTATCGCTAAGCAATTGATCGAAGGCGAGTTCCAGTTGTTTGCATTCCACACCCATCTGGAGCGGACCGCTCAACTCGAGAACGATGATGCCGGGCTTCAGCTCTTTCTTGTTGATCAGCAAAGGAACCTTCCGTTCGTCTGCAAGATTCTAAAGCAGAAGGCCGCGACTTTTCACTGATGCTTCATCGCCGGGGAAATCCGTCAAGCCCCGGGCGCGCTTTTAGCTGCGGGCGTCGTTTCGCCTTCATACGGAAATTGACGAATCATTCGAACGCAGGCGCAGAGCGCGTCGAGTAGCGAGTTTCCCCACCCGGTTGGCAGGATCGGGGCCGTCCCTTGATTGACGAATTTGTCCGCCTGAGCGAAGAAACGCGCGTACTGGCCCTTGGGAGGCGCGGCGAATTCTTTTACGGTCACCAGGAAATCGATGTCGCCATCCTTCTGATTTTTCTTAATCGAGAAATGATGCAGCAACGCCAGCTCTTCGGAGACTTCTTTTTGAGCAAATTTCCAATCGCTCACAAATCCTCCGTCGCTAAGGGCGGATCAGCACGGGAATCGCGGTGCATCAGGACAGCCGCATCTTAGGACGCGGGGAAAAGCAAGTCAACGCAGGGGGGTAAGTCCTCAGTGGCGAATTCCCATCACGCGCATCAGGGTTTCCTGGACGTGGACGAGCTCGCGCTGGCGCTCGTGTTCCTCCTTGGTGCGGTCCGTGAGAGCTTCCTTCAGAAGGATCAAGTTTCTCCGGAATTCGAGCTGGCAGAGAACCAGGCGGCTCAAGGTTTTCAGCGCGTCTTTCTGATCGGGCACCAATTCGCGGGGTGCGCGATCGACGACGCAAAGTGTGCCGAGGGCGTAACCGTCTTCGTTGATCAGGGGGGCGCCGGCGTAAAACCGGATGTGCGGGTCGGAAGTGACGAGAGGATTGTCGCGAAAGCGTTCGTCGGCGAGGGCGTCGGGGACGACGAAGACGTCGGGTTGCAAAATGGCAGTGGAACAGAAAGCGATGTCCCGCGAAGTCTCTCGAGCGTCCATGCCCACGCGGGACTTGAACCATTGACGGTCCTCGTCGACAAGCGAGATGAGGGCAATCGGCGTCTTGCAAATGTAAGAAGCGAGCAGAGTGAAGTCGTCGAACGATTGCTCCGGGTCGGTGTCGAGGATGGCGTACTTCTCGAGGGCAACGACGCGGGCTTCTTCGTTAGCTGGCTTAACGGTGACCATGAGCCACCTCCTAGGGAAGCGCGGTCCGGGGCGCATCCTGGCCGGAGCGGAATCATACTCCAAATCCGGGAAGATGGCGCGGTGGGATACGCGGCCCACTGGGGAAGGGAGGGCGCCCCCATGAACCGCACATTCCCAAGAGAATGCCTGCGGGAAGCGCGGGTTTCTAATGCGATATCGCTCGACTTCATGCTTGTATTCGCTAAAATCCACCTGATCGGTTCAGCGGGTATTGACGATTATCAAGGAGGTTGAAATGAAGAATGCCATCCGGATGCGGGCTTTCACTCTTGCGATGGTTCTTTGCTCCGCGGCCATTGCGGGAGTGTTGGGGACGAGGGCGCAGGAGAACTACAGTCCTGCTCCCGCCAACCTGAAGGCGCGCAGCTGGTTCCAGGATGCGAAATTTGGAATGTTCATTCACTGGGGGGTGTACAGCGTGCTAGGAGACGGGGAATGGGTGATGGAGACGCGTCCCGTGAACGGGGCGGACTATGCAAAGCTGCCCGGCTTCTTCAATCCCATCAAGTTTGACCCGGCGGCGTGGGTGGCGCTGGCCAAGGCCGCGGGAATGAGATACATCACCATCACTTCGAAACATCACGATGGATTCGCGATGTTCGATTCGCGCCTGTCGGATTGGAACGTGGTGGCACGGACGCCGTACGGCAAAGATGTAATTGGAATGCTTGCTGCGGAATGCCACAAGCAAGGCATCAAGCTGTTTCTCTACCACTCGCAGCTCGATTGGCACTCGCCTGATTATTTTCCACGTGGGCGCACCGGGCACAAGACGGGCCGGCCGGAGGCCGGCAACTGGGATGCGTACTTGAATTTCATGGACGGACAGTTGCGCGAGTTGCTGACCAATTACGGTGAGATCGGCGGCGTGTGGTTTGACGGAATGTGGGACAAGCCTGGCGCCGACTGGCATCTCGCGCGGACGTACGCATTGCTTCACCAACTGCAGCCGCAGGCGCTGGTCGGCAGCAACCACCACAAGAATCCGTTTCCCGGCGAAGATTTTCAGATGTTCGAAAAGGACTTGCCGGGCGGGCACACCACGGGCTTCAACCCGGAACAATCGGTGAGTGCTCTGCCGCTGGAAACCTCGGAGACCATGAATGATTCGTGGGGATTCCGGATCACGGATGACCATTACAAGAGCACGGGGAATCTGATCCGCTATCTGGTGCGAGCCGCGGGGATGAATGCGAATTTTCTCCTGAATGTGGGGCCGATGCCGAGCGGCGAAATCCAGCCGGAATTTGTGCAGCGCCTGACGGAAATGGGGAAGTGGATGAAGCAGTATGGGGAATCGGTCTATGGAACGCGGGGCGGGCCAGTGGCGGCAGGGCCGTGGGGCGTGACCACGCAACGCGGCTCAACGGTCTACGTGCACGTGCTCGATTGGAATGGGCCGGTGTTGGCGCTGCCGAGCCTGCCGCGGCCGGTACGTTCCGCGCGGCTGCTGCGTGATGGAAGTAGCGTGGAGTTCAGCGCCGTCCAGGGAGGACTTGTGCTGAAAGTGCCGGAGCCGCGGCCAGACGAAGTGGATCGAGTGATTGCGCTCGAACTGGAAGCGGAGAAATAACGCGCAAGAACCGAGGCGCTAGTTTTTATCGCTGGCAGATGTACTGATGCTCCCGTCTTTGCCGGAGTCGGCGAGCTTGAGGACAAGAACCTGGCCGTTCGAATGAAACGCGCCGCCGGTGGCGGTCTTGGCTTCCTTCATGGGATTGTCAGGGAGGATGTGAGAGACTTCGGCGACGAGTCCGGTGGACGAGAGCGTTTTTTCGAGGTATTCGCGCTCGAGGTCGATGTCGGGATCGATCTTGTGGGTGATACCGTCGTTGCGCTGGTCGAGTTCGAAACCGATATCGTGCGTGGCGGCACCGACCCAGAGCGTTTCGCCTTTGACCTGGAAGGGCGCCTTCCAGATGCGCAGATGGTTGCGCGATCGAACGACGCTAATGGGCTCGGCGTGCGCCCAGCCGTAATCCTGTGGACGGCCGAAGAGGTAGAGCTGGCTCATGGGCATAGTCAGATACGATTCCTTTGAAAGACTGCCGAGGACGCCGTGGAGCACGGTGTCTTTAACGTCGGCGTCGACTTTCACCCAGCCAGCAGTGGTGAAGGCACGCTGCATGGCAGTTTCGGAGCCTAGGATGAGGAAATTGACCATGTCGCCGGGATTACCATCTTTGTCGCCGATGCGGCGGGGAATCTTCGCGAAGAGTTGGGGGTCAATGCCGGGAAGAGAAGTAACTTGCTTTACGGCGACGCGACTGGAGCCGTCCTGGGGAGTATAGATTTCAATGCGGACGGCGTAGTTACCGTCGCCGGTGTCGTCGCTGGTTTGATTGATGCCTACAGAGAGGCGGCCGGACACGGGAGCGAGCACGTCGCGGCGCGCGCCGATCAAAAACGTTTGAGCAATGTCCTGGTCGCCGATGCGGCCGATGAGCGCGCCGCGGCCTGCTTCGTTGAAAGGAAGCACGCGGAGAAGATCCTTGAATCCGCGTCCGAGGCCGTCGGGACCGTTGTCCTCCTTCGCGTCGGCATAACGGAGCTTGCCGGTGGCGGCAAGGAGCACGTGTTCACCGGCCTGCACGTCGATGCCGCTGTCCATCCATGTGTGTTCGCCGGTGAGCTGGATCTCCTGGGAGAGGCGTTTCTTGCCGGAAGGCTCGGGAAGCGCTGAGGAATTCTGCGCATCCTGTTTGGCGGATGCTTGCGGCGGCGTGGGATGTTCGTGCACGAGCTGGGCCGCAAGTCGGGCTGGGAAAATCACCGCGACGATGGCCAATGCAGGAAGGAATGCGATTTTTTTCATGGGGCCGGCAAGCATCCGAAGGAGCCACCCTGCCGGGTTTGGGCGCATCTTCACTGTTATCAGATGCCAGAAGAAGAGGCAAGTGTTGCACCGGAAGGCGGAGAGAGAAATAGGAGCGATTCCTTGACGGATACGGGGGCCGACGGTAAATTGACTGAATGCCGCGGCGTTGCGAGAGGAGAGGTTCGTCTCGCAGGCATACCCACCCTTGCTGGGAAACGTTGCCAGCTGAGAGAGAGAGCCTTTGGTCCGAGTGAGAACTGCGGCGATGAGAATGACGAAAACTATACGAAGAATGCTTCAGTCTGCTCTGTGCGCGGCAATAACATTGCCGGCGGCAGGGCAGGCGCCGGCCCCGGCGCAGGTGCAGACGCAAGCTCCTCCCCCTGCGGCGCCTTCGCCCGCGGTGCGTCCACACCATAGAGCAGCGCCTCCGAGCGCAGTGACGGTGGACGGCAGCGAAGCGATGTTTGCGACGATGTGCGCGCTCGTCGCGGCAGGCTTTGAATCCAATGTCAGCGCGGACCATTGGACGGCGTTTCGGGCGCAGATGCGGGAGAGGTTGCGTCAGCAGCAAGGGCCGGCGGTGGACGCCGTGCGGGAATTCTATAAGCAGCATGAGCTGCAGGATGCCGGCGCGACGCTCTCCCGCTACCTCTGGTTTGGCCTGGTGACCGGGCCCGCGCCCAAGTTTCAAACAGTTCTTCGGCGAGACGAAATACCGCCGGAAGTGCTGGCGCTGGAAGGCTTCGGCGAAATCCTCTCGAACTATTACCAGGAACAGAAAATCGGCCAGCTCTGGAGGCAGGTGCAACCGATTTACGAGCGCGAAGTGGTGCGGCTGCATGATCCGGTTTCGCAAATCGTGTTCGTTTCGGCGGCTTACGTGCGGGAAATTCTGGATGCCACAGATCCGGACACATTCACAATCGTTGTCGAGCCGTTGGTGGGACGAATCACCAACGTGCGGAACTTCGGGAATCATTACGCGCTGGTGCTAAGCGGCGGAGAAGAGATTCCCACGGATGTGTTGCGGCACGCCTTCCTGCACTTTCTGCTGGACCGGCTGCCGCTCACGTATCCTCGCGTGGTCGCTGTAAAGCGGCCCCTGTTTGAAAAAGCGGCACTGGCGCCACGGCTCGCCCCGGAACTGAAGGACGATTACGCGTCTTACTTTGCGGAATGCCTGGTGCGGGCGGTGGAGCTGAAACTGAAGAGGATGTCGCCGGGCGAAAAGGAGGCGGCGCTGAGCCGGTACGACGAAGACGGTTACGTCCTGGCGAGGCCCCTCTTCGGCGCGCTGCCGAAGTACGAGAGTTCCGCGCCGTCCATGAAGCTCTTTTTTCCGGACTTGGTGAGAGCGATCGATACGGGCGCGGAGTCGAAGCGGCTGGCAACCGTGAATTTTGCGGCCGCCGAGCCGGCAAAGACAGGGGATGAACCTTCAGCCGAAGAGGTGGCGCGGCGAAAGAAGACTACGCCAACCACGGTGCCCAATGATGCCGAAGTCATCGCGGCTCTGACGGAGGGAGAACGGCGCATCGCGGAAAAGAATCCGCGCGCGGCTGAGAGTTCCTTTCAGAAAGTATTGACAAAGTATCCGGACCAGGCGCGTGCCTGGTACGGGATGGGATTGGTGGCGCTGCTGGACCATGACGCGGCGAGGGCCAAGCAGGTGTTCGGGCGGCTGACGACGGGGGAATACGCCGCGACCGCGGACCCCATGGTGCTGGCGTGGTCGCACATTTATTTGGCGCGAATTTTCGATGACGAGGGAAAACCGGACGTAGCCAAGGCGGAGTATCAGTCCGCGTTGGCCGTGGAAGGTGGGCCCGATCAGGCAAAGCTGGCCGCACAAAAAGGACTTGCGGCGTTTGCGGGAGATAAGTCAACTGCGCGGCCGTGAGGCCAGGATCGATTTTGGCTTTGAGGGAAAGTTTCAGCGGCAGCGCAGGTGATCCGGCCCGAAGCTCGTAACAGGAAAAAAGGGAAGAGGAGAAATGAGATGAGAAGAAACTGGAGAATATTGACGATTGCGGGAGTACTCGTGTGCGCGAGCGGAATCGCCGGCGCGCAGAGCTCGCAGAGCGGGCAGGGAAGCCAGAGCCAGCCGGCTCCGCAGCCGAGCGACAAATCGAAGACCCCGGAGATTACGCCCCTGACGCTGGACGCTCCGGCGCCCGTCAGCGCGGACGAAGATGCGGCCTATAAGGCATTCCACGATCTTTCGCTGGAAAATGCGAACAAGAAGATTGAGTCGGGAGAAGCGTTTCTCCAAAAGTATCCGCAGAGCCGTTACAGGTCTCCCGTGTATGTGGCGCTGGTATTCGAATACCAGCAGATTGGGCAGGTGCCAAAGATGGTGCAGTACGGCGAAAAGGAACTCGCGCTGGCGCCAAACGACGTCTCCACGCTCGCCATGCTCGGCCAGACGCTTCCCCGCAGGCTGCCCGACAACCCGTCCGAGGCGGCGCAGGCTCTGAGCAAGGCAGAAAAGTATTCCAAGCAGGCGATTGAAATTGCTCCGACACTGCCCAAGCCCGCAGAAATGACCGACCAGCAATTTGACAATGCCAAAAACCAATCGCTGGCGATGGCGCACAGCGGGCTGGGATTGGTTTTCGTGCGGCGCGGAAAGTACGCGGAGGCCGTCCCGGAACTCGAGCTGGCGGTAAAGATTGATCCGATTCCGGACCCGGTGAATTACTACTTGCTGGGATTGGCGAACAAGGGCGCGTCGCACTTCGACGACGCGGTGGCGGCTTTCAATCATTGCGTGGCGATGCCGGGCGCAATGCAGGCGGTCTGCAAGAGCGGCGCGGACGAAGCGAAAAAGCTTGGGTCCACGCAATTGAGCTCGCCCAAGTAAGCACAGACCTCCGGCGCGCCGGATTTATGCAAGAGAACACCCGGAATCGCGACGCTGCGCTCGAGGAACGGCTAGGCTACAAGTTTTCGAGCCGGGCACTACTAGAGCGGGCGCTGACGCATAGCTCGGCGGTGCCGGAGCTCAGAGCGTCCGGCGCAGAGGAGGCGAGCCGCGCCACGCTCCCCATGGACAACGAGCGGCTGGAGTTTCTCGGTGACGCCGTGCTAGGGCTGCTGGCGACCGAATACCTTCTGACAAATTTTCCGGAGTGGAGCGAAGGGCAGCTCTCGAAGGGCCGAGCGCGGATCGTGAACGCGGGCTCGCTAGAGGCGGCTGCCAGGCGGCTCGGACTCGGCGAACATCTCCGGCTGGGACGTGGCGAAGAGAAGACCGGCGGCCGGGAGAAGCAAACGCTGCTGGCGGATGCGTTCGAGGCAGTCGTCGCGGGAGTTTATCTTGATGCGGGGCTAGGCCCGGCGCGGGAAGTACTGCGCCAGGTGTTGTTTGAGCAGGCTTTGGAAGAGCGCGGCGACCGGATCGCGGATTCGGATCGCAAATCGGCGCTGCAGGAATTTTTGCAGGGACGCGGGCGTACGCCCGCGGAGTATCGCCTGACTGGAGAGAGCGGGCCGGACCACCAGAAACACTTCCTCATCGAGGTGTGGGTGGACGGGGAGCGCATGGCGGAGGGGGAAGGCGCCACAAAAAAAGAAGCGGAACAACGAGCCGCGAGCAGTGCGCTCGAGAAGCTAGTGCATGCGGAAACGAGAGGCTGAGGCGGAATGCCCGAAGAAGCGTTAGTCGAAGAGCAGGCGGCGGAAAAGAAGCAGGAGCATCGCGAAGGTCAGACCACGTTTTCCGAATACCTGGAGTCGCTCCTGGTGACGGTCATCCTGGCGCTCTTCGGAACCAGCTTCATTGTGCAAGCCTTCAAGATTCCGTCAGCCTCCATGGAAGGCACGCTGCTGATCGGCGATCACCTGCTGGTGAATAAATTTGTTTTCGGCGGAACGGGCGCCTGGTATGAAAAGCTGCTCCCTTACCGGCAATTGGAGCGCGGTGACATTATCGTTTTCAAGTATCCCTTCGCGGACCATCAGCATTTCGTGAAGCGGGTCATTGGGGTGCCGGGCGACCGCCTGAAAGTTGTCGACGGGGAGGTCCATGTCAACGGAAAGCGCTTGAATGAACCCTATGCTGTGCACGACCCATTGGCATCCGTCGATCCGTTCAACTTTTCCTTTCCGCCGATCCGAAGCCAGGTGATCTCGCCAAATGTCATCCCCGAATGGCGGCCGCAAATCCGGAAATACGTGCAGGGCGACGAGATCGTTGTTCCCCCCGGAAAATACTTCGCCATGGGTGACAATCGCGACCACAGCCAGGATAGCCGCTACTGGGGATTTGTGGACCGCGACGCCATTATGGGGCGCCCCTTTTTGGTGTACTGGTCGGTGGATGCGACCAGCGGCGATTACAGCGGAGAGACTACCTTCTGGTCGCGCTTGACGGGCATTTTTCAGACCCTGGCTCATCTGCCGTCTCGGACGCGATGGAGCCGCATGCTCCGCACCGTGCACTAGTGGTCCGGTCCCGCGGACTGGAACCAGCGGGCTCGCCCCTACCTTTTTCCGTATGAGTCTGCGAAACTTCCGAGCGAAATGAAAACGCTCCGAAAGTGGTGGAAACCGGCGCTGGCGATCGTATTGTCGGTGATCGCGCTGCAAGCCGGCGTTTCGCTGCTCGTCCGCACGAGCCGCGTGCACGGCTATCTGGTGGCGCAACTAGCGCGTGCGTTTGGCCGTCCCGTCGAGGTGGCAACTTTCGATGTGCGAATTCTGCCGAGCCCGCAACTCGATGCCAACAATGTGACCGTCGGCGAAGATCCCGGTTTTGGCTACGAATATTTTTTGCGTGCCGAACGCCTGAGCGCCGGTCTTCGCTGGTGGGGATTTTTGCGCGGACACTTTGAATTTGGCACGATGTCGCTCAGCAAGCCGAGCCTGATCCTGGTGCGCAATGCGGAGGGGCGCTGGAACCTGGAGAGATGGCTGCCTCCGGCAAAAGCAAATCCCGGCTCAACGGCGCGCCTCTACGGGCCGCCTTCCCCTGTGGCCCCGGTGAACCGCCTGCAGAAAATTGAATTTGACGATGGCCGCGTGAATTTCAAACTAAAAGAGGATAAGCGGCCGTTTGCCTTCACGAATGTATCGGGAAGCGTGGAGCAGGTGTCTCCCGGGCGCTGGCGCTTGCAACTGGAGGCCGAGCCCTGGCGAAGCGGCATCTCCTTGCAATCGGCTGGCACGATCCGCGTGCGCGGCGACCTGGCGGGTACATCAATGCGGCTGCAGCCCGCTGAGTTTGAATTGCATTGGAGCGACGCCTCGCTCGCGGACCTCTTCCGGCTTTTCCGCGGCCAGGATTACGGTGCGCGCGGCTTGTTCGCGCTGGACGCCACGGCGAAAAGCGGCATCGCCAAAGAGGATCAGTCCGGGGATTGGACATTCTCGCTGCAGGGACGCGCGGCGCAGATCCATCGGTGGGATCTGACGGAACGTTCGGACAATCCGCGCGTAAACGCCAACGTGAAGGGCCGCTGGAACGCTGGAACCGGCAGCGTGGTCGCCGAGCAGATTGTCTTGGAAGGACCGAAATCGAATCTGCGCGGGAGATTCGATCGGATCGGCGGAAACGCAAGCTCGACGGAACTACGGCTTGATTCGATGGGAGTTCAAGCCGCAGACCTGCTCGCGTGGTACCGCGCCTTTCATCCAGACGTGGCCGAGGGCGTGACCGCGGATCAGTATTTTACCGGCGGGATGATTCTGCGTGGCTGGCCGCTGGCCGTGGAGTCCGCTGCTATCTCCAGCAGCGGAGGTGTCGTTCGAGTCCCAGGCTTTGCCGAGCCCATTCGAATTGGACCCGTCAGCGGTGGTCGCGAGCGCTCTTCGCTGGTGTTCGGTCCCGTCCGCGTTGCGCTTGGCGGCGGCATCCGTGATGTGGTGGCGCCGAAGCGGCGTCATGTCGCGCTGGCAATGAATAACGCCGCCGATTTGACGCTTGTGCACGATCTGAACACCCAGGCCGGCGGGATCAGCATCGAGGGAAATTTCCTCAAAGCCGAAGATTTTTTGAAATTGTCTGCGGCTTTTGGACATCAGTTGAATCGCGGCTGGGAATTGAACGGACAGGCGACGGCGCTGACGAAATGGGAATGGAAAAAACCGTTCGGCGGAAACTGGAATGGAAGAATTGGTTTCAACAAAGCAAACCTGACCGTTGCGGGCTTGAACCAGCCTATGAAAATAACCGAGAGCGCCTTGGATTTCGTCGGCGGGCGCCGGATCGCGCGCGTGATGCGGGTGGAAGCGTTCGGGGGAATGTGGACTGGAAGCATTGAAGAAGCGGCGGCGACGGACGGTGAAAATGCGCCGAGGTGGATTTTTCACTTGTCCGGAGACCAGTTGGATGCGGCGGAATTGGATCGCTGGGTCGGGCCCCGGGCGCGGCCCGGCTGGCTGCAGCGGCTTCTGCCGTCCTTGCTGGGCGGTTCGGCGCCGAGCCCTCCCGCGAGCGAGCTTGTGCGGCGTGTGAATGCCGATGGCGAGCTCGATGTGGGGCAATTGACCATCGAAAAACTGAAGCTGGAGCACGTTCACGCGAAGGGTTCGCTGCGCAATCTGCAGTTGGAAGTTTACAATGCGGATGCGGAATGGGCTGGCGGAAAAGTCCGCGCAAAGATTGACGCAAGGTTTTTGCCCCGGCCGGCCTACGACATCTCGGCGGAGCTCGAACGCGTCAATCTGTCGCAGCTACCCGGAACGGGACAAATCGCCGAGCGTCTGACCGGCACAGCGGCGGGAACCTTGCATCTGAAGACCGAAGGCGTCGGCCGCGAGGAATTGCTGAGCAAGCTGGAAGGGCGGGGCGATTTTCATCTGAAAAAGGCGGAACTTCGCGGATGGGACGTCAACGCCAGTGTCGCGGACGGCGCGGCGCGCACGGGAATTTCGCGCTGGGCCGCGGGAACCGGCTCGTTCCGCGTGAAGGGCCGAAGCATTTTTCTGGACGACTTGAAGCTGGACGGCGGGAACGAACTCACGCTGGTCAACGGAACGCTGAGCTTTGGGCGGAACGCGGAGCTGGCCATCGAGACGGCCAGTGCGCGGAACGGCAAGGACCGCAAGCCGGCTGAATTTGGAAATGGCCGCGTCCTGAAAATTTCCGGGCCATTGGACGGACCAAAAGTTTCCGTTGAAAAAGCAGGCGTGCGACAGCCCGCGGACTGAATTCTGAACTCGCAAGAGAAATGGCTGACTTGAATCGTGGAGGAAATGATCGATGAAGCGTCATGGTCTGCTGTGTGCGACAGGATTGCTGATTTTCATCTCGCGAGCGAACGCGCAAAAGCCGTTCACGCTGGAGCAAGTGATGAGCGCGCCGTTCCCCGCTAATTTGACGGCGGCGAAAACGGGAAACCGTGTGGCATGGACGCTCGACGAACAAGGAAAACGAAACGTCTGGGTCGCAGAAGGTTCGGATTCCAAGGCGCGGAAACTGACGTCTTACGCCGAGGATGATGGCGGCGAACTTTCCTTCATAAGTTTTTCGCCGGATGCCAACACAATCGTCTACGTGCGCGGCGAGCAAAAAAATCCTGCTGGGCAATACGGAAATCCCACCAGCGATCCCGCCGGCGCGCAGATGGCTTTGTGGGCCGTGGATTGGAAAGGCGGCGCGCCGAGAAAAATTGACGAAGGTGGCCGCGAAGCGCAAGTTTCCGCGAAAGGCTGGGTAGCGTACGACAAGGACGGCCAAATCTGGATCGCGCCGCTCGATGGCAGTGAGAAGCCCAAACAAACTGTTATGCGCGGCAACTGCTCGGATCCGCAGTGGTCACCGGATGGAGGAAAGCTGGCATTCGTCGCCGGACGCGGCGATCACGCCTTCATCGCCGTTTACGACGTATCTGCCAAGAGCATTCGTTACATCGCCGCTTCGGTGGATCGCGATGGGGATCCGGTTTGGTCGCTCGATGGAAAGCGCATCGCGTTCGTGCGCCGCCCGGCCGAACCGCGAGACGCGCCGCAGGGGTATTTCATCGCCCCGGACAAAGCGCATCCGTGGGCGATCTGGACAGCCGATGCAGCGACAGGCGCGTCAAAAGAAATCTGGCATAGCGGTGCCGCGCCGCAAGGATCCTACCCCTACATGGCGGGCGATACCGGCGGCGGCGTCATCAATTGGGCCGCCGGCAATCAGCTGGTGATCGCATCGGAAGAAGACGGCTGGCAGCATCTGTACGCGCTTTCCGCGGACGGTGGAAAACCGAAGCTGCTCACTCCGGGCGACTGCGAAGTCGAGCAATGGTCGTTCACGCCGGACAAGAAAACGGTTCTCTTCAATTCGAATTGCAACGACATCGATCGCCGGCATCTTTGGAGCGTAGGGCTCAACGGGGATCGTCCCGAGCAATGGACGCGCGGCAATGGAATTGAATGGAGCTCGGTAATGCTCAGTGACGGGCAGACTTTCGCCTTTCTGGCTTCCGGTGCGACCTTTCCTGCAAGAATGGTCATCAGCGACTTTGGCGCTAAGTCAAAGCCTCCTGTGGCGCCGGAGACTTGGCCCAAGGGCTTTCCGTCAGACGGATTGGTTGTGCCGCAGCAGGCCATCTTCAAATCAGCCGACGGTCTCGAACTCCACGCACAGCTTTTTGTTCCGGCGGGCTTGAAGTCTGGCGAGAAGCGTCCCGCGCTGATTTTCCTCCACGGCGGCTCCATGCGCCAGATGCTCCTCGGCTGGCATTACATGTACTACTACTCGAATTCCTACTCCATGAACCAATACCTCGCCAGCCGCGGTTATGTGGTGCTGGCGCTGAATTACCGCAGCGGAATCGGTTACGGCCGCGCGTTTCGCGAAGCCCCGGGCCGCGCGGGCCGCGGCGCAAAGGAGTACGAGGACGTCGTGGCGGCTGGAAAATATTTGCAGACTCGCAGCGACGTGGACGGCAAACGCATCGGACTCTGGGGCGGAAGTTACGGCGGCTACTTGACCGCGCTTGGACTGGGCCGCAATTCCGATCTGTTCGCGGCGGGAGTGGACATCCACGGCGTCCACGACTGGCCAACCGACAATTGGGACGGCAAAAATATTTCACCGGAGTTGACTAAGCTCGCCCACGATTCTTCTCCCGTGACCGCCGTGAACACCTGGAAGTCGCCGGTGCTCTTCATCCACGGCGACGACGACCGCAACGTGTATTTCACGCAGACCGTCGATTTGGTCGCGCGTCTCCGCGAACGCGGCGTAGAAATCGAACAGCTCATCTTCCCCGACGACGTGCATGATTTTCTGCTGCACCGGCATTGGCTGGAGGCCTACCACGCGGCCAGCGATTTTTTTGACCGTCATTTCAAGAATTCTGAAAAATGACGTCTCCTCCCTCTTCGTTCGAATTGGGCATCAACATGAAGCGATTGGTGAAATTTTTCATAATGATTTTTCTTCTCGGAGCCGGCGCAGTCTGCGCCGGTGACGCCCGCGTCAAACTGATTCCGGATCTGCACGCCGGGCAGACCATCACCTATCTGATCCGCTACCGCAGCGACAAGAACGTAAAGACGGAAAGCAACGTCGTCGCGCCGATGGCCCCCAACGCCGCGCAGATGGATGCACATGGATTGCTCCAGGTCGACGTCCTGGATGTGCAGCACGTGGGCGGCAAGACAGCGATTCATGCACGAAGTCGATTTCGAACCCTGGACTCCGGCGTATGGGTGAAGAAGCCCGGCGACAAGGAGCCCCACTGGCAAGTTCAGAAAGTGGACCCCGAAGGCAAGCAAATCGAATTCACCATTCTGCCCGACGGCTCCGTCGAGAAAATCACGGGCTTGGATGCGCTCTTTCCGGAGCAGCAGCAGGCTTGGCAGCAGTGGGTGGCGCGCTTTGCGACGGCCTGGACGCTGCCTCAAAATGGAGTGAAGCTGGGAGAAAAATGGAAATCGGAGCAGCCGGAAAATGGCGGCGCCCCGATCGCCGGCCTCTATTGGGCGCGCGAGTCAGCCTACGTTAGAAATGAAAACTGCCATGCGCAGCAAGTGTCCATCACGGGAGAGCTCTCGCCGTCGAGCGGGCCGCCGGAGACTTGCGCGGTTTTGTTGACCACGGCAGCCCTAAAGCAGAATTCCTCGCCGAAAGACACAACGCCTGAAGCTTTCAAGCTCCACGAGCTGAAAACCCGCGGCACGGCGAAAGGCGCAAACGAAATCATCACCTACATCTCATTGAAGACGCGGTTGGTCGTCCGTGCCACGGAAGAGGCCCATCAATCCATGGACGTAACCGTCGCGAAAGCCGATGAATCCAACCGCGTGCACTACAACGTGGACGCCAAGAGCCATTCCGAAGTGCTTTTGGTAACCGAGACGCCTCTGAGTCACCCCTGATTCCTCGGCTTGAACATCATTCCCTGTAGCGGGTCAGTTTCCAATTGCACGACTTATCGTCCAAGTGGCAGGCAGAAAATGCCATCAGAATTGTGAGCGCCGCTTCAACTTCAGGGATGGTCATTTTTCTGGGTAGAGTGAGAGCCAATCTTGAAGCACTTTTCTTTGTCATCCCAGAAAATGGCCGATCCTTCTTCCTTTCATTTGTTGGCCCAAACCTTTTGAACGTGCTTTCTGCCGTACTTCTTTGCAAAACTGTACCAGGCAGTCCACGACGGCTCATTCGGGTATTCGGTCTCCACTGCCTTCCAGTTGACCACGCCATCGATAGTGGAATGCTCCCAAGTTGAATCTGTAAACAAGTCGCACAGGTAGAAAAATGCGATGTCACTGA
This sequence comes from Acidobacteriota bacterium, assembly GCA_003224055.1. Classification (GTDB taxonomy): domain Bacteria; phylum Acidobacteriota; class Terriglobia; order Acidiferrales; family UBA7541; genus Acidiferrum. The sequence goes on along the minus strand of QHYE01000002.1, from coordinate 10,221 downwards.
CAGTAGTTACCGGCCAAAAGTTCGCGATGGGCTCCTTGGTTCTCGTCTCGTCCGTGAGGCAACCAATCAAAAGTGGAATCGCCTTTTTCTTCAGCCCAAGAATATGCATCGTCTCCGGAGCCCCGGCGTCTTGCAGCCGACCCTTGTATTGCACCGTGTACGCCATGTTGGCAAGGCCTAAAGAGGAGTCACATTTCACGGTTCTTGATTGACCGTGCAGAGGCAGCGCGGAGAGCAGTCCGTATCCCGCTATCAGAATGGCAGTCTTCAGGCGTCCCATGCAGACAGGTTAACCCATTCGGGGACTTGCCGCCGATCCGCGTGACAGGAGCGAGTTCCAAAAGAGCAATCCGCACATTTATCGTAGGTCGATAGAATTCATGCGTGCGTGAGTCCGAGCTAACTCCTGATCAACGCACTAACCGGAAATGCCCCACTACCGCATTCCCCAGCAAACGGGCAAAGCTTGCGTGCCGGAGTATAATGAAGGTTTCGGCAGTGGCCGGCGGACCACCAGGAGACCGCTCCCATGAAATTCAAGCTGCACAGCAACTATCAGCCTCGCGGAGACCAGCCTGCAGCAATCGAGCAGCTCTACGGAGGCTTGGAAGCAGGCGAAAAACACCAGGTGCTCCTGGGCGTGACGGGCTCTGGAAAAACATTCACCATGGCCAAGCTCATCGAGCAGGCCAATCGTCCCGCGCTGGTTTTGGCGCACAACAAAACGCTGGCCGCGCAGCTCTATCACGAGTTCAAAGGATTTTTCCCCGAAAACGCCGTCGAATATTTCGTCAGCTACTACGATTTTTACCAGCCGGAAGCCTACGTTCCTTCCGCCGACATTTACATCGACAAGGAAGCCACCATCAACGACGAGCTGGACAAGCTGCGCATGAGCGCCACGCGGTCGCTGTTCGAACGGCGGGACGTGATCATCGTGGCCTCCGTCTCCTGCATTTACGGCATCGGTTCGCCCGAAGCGTATTACGGAATGCTGGTCACCCTCGAGAAGGGGCAGCAAACTTCGCGCGAGGCGCTGCTCCGGCGGTTGGTGGACATTCAATACGAGCGATCGGAGGACTTGCGGCGCGGCACATTTCGCGTGCGCGGCGACATGATCGAGATTTATCCGCCGTATCAGGACGAGGGGTTCCGTCTCGAGATGTGGGGCGAGCAGATCGATTCCATCCGGCAGATCGACCCGCTGACCGGCGAAGTGAAATCGGGCCAGGAAGATCTGCCCCAGGTCACGATTTTTCCAAAGAGCCACTACGTGATGCCGCAGGAACAACGGGAGCGCGCGATTGTGACCATCCAGGAAGAACTGTGGTGGTGGAAGAAGGAGTTGGAGAAGCAGGGAAAATTCGTCGAAGCCCAGCGCGTCGTGCAGCGCACCATGTTTGATATCGAAATGATGCGCACCATCGGATACTGCCACGGCGTCGAAAATTATTCACGGCACTTGAGCGGGCGCCTGCCCGGAGAAGCGCCGCCGACGCTGCTGGATTATGTGCCGCAGGACTTCCTGATGTTCATCGACGAATCGCACCAGACCGTAGGCCAGGTGCGCGGCATGTTCAATGGCGACCGCGCGCGCAAGCAAACGCTGGTGGACTATGGCTTTCGAATGCCCTCGGCGCTGGACAATCGGCCGCTCACGTTCGAAGAATTCGAACACCGCATGAATCAGGTGGTCTACGTCTCGGCTACGCCAGGGCCGTATGAGCTGACGAAAGCGGGTGGCGTCGTGGTGGAGCAGGTGATTCGCCCGACGGGCCTAGTCGACCCGCAAGTAGAGATTCGCCCCGTGAAGGGCCAGGTGGACGATCTTCTCGAGGAAATTCGCGTGCGCTCCGAAAAAAACGAACGTGTGCTGGTGACCACCCTCACAAAACGCATGGCGGAAGACTTATCTGAATACTTCTCGGAAATTGGCGTGAAGTGCCGCTACTTGCATTCGGAAGTCGAGACGCTGGATCGCATCAAAATTTTGCGCGACTTGCGCCGCGGCGAATTTGACGTGCTAATCGGTATCAACCTGCTCCGCGAAGGACTGGACCTTCCGGAAGTGTCGCTGGTGGCCATTCTGGATGCCGATAAGGAAGGATTTTTGCGCAGCAACACATCGCTGATTCAAACGATAGGACGCTGCGCGCGGCACATCGAGGGCCGCGCGATTTTGTATGCGGACCGGCGGACCGATTCGATGAATCAGGCCATCGACGAAACCAACCGCCGCCGCGCGAAGCAAGTTGCCTACAACACGAAAAACAGCATCACGCCGATGTCCATTATCAAATCCGTGGATATGGATCTGGCGCGCATCGTCGAAGCCGATTACGTCACCATTCCGATTGACGAAGCGGGGCTGGACGCTGCCGCTGCGAATATTAAGAGCGAAAAACAATTTGCGGAGATGCTGCAGCAGCTCGAACTACAAATGCGCGAAGCCGCGAAGAAGTTCGAATTCGAAAAGGCTGCACAGTTGCGCGACCGCATCCGTTCACTCAAACAGAGGGATATGGCCGGCTTGTTTTCGGTCGAGCCCGCGTCAGCCCCTGCGGATTCCGCCTCTTAAACGACACCACGCCTAAGCTCATCCAGCGGATAGAACGTATCGCGCCAGACGATGCCGCCTTGTTTGAGCGTGATAAACGTGGAACGAAGGAGCATGTAGCCTAGCAAGACGGCTCCCAGTGGATGGGTCAGTGCGTACAGAGGTGAGACGCGCATCGTGTACGCAACCGCAGCATGAAATAAAAGAGCTATCGCCACGGCGATGGTGGCGAGGATTCGAATCCAGCCGTGGCCGAGGAAAACACCGAGAAAGGGCGCGACGTCAATGAGAAAAAGTCCGGTGAGCCCGAGGATGACGATGCCCACGTTGTAGCCTGCGCCAGCAAAAAAATTCTTCGTCACGCCGCGGATCAGATTGCCGAACCCCGCGTGCCAGCGAACCGCCACGCTATCCTGCGCAATTCCGACTCCCGAACGAAAACCAGCCCGCTTGACGATTTTTCCCAATTTCATGTCATCCAGGACTTCCATGGCCAGCCGGCGGTGCGTCCCGCTGGCTTCGTACGCGGAGCGCTTCACCATCTGGAATGCGCCGATTCCGACGTAGAAGTAAGAATGCGGATTGCTGACTCGGTAGGGATCCGTGGCGATTTGGAATACAAAACCGAAAAATGTAACAAGCAGCTTCTCCCAGAAACCAATGACCTCGATGTCACAGAGAAGAGAGAGGTGGTCCAGGTTGTGTTGCGTTGCTAGAGTGACAGCGCGCCGGACAACATCTGTCCTGAAACGCACGTCCGCGTCCGTAAAGAGTAGCCACTCACCGGCGGAGATTTCGTACGCCTCTTGAAGGGCGTGCGGTTTCCCAAGCCAGCCGGACGGCAAATCCGTAACATGCACGACGCGGAGTCGCGGATGCGCTGCGGCATAATCGTCGAGAATGCGCCTGGTCGCATCATTCGAACGGTCGTCCACGGCGATAACTTCAAGATTTGGATAGTCAATTTCCATCAGCGTGACGAGAGCCGCGGGAAGTTTTTCTTCCTCGTCGCGCGCGGCAAAGATCAATGAAATTCGCGGACAGTCCGCATCCGCGGCGGGAGAAAAATCTTTCAGCCACGGAAGCCGGAGAGCGCCGTAAGCAACGCGGATACCGTGGGTGAGCCAGAAAAAAGCGATGAAACCAAAAAGGACGAGTCCGAAAACGTGCATGGAATTGGTGTCGGCGTTGACCTCAGGTTATGCTAACACAGGATGGAAAATAGCCTGTCCATCGTCGGAGCAGGCCGCGTAGGACGCGCCTTAGGACGTCGATTACGCGAGCTGGGCTGGAAAATCGGCGCGGTGATTACTCGCAGCGAGGCGGGCGCGCGGCGCGCGGTTCGCTTTATCGGAGCGGGGAAACCGCACGCACAGATGACGCGGCAGATCGTATCGTCGCGCGTAATTTTGATCGCGGCGCCGGATGATGAGATCGCTGGCGTGGCGAAAGAGTTGGCGCGCATCGGCGGGGAAGAGCTTCGCGGGAAGGTCGTGCTCCACACCAGCGGCGCGCTGAATGCACGTGTGCTGGATCCTGTGAAGGCCTGCGGCGCGGCGGTCGCGTCCATGCATCCGTTACAGTCTTTCAGCGGTGTTGCTGCGCCCGTGCTCGAAGGAAGGGTGTTTGCGGTGGAAGGCGACTCGCTGGGGGTTCGCGTGGCGCGCCAAATCGCACGTTCGCTCGGTGGATCGCCTGTTCAGATACCAGGCGGCAAAAAGATTTTGTATCACGCGGCGGCAACGATGGCGGCTTCGAATGTGTTGGCTATTGAAGAAGCCGCCACGCAATTGCTGATTTCGGTGGGCATGAAGCGCGGGCAAGCCACTAGGGCGTTGCTGACACTGACGCGGCAGGTGTTGGAGAATATGGAACAGCTTGGGCCGCGGGCTGCGTGGACCGGGCCGCTCGCGCGCGGAGATTTCAATGTCGTGGAAGCGCACCTGGAAGCTCTGCGAGAGTCTCCTGCTGAATTTGCGCTGACGCATGAGGCGCTGAACCGATTGGGAGCGCGTCTGCTGTCGCAGGATGCCGCCGGGGTGCTGGCCGAATTGGATAAAATTTCAGCAGGAAAAAAAGTGAAGGTAAAGGTGACGGGGGGCAACGCGTGAAACGACTGCAAGTGGGAATCGAAAGCACGACACTGGCGAATGGATTGAAGGTGGTGATCGCACCGGACACTACCGCGCCGGTGGTGACCGTCGGTGTGTATTACAAAATCGGATTCCGGCTGGAACCGCAAGGGCGCAGCGGATTCGCGCATCTTTTCGAACACATGATGTTTCAGGGCTCCGCGAACGCGCCGAAAATGCAGCACATCAAGCTGATCAATTCGAGCGGCGGCGTGCTGAACGGTTCGACTTCATACGACGTGACGAATTACTACGAAGCCGTGCCTTCGAACGCGCTGGAGCGCGTGCTTTGGCTCGAAGCCGACCGCATGCGCGCGCTGAAAGTGGATGACGAAAATCTGAAAAACCAGCGCGACGTGGTGAAGGAGGAAGTTCGCGTGAACGTCATGAACCAGCCGTACGGCGGATTTCCCTGGCTGGATATGCCGCCGGTGGCGTTTCGCAATTGGGCGAATGCGCATAATTTCTACGGAGATTTTGCGGATCTCGACGCGGCGGATTTAAAGGATGTGCAGGCATTTTTCAAAACATATTACGTGCCGAACAACGCGGTGCTGTTGGTCCTCGGCGACGTGAAAGCCGAAGAGGGAATTGCGCTGGCAAATAAACATTTCGCAGATATTCCGGCGGGAGCTCCGCCGCCGTTCGCGGACCCAAGCGAACCCGAGCAGAACGAAGAGCGCTGCGGCAACGTGGAAGAAAAATTCGGAACCCTGCCGGCCATGGCGATTGGATACGTGATGCCGAAACGTAGAACGGCCGATTGGTGCGCCATGGCCCTGCTGGACCAGGCGCTGCATGGCGGAAGGGCGGGGAGGTTGCATCGCGAGTTGGTGCTGGAGAAACAGATTGCCGTGGAGGCCGACGGCGGCATCGACGATATTTTCGGATATAACGGGCCGACGCAAATGACCACGCGCATCCTGCACAAGCCCGAGTATTCGAGCGACGCCGCATTGACTGCGTTCGATGTTGTAATTCGCGAAGTGCAGCAAAACGGTATCAGCGTGGATGAGCTCGAGCAATTGAAAGTGAAATGGCGCTCGGATTATTACGCGACGCTCGAAGGCGGCCGCGGCGGATACATGCCGAAGTACGGTCTGATGCATTTGCTGGCGTGCTTCACGCTTTTCGATAATGAGCCGCAGCTCGTGAACACCATCCTCGATGGATTTCTTGCCGTGACGCGGGAAGAAATTCAGGCCGCGGCGAAGAAATATTTGCGAAACGAAAAGCGCGCCATCGTTTTCCGCACGCCCGTGAACGCGGGCGCGAAGGAGGCGGCGTGATGGCCACCCGGACAGTGGAAGTAGCCATCGGCGTGCCGGGACTTTCCGCGGAGCGCGCCGTGACTTGGCCGAAGCGCACCAAGGCACACCTTTCGAACGGTTTGGAAGTCGTGCTCGCGGAAGCGCATTCGATTCCCAAATTCCATGGCGAATTGTTTTTCCGGTCGGGCAACGCGGCGGTTGCCGATCGCGCGCCGGGACTGGCGGAAATGACTGCAACCGTGGTGCGCACGGGAACAGTGAAACGCGCGAGCCGCCAGATCGAAGAAGATTTGCGGCGCATAGGAGCGGATCTTTCCTCGAACGCCGGGGCGGACACCAGCGCGATTTCGTTCTCGGGACTCTCGGAATTTGCGGAGCCTCTGCTCGGCCTGGTGAATGAACTGGCGCGGGAAGCGGCGTTTCCCGAAGCAGAATTTGAGCGCGAGCGCCGGCAGAAATTGGAAGAAGTGAAACTGGAGCGCACGCAGCCGGGGTTCCTGGCCAGCGAACGATTGCGAAAAGTTTTGTTTGGCGCGCATCCGTACGCGCAGGTTTCGCCGAGCGAAGAGCAAGTTGCCGCGTACAAGCGCGAGGATTTGCAAAAAGTATATCGCGATGTCTACACGCCGGAGAACGGGCTGCTGTTGCTTGTCGGAGATTTCGATTCGCAAGCCATGATGCAGAACGTCGAAAAAGTGTTTGGCGCCTGGACCGGCAAGAAATGGGAAACGAAAACGGCTGCATCGCCGGCGCATCCGCGCGGCCGCCGCGTGTATCTGGTGCACGTGCCCGGCGCGGTGCAAACGCAAATCCTTGCAGGATGCCACGCCATCACGCGAAAAAATCCGGACTGGGTGAAGGTGGGACTCACGAATAGTTTGTATGGCGGAGCGTTTAATTCGCGGCTGGTGATGAACATTCGCGAGGACAAAGGGTATACGTACAGTCCGCGGAGCGGCGTGCATGCGTTGCGGCAGCATGGATATTTCTCGGTTTCCGCGGCGGTGCGCAATGACGTCGTGGCGGCATCGCTCACGGAGATTTTCTACGAGATGGACAAGCTGCGGTCGCTGCCCGTGCCCGAGCCGGAATTGGCCGACGCGCAAAATTATTTGAGCGGCGTTTTTTCCATGGGGCTCGCGACCCAGGATGGCTTGCTGTCGCAGCTTTCCACCGTGGCGCTGAATGAGTTGCCCGACGACTATCTCGAAACGTACCGCGCGAAAGTCCGCGCCATCACTCCCGACGAATTGCTCGCGACCGCGCGGAAATACTTGGATTCCGCGAACATGCAAATCGTGGTGGTCGGCGACCGCGCCCAGATTGAATCGCAAGCCGCGCTCTTCGGCGAACTGGAAGTCTACAATGCGCAAGGCAAGCACATCAGTTAGACGAATCTTTTTTAGTTATTGATCTAGATATCTAGCTGATACATTATATTGCCGATGGCATCGCGGCCACTCTCCGCCGGGACTCTCCTCTCCATTCTTGTCTTTGGTTTTCTGTTTTCCCAGACTTCACTTGCCACGAAAAAGAAACCGCCGGAGCGGCCGGTGAATCTCAATACGGCGACCTCGGAACAGTTGCAGCAAGTCCCTGGGATCGGGCCGGCGACGGCCGGCAAAATTTTACAAATGCGCAAGACGTATGGGCCATTCAAGAGCGTAGACGACTTGCTGGCGATTCGGGGACTCGGCGCGAAGCGGCTTGATAAGATGCGAAAGTATTTGACCGTCGGGAAACCGGCTGCTTCAAAGCCCACCACCCCACCGGCGAAGTCCCCTCCTGCCGTAGAGAAGCGGGCCGACCATCCGTAAGAATTGCGCATGGTGCTTCACAAAACCTGGTGGCTAGGCTTGCGTGCTTCTATGCGAAGGGGAACCTGGTCGGCAATGCGGATGCCGTAGCCTTCGAGGGCGACGACTTTCTTAGGATGGTTGGTGAGGACGCGGATGTCCTTGAGGCCGAGGTCGATCAGGATTTGCGCGCCGATGCCGCTTTCGTGCTGGACCATGCGCTGGCGGGCGGGTTCGCGATCAAGCTGGCCGCGCTGGTGAAAATGAATTTGTGGGAGAGCGCCGAGCTCTTCGGCGGTTTCGACGCTAAAGCCGCGTCCCGTGTGGTGGAGATAGAGAAAGACGCCGCGACCTTCCTTGGCGATGGTTTCCAGGGAGCGCGAGACGAGTTCGCTGCAGTCGCACGCAGTGGAACCGAAGACGTCGCCGGTAAGGCAGTGGGAATGGACGCGCACCAGGGCCGGCTCCGCTCCTTCGAGATCGCCGCGCACCAGCGCGACGTGCTGATCATGGTCCACATCGCTGGCATACGCGATCATGCGGAAATCGCCAAAGCGCGTGGGCAGGACGGCTTCCGCGACGCGGCGAACGTAGCGTTCATGCTGCATGCGGTAGCGGATAAGGTCCGCAACCGTGAGCATTTTCAAATTGTGTTCCTTGCAAAATTCAATGAGCTGCGGCACGCGGGCCATGGTGCCGTCTTCATTCATGATTTCGCAGATGACGCCGGCGGCGCTCATGCCGGCAATGCGGGCGAGGTCCACGCTCGCTTCGGTCTGGCCGGCGCGGACGAGGACGCCGCCCTTGCGGGCGCGCAGCGGGAAGATGTGGCCGGGACGCGCGAGATCCTGCGGTTTCGTTTTCGGATCAATGGCGGTGAGGATGGTGATGGCGCGGTCGGAGGCGCTGATGCCGGTGGTGACGCCAAGGCGCGCGTCCACGGCTTCCGTAAACGCCGTTCCATGCACAGAGGTGTTAATGGGCGACATGAGGGGCAGGTGCAGCTCGTCGCAACGCTCTTCGGTGAGGGGGAGGCAGATGAGGCCGCGGCCATACTTGGCCATGAAGTTGATGGCGTCCGGGGTGATTTTTTCGGCGGCGATGGCGAGGTCGCCTTCGTTCTCGCGGTCCTCGTCGTCAATGAGGACGATCATGCGGCCCTGGCGAATTTCTTCGACAGCTTCCTCGACGGTGGCGAAATGGGAACGAGCGTCAGACAAAAGAGTAGCCTCTCATCTTAAGTTTACCCAATTTGATGGGGAAGTGGGGAGTGGGTGGTGGGTTGTGAGCGGAGGGTAGTGAGTTTCAGAATGGGAATTGTTGGTATACACCCGGCAGTTTTCGTAAGAGTGGCAAGCAAAGGACTTACAGGATACGGAACTTGGAAGAGTGCGCAGCGCATAGAAAACAAGGGATTTGCAAATGCACTTTTTGCGCGGAATAGTAAGTAGAGAGGCAAAAATGGAGGATGAGGGGTACGACACCCGGCAGTTTGCGTAAAAGCGGATTCTAAAGGGCTTACGGGCGTCACAGTTTGTAAATGCAGATTCCAAAGGAGTTGCAGTGACGGGTTTTTGGTCACGTGACGGAAGTGGAGCAAACGCGAGGCGGCGGAGACTTGGGAGGTCGATCGGCGGAGGTTTTGATTGGCAAACACGCGGGAGAATAGCACGGAAGTATACTGCGTCTCAATTACTTTCTTGGCATCATTCGAATGAGGATGTAAGGTGTTGAGCCGTTGAGAGTTGGACCAATTGGGATGGCGCGCGCGGGATGTATATCGCATATGATGGGGGCGGCTGGGCAATCGCGAATCAGCGAGGAGAGCTAAGTGACTCGCACCGGAACTATGGCGTGGTCGGTGCTCGGGATTATTTCTTCTATTTTTCTGTTGTTGGGCGGCGCCTGTATTGCCATTTTTGGTTTCGCCTTGTCTATCGATGCTCCATACGTTTGGAGGGGAGAGGTACGGGTCGGCTTGATTTTTGAGCTGATCGCGCTCGCATTGATCTTTGCCGCCATCCTCTTGCTCAGGGGCTCAATCCGGCGTCTGCGCTCGCTGCGCCAGATGCGCATGGGTGAGCGCGCAACCGGCCCTGATACGAACATGCAATGAAGCGCCATAAAAGGTGAAGGCGGCGGTGCTCGGAGTTGCCGCCACGTGGGTACTTATAACGGTCGTCCTCATTGGACTCGGTTCGGTGCTTCTCAAACTCTTCGAGATCGACCTCTCTCTCATAGATGCTTTCTGGATGGGGATCGCAGTTTCTATTGCAATTCTTGAGATTTGGAACCTATTGCTCTCGGTGACAGGTTCCGCAACTGCTTTGCTCTTCTGTTTCGGCATCCTGGGCTGGATAACGAATCGATCCGTCTTGTGGAACCGTCTTAGCCTCGGATTGCGAACAAGCCGCTGGTTGATTCTGCTCCAGATTGCGGTTGTCCTGTTTCTAGCTCTAAGAGCG
>QHYE01000052.1 GCA_003224055.1 Acidobacteriota bacterium | reverse complement strand
TCGCTATTACGGTGGCGCTGCAGATTGAGATGCTTCCGTTGATGGCGCGCGATTTTCACAGAATCACGTTGTCCGGGCCACTAGTTAACCTTGCAGCAGTCCCGTTGACGGGCGTAGTTGTTCCTTTGGGATTTCTCGCGCTCGTTACCGGGCTGGTCTGGCAGCCCCTCGGAAAGATTGTTGCGGTCCCGCTCGCGTGGTTGACGGAGCTACTGCTGCACATCGTGCAATGGTTCGCGCATTTTCCACGGTGGAGCTACCGGATTCCCGGGCCGCCGTGGTGGCTGATCGTGGCGTTTTTCGGCGTGGCTGTCCTACTTGCGGCAATGACGCGCTCGAAGCAGTCACCGGGGCACAAATTGAGGTGGAGCCTATACGCAGCCTGGGCAACATGTGCGCTGGCAGTGGCAGTATTCCCGTTTGGATCGCGGTGGTCCAAAGGAAAATTGGAAGTGACAATTTTGGATGTAGGCCAGGGCGACTCGCTTTTTGTCGTATCGCCGGGCGGCAAAATCTTGCTGATCGATGGTGGCGGTGCGTTCGGAGGATTTCCCGGTCACGAAGAGCAACAGGGCGTTGATCCCGGCGAGGAGGCCGTATCGCCGTACTTGTGGTGACGAGGATTTCAGAAGTTGGACGTGGTGGCGTTGACTCACGCGCATCAGGATCACCTCGGCGGGCTCACCGCCGTGTTCGAGAACTTCCGCGTCGGTAAGCTTTGGATTGGCCGAGAAGTGTCAACGGCCGCACTCACACAATTGGAGGACTTGGCCCGCGAAAAGAAGATTCCCATCGAGCATGAAGTCCGGGGTAAGAAGTTTTCCCGGGACGGGGCGGAAGGTGAATTCCTTTGGCCGGAAAGTTCTCGAGGTGAGACTGCGCCTTCCGCGAAGAACGACGATTCCCTGGTGCTGCGCTTGCGCTACGGCAATCAAAGCCTGCTACTGGCGGGGGACGCGGAAAAGGAGTCCGAGCGTGCCACTCTTGCAGAGAGTGATGCGAACGAGCTGCGCGCGGACGTTTTGAAAATCGGGCACCACGGCAGCAAGAATTCCACCATGCCGGAATTTCTGGCAGCGGTGCAACCGCGAATCGGGATCATCTCCTCCGGAGAAGGTAATCCTTACGGGCATCCCAGCCCGGAGCTGCTGGAACGGCTGGAGAAAGCGGGTGTCCGGATTTACAGAACGGATTTTGACGGGGCGGTGCACGTTCTGACGGATGGAACGAGGCTGAAAATCTCCTGCTTCGTGGCATGTCCGGAAGCAGGGAGGACCGCATCTTCAGTGCAGTCGACGGAGCAACCAAAGCAGCTGCAGCACAAAAAGGAGAAATAAGAAGCCAGCGGCTGCCTGCCATTCATGATTCTTCTTGTATAGAGCGAAAGAGAAGGAACCGGCCGAGTCTCCAGCCAGTTTCGCGGCGGTCAGACGCGGGATGAAAAGCGGAACAGCTCGCGCGTACTCTTCGAAGGCAGCCCCGTGACGAAGATGAAGCTCCTTCTCTTCTCGCCGCATGACGACGGAGTAGAACAGCGCGAAATAGACGAATAAAACCAGAACGGAAATCCAGGAGCGCGCGGCGACACCGGCGCCGATAGTAAGAATGGCACTGCCGAGATAGAGCGGATTCCGCGTGTAGGCGTAAGGGCCTGTGACCGTGAGGACTTCCTGCTTGTGAAGATATCCAGCGGCAAAGGCGCGCAGCCACAAGCCAATCGCGCCCACCAGCGCGCCGGCCAAAATGCTGCGCGGCGTGGGACGGGCAAAGAACAGAACGACAATGACGAGCGGATAGCCAAGGCGGACGCGCCAACGCGCGAAGAACGCAGTGATGGCGCTCATGCGCGGGCCTCGATCTGGCGGCGCACAGCTTCGAGGACTGCTTCCACTTCCAGTTCCAGCATGGATGGATCGGCTTGCTTGCCTCGCTTATAGGTAGTGACTGCCCGCGAACTGCGAAGAACGATATCGGAGCGAGCGACGGAGCCGGAATCGACAACACGGTAGGGGCCATTGCGCGCGGGATCGGTGGGACCAAACAGGGCAACTGCAGGCGTTCCCAGAGCGACGGCGAGATGCAGCGGACCGGTATCTCCGCCAACGATGCAAAGAGCATTTCGCAAGAGAGCCATCAAAGGGCCGAGGTCGCCATTATAGAGGAGCGGATCGGCCGTGCCGCTGGCATCGCGAACTGTGGAAGCGAGCTGTTCTTCGCCAGGGCCGTAGTTGACGATGCAGCGTAAGCCTAGAGCTTCGCGGATTTTCTTGCAGAGCACACCGAATCGCTCAGGCGGCCAGTACTTGGAGCGCCAACCTCCTCCGGGACTGAGAGCAACGTAGTGCTCGATGCTGTGACCCTGCAAGTAGTGGCGCACTGCCGCTGCATCTGATTGCGAAACATTCAGCGAGAAGGCGGCACATCCACGCCGTGCACCCGCGCGCAGCGAAAGCTCACCGTTCTGGTCGGCGATGTGTGTCTGGGTACATCGGACGCGGTAGTTATAGAGCATGGGAACACCATACTCGCGAACCGTTTCTGAAGAAAAACCGATTCTGCGTGGAACGCCGCCAAATAGCGGGAGTGCCGCCGACTTCCACAAACCTTGATAGTCAATCGCGACGCTGAGCTTCCTTTCACGAATGTGGCTCAGGATTTCTCGAAGCGAGGACAGTGAGCGCGTCTCGGCAGCCCAGACCTGTGTGGCGAGGGCGCTGCTTTCCACAAGAAGTTTCCAGCGCGGATGGGTCAGCCAGACAATCTCTGCATTTGGGAAAGATTCGCGCAGCGCCGCGACAGCGGGAAATGTATGCACAATGTCGCCAAGAGAGCTGAGCCGTACGACGAGAAATCGCTGCTCAGCCATGCGGCGCCCTGCGGATGGATTCGAGAAGTTCGCGCGTTGAGTGATTCTTGGGATCACCCACAATGGCTACGCGGATGCCGAGCCGGGCGGCGACGGCGCGCTCGGGTACGCTCTCTGCCGTGTAATCCGTGCCTTTGCCGTGAACGTCGGGCCGCAACTCTTCCAAGAGCGCTTCGACATTGGGTTCGGCGAAGAGCACGACGTAGTCTACGCTGCGGAGCGCTGCCACGAGCTGCGCGCGCGCGTTTTCATCGAGAACAGGCCGGCCGGGCCCTTTCAAATTGCACACACTGGAATCGGCGTTCACGCCAACGACCAGAATATCGCCTTCGCGGCGCGCGCCTTCGAGATAGCGAATGTGCCCGACGTGCAGCGTATCGAAGCAGCCGTTCGCGAGGACGATGCGCCGGCCATGGCTCTTGTGTTCCTTGAGTTTTTGGCGGAGTACACCTTGCGACACGATTTTGGAACCGGCTTCGCGCATGACTCAGCGGGCGGTTCCGGAGGCTTCACCGCGAATGGCATCGAGAAGTTCTTCGCGCGAGACGGTGGCCGTGCCGAGTTTCATCACCACGAGGCCTCCGGCGATGTTGGCGATGTGCGCGGCTTCGAGTGGAGAGGCCCCGCAAGCGAGTGCGAGAGTGTAGGCGGCAAGAACCGTGTCGCCCGCGCCGGTGACATCGACAGCTTGATCGCTGCCGTGCACGGGAATCTGGGTGAATTGATCGTCCGCTTCAAAAAGAACCATGCCGTGGCGCCCACGAGTGACGAGGAGCGATTGAAGCTTCATGGTGGCGAGTGTTGCGCGGCCCGCTCGGGCGAGTTGTTCAATGTCCTGGCCTATCGTCGTGTGATGCTGTGCCTCGATCTCGGCTTCGTTTGGAGTAGCCGCAGAGATGCCGGCCTTCGCATAGGTGTGAAGCCGATAGCGAGCGTCGAGCGTGATGGGCAGATCATTCTTGTGTTTCCTGGTGGCCTGCTGGACCAGCTCGGGCCTGGCCACGCCAAAACCGTAATCCGAAACCGCCAGTGCGTGAGCCTTACGGAGCTTCGCGGAAAGCTGCTGCAGGAATTTTTTTCGAACGGCGTCCGGCAGAGGTGCTTGTGGTTCGTAGTCCACGCGGAGAACTTGTTGCGCTGTGGTGTGCGCCCAGCCGGCAAGGAAGCGCGATTTTGTTGGCGTGGTCCAGCCCTTCACTCGGATGATTCCCGAAATGTTGACGCGCTTGCGGCGGAAATGGGCGATGAGCGCATCGCCGGCCGCGTCATTGCCCACAGCGCTAACGGGCAAGACGCGCGCGCCAAGAGACGCCAGATTGTTGGCAGCGTTGGCCCCGCCGCCTGGAACAAGTTGCGTTTCGCGGTGCTTCAGGATCAGCACGGGGGCTTCGCGCGAGACGCGGGAGATTTCGCCGAACCGAAATTCATCGGCAACGAAATCACCGAGCAGAACGACGGTCTTCGAGGAAAATTGCTCGACACATTCGGCGAGAGAAACTAGGTCGACGGATCGAGATGCTAAGTTTTGCGCAGGGAGACGCCTCATCGTGGTTGCCTCAGGATCCAATCTGCCGCTTTCGAAAGATCTTCCGCCACAAAATTGGGTTGCGTGGGCCACCTCGCGGAATGCCAAGCCAATTCCCCTTCGCCATATCCGGTGCGCACGAGGATGCCCCGGGCGCGAACATTGCGAGCGAGTTCGATGTCGCCGTAGCGGTCACCCACGACGAAAGACCGCGCCAGGTCGAGAGAGTGTTCGCGTGCAGCACGTTCCAGAAGGCCGGGCCTGGGCTTGCGGCAATCGCAACGGTCCGCCGAAGTGTGGGGGCAATAGTGGATGGCATCAATGCGCGCACCCACTGCGGCGAGTTCTTCTTTCATCATTTCATTGACCGAGCGCACTAGCGATTCCGGAAAGTAGCCGCGGCCGACGCCGGACTGATTGGTCACCACGACAACGGGAAATCCCGCTTCGTTCAAACAGCGAATCGCGGCTGCGACGAAGGGAAACATACGAAAACGGCTGGCATGATTCAAGTAGCCGACTTCCTCAGCGATGGTTCCGTCACGATCCAGAAAAACGGCGGGGCGCGGTGCGGTGGAATCAGGCACGCCGCACCTCAATTGAGGAAAGCCAGGGCCGGACCGCGGCTTCCGCCATGTCTGGCGTGACTTTCGTCATGCAACGATGATCGGTTGGGCAGCGCCGGAGAAAGCACGGACTGCAGTACGGTTTTTCCTGGACGATCGTGCAGCGCGGCGTGACCGGAGCTGTGCCGAGCGGATCCGTGGGCCCGAATATGGCGACGACGGGAAGTCCGACCGCGGCGGCGACGTGCATCGCACCGGAATCGTTGCCGATGAAGAGATGGCATTGCGACAGCAGGGCCGTAAGATCGGCGATCGCGGTTTTCCCGGTGAGATCGATGGGTGGCTGCCGCATCCCGGCGGCGATGGCCTTCGAGACGGCTGACTCGGCAGCCGTTCCGAACAAGATCACGTCGGCACCGTTTTGTGCTTGAAGACGACTTGCGAGCTCGGCGAATCGCGGAGGTGGCCAGCATTTCGCGGAGCCGTAGGAGGCTCCGGCGCCGATGGCCACGCGGAGTGCATGCGGACGGGCGCCGGATCCCAGCAGAAACTCAGCAGCGCGACGGCGCTTCGCTTCGGAAACGGTCATAGCAATGAAAGATTCTTCGGGAAGTGAGTCCATCCATCCCGCGCGGCGAAGAAGCTCCAAGTAGTAGAACTTCTCGTGTGTCGGAATTTCGCCAGGTCCGGGGACAGGTACAGGCCTGGTGAGGAGTGGGCTCCGGCCGTCGCGGGCGTAGCCGATGCGCTCGGGAATATTCGCGCGCCAGGCGAGCCAGGCGGCGTCAAACGCGTTTTGGAGCAGGAGGGCGACATCGAATTTCTGCTCGCGCAGTTCGTGCGCCAGCCGCTCGCGTCCGGAAAAGCCGGCGTGGATGCCGTTCACGTCGTAGTTGATGAGTTGATTGCAGATTTGCTGGTCGCGGTAGATGTCCGCGACGTAAAGCCGGGCCACAATCGCAATCTCCGCATCGGAGAAGCGTGCGCGCACGGCACGCAACGCCGGCAGGGCCATAATCGCGTCGCCGACCCAGTTCGTCGCGCGAATCAGAATTTTCACGCGGCCGCTCCACTGCCTTGTTGTAACGTTTGATCAAGAGCGTTCTTGAAGTCGGCTTCAGGACTCACGACGAGATCGATCACGGAGACATACACAGGCGCGTGTTCGAGTCTCATTCCACTGAGATTCTGCTCGTCCTTTTCCGTGGTCACAAGTGCATTTGCGCCAGCGCGTTTTGCTTCTAGATGGATTCGCAAAATATCCTCTTCTGTATAGCGGTGATGATCGGAAAAGGACATTTGTGAGCAAACGACGACTCCCCAGTTTCTGAGGTCACGAAAGAAAGCGTCCGAATTACCGAGCCCGCAGAAAGCGAAGAAAGGTCCCGCTCCAATCTCAGATGAAGAAAGCAAAGCGATTTCACCGCCGAGGCGGCGGAATCCAACGAGTTGAGTGGCCGCCGCGAAAACCGGATATTGATTCAGCTTCTGAATCGCATCGACGGTCCCGGGCATGTTTTCGGTGCGTGTAAACACGAGAATATTCGCACGGCTCATGGCGGAAAGCGGCTCCCGTAAACGACCGGCTGGCAGCAGCAACTCGTCTGCGAGTCCTCGAGACGCGTCCATCAGGAGAATGTCCAGATCGCGGGCAAGTTGTAAATGTTGAAAGCCATCGTCGAGAAGAAATACGTCGACGGGTTCCTGCGACTCGATGCGTTGGCCTTCCGTGAAGCGATCCTTGCCGACTCCAAAGGCGGCGCGGCCCTGGAGGCGGAACTTCATTAGCTCGATCTCGTCGCTGGTACCGTTCGTGCCGTGGTAGCCACGGCTGAGGATGGCGACGCGCTTCCCTTCTGCAAGAAATCGTTCGGCAAGCCAAATCACCATCGGCGTTTTGCCGGTGCCGCCAACCGTTAGATTTCCGACACTCACTACCGGGGCCTTCAAGCGTTTCTGCTTCAGCAAACCTTTGGCATAGAGCCAGACGCGCAGCCGAACGAATGCGCCATAGAGCAGCGACGGCGGCCAGAGCAGCATCCGCACCAGCGAAACGTTCATCGTGCCGCACCGCTCATGAGTTTTGCGATTTCCGCGAGTGCGCGATCGGTGGCGCCGCGGCTGGTTTCGACGAGGTTGTGCGCGGAGGCGCTCATTTTCTTCGCTCGATCGGGATCACGGAAAATCTCAATCCAGGCGACGCCGACATCTTCGGGACTCTCCACTTGCACGGCGGCGCCTGCGGAGACGAAACGCGAAGCGATCTCCGCAAAATTCTCCATCGAAGGACCGAACACGGGAATTTTCCCGAAGGCCGCGGGTTCGAGAATATTGTGCCCACCGGACGGGACCAGCGAGCCGCCGACGAACACACCATCGGCAACGCGGTAGAGAGAGGCGAGTTCGCCGATGCTATCCACCAGAATGACCGTAACATCTTCCGAAATCGCGCCGTTCTCGGAGCCTCCAGCCGAATGCGGTGGCCCAGGGATCGGGAGCTTCGAGCGGCGGATGAATTTGCGATGCGATTCGTCGATGAACTCGGCGGTCGCTTCGAAGCGTTCCGGCTTTCGCGGAGCGAGAACCAGGAGCGCTTTGGGATACTCCCCTTGCAATGTTCCAAACGCGATGAGAGCGAGGGGTTCCTCTGTGGCGACCACGCTGCCTGCAACGATGATTGGCGAGCGGCCGCGACGCCGAGCCTCCGCTTCCAGCCAATTCGAGAGCGGTGTGGGCGCGGGAAGCTCCAGATCGTATTTCAAGTTACCGCTGACGAAAACGCGATCCGCAGGTGCTCCGAGAGCCTGGATGCGTTCGGCATCCTTTTCACCCTGCATGAGGAAGCCGCTGGCGTTCGAAAGAGCATCTTTCAAAAAAGGCCGCAGGAAAAAACCAAACGTGCCGAGATAGCTCTGGTACCGCGCGAACGATCGGTCGGAGATGCGTCCGCTCACGAAAAGTACGGGAACCTCTCGGCGGCGTGCTTCGCGCAGAAAGTTCGGCCAGATTTCGGTCTCAAGAATTAGCACGAGAGAGGGCCGCACCGCGTTCATAGCGCGCCAAACGCAAAAGGCCCAGTCGAGCGGAAAGTAGATGACCGCGTCGGCAAAGGGCATCCGCTGGAGTGCAAGCACCTGACCTGTGATTGTCGTCGTGGAAACAATGAGCGGCCGGTCCGGATAGGCTTCTTTCAGGCGGCGAGCGAGTGTCACGCCGGAAAGCGCCTCACCCACGGAAACCGCGTGAAGCCAGATGGCTCCGGGCCGATCCGCAGGCAAGTTCGCGAGCGAAGGAAATGAAAAACCGAGGCGCTGGCCGAGATTGGAAAGGTATTTGCCGTGGCGTAGTCCCTGCACCAGCCAGTAGGGCAGGAGCAAAAGGGCCGCGAAGCCCATCAAAAGGCTGTAAATGAAATACACTTAGCGTGGCTCCGGTCTGTCCCTGCTCCGCAACAAACAAGCGGAGCGGCGCAGGGCAACCCTGCGCGTCCCCCAAGAATCGAAGGCGTCGAGATGAGAAAAGTCTATTATAACCGGATGCTGAAACTAACCATCTCAATTCCCATCCTTGCGCTGCTGCTGGCGGCGATGCCCGGCGCGCCGCAACAGCCGGCCTCGCTGCGAACCGGGTCGCTGCAATCCCACGAGGCCATGACCATCACGGCGCTTCCCTGGACGGATCCCGCACTTTACAAACAGAAGTTCCCAAAGAAATCGCCGTTTGCAGCAGGTGTCCTGGCAGTGATGGTTGCGTTTCGGAACGATTCCGACGAGAGCGTAAAGCTGAATCTCGACCGCATCCGCCTGACGGTGCGGATCGATGAGGAAAACCGTCAGCAGCTGGAACCGCTCACGCCGGACCAGGTCGCGTATGAGACGCTGGCGCCAAGCCGGAAGGACCCGACCAAGTCCAGAAAGAAGTTCCCGTTTCCCACCGGAGCGCCCAAGACCACGCCCGACAAGAACTGGTTTGAAGTGCAAAAGCAGGCGGAGAACGCGGCTGTTCCGTCGAGCATCGTGGCGCCGCACAGCACCGTGCAAGGACTTCTCTACTTTGACTTGCAGGGGCAATTTGATTTGCTGAACACCGCGCACCTCTACGTGCCCGATCTATTGGTGTTGGAAAAGAACCGTTCCTTGACCTATTTCGAAATTGATCTGAGCCGCCCGGGCAGCAACTAGCAACGGAAAAAGAAGGCGGGTTTGCGCGGGTCGTCCCGGTCGGCTACCATGACGTGTGCAAACTTTCTACGATCATCGCGGGCCAATGCTCACTCTTCTCGATGAATTGAATCCAGAACAACGACTTGCCGTGGAAACCATCGAAGGCCCCTTGCTGATCCTGGCAGGCGCGGGAACGGGCAAGACGCGGGCGATCACCTATCGGATGGCCAGCTTGATCGCCAGTGGGGTGCCCGCCGAAGCCATTCTGGCGGTAACGTTCACCAACAAAGCAGCGGAGGAGATGCGCAATCGCGTCTCAAACCTTTTGCTCAGCGCAGGAATTCTGCCAGCGCAGCCTTGGCTTTCGACGTTTCATTCGCTCTGCGCGCGGCTCTTGCGGCGCGAAGCGGCCGCCGCCGGACTGCCCCGGGATTTCGCCATTTACGATGACGATGATCAGCTTGCTGCCGTCAAACTGGCGATGAATAAATTGCAAATCGAAGATGATTCCCTGGCGCCGCGAATCGTTTTGAGCCGTATCAGCTATGCGAAAAACCACGGCCAGACCGCGGAACAACTTAGAGCAGAGGCGTTCGATCAGAATGGGCGGCGTACCGCGGACATTTTCGCGGCGTACGAAAAACTTCTTCATGACAGCAAGGCGCTGGACTTCGATGATCTCTTGCTGCGGTCTGCCCGCTTGCTCCGGGAATCGACGCCCACGCGATTGAAGTGGCAGGCGCGCTTCCAATACATCCACGTGGATGAATATCAGGATACGAACCGGGTGCAATATGAACTGATGCGACTGCTCGCCGGGCCACAGCAAAATGTGTGCGTCGTCGGCGACGAAGACCAATCCATCTACCGCTGGCGCGGCGCGGATGTTTCCATTTTGTTGAGCTTCTCGAAAGATTTTCCGGCGGCCCGCATCATAAGGCTGGAGCGCAACTATCGCTCGACACAGAATATCCTCAACGCCGCGCGGGCGGTGGTCGCGAACAATCCGGAGCGGATGGAAAAATCGCTCAACGCGGAAAAGGGCGAAGGCGCAAATCTCCGGTATTTCGAAGCGCGTGATGCCCAGGCCGAGGCCGAATTCGTCGCCGGTGAACTGGAGCACATCCTGAATGACGACCCCGATCAGACGTGCGCCGTGGAATACCGGACGAATTTTCAGTCGCGCGCTTTCGAAGAAGTCTTCCGCCGCCGTGGTTTGCGCTACAAACTAGTCGGCGGATTCAGTTTTTACAACCGTGCAGAAGTGAAAGATGCGCTGGCTTACGTTCGGCTGGCGATGCATCCCGAAGATGACATTTCGCTCTTGCGCGTGCTGAACCTGCCGCCGCGCGGCATCGGTAAGACGACTGTGGACGCGTTGCGCGAAACAGCGCGAGTGGATGGCACGTCTCTCTGGGCGGCCATCGAAAAATTCATCTCGGGTGCATCCGCGGGTCGGGCGGTCACGCCGCTGCGAACGTTCCGGGAAATCGTGGGCAAGCTGCAGACTGCGCTGGCAGAAAAAGAACCGCCAGAATTCCTGCGAACCGTTCTCGAAGAGTCCGGCTACATGGACATGCTAAAAGACCGCAACAGCGCGGAAGACGTCGCGCGCATGGAAAACCTGGAAGAACTCACTCGCGCCGTCGCGGAAAGCATGGAGGCCGGCGAGACGTTTACCGATTTTCTGGACGCCGCGGCTCTGGTCAGCGACGCCGATCAATTCGAAGACAAGCCCGGAGCGACGCTGATCACACTGCATAGCACAAAGGGGCTGGAGTTCGACCATGTGTTTTTGACGGGCATGGAAGAAGGAATCTGCCCGCACAGCCGCTCCATCACGGAAGACAAGGGCATCGAAGAGGAACGACGGCTGATGTACGTGGGAATGACGCGGGCGCGCCAGTCACTCACGATGACGCGCGCTGTTTACCGGCGCATTTTCGGAAACGAGCAGCAACTGCGCGCTTCCCTGCCCTCGCGTTTTCTAGCGGAGATCCCGAGCGAGCTGGTGGACACCGTCCGCGGGTCGATGGCCGAAATCGGCGAGACCCGGCGATACGAGCCGGACCCGGAGTACTCGTATTCGGCGGAAGAATTCACGCGGCGCGTGCGCGGGGGACAGAAATCGGCGGCCGCGTCAGCTCCAAGGAGGCCGGCGACGCAAAGTTCCTTTGGCCGGCCGGCGGCGAAGCGCGGCGCAGATGCAAATCCTATGCTCGGGCGAAAAGTGCGGCATCCCAGCTACGGCGTCGGCACGATTGTGGGCGTTGAAGGCGAGGACGAAGACCGGCGGGTGTCAGTCAGTTTTCCGGGGCGCGGCACGAAGAAATTCATTGAGCGTTACGCGCAACTTGAACAGGCATGAACTGAAAATACGTGGCTTGGAGCGGAATGTGCTCGCAAGTTGCGTGACAGGTCATCTCGGGGTACATTGAGGCACGCATTGATTCCCCAAAGGCCTATCGGGTAGCTTCAGGCTTTGGGTTTGCCCGAATGCGATCGGAGAGCATGGGTGGGATCACAACTCTTCCGCTGCAAGAGCATCGACCAACTGCTGTCAGATTGCGAAAACGCTGAAGTCCGATTAAAAAAGTCTCTCGGATGGCTGAGCCTGACGTCGCTCGGCATCGGCGCGGTCATCGGCTCCGGAATTTTTACGATCATCGGCACGGCGATCGCGGGACAAAAGTTTCAGGCCTCTTCGATTCTGAACGCCCCTCTGCTTGAATATTTGATCCACCATTCCGCTTCGTTTGGACGCCCTGGCGCCGGACCGGCCATTGCGCTTTCGTTCATTTTGGTGGCGATCGTCTGTGGTTTCGCATCGGTTTGCTACGCGGAGCTTGCCGCCATGATTCCCATCGCGGGCAGCGCGTACACCTACACGTACGCAACGATGGGAGAACTCATCGCCTGGATCATTGGCTGGGATCTCATCCTCGAATACGCGGTCAGCAACATGGCTGTCAGCGTGGGTTTTTCGGCGCACATGGTGGGCTTGCTCGATTGGTTCGGCTTGCATCCGGACCCGCGTTGGATTTCTCCTGCCTATCTTCCCGGCGGATTGAATGATCTGCAGGGAACCATGCTCTATGCGCCCGGCTGGCATTTTGGCTTTAACTGGCCCGCATTCATCATCGTCATGTTGCTGACAGTGATCTTGGTGCGAGGCATCAAAGAGTCTGCGCGAACCAATAACATCATGGTGCTGCTGAAAATCATCGCCATTCTGGTGTTCGTGGGTTTCGCAGCCAAGTTCATCCATCCGGCGAACTATCATCCCTTCGCGCCCAATGGCTGGCCCGGAATCCTGACAGGCGGGTCCATCGTTTTTTTCACCTACATCGGATTCGATTCGGTCTCCACGGCCGCTGAGGAGTGCAAGAGCCCGCAACGCGATCTGCCGATCGGCATCATCGCGACGCTGGTCATCTGCACGATTTTGTACATCGCCGTTGTGGTCGTGCTCACGGGTTTGGTCCGGTGGGAAACGCTGGTGGACGATGCCGCCCCGGTGGTCAACACGCTGAAGAAACTCCATTTCTCGGGAGTTCGCCTGGTCGTGCTGATCGGCGCACTCATGGGAATGATCTCTTCCTTGCTGGTTTTCCAGCTGGGCCAGGCGCGCGTGTGGTTTGCGATGTCGCGCGATGGCCTCTTTCCCAAAATTTTTGGGCGCGTGCATCCGCGATTTCGGACACCTGATTTTTCCACTTGGATGGCGGGATTCGTGGTGGGTATTCCAGCGGGCCTGCTCGACATCGGGACTCTCGCCGATCTTTCCAACATTGGCACCCTGTTCGCGTTCGCTCTGGTCGCAGGGGGTGTGCTCATCCTTCGATACCGGGAGCCCGACCGGCACCGTGCTTTCCGGGCCCCTGGCGGACCGCTGGCCCCCATCATCACGATATTCACGTGTCTTCTGCTGATGGCGGGCCTGCCGATCATGAACTGGATTCGATTCTTCGTTTGGATGATCCTGGGGCTCGTGCTTTATTATTTCTATGGCCGGAAGCACAGCACATTGAGGGCCGCGAATCATATGTCCGAGGGATCATAGAATGCAGCGATGGTCCATTTGCCGTCCATGGAAATTTCTTCTAGTGTTCCTTTTGTGTCCGCAGGAAGGCCGCGCCTGGGGCCGAAGCGGGCACAGACTCGTCGTCAATAAAGCGATCGACACCCTGCCGCCAGAGATCCGTTGGTATTTTGAATCGAATCGCCCCTTGCTCTTGCAGCATGTGACCGATCCTCTCGATGAGATCAACAAACTCCCTGCCGAACGGCGCAATCATTTCATTGCTCTCGACAAATACGGCCGGTTTCCGTTCGCGGCGCTCCCGCGCGTATACAAAGCGGCCGTAACAAAGTTTACTAAACCTAAGTTAGACGCGAACGGTCTCCTACCCTGGCAGATTGGTGTGTACAGCGAGAAACTTACCGAGGCTATGAAGACCGGAAAGTGGGAAGAAGCGAAACTCTACGCCGCGATTCTGGCGAACTACGTCGCCGAGGCCCACGACCCATTCAATACCACGGATAATTTCGATGGGCGCCTCAGCGGCCAGCCCGGAATCAACGAGCGCTTTGGATCGGCGCTGATTGACCGCTACTCTTCCTTCTTCCCCATGCGGCCCAACGATGCCATCTTTATCGATTCTTCCCCATGCGGCCCAACGATGCCATCTTTATCGATGATCCTACAGATCGCGCCTTTGATGCTTGCCTCAGTTCCCATAGCTGGCTGGAAACGATTC
This sequence comes from Acidobacteriota bacterium, assembly GCA_003224055.1. Classification (GTDB taxonomy): domain Bacteria; phylum Acidobacteriota; class Terriglobia; order Acidiferrales; family UBA7541; genus Acidiferrum. The sequence continues at coordinate 22,680 of QHYE01000052.1, read as the reverse complement.
TTTTGGCCGACCGCAACGCGCGCCGCGGCACAAATTCCTTCACCGATGAGTATTACGACCGCTTCTACAATCAAGCCGCTGCCATTCTGATTCGGCAGCTCTCGGACGCGGCCACCGACGTCGGCTCGTTCTGGCTTACGGCGTGGATCAACGCCGGGCGGCCGCAACTCCCGCGCTGATTTTTCCGGATGACTTCATCCTTGCTCTCTTCTCGCATTGCTTCCCTGCCGAAGGCGGAACTGCATCTCCATCTCGAAGGTTCAATCCAGCCCGCGACGGTTTGCGCGTTAACTGCTCAGCATGGTGTCGTGATGACCGAAGAGGAGGTCCGCTGGCGGTACGCCTATCGCGACTTCCCCGGGTTTATCGAAGCGTTCAAGTGGGTGACTTCTTTCCTGCGCGAGCCGGAGGACTACGCCCTCATTGCCCGCGATCTTGGTGAACACCTGCTGACGCAGAATGTTGTCTACGCCGAGGTGACGCTCTCCATCGGCGTGATGCTCCTGCGAAAGCAGCAGCCGGAAGCCAATTTCGAAGCGATTCTCCGTGCAACAAAGCCCCTCGAAAGCCGCGGCCTGCGCTTCCGCTGGATCTTCGATGCGGCGCGTCAATTCGGAGCCGACGCTGCACTGGAAGTGGTCGAGTCCGCCCGAAGGTGCGACTCAAAGGAAATCTTGGCATTCGGCATGGGCGGTGATGAGCTGAGCATTCCGACTGAAGCGTTTCGTCCGGCTTACGAGAAAGCGGCGGAACTCGGCCTGCACCGCCTCACGCACGCTGGCGAAGTTGGCGGCCCGGAGAAAATCCGCGAAGCCATCGATCTCCTCGGCGCCGAGCGCATCGGACACGGCATCGCTGCGATCCACGATCCAGCTTTGATGGACTTGCTCGCCGAACGCCGGATTCCGCTGGAAGTCTGTCCCGGCAGCAATCTGAAAACGGGCGCACTCGCTCTACAGCTCCAGGAGGAAGCCGTTCGAATCGAGAAACACCCTTTGCCGAAGCTCTTACACCACGGAATACCGATTGTCCTCTCCACCGACGACCCCGCGATGTTCCATACAACCTTGCATGCGGAATACGAAAACGCCGCCCGCATGGGACTTCTGGAAGCCGAACTTGCTCGCATTGTCGAAATGGGTTTCCAATACGCGTTTTCGTCCGCCGGCCAAACGCACCGCTCCTGAACCAGCCAAAGCCAATGTTATACTGAACGCATGAAAGCACACGTTTGGGTCATGCCAAAACGCTCTGTACTCGATCCGCAAGGACAAACCATACAGCACGCGCTTTCCGGCCTCGGCTACGCCGAGGTGAAAGACGTTCGCCAGGGAAAATTCTTTGTCTTGAATCTCGAGGGTTGGAATCGCGATGAAGCGCAGAAGCAGCTCGAGCGCATTTCAAAAGAAGTGCTTACAAACCCCGTCATCGAGGAATATCGCTTCGAGATCGTCGAATGAGCCGCCAACCCATGCCGGCAGTGTTACGCTTTTGAATTCGCAGTCAGGAGAACCGCTCATGTGCGGAATTGTCGGCTACATCGGCCCTAAAAAAGTGGTGCCTGTGGTCATCGAAGGTCTGCGCAAGCTCGAATACCGCGGCTACGACTCCGCGGGCATAGCCGTCGTGACGCAAGACGGCAAATTGGAGATTCGGCGCGCTCCCGGAAAGCTCCGGAATCTGGAAGAAGTCATTGCAAAATCTCCCATCGAAGGCACCTATGGAATTGGCCACACGCGCTGGGCGACTCACGGCCGTCCCACTGAAGAAAACGCACATCCTCACCGGGACTGCACCGGCCAGATCGTCGTGGTGCACAACGGCATCATCGAGAACTACCTCGAGCTGAAAGAAAAACTCCAGAAAGAAGGCCACAAGTTCGTCACGGAAACTGACACGGAGATCGTGGCGCACCTCGTGGAAAAGAATTCGCAGGGCGGCGTCCCGCTCGAAGAGGCCGTGCGCCGCTCGCTCAAGGAATTGCGCGGCATCTACGCTCTGGTTTTTCTGTCCGCGAAAGATCCGCAGAAAATCGTGGCCGCCCGTCTCGGCCCGCCTTCCGTGATCGGTCTCGGCGAGGGAGAGTACTTCGTCGCCAGCGACATTCCCGCTTTGCTCCAGCACACGCGTGAGGTTTTTTTCCTTGCGGACGGCGACATCGCTGTCCTGACCGCTAAGGGTGTGAGCGTTATGGACCACGACGGCCGTCCTGTCGAGCGTCCCGCCCACCATGTAGCCTGGGATCCCATCATGGCGGCAAAGGGTGGCTACAAGCATTTCATGCAGAAAGAAATCTTCGAACAGCCGCGCGCCGTTCGCGACACCCTGCTCGGCCGCATCTCGCAGGACAGCGGAAAAGTCTTCCTCGATGAAATGCAGATCACCGAGAAGCAATTTCGCGGGTTTCAAAGTGTGCGTATCGTCGCCTGCGGCACGAGCTGGCATGCGGCGCTGGCCGCAAAATTCATGATCGAGCGGCTCGCGCGCTTGCCCGTCGAAGTGGATTACGGCAGTGAGTTCCGCTACCGCGACCCCATCATCGATTCGAATACCCTGACCGTGTGCATTAGCCAGTCTGGCGAAACGGCGGACACGCTCGCGGCGCAGCGCGAGGCAAAAACCAAAGGCTCACCAACCCTTGCCATCTGCAACGTATTCGGCTCAATGATCACCCGTGAGGCCGCTGGCACGATTCCCACCCATGCCGGCCCGGAGATCGGCGTAGCCTCGACCAAGGCCTTCACTTCACAATTGACCGCGTTGCTTCTGTTGGCTTCCTATCTTGGCCAGGTGCGCGGCAAGATGACGGAGGAAGCCGCCAGAACTTTGATGCAGGAATTCACGCGCATTCCGCACAAAATCGAAACCGTCTTGCAGGCGGATGAAACTGGCTTCTACGAAAACCTGGCGCGGCAATTCTTCCGCTTTACCGATTTTCTCTATCTGGGCCGCGGCATCCACTACCCGATCGCGCTCGAAGGCGCTCTGAAGCTCAAGGAAATCTCTTACATTCATGCCGAAGGCTACCCGGCCGGCGAGATGAAGCACGGCCCCAACGCACTGATCGACGAAAATCTGCCCGTTGTCGTGCTCGCCACGCGCGACGAATCCGACCCCGAAGCTATGACTCGCTACGAGAAAAGCGTTTCAAACATTAAGGAAGTTAAGGCGCGCGACGGCATCGTCATCTCCATCGTCACTAACGGAGACCATCTCGCGCGTGAAGCCTCCGACCACATCATCGAACTTCCGCTGGCTCCCGAGTTGCTCGTGCCTCTGCTTGAAATCATTCCTCTGCAACTGCTCGCGTATCACATTGCCGTGCGCCGTGGTTGCGACGTCGACCAGCCCCGCAACCTCGCGAAATCCGTCACGGTTGAGTAGCCCGGGACGTTTTCCGCTAAAATGAATGCATGTCTCGCGTCTTTCGTGCGCGCCTCGGCGCTTTTTTGGTGCTAACCCTATCGACGGCCCGACTCGCTTCCGCCCAATCGCCGACAGCAGGCGGCGCACCGCTCCGGGAAGTGCACGCCGAGGGCGCCAAGATTCTCACCGAAGCGCAAATCGTCTCTCTGGCCGGACTCCAGCCCGGCTCGCAAGTTGGCAAGGATGACTTGCAGGCTGCGGCAGACCGGCTTATTCAGAGTGGGCTATTCGCAAAAGTAAATTTCAATTTTCTGACACGCGGCGGCGGCGTGTTTGTGACTTACCACGTCGAGGAATCGCCTCGTCTTCCGGTCTACTTTGACAACATACCGTGGTTCGCGGATTCGGAATTGGCCGACGCCATCCGCAAGACATTTCCCTATTTTGACGGGACGCTGCCGGAAGCGGGCGCCGCTGTGGATCGCGCCGGTGATGCTGTAAAGGAGTTGCTCTCTTCGCACGGCTTGCAAGCGGCCGTCGAACACGCCGTCATCCCCAATCCTGTGGGTGAAGGTAATGTTCAGGAATTTCGCATCGAAGGCGCCCCTCCACAAATTGCCACCGTCGAATTCAGCGATCCATCTCTCCTCGCGTCCAAAGCGGTCCAGCAGCATCTCTCCGAAATTCGTGGAAAAGCTTATTCGCGAATGGCCATCGATCTTTTTCTGACGGAGGCGATACGGCCGGTTTATCTGCAACAGGGATACCTGCGGGTGAAGCTCGGGCCGCCGGAGGTGCGCTTGACGGGCAACCCCAATCAAAAATTTCCCGAGAAAATTCCGGTTTATGTGCCGGTAGTGCCGGGCGCGGTGTTTCGTTGGAAGGAAGCCCACTGGACCGGCAACACCGTGCTGTCGGAATTTACTCTAGGCGGTTTGCTGGGCGCGAAATCAGGCGATATCGCCAATGGCATGCAGATGGAGGAAGGCTTGGACCGCATTCGCGAGGAATACGGCCATCACGGTTATCTGGAAGCCAAGCTCGATCCGGTCGCAACCTACGACGATCAGGCTCACACTGTCTCCTATGCCGTGAGTGTCCAAGAGGGTATTCAATACAATTTCGGCAAGATCGTCCTCACGGGACTCTCCCTCGCGGCTGAACGCAAGCTCTATGCCGCGTGGCCTATCGCTTCCAGCAATCTCTTCGACAAGATTAAATTTGAAGAACTTCTCGTCAAACTGCAATCCCATCGTGAACAGGTCTTCGGCGAATTGCCCGTGCATTACGAAACCGTGGGACACTTTCTCCAGACGGATCCGGGCAAGCGCACCGTCGACGTGCTTTTGGATTTCAAGTGAGGCCATTGGTTGCGCGCTCGCAACTGCAACTCAAGGTGCACTCTGCGCTATACTCACCACTGAGATGAAAGAACTCGTTCACATTCGCACTTCCGAAAGAGTCTCTCTTTCGGCCCAGGAAAAAGAGAGTGTTCTACTTTCGCGGCTGGCCGAACTTCCTTCCCTCCTCGTCGCGCTATCCGGTGGCGCGGACTCCGCGTACCTGGCTTGGGCCGCGCATCGCGCGCTGGGAGGTCGCGCCCTGTCTGTCACGGCTCTCTCGCCAAGTTATTCCGCGCACGATCGCGCAGTCGTCGAAGAGTTCGTCGGCAAATATGGTGTGCGTCATGAATTCATCGAAACGCATGAGATGGATAATCCCGCGTATCGCGCAAACGCCTCAGACCGCTGTTACTTCTGTAAGGATGAACTGTTTTCCGTGCTGGATGAATTGGCGCGGCTGCAAGGCGTTGCCGCTGTGGCCTACGGCGTAAACTCCGATGACACACTCGATTTCCGCCCCGGCCATCGCGCCGCGACGGAACACCAGGTTCTCGCGCCTCTGCTCGACGCCGGACTGCGCAAAGCGGAGATTCGGCTTCTCTCGCGGCGCGCCGGACTGCCGACCTGGGACCGGCCCGCCTCCGCGTGTCTCGCTTCCCGCCTGCCTTACGGCACCGAAGTGACTACCGAGCGCCTCGCGCTGGTGGAACGTGGCGAAGCCGCTCTCCGCGAACTCGGCTTCCGCCAATTCCGCGTCCGGATCCATGACAATCTGGCGCGTGTCGAAATCGCGCCCGACGAAATGCCCCGTGCCTTCCAACCGCAAATGTCTGCCACCATTGCTGACCGTTTGAAGGCCGCTGGTTTCACCTATGTTTCTCTGGATCTGGAAGGTTACCGGCAGGGCTCTCTCAACGAGACTCTCATCCCGCCCCGCGGCGCCTCCGCAAAAGCCGCCTCGGGAACATAATGGCCGCTTTTGCGTAACTAGAGATGCCGGGCCATGGAGAGAAGTTCATGGACCTGACGGAGGACGAATGTTGCGCCAGCGCCAATTCTTGATCACGCTGATTCTGACCATGGCCGCACTTTCCCTCGTCGCTTGCCACGTCGGTCCAGCGGCCAGCGGCAGCTTTGACCGCAATTACGCCGTGACAGGCCCCCTTCGACTGGAGATCACCAACGCCTCCGGTGACGTGGACATCACAGGGAGCGCGGACGGTAAAGTGCACGTGCATGGCGCTGTGCGCGCTTCGGGAATGGGTTTCGGCGACCCGCAGAAGCGCTTGGATGAGACCCTCGCGAATCCTCCCATCGAGCAAAAAGGCGATACCATTCGAATTGGAAAAGAAATGTCCGGTCTGCGTCACCTTTCCATCGCCTACACCATTCAAGTTCCTCATGACACGGAAGTCAGCGCTACCGTGGCTTCCGGTGCGCAGGCGGTTCGTGGAGTGCGCGGCCCCGTAAAAGTGCAAGCCGCCTCCGGCTCCATCCGCGTTGAAAAGATCGATCGCGATGCGCAGCTCACCACGGCCAGCGGTTCCGTCTCTGCAAATGACGTCGGCGACGACGTCCGCATCTCCACTGCTTCAGGCAGCGTAAGTGTTTCGGATACGAAAGGCGACGTGCGCATCAACGCGCTCGCCGGAACAATTCAAGTCCTTCGCCCGGGCGGCCGCGTCGAAGCAGACACGGCGAGCGGCGCCGTTGACATCCAGGGCGCTTCGAAGGACGTAAAAGCGCATGCCGCTTCCGGCCGGGTGTCCGTTCAGGGAAATCCAGGCGCCAATGGGTATTGGGAGCTGAAGACCGTGTCAGGTTCCGTACTCTTGAAAGTTCCGGCCTCTGCCAATTTCCATCTTTCCGCGCAAGCCGTCTCCGGCGAGATTCGAACCGATATTCCCATCATGATCGAAGAGCAAGGCAAGCGGGTCCTCCGCGCCCGCATGGGTAGCGGGGGCGCGCGCGTCGATGTGCAAACCGTCTCCGGCGAAATCCGCGTCAGCGGTTCGAACTAGGCGCGCACTGCTGACTTTCTTCCTGTGAGAAGACGGCTAAGAACTAGCGACAATTTTCCTTGTTACGCTTAGAATTCCCTCGTATGGCTACTTTGAATTTCCGGGCATCAGCAGGCTTTCTGCTTTTTCTTTGTGCCGCGGCGGCGCCAATCCTCGGACAGACCGGCACACAAGCTGAAAGTACGCAGAGCGCTGCGCAGAAACCGGCAAGCCCGTCCCTTTCCAAACAGCCCGCGGCCATCAAGCAACCCACCGCGGAAGAAGAATTGCGGTTGGCCGTCTCCACCGCGGGAAATGACCGAGCCATGCTGGTCCGCAATCTGGAAGCCTTTTTGGGCAGGCATCCGGAAGATGAAAACCGCTCGCAGATCTATCGGGCCCTCGTGGAAGCCAGCCTCCAGTTGCGGGATGACGCGCGCGCCTCTGATTACGCCGAACGCATTGTCGCTCTAAACCCCAACGATACCCCCATCACCATGCTCACTATTCAGCTTCTCGAGCGCAAAGACGACGAAGCTGCGCTCCGCCGCGCGGTCAGCTACGCAACTCGCGTCCTTGACTTCGTGAATCGCACCTCTGCCTCCGGCCGGTCTCCGCGCGTCTCCGAAGAACAGTGGCAGCGCGAGAAGAAAACCGAGCAGGCGTCCGCGCTTTTCATTCGCGGCAATCTATATATGAAATTGAAGGATTACCGCTCCGCGCAACAAGACTTCGAGACCAGCTATCAAATCGCTCCGACTGCCGGCGCTGCCGAACGACTCGGGGAAACTGCGGAACTCAAAAAAGATTGGAATTCCGCCATCACGGAGTATTCACTCGCTTTCGCCATTGCCGAAGGAAATAATGGCGATGTCAGCCGCAAGGAAATCCGCCAAAAACTAGGCAACGTCTGGCGTATGGCCCACGGTTCCGACGAGGGTCTGGGTGCGTATATGCTTCGCACTTTTGACGATGTCTCGCAAATCTCCAGCAGCGTGAAATCCCGGAAAAACACGGATGCCCGCGAGCCTTTCGAATTTATGCTGCGCAAGGCGCCCGAGGGCACGCCGTTTTCCTTACGAAAATCGAAAGGTCAGATTCTCGTCCTTGATTTTTGGACCACCTGGTGCGGTCCCTGCCGCGCGCTTGATTTGCTCTTCGGGCGTGTGGCCGGGGAATTCAACAGCGTGCCGGACGTGACTTTTCTTGCCGCCAATTGCGACGAAGACGAAACGCTCGTGCCGGCCTACCTGGCGGAATCCAAACCGCACACCGCGGTTGTCTTTGCCGATGGCCTCGACCGGCTGTTCGGCGTCAACTCATTCCCCACGGTCGTCGTGATTGATCGCGATGGCAGAATAGCCTATCGCGCAAATGGATTCAGCCCGGACACCTTTGAACAGGAGCTGACAGCGGCCGTTCGCCGCATACTGGAAGCCCAGAACAAGAATCCTTAGGGAATGCGGAGACTATCAGCTTCGCGCGACAGACGCGGAGGGAAATGCGAGCGCGACATCGCGGGCAGCGAGAATGGTATTCACGTGAATGCGCACGGTATCTTCCACGCGCCGCGCGTACCCGCCCGCAAGAACCGTGGCCACTGGAATCTTGCGCCGCCGCGCTTCCTCGAAAACGCCGCGGTCGCGTCTCTTCAGTCCTTCTCTCGTGAGTGACAAGCCGCCGAGCTGATCTTCGCAGTAGGGATCCGCGCCTCCCACATAGAAAAGAATCTCCGGCTGAAATTCATCCATGGCTTTTTGCACGGCTGGAATCAGCGCCCCAAAATACTCATCGTCTTCGACGCGGTCCTCCATATTCAGATCGATATTCGACGGCGGCTTGTGCGCCGGATAGTTGTTTTCCTGATGAATGGAAATCGTAAAGACCGTTGGATCATTTCGGAAGATGGCCGCCGTGCCGTTGCCGTGATGCACGTCCGTATCAACGACCATGGCCTTTTCTACCGCGCCATCCGCCTGTAGCTTTCGAATCGCCACCGCCACGTCGTGAATCGCGCAGAATCCTTCCCCGTGCCCCGGATACGCATGATGAAATCCGCCGCCCAGATTCGAACCAAATCCGTCGCGCAGCGCCGACTGCGCCGCAAGAATCGACCCGCCAGCAGCAAGCCACACGGCCTCCACCAGTTCGGGCGAATACGGCACTTCGAGTTTCATCACGTCGCTGGCGGTGAGCGCGCCGGTTTTCAATTTGCGCACCCAGTCCGCGGTATGAACGCGCAAAATGTCCTCGTCACTCGCAGCTTCCGGGCGCAGAAAATCTTGTGGCGCAGCTATGTTTTCGCGGAACAGCATTTCGTGGATCAGGCGGAACTTCTGCGAAGGAAAAACGTGCGCGCCGAGATTCAGGTCGTAGCGTTCGTGATAGACCAGTTTGAACGGCAGCATGGAATCGGGCGCGGCTAATTTTCGCGTTCGAGGATAAAGTCAGGCAGCGTGGCGAGCGCGCGATGATATTCGGAGTCGGCTCCGCCATTCAAGCAAGCCTTGGCGCGCCGCGCATAGTCCTGCGCCAGATTGCGTGTGCGATCGAGCGCCCCGGACTCGTGCACAAGCGAAACCAGCGTTTCCGGACGGACCGAGACAAATTTCTTTTCTTCCAGAACCCGCGCCACCATTTCGCGCGCATGTCGATGACCGTTTTCCATTGCATAAATCAGCGGCAACGTGACTTTGCCTTCCTTCAAGTCGCTCAGCACAGGTTTTCCAAGCTGTTGCGCCGACGCCGTAAAATCAAGAAGATCATCCACGAGTTGAAATGCGAGGCCCGCATACCGCCCATAGTCCGCGAGCGCCTGCTCTTCTTTGCCTTCGAGGCCGCCCAGCACGGCGCCGAGTCGCGCGCAGCCGCTGAAGAGACATGCGGTCTTATACGTGGCCAGCCGCAGCGCATCTTCTTCGGTTACGTCGATGCGGCCAATTTTTGCCAGTTGGATCAGCTCCCCTTCCACCATTTTTTGTGTCAGGTCGATGAGGATATCAAGGATGCGGAAATTGCGTTCCTCGAGCGCCATTTGAAAGGACTGCATGTAAAGCCAGTCGCCGGTGAGCACGCTCCGATGATTCCCCCATCGTGAGTTGGCGGAGGGACGGCCGCGGCGCGTGTCGGCGCTGTCGATAACGTCGTCGTGGATCAGCGTGGCGCTGTGCAGGAGTTCTACGACGGCAGCCAGACGGATGGCGCCGCGATCGGCGCGTCCGGCATGACGCGCCGAGAGAAGCAGGAGCGCGGGCCGCAGCCGCTTTCCGCCACCGCCGAGCAAGTAGGCGGTGATTTCAGAAACCGGCGGAAAGGCAGCTTCGCTTTGCCGCGCGAGTTCTTCCTCGACAAGTGCGAGATCGTCGCGGACCAGATCAAAAATCTCTTTGACCGTCAGCAGCGCGATGGCGTATCCCCCAAATTATTCATCTGCCTTGAGACCTGATGCCGCGAGGCTCGCCGGTTGGGCAAGGCCAAAAAAGCGCCGAAAATTCCCTGTCGTGGCCGCGGCAATTTCTTCTGGCGTCAAGTCTCTCACAGTCGCAAGCGTGCGCGCCACTTCCGCAACGTAAGCCGGCTCGTTGCGCTTGCCGCGATAGGGCTGCGGCGCGAGGTACGGAGCGTCCGTCTCGATCAAAATCTTCTCCAATGGCAAAGCTTTCGCAACGTCGCGAAGGTTCTGAGTTTTTGGATAGGTTGAATTTCCCGCAAAAGAAATCAGAAAGCCCATGTCCATTCCGCGCCGTGCATCGTCGAGCGTGCCGGTGAAGCAATGCAATATTCCGCCGAGGCCGGTCGGGCGCCAATGTTCTTCAATCATGTTCAGGCAATCGGTCCAAGCGTCGCGGCAATGAATGATGATGGGTTTCTTCGCGCGCCGCGCGAGAGCCATCTGGTCGCGGAAAACACGCGCTTGCGCTTCGCGCGGCGAATGATCGTAGTAATAGTCGAGTCCGATTTCTCCCCACGCGATGACTTTCGGATGCTGAGCCAGCCGCGCCAGTTCTTCCAAGTGCTGCGATGTGACTTCCTTCGCCTCGTGTGGATGAATGCCAACCGTGGCGTAAATCCAGTCATGTTGTTCGGCAAAGGGCAGCGCGGAATCTAGCTTCTCAGGGCCCGGGCCGGTGCCGATGGCGAGGAGCGTGCTCACTCCAGCGGCGCGCGCGCGCTCGAGCATGTCGTCGCGGTCTTCCGCGAATTGCGGGAAATCGATGTGCGCATGTGAGTCAATCAATTCCATTAAATGGAGTGTCCCAAGTGCGGCAACCGTAGGGGCACGATATATCGTGCCTTTACTTCAATCTGGCGCCGATTTCGACGTCTTCGTCGGGGAAACCGGCGAGAACGGGGCGGCCTTCGGGGCCGACGGAGGCGGCGACGATCATGCCGTTGGATTCGACGCCGCGGAGTTTGCGCGGCGCAAGATTCACGACGACAGCGACTTTGCGGCCAATCAGCTTTTCCGGTTCGTAGAATTGCGCGATGCCAGCGCAGATCTGGCGAATCTCCGTGCCGATGTCCACGGTGAGCTTCAACAATTTGTCTGCGCCGACAATGCGTTCGGCGGTCTTGATCTGACCAACGCGCATTTCGACTTTGGCAAAATCCTCGATGCCAATTTTTTCCGCGGGAGCGGGTGCGGCGGCAGCGGCAGCGCCACCCGCAACGGGCGCGCTTGCAGCCGCGGGCGCCGTGACCGGCGAGGGTTGCTTTTGTGCTTCGTTTTCCATGGCTTCCATCCTCTCAATGGCTTCCGCTTTTTCAATGCGAGGAAAAAGTGACTGTGATTTGCCCAGCGGCGTGCCCGGCTTGAGCTGGCCCCAGCGGAGTGCGTCCAATTCCTGAGAACTCACGTGGCCCGTCTGTCCAAGCAGCGCCCAAACCTTCGCAGTGCTTTCCGGCAAGACGGGATGCGCCAGCGAGGTCGCAACGCGAAGTACTTCGGCAGCGGTCCAGAGCATTGTGCCGCGCCGCTGATTGTCCGCATCGGAGCTGCTTAGCGTCCACGGCTGCTCGGAAGCGAGATATTTGTCAGCGGCGGCGATCAGCGACCAGATCAGTTCGAGCGCTCGGGAAAATCCAAGCTTTTCGTAAAGCTCCAGAACTTCGCAGATCGCGGCCTGCGCTTGTTTCGCGAGCGCTTCGTCCTGCGGCTGCAGCGCCCCGGGCTGAGGAACTTTCCCGCCACAATTCTTCTCGACCATCGCCGCGGTGCGGCTGGCGAGGTTGCCGAGGCCGTTGGCGAGGTCGCTGTTGTAGCGCGTAACGAGGGCATCATAACTGAAGTTGCCATCCTGGCCGAAAACCGTCTCTCGCAGAAGATAGTAGCGAAGCGCGTCCATACCGAGGACGTGCACGATCGGACGCGGGCGAACGACATTGCCCACGGACTTGCTCATTTTGGCGCTATCCATGAGCAGCCAGCCATGCGCCCAAACCTGTTTCGGCAGCGGCAGACCCGCAGCCATCAAAAACGCCGGCCAGTAGACGGCGTGAAAGCGAATAATCTCTTTGCCGACGAGATGGATATCGGCGGGCCAGAATCCCTGCTTCTCGTAATTCGGACCGCCAACGGCGCTCAGATACGCCGTGAGCGCGTCAAACCAAACGTAGAAAACGTGCGGCTCTTCACCGGGAACGGGAATGCCCCAGCGAATCGTGGTGCGCGTGATGCTGAGATCCCGGAGGCCACCTTCCACAAAGCTGAGCACTTCATTGCGCCGCGATTCTGGCTGGATGAAGTCGGGATGCTTGGCGTACCAATCCAGCAGCGGTTTTTGAAAAGCAGAAAGTTTGAAGAAATAATTTGGTTCAGTGACGGTTTCCGTGGGCCGGCCGCAATCGGGACAGTTTTCCCCTGCCTTCACGTCCACGTAGGCATTGTCGTAGATGCAGTATTGCCCAGTGTAGTGCCCTGGGTAGACGAAACCATTTTCGCGGCACAGTTTGAAGAGCCATTGCACTGTGTGCGCATGCTTCAGGTCGGTGGTGCGAATAAACTCGTCGCCCTGAATGCTGAGCTCTTCCCAGAGCGCCTTCCACTCCGCTGCCATCTTGGCTACAAATTCGGCTTCGGACACGCCGGCCTTTTTTGCGGAGCGCTCGACGTTGACGCCGTGTTCGTCCGTGCCGGTGGTCATGATCACGTCGTAGCCGCGCATGCGTTTGTAGCGACGGATGGTGTCGCACACGATTGTGGAGTACGTGTGGCCAATGTGCGGCAAACCGTTCGTGTAGTAGATCGGCGTGGTCAGATAGAACTTGGGCTTGTTGGCTGGCATAACTAGTGTGTTTTCCCGCCCGTTTCATAAGCGCGGAGAGCTTCGCTGATTACGCGCTGCAGAGGCACATTTTTCGCGACGGCCAGCTTCCTGCAGTCGTCATATTCAGGCGCAACATGCAGGATGCGCCCATTCACGCGGGAAATCTTGATGCGCACATCGCCGAAGGCCGTGGCGACACTCAGGAATTCGCGCGGCAAAGTGCGGCGTTGCGCGCGATAGGTGCGCGCACCAAACGTGGTCGTCTCGGCAAAAATCAGCGACATCAGCGTGTTGGTATCGTGCGGCTTGCACAAAACGGTGAGAAGCGTGCCGGGACGGTTCTTTTTCATTTGCACAGGCGTGGTATAGACGTCCAGCGCCCCGGTGGACAATGCTTTTTCCAGGAAGTAGCCGTAAATCTGCGGATTCATGTCGTCGAGATTCGCTTCGATGACGGCGATCTCTTCGTCGAAACCGGCGACGGTTTTTTCCGCCGCTTCGCCGACCATGATACGCACGACGTTCGGCTGGCCTTCCAGGTCGGCGGTGCCCGCGCCGTACCCGATGGCCGATACGCTCATTGGCGGCTGCGGACCGAAGGAATCACAAAGCGTCGCGACGATCGCCGCGCCGGTCGGCGTGACGAGTTCTTTCTGGGCGCCGTCGGAATAGGTCGGCTTCCCTTGGAGCAAATTCGCTGTTGCGGGCGCGGGCACAGGCAAAACACCGTGCGCCATTTTTGCGGTCCCCCCGCCAACGTTGAGCGCTGAGCACGCAAACTTTTCAATGCCCAGAGCGTGGAACCCGATGCAAGCACCGACGATGTCCACGATGGCATCAACGGCACCTACTTCATGAAAGTGAATCTTTTCGAGCGGCACGTCGTGGACACGGGCTTCGGCTTCGCCGAGCTTCGTAAAAATGGCAGCGGCGCGCTCACGTACCTGTGCGGCGAGTTCCGATTTCTGCAAGATTTCAAGGATCGCGCTGAGCGATCGATGCTTGGACTGGTCTTCGGTCTTCACCTTGACGTAAGTTGCAGCCATCCCGTTCTTCCAGACTTTTTCGGCGGAGAGTTCCCAGCCCGGCACTTGCAGGCCGCGCAATTCGGCGCATAGGCGGTCCACATCACAGCCAGCGTCAACCAGCGCGCCGAGTGTCATGTCTCCGCTAATGCCCGAAAAACAATCAAAATAAGCGAGTTTCATGGGATGCCGCCGCCGGACGGTGGGACTGCAAAGTGGAAATGTCTCTCCGCCGGATGCGAATTGATACTATCGGCGGAGGGTGAGGGTGTCAAACGGAGGAGGTGACTGGTGAATGGTGACGGGTGACTGGGATTGAGCGGCGAAAAGCCAGGTGGAGTCGTGAAATAGTTCCATTTTGGGAAGAGCTGGGCCACACCCCGGTTGTTTTCGTAAGAGTGGCAAGCAAAGGACTTACAGGCTACGGAAAATGAAAGAGTGCGCAAAGCTCTGAATTGAAAAGGTTTGGGCAGCGCACATTTTTCAAAAAGTTTGAGGACTGAGAAAATTGAAAGGATGAGGCCGCTCTCCTCGGAGATTTTGGCCGTGAATTCCAACGACACCCGGCAGGTTTCGTAAAAGCGGATTCTTCGCGCAGAAAACGCGCGAAGGCGCAGAGGTCTAAAGGAGTTACGCGCGTCACGGTTAGTAAGTGTGGAAGCTAAAGGACTTGCAGCGACGGGATTTTCGTCACGGTGACGGAAGTCAAGCGGGCGGATGGTACGACGAGGATAGGATCGAGACTTCATTCTTCACGGTAGCACGAGTCTGTTATCTTGTCAATGATGATAACGATGTGGTACTAGGACTGAGCTAGGTGGGCCTTTCCATTCCTTTGACCCTTGTTGGCGGCATCTCCTATACTGATTTGATTGCATTCATGAGACTTACGTTCACTGAGGATACGTGTATCAGGTACTGACAAACCGATTGCGCGAGGCGCTGGCCGGGCACATCCACGAAAAATACGGCGTGGAGCTGGCGATTGTGCTGGAACGGCCGCCAAAGATTGAAATGGGCGAGGCGGCCTCGCCGGTTTGCTTTGAATTGGCGAAGCGGCTGAAGCGCGCGCCGCGGCAGATTGCCCAGGAGATTGCGAATGGGCTTGGCAAGATTGAAGGCATCGCCAGAGTGGAAGTAGCGGGCGGCGGATATCTGAACGCGTTTTTTGACCGGCGAGGGTTTTGGGAAGCACTGCGGCAGGCGGAAGCGAAAGGGCCGGCAGGGATGCCGGCGCTACGGACCGAAAAAATCATCGTCGAGCACACCAGCATCAATCCGAACAAGGCGGCACACATCGGGCACGTGCGGAATTCCGTGCTGGGCGACACGATGGTGCGAATCCTGCGTCATACCGGCAATCGCGTGCAGATTCAAAACTATATTGACAACACGGGCGTTCAAGTGGCGGACGTGGTGATCGGTTTTCTGCAAATGGAAAAGGTCACACCGGTTTGGCTCAAGAACCGTGCCATGGAGCCGAAGTTCGATTATTACTGCTGGGATCTATACGCCAAGGCGACGAATTTTTTTGCAGAGGACAAAGCGCGCGCGGAGAAGTTGCGGGGCGCAACGCTCAGGGCGATCGAGGAAGGCCAGGGCGAGGACGCGGAAGTGGCGCAAGTGGTGGCGGATGCGATTGTGACCTGTCACTTGCGCACGATGGCGCGGCTGGAGATTCATTACGACCTGCTGGCGCGGGAAAGCGAAATCTTGCACCTGCATTTTTGGGATGCAGCGTTCGAAATGCTGAAGAAGTCCGGCGCGATTCAATTGGCAACGACGGGGAAAATGGCGGGCTGCTGGATAATGCCTTGGAAAGAAGAGGTAAAGGAGGGAAAGAAGGTTGAGGAAAAGAACGAGAAAGCGGAAGACGACGAGAACATGCAGGACAAGATTATTGTGCGTTCGAACGGGACGGTGACGTACGTCGGGAAAGACATCGCGTACCAGCTCTGGAAATTCGGGCTGCTGGGAAAAGACTTTCATTACCGGAAATGGCCGAATGCGCCGGAGGGGCACACGGTTTGGGCAACGACGAGCGACAAGGATGATCCAGGAGCGCCGCACTTCGGCGAGCCGGCGGCAACGGTTTACAACGTGATTGACGCGCGTCAGGCGTATTTGCAGAAAGTGGTTGCGATGGGATTGCAGGCGCTTGGACACGGCAAGGCGGCGGAGCAGTCGATTCACCTGTCGTACGAAATTGTAGCGCTGACGCCGCGTTGCGCCGCGGAAATGGGCTACGAGCTTTCGCCAGAGGAGGCCAAGAAGCCCTACGTGGAAGTGAGCGGGCGCAAGGGATTTGGCGTGAAGGCGGACGACTTGCTAGACAAGCTTGAAGAGGCGACGCTGGCCGAAGTGCAGCAGCGGCATGCGGAAATGCGCGCGGACGAGCAGAAACGAACGGCGCATGCGATTGCGGTGGGAGCGCTGCGTTTTTTTCTGCTGAAGTTTACGCGCAGCTCGATCATTGCTTTTGATTTCAAAGATGCATTGAGTTTCGAAGGCGAGACCGGGCCTTATTGCCAGTACGCGGTGGTGCGCATCCGCGGGATTCGCCGGAAGGGCGCGGAAGTAGGAGCGACGAACGTCGAAGTGACCGCGGAGAATGTCGGTCAGTTCCTTGCGGGGGTGGAAGGAAACGGGCTTTGGCAATTGCTGGCGGCAGCGGGATCGCTCGATTACGCAGTGGATGCTGCGATCGCGACACAGGAACCCGCATTCGTGGCGAAGTATGCGTTTCAACTGGCGCAGGAATTCAACAATTTTTACCACAAGCACCATATCTTGACGGAAGCGGATGAGCAGAAGCGGGCATTTTTGCTACGTCTCACGGAATTGGTGGAAGCGCAACTGGTGCGTGCGCTTTCGTTGATGGGAATCGAAGCGCCCGAGAAGATGTAACGGTAGGACAGGCATTCTTGCCTGTCCGCTTTCTTGCGGAGTACAAGAACTGGGGACGGACAGGAATGTCTGTCCCACCTCATCTTACTTTCCCGCGCTGCTAAAACGACAACACGAGGTGAACTAGCGTGCGCAAGGCCACGCCCGTGGGGCCTTTGGCGAGCCAGGGCTTGGCGTCGTCGTTCCAGGCGGTGCCGGCAATATCCAAATGGATCCACGGTGAGTCGCCTGCGAATTCGCGAATGAACCAAGCGCCGGTAATGGAGCCGCCCCCTTTGCCGCTGCTGATGTTCTGAATGTCAGCGAAGCTGCCCTTGATGAATTCACGATACTCGTCGTCCATCGGCAACTGCCACATTTTTTCGCCGACCGCTTTGGCGCTGGCAAGGAGCTTGTCGGTCCAGGCCTGGTCAGAGCCGAAGACACCGACGTTGATGTTGGCGAGCGCGACGACAATGGCGCCGGTGAGCGTGGCGGCATCGACGAGATGCGTGGCGCCGAGTTGCTTCGCGTAGTGGACGCCGTCGGCGAGGATCAGGCGGCCTTCCGCGTCGGTGTTGAGAACCTCGATGGTCTTGCCGGACATGGCGGTCTGAATGTCACCGGGCTTTTGCGCGGTGCCGCCGGGCATGTTTTCCGTGGATGGAACGACGCAGATCACTTTGACATTGGGTTTTAGGGCAGCGAGCGCGCGCATGACGCCAAGCATGGTCGCGCCGCCGGCCATGTCGTACTTCATTTTTTCCATGCCTTCAGACGGTTTAATCGAGATGCCACCGGTGTCAAACGTGACGGCTTTGCCGACGAGGCCGATGACCGGCGCTCCCGGCTTCGCATTCGACGGATTGTAGGTGACGACGATCATGCGCGGCGGTTCGGGACCGCCCTGAGCAACGCTGAGCAACGCGCCCATCTTGAGATCAGCGATTTTCTTTTCATCCAGAATTTCGACGGAAAGGCCGGCTTCCCTGGCCATGGCTTCGGCCTTTTGGGCGAGGATTCGCGGCGTGAGTTTGTTGGAAGGCTCATTGACAAGGTCGCGCGTAAAATTTTGCGCGTCGGCAATGATGCGGCCTTTCGAAAGGCCCTTCTCCCCTGCCGCGCGTTCCGCGTCGGAATAGCCCGCGATCGAAACAGCTTCAATGTTCTTGTCGTTCTTCTTATCGGTCTTGTATTTGTCCGTTTCGAAATTGGCCGCGAAGGCCCCTTCGACAATGGCCTGGGCATTTTCGCCGGTAGCATCACTCTCACGAACGAGAAATGCGAAGTTCTTGGCGGAGCGACTCTTCAAATAGCGCAAGGCAGCGCCGGCGATTTTGCGAAGCGCGGCGCCATTGAACTGTTCGCGCTTCCCTGCCCCGACGAGAAGCAGCCGCGCGGCTTTTAATCCCGCGGGCGCATGAATCAATGTGAACTCGAGTGTCTTGCCTGTCAATTCACCGCTCTTTGCGAGCTTGCGCAGCAGGCCTGCGGCGGCCTGATCGATTTCCGCGATGCGCCCCTGAACGGGGTCGGTCTCTTCAAATACGTACGAAACCAGGGCATCGGTTTCGATTGCTGCGAACGGCGTGGTCTCGAGCGTGATCTGCATGATGCGTTATCGCCTCCGATTGCGATACATGGATTCTTCCACTTCCCTGCGAGCTTCCTTGGTGCGTTCGTCCTGACGGCGGTCCCAAGACTTTTTGCCTTGTGCGAGGGCGATTTCGATCTTGGCAATGCCGTTGCGAAAATAGATCTTCAGGGGGATGACGGTCAAACCCTTGGACTCGGTGCGGCCAGAGAGTTTCAAGATTTCACGCTTGTGGAGAAGAAGTTTACGCGAGCCCAGCGGCTCATGGTTCCAAGGTCCACCTGCTAAGTATTGCGCAATGTGCGCGTTAACAAGCCACGCACCGTTGGCCTTGAAATCCACATAGGCATCGCGGATGTTGGCTTTGCCTTCCCGAAGAGCCTTTACCTCCGTGCCGTGGAGCACCAGCCCGGCCTCATGTTTCTCAAGAATATGATAGTTATAGGACGCGGCGCGGTTCTGCGCGACGATCTGCTCGCCGGATTTCGCGGATTTCTCTGACTTCTCAGTATTCTTCGCAGGCTTGGCCACAACTCCCCATCATAACCGCCGCGTCAAATCTTAACCAGCCCGCATTAGCCGATGCAAGACAGCCAACCTTAGCATCCTTGCCGGGCCTCTAAGCCGAATGTTAGACTGTTTCGGCTTCGTGTCGAGGCCTCGGAGAGTGCATGCGCCCGTGGGGAAGCCTATTTTTATGTGTCAGTTTCGGACTGCTCGCCGCGGGCTGCCCGAAAGGAAACTCGGATTTTAACCAGGGCAGGAAGGCGGAAACCCTTCAGGACTACGATGCTGCACTCGGCTACTACCAGAAAGCCCTCAAAGCCGACCCGTACAACGCCAACTACAAAATTAAGTTGAACCAGACGCGCTTCGAGGCGGGTCAAGCGCACATCAAGCAGGGCGTGGAACTGAGGAAAAAGGGCGATTTGCAAGGCGCGGCCGGCGAGTTCCAGCGGGCACAGGCCATCGATCCTTCCAGCCCTGTGGCAGAACAAGAACTGCGGAAAACGGTCGAGCTGATCGCAGAGAAAAGCCGCCAGACCGATGCAGCGGCGGAGCCGGCGGCAGACGCAGATCAGCCGCCTCTGGCAATATTGCCGCCGGAAATCAAGCCGCTCTCGCGTGCCCCCATCACGGTGAAAATGTCGAATGATTCGAAGATTGTTTTTGACACGGTCGGAAAACTGGCGGGACTGACGGTAATTTACGACCCGGACTTCCCCGCACGGCGCATCACGGTGGAGCTCACCAACGTGACGCTGGAACAGGCGATGGACATCGTTTCGATGCAAAGTAAATCGGTATGGAAGCCGGTGACGGAAAACATTATTTTCGTGTTCCCCGATCAGCCGCAAAAGCGCCGCGACTACGAAGAACAGGTTATCAAGACTTTTTATCTTTCCAACACCGTCCAGCCGCAGGACTTGACCGAAATTGTGACTGGTTTGCGGCAACTACTGGACCTGAAGCGCATTCAACAGCTCAACTCGCAGAACGCCATCATTGTGCGCGATACGCCGGACAAATTGCTCCTCGCGGGCAAGATGATTAGCGATATTGACAAAGCCAAGCCGGAAGTGGTTGTTCAGATCGAAGTCTTGCAGGCGCGCACCGATCGCTTGCGGGATCTTGGTGTGCTTCCTGGGCAGCAGGCCACCGTGGCGTTCACGCCGGGCGGCACAACAACTACTTCGGGAAGCACAACGACCACCACTCCTCTCACGCTGAACAATTTGAAGCATCTCAGCACGAAGGACTACAGCGTGACGCTGCCAGGTGCAACGGCGAATGCCGTCTTGACCGATACCTTCACTAAAATCATTCAGAACCCAGAAATTCGATCGGTGGACGGGCAGACGGCAAAACTCAACATCGGCGATCGTGTACCTGTCGCCACTGGTAGCTTCCAGGCGGGAGTGGGCGTCGGCTCGACAGGCGGCGCGGGCTTCGTGAACCCCCTCGTCAACACACAATTCACGTACATCGACGTGGGCGTCAACGTGGACATTACGCCGTGTGTGCATCCCAATCACGAAGTCAGCCTCAAGATGAAGGTGGAGGTTTCCTCCGTCACCGGCACCTCCACGATCGGCGGCATCCAGCAACCGATCATCAGCCAGCGCAAAATCGATCATGAGATTCGCCTGAAAGAAGGCGAGGTGAATGTCCTTGGCGGGCTGTTCGAGCGCACGGACACGAAGACACTGAATGGCTGGCCGGGCTTAGCGAAGATTCCTTTCCTGCGTTATCTCTTCTCCGATGAAAAGACGGATCATCAGGAAAACGAAGTCCTGATCGTGCTGATTCCGCGGATTGTGCGGATGCCGGAGTGGACCAAGGCGAATTTGCGGTCCTTGTATTCGGGATCCGAAACCAACGTGCAGGTGAAGCGCGAGAGCGACATCCGCGCTCCGTCCGCCGCGCCTCCGACGGCCCCGGCGCAGCAGCCGCAGATGAATCAGAATCCGGCAGCGACGTCTCCAAACGTGTCCGGCGCCGTACCAGCAAACGGCGCGGCCCCGCAGACTACAGCAGCAAAGATCCGCTTCGAACCGCAATCGCTGTCCCTAAAGGCCGGGCAGACTGCAACTATTGGAGTCGTGGTCGAAAACGTGAACGACCTTTTCTCGATTCCCCTGCTGCTGCAATACAATCCCGCGGTGATCAGCGTCGAAGAAGTGCAGCACGGGGGATTTCTCTCCGGTGGCACGCAGGAAATTGCCATCGTGCAGCGCGTGGACAAAGAGCATGGACAGGCCATCATCTCAGCCACGCGCCAGCCAAACACTCCGGGAGTGAACGGCAGCGGCACGTTGATCGGCATTGTCATTAAAGCGCTCGCGCCGGGCTCCTCGAACTTGTCGATCGTGCAGGTAAACGCCAAGGATTCACAGCAGAAGCTGATCCCGCTGGTGACCAGCGAGGCCACGCTGCAAGTCCAGCCGTAGGCGAATGGATTGTTTATGTCGCGCAACCTTCGAATGAACGGTTCACCTCAGGGGCGCTGCCGCTCCGACGCGGGCATGACCCTGCTCGAATTGATCATTGCGTGCTCTATACTGTTGATCTTGTCTAGCGCCGCGCTGCCGATTGCGAAGTACACGGTTATTCGACAGAAGGAAACGGAGCTCCGCCGTGATCTTCGCGAGATGAAGGATGCCATCGACAGGTACAAGGATGCGGCGGACCGCAACCAGATCCGCGTGGAAATCGGCAGCGAAGGCTACCCGCCGGACCTCGAGACGCTGGTGAAGGGCGTACAGCTTGGCGCCAGCAGTGACCGAAAGATCCGCTTCCTGAGAAAGATTCCCGTGGATCCCATGACTGGGCGGGCGGAATGGGGCCTGCGTGCCGTTCAGGATGACCCCGATTCGAGGAACTGGGGCGGGAAGAATGTTTTCGACGTCTATTCGAAATCAACCGGCACGGCACTGGATGGGACGAAATATTCGGATTGGTAGTCGGAATCAGGATTCGTCATGAGGATACTTTCGCAGAGTCAGATTGGAAGACAGTTGCTGAAGGGCCGCAGTCGCCGGCCGCTTGCAGCGGGATTCACGCTCATCGAGTTGATGATCGTGATTTCGATCATCATGATCCTGGTAGGCATCGCGGCGGTGCAATACCAAAGATCGGTACAGCGCGCGCGGGAAGCGACGCTGAAACAGGATCTTCAGGCCATGCGTCAGTCCA
This sequence comes from Acidobacteriota bacterium, assembly GCA_003224055.1. Classification (GTDB taxonomy): domain Bacteria; phylum Acidobacteriota; class Terriglobia; order Acidiferrales; family UBA7541; genus Acidiferrum. The sequence continues at coordinate 504 of QHYE01000052.1, read as the reverse complement.
TCGACAACTACACGCTCGACAAGCAGGCCGCGCCGCAATCCCTCGATGATTTGGCCCAGGCTGGCTACCTCCGGACGGTTCCCAAGGATCCGATAACCGGCGCAACAGACTGGGACTTGCAATTCGACAGCGTGGTGCTGAGTCCGGAGCAGTCCGGCACGGGACTTGTTGATATCCATTCCCATTCCGGCGCGACTTCGCCGTTTGAAGGAACGCCCTACAATCAGTGGTAGTTCTCACTCATCGAATCTGAAAAAAAAGCAATCTAGGACCTTGCGCGGCTTGCGCCGGTTTGACGGAACCGGGCCCATCCGATATAGTAACTGTGCGGGGTGGAGCAGCCTGGTAGCTCGTCGGGCTCATAACCCGAAGGTCGTCAGTTCAAATCTGACCCCCGCAACCAATTTCTGGTTCAGATACAACGGCTTAGGAGACTCCACTCCTGAGCCGTTTTCTTTTAGGGTCCAACCTTCTGCACAAAAAACAGATGCTCATAATTCAGTA
>QHYE01000051.1 GCA_003224055.1 Acidobacteriota bacterium | reverse complement strand
TTTGAGGTCTTCCCTGCCATCCTCGTCGTCGGTGGCTCGTTCGCCGCCACGCAATGGTTCTGGTCCAATTACATGGACAGCAACCTTGTGGACATCGCCGCCGGCATCGTCTCCATGATTGCCACGCTGCTTTTCCTTCGTTTCTGGCAGCCCAAGAAAATCTGGCGTTTCGCGGATGAGCCGACTGTAAACGCCGCTGAGGCCAGAGCCTCGATCAAGCACTTCTCCGCCGGTCAAATTGCAAAAGCCTGGATGCCCTTCGCGATCCTCTCCGCTTTTGTGCTCGTGTGGGGATTGCCCGCGGTAAAGCTGGCCATGAATCAGACAACGACGCCCTCCTTCAAGGTTGTCATGGCGGACGGCAAAGTCCGCCCCGGTCCGGCGGGTTGGGACTGGCCGTACTTGCATGCCAAAGTGTTTCGAACTGCGCCCGTAGTGCAAAAGCCGGCCGCTGAAGCCGCGCGGTTCGATTTCAACTGGCTCACGGCCACGGGAACGGGTTGCTTCTTCGCGGCCCTTTTTGCGGGCGTCATTCTCGGCCTCAAGCCTGGAAAGATGTTTCAAATCTTCGGCCGCACTCTTTATCGTTTGCGCTTCGCCATCGTGGCTATGACTTGCATGCTCGGCTTAGGATACGTCACGCGCTACTCCGGCATGGATGCCATCCTGGGTCTCGCCTTTACGCGCACCGGCTGGTTCTTTCCTTTTTTCGGCACGTTCATCGGCTGGCTGGGCGTTGCGCTCACGGGCAGCGACACTTCTTCCAACGCCCTCTTCGGCGGCTTGCAGAAGATCACCGCCCAGCAGCTCAACCTCAGCCCCGTTCTGATGTGTGCCGCCAACAGCGCCGGCGGAGTCATGGGCAAAATGGTGGACGCGCAGTCCATCTGTATCGCCACCGCGGCCACCAATCAGGTCGGCAACGAAGGCTCCATCTTCCGCTTCGTCTTCTGGCATTCCGTTGCGCTTGCCGCCATCGTCGGCATCATCGTCATGTTCTACGCCTATGTCTTCCCTCAATTCATCCCCAATGGGTTAAACTTCATCCACTGATGGCACAATTTTCTTCCATCCGGCGGACTGAATCCTATGGATGCTAGGATCCTTGAGGAACTGCGCGCAATCGTTGACGGTCGCGGCCTGGTCTCCTCACCCGAAGAGCTTCACACCTATGAGTGCGATGGCCTGGTTAATTTCCGGGTGCTGCCGCGCGCAATCCTTTTGCCCACCTCCGTTGAACAGGTTCGATCCATCGTCCGCATCTGTCACCAGCAACGAATCCCTTTTGTCGCGCGAGGTTCCGGCACGGGCTTGAGCGGCGGAGCGACGCCGGTCGAGAACGGCATCGTCATCAGCCTGGTCCGTATGAATCGCATCCTCGAAGTGGATTTCCCCAACGCTCGTGCAGTCGTTGAGCCCGGGGTCCTAAATCTTGATGTCACCGCGCGCATTCAGCACAACGAATTCTTCTATGCGCCTGACCCCTCTTCGCAAACGGTGTGCACTATCGGCGGCAATGTCGCGGAAAATGCCGGCGGCGCGCACTGCCTCAAATACGGCTTCACGACTACACATGTTCTTGGCCTTGAGGTTGTCCTGCCCGATGGCTCGCTGGTCCACCTCGGCGGCAAAACTCTCGATGCCCCCGGCTACGACCTCGCCGGAGTTTTCGTCGGTTCCGAAGGCACCCTCGGCATCGCCACAAAAAGTATTCTGCGCATCGTCAAGCGCCCGGAGTGCGTGCGCACGTTGCTCGCCGCGTTTGATTCCACGAACGAGGCCGGCGCCGCCGTCAGCGGCATCATCGCTGCGGGAATGCTCCCTTCCGCCATCGAGATGATGGACAATCTCGCCATTCAAGCCGCGGAAGCCGCCGTCCACGCCAACTATCCAAGCTGCGGCGGCCTGCTTCTGGTGGAACTCGACGGCCTCCTCGCCGAAGTGGAGTCCTTGATGACCGACGTCAACGGGATTTGCCGCTCGAACGGCGCTTGGGAAATTCGCATCGCTCAATCCGAGGCGGAGCGCGCCCTGATCTGGAAGGGCCGCAAATCTGCTTTCGCTGCTATGGGCCGCATCTCCTCCAACTACATCGTTCAGGACGGCGTGATTCCGCGCACCGCCCTCCCACAAGTCATGGGCGAGATCCAGCGACTCAGCCAGGAAGCGGGTTTGCGGGTTGCCAACGTCTTTCACGCCGGCGACGGCAATCTCCACCCCCTTGTTCTATACGACCGGCGCGTTCCGGGCCAGCAGGAGGCCGCCGAAACGCTTTCTGCCAGGATTCTTGAACTGTGCATCGAAGCGGGTGGCTCCATTACCGGTGAACATGGTGTCGGCATGGACAAAAAGAAAATGATGTCCAAAATGTTCGCTGAACCCGATTTGGTCACGATGCAGCGCGTCCGCTGCGCTTTCGACCCGCTGCAGCTTTCGAATCCCACAAAAATCTTTCCGACGCCTCGTCTCTGCGGCGAAACTCCCGGTGAATACACGCCGCACCCGCTCGAATCCTCCGGCCTCGCAGAGCGCTTCTAACAACGAAGATGGACGCCGCAGCCCAATCCCACTCAGCCGCTCTTCTCTCCTCGTTGCGCTACAAACTCATTTCGTTCCTGGGCCCGGAGCAGGTTCAGGCGGCAAGCGCCCCTGATGTCGTCGCAGGTGTCCAGCCGAAACTTGTCATCGTACCCGGCAGCGAATCAGAACTTGCGGAAGCGCTTCGACTTGTCGGCGATGCTGGGTTGACGGTCATCCCGCGCGGCGGCGGCACAAAACTTTGCTGGGGGAATCCACCATCTCGCGCGGACGTTGTCTTTTCGACAGCACGGCTCAACGAAGTCACGGAGCACGCCTGGGCCGACCTCACCGTTTCCGTTGGAGCCGGTTGCACCATTCAAACGCTGCAAGAAACTCTTGCCCAGCACGGCCAGCGTCTGGCTCTCGATCCGCTTTGGCCGGCAAAAGCCACCGTGGGCGGCGTGCTCTCCGCGAATGACAGCGGCGCTCTGCGCTTGCGCTTCGGCGCGCTGCGCGATTTGGTCATCGGCGTTACGCTCGCGCTCCCCGATGGCACGCTGGCCAGCAGCGGGGGCAAGGTCGTCAAAAACGTCGCGGGCTACGATCTGCCCAAGCTCGCCACGGGGGCTTTCGGCACTCTTGGCATAATCACACGCGCTGTTTTTCGCTTGCACCCGCTGCCGCGGAACGCGCGCTCCTTTTCCATCGGCACAAAGGGAGCGGAAGAAGCTCGGCGCCTCATCCACGCCATTCAGAATTCGAAGCTCGCGCACACCGCGCTGCAAGCTCGCTTCGAAAATGAGGCGGCGCCGATCGTGGATATTTTGTTCGAAGGAACCGAAGTGGGACTCGACGCGCAAGAAGCTCATCTCAAGGAACTCGCTGAGTTGGCAAGCCTCACCGTAACGTCGCCGGACATCTGGAACACGCGCCAGGACCTTTGGTCCTTTGCCAAGCCGGAAGAGGCCGCCATCGCAAAAATCAGTGTTTTGCCCGTGGAGATGGATAAGTCGACAACGGCAATCGCAAAATCCGCCAAAGTGCGGCAACTGCGCTTTAAGACGGTGTTGCAAGCTACCGGGATCGGCTTTCTGAGGCTCGAAGGAGACCCGGCGAACTTGCGGTTTTCTTTGCAAGACTTGCGTGAACAGTTCGAAAGCAACGCTGGCTCTCTGGTCGTCCTTCATCGCCCTGCCGGAATGGCACCCTTCGATGCCTGGGGAAGCGCAGGTGACGCGCTGCCATTGATGAAAGCCGTAAAGAAGCAGCTCGACCCGGGGAATGCGCTGAATCCCGGCCGCTTTGTGGGGGGAATCTGATGTCCAATTCGGCCCCAACACCAATTGCCGGCAGCTCTTTCGACGCGCACCATCCGCCGTCAAATGAAATCATCGAAAAGTGTGTTCACTGCGGCTTTTGCCTTCCCGTCTGTCCAACTTATGTCTTGTGGGGCCAGGAGATGGATTCGCCGCGCGGCCGCATCTACCTGATAAAACTTGCCAGCGAAGGCGGTACCGAGATGACTTCGAATTGGGTCAGCCATTTCGATAGCTGTCTTGGCTGTATGGCTTGCATGCCCGCTTGCCCTTCCGGCGTGGACTACGCAAAACTGATCGAGGCCACACGCGCGCAGATTGAGCGAAACACCCAGCGTTCACCAGGCGAAAAACGTTACCGGCGCTTCCTCTTCGAAAACTTCACCCGGCCGGAACGATTGAAGCGCATGCGTTTGCCGCTGCTTGCCTACCAAAAGTCCGGGCTGCAAGCCGTCGTCCGCGCCTCGAGCTTGCTGAAGCTCTTGCCGAAGAGACTACAGGTGCTGGAGGCGCTGCTCCCAAGACGCGGACGAAGCGAGCACGTCGCTGAACTTACGCCGGCCGCCGGAACAAAGCGCCTTCGCGTTGGCTTGCTTCTCGGTTGTGTGCAGCGCGAATTCTTTCCGCAGGTGAATGCCGCGACAGCGCGCGTTCTCGCCGCGGAAGGTTGCGAGGTCTTCGCGCCGCGGACGCAACCTTGCTGCGGAGCCCTGTTGGTTCACGCCGGCGAGGAAGCAGCCGCGCTGGACCTCGCGAAGAAGACCATCGACGCATTCGAAGGCTCGAACGTGGACGCCATCGTCTCCAACGCCGCAGGCTGCGGATCCAACATTAAGGATTACGCTTACCTGTTGAGAGATGACTCAGCTTATGCGGATCGCGCTCGAACTTTCTCCGCAAAATGCAAGGACGTCAGTGAAATCCTCGCGGGTCTCGAGTCTCGCGCCGCGCGCCACCCGCTCAAACTCCGCGTGGCCTTTCACGATCCATGCCACCTGCAGCATGCACAAGGCGTGCGATCTCAGCCGCGCGCTCTTCTCTCGAAAATCCCCAGCCTCCAATTGGCCGAAATCCCCGAATCCGCTATCTGCTGCGGTTCCGCAGGCATCTACAACCTCGTCCAGCCTGACGCTGCCAACGCCATCGGAGATCGCAAAGCCAGCCTCATCGCGCCATTGAACGCCGACGTGGTCGCGACGGGGAATCCCGGATGCTTGCTGCAGCTTCAGTCTTCCCTGTCGCGAAACGGCCACCAAACTCCGGTGGTGCACACCATTCAATTGCTCGACGCTTCCATCCGCGGAACCACGGTAAAAACTCTTCTGAAATAAAAATATGCTTATGCGGGAAGGCTTTGCCCGCGCGTTTCGGCTCCAAAAGGAAGAAGAAGGAGCCCGATCGCAAATGCAATGGATGTCAGCGCGACCGGAATTCCCAGCGAGCCAAAATGTTGTACGCCCGCGCCGACGAGAAACGTGATCCCTGCTCCGCCAAAGCGCGCAAAGGAGGTACAAAACGCAAACGCGCTCGCGCGGCATTCCGTTGGGTATTGCTCCGGCAACCAGAGCGTGTAGATGGCAAAGTTCGCTCCTCCCAATCCAAGAAAGAATAGGCAAACGAAAAACCAAGGTAACGCCGCTGGGCCAATATAGAAAACCTTGGCAAACGTCAGCACGATAAAAACCATCATCAGCGTGAAATAGGAGGCCAGTGCCCCGCGCCTTCCGAGCCTTTCCGCAAGCCATGGCATCGCCAGACATCCGAGAATCGTCGCGAACGCCACGAGCATCGTCGCGCGCGAAGCAAGCTGGGCCGCTTGCGGCCCCGCGCGCCCAGCGGCTTCCGCGAGCGCGGTAACAGCCGCTGGAACGTAAACCGTTCCCGCCCAAAGTCCGCTGATGGAAGCCAGCATGAAAAGCGAATTCAGAATGGTCCGTCGCCGCCAAACGCCTGAAAAAAGCACCGCGAACGGCCGCCAGACCTGCCACGTTCGAACGACGTTTGCTTTCTGCCGCCATCGCTCGGGTTCCGTCACTCCGTGGCGCACCCAGGCCAGCACCAGCGCCGGCAAGCCGCCGACGGCGAACATCACCCGCCAGGCGTTGTGGCCAAAGTGCGTTCCAACGACGTAATTAGCCAGCGCCGCCAGAAAAATCCCCACGTAGTAGCCCGTGTGCATATATCCCGCGCCGGCGCGCCGCCGGTTCTCCGGCCATTCTTCGGCGACAAACGTTCCGCCCATCGCCCATTCGCCGCCAATTCCGATTCCGGCAAGCAACCGCAGCGCCGCAAGCTGCCAGACATTCGTCACCAGCGCGCTAAGAAACGTGAAAACCGAGTACCACACCACGGTCAGCATCAATGTTCGAACGCGCCCAAACTTATCGCCGACCGGTCCCCACAAAAATGCTAGACCCCATCCAATCAGAAAAAGTGCAAACAGCAATCCGCCGTAGTAGCCGATGTTCCCTCTAGTCGCCGCAATGCCTGAGCGCGGCAGCAAGTCGCGCAGCGAAGGCACCAGCACCAGCGCGTAGATGAACGAATCCATGCCAGCGAGCGTCCAGCCTCCCCAAGAAGCCCAGAACCCTCGAATCTGATTTCGCGTTAGCGGCGCCATTCGCACGGATGGCGCTTCAGGTTGGCTCGCATCGGTAAGCATGGCAGCGGGACTATATCAAAAGCTGTCGCGACCCGAACAAATATCCCTGCTATCACATCAGGAACCCAGAAGCATCATCGGTACGCGAGGAAGAAAAAATAAATGGTCATTGCAGTTCCAACCAAAATCACGAACGCCTTCACCCAGGCTTGCGGCAGCTTTTGAGAAAAATGCGCGCTGGAGTACCCGCCGAGAATGGAACCTGCCGTCATCACCATCGCCTGCGGCCACACAATCGTGCGTGCGGCGATGAAAGCAATCGTCGCGACCCCGTTGATCACTCCGCCGAGCACCACTTTCAGCTTGTTCATCGCGTGAATGTCCGTCATCCCCAGCGCCGCCAGCATCGCCAGATTCATGATCCCCACGCCCCCGCCGAAATAGCCGCCGTAGACCGCCACAAACAATTCATAAATGGAGGCAACCGTCACGGCCTTATTACTCGCTTCGCGCGTTATGCCCGCGGAAATTCGTCCGGTGAGATGCTTGCTGAATGCAAACAGCAGCGTCGCGCCAAGAAGCAGCCAGGGCAGCACATATAGAAATGTTTGTGCTGGCGTCTTAATCAATAGGAATGCGCCCGCGAGCCCGCCAATGACGCTGGTAATCACCAGCGGAATCATGACGCGCCGCCCAATGTTCAATTTTTCGCGGTAAGCCCCGCCGCTCGCCGTCGTGCCCACCCAGAGCGCAAGCGTATTCGTCGCGTTCGCCGGAATGGCAGGCACACCCGTAAATAGCAGCGCGGGAAAGGAGACAAAACTCCCGCCCCCGGCGACGGCATTGATCGCCCCGCCGAGAGCTCCTGCGAAAAACAGAAAAATGGCTGTGTGCAGGTTCAATGATGTTATGTATCACAGTTCCGGTCGTGCTCTCTAGCCGATTGACTCGCGCGCCTGCGCGGTAGCATCATTTTGTCCCTCGCAGTCGCGTCGTATCCGAATTCTGAGCTTCCAAAGGGAGTTGCCGCCGTGGCCAAAGTTCGCGGAAAGAAAGAAGCCAAGCTATCCAAGTCAAAGCACAAACTCACGGAAGCCCAGATTGCTGTCCACTGGAAAGAGGAGCAATACTTTCGCCCTTCCAAGAAATTCATCGCGCAGGCAAATCTCAAGGATCCCGCCTTCGTGAAGAAATTCAGCGAAAGATATTTTCCGGAATGCTTCGACCATTACGCCAACCTTCTCGATTGGGACCAGCCCTGGCGCAAGACTCTCGACACTTCCAACCCGCCCTTCTGGAAATGGTTCGTCGGCGGCAAGGTCAACGCCTGCTACAACTGCGTTGACCGCCACATCGCCAAACACAAGAACAAAGCCGCCCTCATCTTCGTCCCCGAACCGGAAAACGAGCCACCCCTCGTCATCACCTATCAAGAGCTCTACAAACGCGTCAACGAAGTTGCCGCCATGCTCCGCGATTTCGCGCAGCTCAAATCCGGCGACCGCGTCACCATCCACATGCCCATGATCCCCGAGTTGCCCATCACCATGCTCGCCTGCGCGCGCCTCGGCATCGTCCATTCCGTCGTCTTCGGCGGTTTCAGCGGCGAAGCTTGTGGCCTTCGCGCCGCCGATTCCGGCAGCCGCGTCCTTATCTACGCCGACAGCTACTACCGCAACGGAAAAAAGATCGATCACAAAGGCGACGCGGATATTGCGGTCGCAACCGCAGAAAAAGAAGGCCAGAACATCGACAAGGTCCTGATCTGGCGCCGCTATGCGGGCCACAACACCTCCGAAGCCCCGATGATCATGGGCCGCGATTTTTATGTGGATGAAGTCTTGAAAGATTTTGCGGGGCAGACCATCGAGCCCGTCTCCCAGGACGCCGACACTCCCCTCTTCCTCATGTACACCAGCGGCACCACCGGCAAGCCCAAGGGCTGCCAGCATCGCACCGGCGGCTATCTCGCCTACGTCACCGGCACCGCCAGGTATTACCAGGACATTCATCCCGAAGACGTCTACTGGTGCATGGCGGATATCGGCTGGATCACCGGCCATTCCTACATCGTCTACGGCCCGCTCGCTCTCGCCGCGACCAGCGTCCTCTACGAAGGCGTCCCGCAATTCCCCGACGCCGGCCGCCCCTGGCGCATTGCCGAGCGCCTCGACGTCAACATCTTTCACACTTCGCCCACCGCCATTCGCATGCTCCGCAAAGCCGGCGCCGACGAACCGAAAAAGTACAACTACCACTTCAAGCACATGACCACCGTCGGCGAACCCATCGAGCCTGAAGTCTGGAAGTGGTATCACGAAGTTGTTGGCAAGCGCGAAGCCGTCATCGTGGACACCTGGTGGCAAACCGAAACCGGCGGCTTCCTCATCACCACAAAACCTGCGCTCGATCTGATGAAACCCGGCAGCGCCGGCCCTGCCGCACTCGGCATCTATCCGGCGATCTGGGATGAAACTCGAAGAGAAATCAAACCCGGCGAGGACGCCGCAGGCAACCTCTGCATCCGCAATCCCTGGCCCGGCATCATGCAAACCATTTGGGGCGACCCAGAGCGCTTCGTCAAACAGTATTACTCAAAATATCGCAAGAACCCCAAGAGCAAGAAGTGGCAGGACTGGCCGTACTTCGCGGGCGACGGCGCCATGGTTTCCGCCGACGGCTACTATCGCATTCTCGGCCGCGTCGATGACGTCATCAACGTCGCCGGCCACCGCCTTGGCACCAAGGAAATCGAATCCGCTTGCCTCACCTGTTCTAAAGTCGCCGAAGCAGCCGTTGTCCCCGTCGTTGACGAGGTGAAAGGCCGCGTTCCGGAAGTTTACATCTCACTCAAACCCGGCATTCTTCCCAAAAAAGCGGTCGAGGACAAAGTGATCGCAACCATCGAAACCATGATCGGCAAAATCGCCCGCCCGAAGATGATCCACATCGTCCCGGACATGCCTAAGACGCGCTCCGGAAAAATCATGCGCCGCGTTCTCGCCGCCATTTCCAACACCATGGACACCGGCGACATCACCACGCTCGCCAATCCCGATATCGTCGAGCAGATTCGCGTCCTCGTCCAGGGCCGCCATGTAGGCCCTCTCAAGGAAGGCCCCGCCGACATCAAAATGTTCGGTGAGGAAACCTAACCCGCTCCGTCGGCCACCGTCATTGGCCACTAGTCTGCTGCTATTTGCTTCCCGGCTTGCTTCGTATCTCGAGCAGTTTTCCCTGCTGCTCCGGCGTCAATTTGTTCTTGATTCGCACCAGCAGCGTTACTTGCGCTCTCTTGATTTCTCGCTCCGCCGCCAGCAGCCTTTCCAATTGTGCAAGAACCTGCTGCTCGTCCACGCGCGGCTGTTTCACCAGCGTAACCAGCTTTTCCATTTCATCCTGCAGTTTCCATTGCAACTCGGTGAATTTCAACTGCGCCTGGCGGATTTCCGTCTTCAAATACTCTTTTTGTTCTGCACTCAACCCGATCGCTTCCTGGTGTTGAATCACGAGTTCTGGAGCAAAGAAACTCTGCCCGATCGGATCTTGATCGGGCTGTTGGGCACGGGCCGCTCCCGTCGCCAGAAGAAACACGGCACAAAGGCAGAGAATCCTGGCTCTCATCTCACTCCTCCTCATTCCTTTTCACCGGAACATTCAGATACGACTCGCCGAGTCTCGGCATCGTCCGCAAAATCTCTTGCCCCGGTGTCGCCAGCAGAGCATCGCTGGGAGCTCGCCATTCCGCCAGCCTCTGCACGGCGGCGAGCTCTTTTTCGGGAATCCTTTGCGCTGCTCTGTGGTACATCGTCGCCCCGATCATCAGCGCCACAATTGCGGCGGTAGCTCCAGCCAGCGTCCATACCCGCCACCTCCGCGCGCGGCTCGCTCCACTTGCTGCCTCGGCCGCGGCAAGCACGTGCGCTTGGAAATCCGCTGGTGGCTCCGCTCCTCGCGCCACGAGCGGCAAAAGCTCGTCCAGTTGCGCCTTGCGTGCCCGAACAGCGTCCAGCTCCCTTGAACAAATCGTGCAGGCTCGCAGGTGCTCTTCGAGATCCTTTGTTGTAGCTTCCGTCAGTTCAGCCTCCAGGAGCTGGTCCTTCCATTTCTCGCATGCATCTTTCATTTCATCACTTCCAACAGAAGTTTTCGCGCCGTGTGCAACCGCGACCTCACCGTCCCTGCTGGAATTCCGAGCGTCGCGCCCACATCGGCAGCGTCCATCTCTTCAACTAGCGAGAGCTGCAAGACGCTTCGGAGTTTCTCCGGCAAGCGTTCTATTTCTCTCCGGAGCCGCTCCAACAGCACCTGCTGCTCTGCGCCTTTCGCGCCGTCAACCATCGCACGCGTCTCGGTCATCTGCCACGCCGTGTCTCGTGTCAGCCGTCGCCGGTGGCCTCTCTGTCGGTTCAATGCCAGTCGAAAAACGATCCGGTTTACCCACCCGCGGAATTTCTCCGCTTCACGCAGCGACCCAAACTTCTGGTAAGCGCGCAAGAACGCTTCTTGTGCAACATCTTCGGCGTCGGCGGCATTGCCCAAAATGCTGTAGGCAATCTGAAAAACTCGCCGCTGATTCTCAGCGATGCGCTCGCCAAATCCCGCCTCGGGACCGCGCGTTTCAGCTCTCGCAATCAGCGCACTCATGCACGCCCCAGTCATGCCTGTGCTGCCCCTTTCCTGTATAGACACCGCGGTCCGGCCCTTCGTTCAGAAAAATACCACGCTTGCTCGCAGTGCGTAGCGAGCAATTCGAATCGTTGACGGGATCCCGCGCCGGGCTGCAAGCGGCTCGGCCGCCCACAGCCCGGCCGTGTTCCATTCGAATCAGAAGAGAAAGATCGGCTGAAACGCCGGAAGAATCGGTTGCAATTGTGCAGCGATCTGCACCGCCTGAAGTTTTTGCACCTGCTCGACATCTAGGATCGCCACAAAGTGCGTTAGAAAACTCTGCTGTACCTGCCCCATCTGCTGCTGCAACGCGTGAATTTGGATCACCAACACCCCTACCTGTGCCGGGTTGCCCCCAGTGTTCAGCAAGATTCCCAGCTGCTGGATCTTGGCCTGCGCCGTTTGAAAGAGCGGCACAATCGCTGACTGGCGGGCCTGCAGCAATTGTTCCAGTTCGCTCACCTGTCCCGGCCGCAGTTGCAGGAACTCAGCCACGACCTGCAAGGGCGATGTTTCTTCAGCGTTCGCTTGAAGCTTCGTAGTTTGCACTTGTTGCAAAATCTTCTCGATGTTTAGCTTCGAGAAGTCAGGCGTTGGCGTCACCGGTGCGGGCTTGGCAGCTGGCTTCTGCGCCAGCGCTTGGCTGCAACTCATCAGAAGAATGGCGAGCAAAGCAAAAGCGATTCCTGTCTTTTTCATGGCGGCGGTTCTCCTTGAAGTGTGCGCATTCTGCGCCTTCACCTATCCAGACACCGCCACCACTCGCCTCGTTCATATTTCGCGATTATGGACTACTAAGAAAGCACGGCGAAGCTACACTTCCGCCTCCAAGTCCGCATCCATCAACCCCGCGCTCCTCTACTCTCGTTGACTTGTCTCTGCTTGCAACCTAACATGTCCGCCAAATGGCGGACTCCTCTTCCCTCATCGGGCAGACCGTCTCCCACTACCGCATCATTGAAAAGCTCGGTGGCGGCGGCATGGGTGTCGTCTACAAAGCCGAAGACATCAAGCTCGGGCGGTTTGTTGCCCTCAAATTCCTCCCCGAAGAAGTAGCGAAAGATCCGCAAGCTCTCAGCCGTTTTCAGCGCGAAGCCAAAGCTGCATCCGCGCTGAATCACCCGAACATCTGCACCATCTACGAAATCGACGACCAGCACGGGCAAGCGTTCATCGCCATGGAGTTTCTTGACGGCGCAACACTGAAGCACCACGTCGCGGGCCGTCCCTTGGAACTCGACACCCTGCTGGCGGTCGGCATCGAGATCGCCGATGCCTTGGATGCGGCCCACGCGCAAGGAATCATCCACCGCGACATCAAGCCGGCCAATATTTTTGTAACTAAGCGAGAGCACGCCAAAATTCTCGATTTCGGACTTGCCAAGCTCACTGCGGACAAGTTTATATCCCCGCATCTCGCCGCATCACAGGCCACCATCGAAGTGAGTCACGAGCACCTAACCAGTCCGGGCACAGCCCTCGGTACGGTTGCCTACATGTCGCCCGAGCAGGCCCTGGGCAAGGAACTCGATCCCCGCACCGATCTCTTTTCTTTCGGCACTGTCGTCTACGAAATGGCCACCGGTAGGCTCCCCTTTCGAGGGGAAACCTCCGCCGCAATGTTCGATTCGATTCTTCACAAAGCACCGGTCGCCCCTGTGCGGCTCAACCCGGATTTGCCGCAACAGTTGGAAGAAATCGTAAACAAAGCGTTGGAGAAGGACCGTAACCTTCGCTACCAGCACGCGACCGATATGCGAGCGGACTTGCAAAGGCTGAAGCGCGATACGGACTCCCACCGCACCGGCCACCACCCCGCCGCGGAAGAAGCTGCTGCGCCATCTTTGGCTATCTCTGCGACACTTCCGTCACCAGTTTCCACAAGTCAAGCGGCTGCACCTTCTACTGGGCTATCAGCAGAAGTGAAAAGGCGGGTATCGCGTTCTTGGAGATTCCTTGTTCCCGGGGCGGTTTTTTTAGCGGCCATCGGCGCGGGAATGCTGTACTGGCACTCCAGCAGGACGCACGCATTGACCGAAAAAGACTCCATCCTCCTCATCGAATTTATCAACACCACGGGAGATGCGGCATTTGACAACACGCTCAAGCAAGCCCTTGCCGTGCAACTGGAGCAGTCCCCTTACCTGAACATCGTCCCGGAATCCCGCATCCGGGAAGCGCTAGGCTACATGGGTCGTCCTGCCGGCGAGCGCATCACTAGCGAAGTAGGCCGCGAAATCGCTCTTCGCCAAGGCGTAAAGGCTATGCTCACTGGCTCCATCGGTAGTCTCGGCAGCCATTACGTAATCAGCCTAGATGCGGTGAACGCTCAAACCGGCGATTCGCTCGCTCGCGAACAGGTCGAGGCCGCCAGCAAAGAGCACGTGCTCAGGTCACTCGACAAAGCTGCCTCGAGCCTGCGCCAGAAACTCGGCGAATCTCTCGCCTCGGTGCGGCAGTTCGCGACGCCGCTCGAGCAGGCCACGACCTCCTCACTCGACGCGCTGAAGGAGTTCAGTCTGGGAGAAGCTGAGCATCTGAAGTTGCACGATGATGCGGCCATGCCTCACCTAGAACGCGCCATTGAAATTGACCCGAACTTTGCCACCGCCTACGCGACTCTCGCAGTGGTCTACTCCAATCTCACGCATATGCAAAAGTCCAGGGATTTTCTAAAGAAGGCCTACGACTTGCGCGAGAGGGCGAGCGAGCGGGAATGGTTATATATTCTGGCGCACTATTACGGCGAGGGCACCGGTGAAATTGAGAAGCAAATCGAGGTATACGAAAAATGGAATCGCACGTATCCTCGCGATACCCTGCCGCTCGACAATTTGGCGTTGGAGTACTCGAGGATAGGCCTTCCTGAGAAAGCGCTAAATGCTTCGAGCGAAGCATTACGTTTGGATATCAAGGATGCGTACGCCTACCAGAATCTCGCCCCCGCTTACATGGCCCTGAATCGATATGATGAGGCGAAAACCGTCACGGAACAGGCTTCAGCCCAAAAGCTCGATTCTTTCGGGACTCACCTTCCGCTTTTCGACATCGCCTTTATTCGAGGCGACCACGTCACCATGCAGCGCGAGGTATCACGTACGGCGGGAACGTCCGACGAACCTTTCTTGTTGGTTCGCATGGCCAATGCTGAGCATTCGCTTGGGAGAGTCAAGACATCCCGAAACACTTGGCAGCAGGCTAGGTCTGCTGCAAATCGGCGCGGCATGAAAGAGTTCGCTTCCATAATGTTTGCCAATGAGGCCGTACGCGATGCTGCATACGGCTATTCCTCCGCTGCTCGGGAGAAAGCCTCTGAAGCCCTTCGCAGCAGTGGAAACAAGGGTACTCGCGTGACGGCAGCAAGAGTTCTGGCACAGGTCGGTGACGTCGCGAAAGCCAAAAAGCTGATCGATGATCTGGGCGGCGAGTTCCCGAGTGACACGTTGCTCAATGCCGTACATATTCCCACTGTGTGGGCACTCCTCAATCTGCAGCGAAAAGCTTCTGCAGAGGCCATCAGTGCTCTCGAACCAGCCAGGAAGTACGAATTCGGCGTCGGGCCAGGCAGCGCCAATTTCTGGCCAGTCTATCTTCGTGGGCTAGCTTTCCTGCGCATGCAGGACGGCACGAAAGCTGCCACCGAGTTCCAGAAGATTCTCGACCACCGGGGAGCCAATGCTGTCAACCTCCTCTATCCACTCGCACGCTTGAACCTTGCCCGCGCCTACGCCCTCCAGGGCGACACGCCCAAGCCCGCACCGCCTACCAGGACTTCTTCGCCCTCTGGAAAGACGCCGACCCGGATATTCCCATCCTCATGCAAGCCAAGGCCGAATACGCAAAGTTCCACTAACCCGTCTTGACCCACGATATTGTGATATTGATTTAGGCTATTGAGCGGACCCGCAGCGCGCCTGCACTTCCCCCGCCAAATCAGGGTCCATCAATGCAGACCGCCCGTGCGAAGCGGAACAAACCTGTTGCGCCGTGATCCCGGAAGCGCCCCGCAAGTCCGCGCCCGCCAGGTTCGCTCCATCCAGCACCACGCCGCGCAAAATTGCACCGGAAAGATACGCTCCGCGCAAGTCCG
>QHYE01000049.1 GCA_003224055.1 Acidobacteriota bacterium | reverse complement strand
CAGCAACACGGCGTTTGATTTCTTGCCGTCCGGATTCTGAATTTGCACCGACACACTGCCTGCCAGGGCAACGTCCGCCGCCGTTACTGGCGCGGTACACGACAGCGCCGTGTTGCACGCCGTCGTCCGCGCCGTGCCTCCGACCAGCACCACGGAACCCGGGCCCGGCGTCGAAGCCGCAAAACCGCTGCCCTCCACGCGCAAGGTGAAGCCCTGCGCTGCTCCCGCGTATACGCTGGACGGATGCAGACTGAGAACATTGGCTCCCGTCGTAATCGTGACGTTGGCAATTCCGGATTGCGATGTATCGTCGGATCAGATCGCCACCACTTGAATCGCGATGGGTGTCGGCGCCGTATTGGGCGCTGTATACGTTCCATTCGGGTTAATCGATCCGCAGATGCCGGCGCCGGCGCAAGCCGCACCTTGCACTTGCCATACCACGCTCTGATTGCTCGTTCCCAGAACTGCGGCCGTGAATCCCTGCACGCCGAGCGGCGCAAGTGTCACGCTTGCGGGCTGTACGGACACCACCACGTGATTGATGACCGTGATCTGCGCGCTCGCACTCTTCGTGATATCCGCCGCGCTCACGGCCGTGGCCGTTACCGGATTCGGCGAGGGAATCGCCCCAGGTGCGAGAAAATCCACCTGCAGTGAACTTGTGCTTGTGACCGCCTGGCAGGGATTCGAACCCGCCACGCAAATCTGGCCCACAGCCGCATTGCCTCCCGCAATTCCATTCACGTTCCAATTCACGCCGGTAGTGGAAGTTCCGTTGACTTGTGCTGTCAGCGTTACTCGATGATTGGCCGCCAGCGTTGCCGCCGCCGGTGAAACACTCACGTTGATTTCCGGCACGATCGAGAGTGTGGCCTGGGCTTTTTTGGAGGAATCCGCCTGCGGCGTTGCCGTGATGGTCACGCTGTTCGGATTCGGCGCGGCCGCCGGCGCCGTGTACTGCGCCGAGACCGTGGAAACATTTCCGTTTTGCGTTTGCGTCGTCGTCCCGCTGATCGCCCCGCACGAAGCCCCGCTGCATCCGGGCCCGCTCAACGTCCACGCCATCACGGTGCTGGGATTCGAACCGGGGATGGCCGTGAGCGTCGCAACGATTGCCGCCGTCGCTCCCACGGGCACGCTCGATGGCGCAGCAAGCTGCAACGAAAAATTGCTGGTGATCGTCAGCGCCGCAGAAACCTGCTTCGAAGGATCGGCCACGCTCTGCGCTGTCAACGTCACGCTTGCGGACGAAGGAAGAATTTGCGGCGCGGTATACGTCCCCGCCGCGTCCACGCTCCCGCAGCCGCTCGGGCACGCCGCGCCGGATAAACTCCAGCGCGTGGAGGAATCGGGATGCCCGCTGCTCGCCAACGAGGAATGAAAACTCTGCGTCGCGCCAAGCTCCACGCTGGCCGGGTTCGGCGCCACGGAGATGGCGATGTCGCTCACAATCATCGCGGAGGCGCTATCTGATTTTGTTGCGTCCGCGTGGCTCGTCGCCGTAATCTGCACCGTCGCGGACGCCGGCAGGATCGCGGGTGCGGTGTACACGCCATCGGGTGTGATCGTTCCCGAGGTTGCGTTGCCGCCCCGAGTGCCGTTTACGCTCCAACTCACGGCGGTGTCCGCGGTGTTCGTTACCTTCGCGGAAAACGGCATCGCATTTCCCAGCATCAGCGAACCGCTTTTCGGTGAAACCGTCACGGTGATGGATGGAGGAGGTGGAGGCGGGGGCACGGATGGGCCTGCGCCTCCTCCGCCGCAGCCGATCGTCCACGCCCCCGTCGCGGGTAGAACAAATAGAAAAATACTTGCGGTCCGGAATCTCTTTCGTTCGAATGGCGAGAGGGGCCGCATGCCCTCCGCAAAGCAGGCGAAGGGCCATCGAAAAACGCAGCTACCAATCTTGCGAGGGAGTCAGCGAAACGGAAGGAACCGTCTTCGTAATCGTATGTGAATCTGGGAGTTGTGCCAGTTCGGTGTGCCGTCTAGTCTCTTCAGAAACCCTTCCTATATTTACGAACTCTTCGCGGCCTGTCCCAATCCGGAACGCGCCTCTCCTGCTCCAGTGCCATTTCGGAATTGCCCGCGTCCCCTCTCCTGCGTTGACATCTGACCTCCGCCAACAAATAATCCTGCATGCCTCGCCCCGATGCTGTCCGCCGAGTCAAGAGCTACTCCGCCGCCGACGGCTACGTCTACCAGTATTATTTCTTCGAGGGAAACCGCGCCCAGCGCAATGGCAGCCCCGGCGGCGAATTTACCTATGCGATTTCCGTCGACCGCCAGTCCGCCTTCCGCTTCAAGATTTTCGTCTACCAATCCGCGATGGAAGCCTGGGCTAAGCAAAACGGCCGCCCGCTCTCCAGTAGTGAGGAATACGCCGTAGCCAAAATGCGCCTCTTCCAGGCGTTTGATGAAGGCGCCGTCAAGCCTCCCGCGCAAGGCCAGCCGGCGGTCGAAGTCGCGGTCGACGATTCCAACCTCGAAATGCTCCTCGAACAGTTGGGCATTTAGCCCGCCGCAATGCAAAGGAGCCATTTCGTGCTGAACCAAATCCCAACCCGCGGCGTCTGGTAGTTGTACGGGGATGGCGCGCGATTTCGAGTGCATCGTGCCCGCCCAAAACAAAGGCGTTCGCGCTTTCACAGGAAGCCCAATGCAGGAGCTGGTTCTGATCCAGCCGAGTGGCACGCTAGGGAAGGAGTCGGGGCGCGAGGCTGCCCAGGCCGACGCAACACGCGAGTTCGAAGCCCGCCTTGCTGAATGCGGCCCGCTCGCGTATCGCGTGGCCCGCGGAGTTCTTCGCAATTCCGCCGATGCTGAAGACGTTGCGCAGGAAGCGCTCTTGCGCGCTTACCGCAGCTTCGATCGCCTGCGCGATCGCGACCGCTTCCGCGCCTGGCTCGTTCGAATCTCGTTTCGCCTCGCGCTGGACCGCCTGCGCTCCGCCAAGCGTCGCGAGGTGCGCGACGTCCTCTGGTCGCAGCCCGCACAGCGGCCGCCTGCCGCCACCGCCGAGGACCTGGCGGCTTCTAGCGAATTTCAGGCGCACCTCGATCGTGCGCTTGAAGAATTACCGGAGAAACTTCGCCTGGTGCTTTTGCTCGCCGCCATGGAAGGCCACACCATCGACGAAATCGCGGCGCTGCTCGCTATTCCCAGCGGCACGGTGAAGTCTCGAATTTTTGTCGCACGAAAACAGCTAGCGGAGAAGTTGCGATGCCATGTGAACCTTACCAAAACGCGTTAATCGAAGCCGCCGCCTCCGGCAGTGAGCCACAAGGCGAATTGCGCGCGCACCTCGCCGCCTGCGCCGCTTGCCGCACCGCGTTCGCCCAGGAACAATCTCTCTTTTCGTCCATGGATGAAGGCCTGCACGCCGCAGCCAACGCCGACGTTCCTGCCTCTCTTTTGCCGAGGGTCCGCGCCCGCCTCGCCGAAGAAGCTGCGACACGTCGCATGTGGGCTCAGCCTATGATTTTTGCAACAGCCAGCGTCGCTCTCGTGTTTGCCATCTTTCTGGTTGTTCGGCCCCATCACGAAAGGCCTGACAGCCAAGCTAAACAAACTCCCCAGATCCCGGTTAGCGAGACGCCTGCGACAAACGCTGGCGACCAGAATTCTGGGCCCGCCACGCAGATCGTTTCGTCCAACGTGAACAATTCTCGAACGCCAGGTCACTCAACTTTATTGCGCCCGGTGGCGTCTAGCCAGGCAGAAGTCCTTGTTCCTCAGGACGAACGCGAAGCATTTTTGAGTTTTGTCTTCGCCCTGCAGCAGCGCCGCGACGTGGCTGCGGCACTCCTCGCGCCCAGTCCAAAGAAAGAGGACGCGCTCGTGACCGTGGAACCACTGCAGATCGCGGTTCTCGAAGTGAAGCCGCTGGAAGGGCGGGAAACCGAAATTTCCGGTCGTGTGGGCGAGCAGCATTAGCGGATGGTCGAGCGAAAATCAAAACACTGCGGAGGAAGAATGAAAACGACGACGATTCATGTGGCATCACTCCTGTTACTCGGAATGTTGTCGCCGTTCGGCCAGGCGCAGGACAAACCCAAGGCGGAAGAGAAGACTCCATCTACGGCTGCAAAAGCGCTGATCGTCTTTACTGAATACGACGGCGACAAAAAGGTCAAGAGCCTTCCGTACACGCTTTACATCAATGCGCCCGACGCGCCGGATTTGGGGTCCAGCACTTGGGCCAAACTTCGAATTGGCAGCCGCGTGCCGGTGTATACGAGTGCCAGCAACGAAAATATGACTTACATCGACGTCGGCACCAACATCGATGCCCGCGCTGCCCACACGGGTGGGGGCCGCTTCCTCCTGTATCTCAGTCTCGACCGCTCCTGGGTTGAGGGAGACGTGACTCTCGCGATGACGAAGTCCGATCCCGCTCAGCCTGACGGGCCAGCAAGCCGCTTCCGGAAACCGGTCATTCGGCAATTCAAATCAGAACTCGAGCTTAAGGTTCGCGAGGGTCAGGTCGTGGAAAGCACGATGGCGACCGATCCGTTCAGCGGCAAAGTCCTGAAGGTTGAAGTTAGCGTCTCTGTTGTGAAATGACGATTGTCTTACCTCAGCCCTTTTGGAGAATAGTGCTCAAAGCGGCAGGCAACTCCGGGTGCAAGAAGGAGTAGCCAAGCTGCTGCAATTTTTGCGGCGCGACGCGCTGGCTGCTCAACAGCAGCGCGTCCGCCATTTCTCCCAGCGCCAGCCGCAGCGCAAACTCCGGAGCAGGGAAGAGCGCCGGCCGGTGCAGAGCCTTCGCTAGCACTTTCGTGAACTCCGCGTTCTTCACCGGCTGCGGCGCCACAACATTCACCGCGCCTCTCACCGCCGCTTTCTCAATCGCCATCCGCAAAATCGCTACCACATCCTCCAGCGTCACCCACGACATCCACTGCTGTCCCGGCCCCAGCCTCCCGCCCGCCCCCAGCTTGAACGGCAGCAGCATCTTCGCCAGGGCTCCGCCCTCTCGCGACAAAATAATTCCAAACCGCGCCAGCACCACGCGAATCCCCAGCGCCTCCGCCTTCAACGCTTCCGCCTCCCACTCCTGCGCCAGCCCTGCCAGAAAATCCGTCCCCGCCTTGCTCTCTTCTGTCAGCAGCTCATCGCCGCGGTTTCCATAAATTCCGATCGCTGAGGCCGATACCAGCACGCTCGGCCGCACATTCATTTTCGCCAGCGCCTCCACTAGCGCTCGCGTCGTATCAATCCGGCTCGCGCGCAGCACTGCCTTCCGCTCCGCCGTCCATCTCCCGCCTGCGATTGACGCCCCCGCCAAATTCACGACCGCATCCGGGCCCACTCCGGCGCCGCCCAACTCTCCCGTCGCCGGATTCCACGCCACATTAAATCCGTCCTTCACCTCGTTGTTTGCTGCACTCTCCGGCCGCATCAGCCGGTATACCATGTGACCGTCCCGCCCCAGCGCCTTCACCAGCGCCGTCCCTATCAGCCCCGACGACCCCGTCACCAAAATCTTCATGTTTTCCTCATTGATCTTTTCTGCCCGCAGCGGAACCCAACGCACCACTGTTGCACGCTACGCAACGCTTCCTCGACCGTCAAGCCTTCGTATCTTTTGAAACGAACTCGCCAAACGAACTCGCCAAACGGGCCGTCCCTTCCGCACACTGGAAGCCCCTGCCCCTAGCCGCATCCGTGCGCGCGCGTTACAATTCCTCTGTGACCTCTGTCTCCCAATCCACTTGCCTCAAAGTCCTCTTCTTCGGCCGCCTCAAGGACCTCATCGGCCGCGCCGAGGATTCGGTTAACTTCGCCGACGCCGCCACCATCGAACAACTCTTCGCTCTTTATGCCGCCCGCAATCCCGAGCTCGCCAAATACCGCCCTTCGCTCGTCGCCTCCCGCAACCAGGAATTCGCCGCCTGGGACACGCCTCTCCGTCCCGGCGACGAAGTCGCCTTCCTTCCTCCCGTGAGCGGCGGCTGACGCACTCCCCCATGACCACGTCATTTCACAACGACATCTGCCAGTTGGTCCGCAACCCCATCGACATGCCCGCCTTCATCCGCGAAGTCCGAGCTCCGGAAGACGGCGCCATCGTCACCTTCGACGGTTTCGTCCGCAATCAATCCCACAATCGTCCTACTCTCTACCTCGACTACGAAGCTTACGAATCCATGGCCCTTGCTAAAATGCGAGAAATCACGGCCCAGATGCACGAAAAATTCGCCATTCACCGCGTGGCCATCGTCCATCGCCTCGGCCGCCTCGAAATCGGCGAAACCAGCGTCTTCATCGCCGTCAGCTCCGCTCATCGCGCCGCCGCCTTTGACGCCTGCCGCTTCGCCATTGACACCCTAAAGCGCACGGTCCCCATCTGGAAAAAAGAGTACTTCGAAGACGGCGCCGTCTGGGCCGATGGTGAACTCCCGCCGGCACCCGCGGCGACCTCTCATGCAAAACCTGCATCTTAATTTTCAATGCCGATGACACCCCTCTGCTCTCGCGCCACGGTGCCCCTGGCCGTTCTCACTTTTCTCTTCATTGGAACCGTCACCGCGCAGGACAAATCCGACCGCCCGCCCTGGGCGCAGAAATCAAAGTCCGCTTCGAAGTCCAATCCGGCTTCATCTCCTACCGGCGAACCAGGGAAAATCGTTCAACCCACGCCGCCGTCCGCTCCGGCCGCCGACTCGCAGGATCCCGCCGCACAGCGCGGGCGCATCCGCGTCACCGTCAACCTCGTCAACGTGCTCGTCAGCGTCCTCGACGAGCACAATCGTCCCGCGCCCGATCTTCCCCTCGAATCCTTCCAACTCTTCGAAGAGGGCGTCCAACAGAAAATCGATAAGTTCGAATCCGAAACTCTTCAGCCGCTGGACCTCGCCATCATGATTGACGCGAGCCTCAGCGCCCACAAGGAAATTACCTTCGAACAGGAAGCTGCCGCCCACTTCATTCGTCAGGTGTTGCGCCCCGGTGACCGCCTCTCTGTCTTCTGCTTCGACGAGAACGTCACCCAGGTCGCCCCGTTTTCCGATAACGTCGCCGATTTGCAAGCCGCCGTCCGCAGGATTCCCGCTGGCGCAGGCACTTCCATCTATGATGCCGTGCTCCTCGGCTCCCGCGCCCTCGGGCGCCGCGGCGATGATCGCCGCCGCGTCATCATCCTCGTTACCGACGCGGGCGAAACCACCAGCCGCGCCGACTTCGATGCCGCCCGCAAAGAAGCCGTCCTCTCCAACGCGCTCCTCTACACCATCGTCATTCGCCCGGTGAAAAATGAAAGCGGCCGGAACACCGCCGGCGAACACGCCCTCGAAACCATGACCGACACCACCGGCGGCGCCATGTTCTACCCTGACTCGGCCCAGGAACTTGGCGCCATCTTCGATCGCATCGACCGCGAGCTCCGCACCCAATACCGCCTCGCCTACTACCCCAATCCCCGCGGCCCCGCCAACACCTACCGCTCCATCGTCGTCACCGTCAACCCCAGTAACTACAAAGTTCGCCACCGCAAGTCCTACCTCACCGGCCCGCAATAATCTTCAGCCTTCCCCCCGCGTAGGGGCACGATACGGGCCTCTTCACTTGTCCCCGTGTGAAGGCAGACCGTGTAAACTCAGAACGTTCGTAACGGAGCAAAAATGAAAAACCAAACTGTCGTCCGACCGGCAATCTTTGCGTGTCTGTGCCTGTCCCTCGGTTTTGGCCGCACTGCGCTCTCTCGGACCCATTCGCAAAATCCCACTCCAACCCAGAAAGGCGCCGTCGTGACCACTCATGCCACCGGAACGTTTGATGTGAAACTGACCCCGCAACCCTCCGAGGACAAATCCGATGACGCCACTCTCGGCCGCATGACCATTGAGAAACAAATCCACGGCGACCTCGAAAGCCACCAGCAAGGGCCAAATGCTCACCGCCGGTACACCCGTCAAGGGCTCCGCCGGCTACGTCGCCATCGAGCGCATTAGCGGCACGCTCCACGGCCGCACCGGCACCTTCATCCTGCAGCACACCGGCACCATGAACCGCGGCGCGCTGCAACTCAGCATCACCGTCGTCCCCGCCTCCGGCACCGGCCAACTCACCGGCCTCACCGGCAAAATGGACATCCAAATCGCCGGCGGCAAGCACTCGTACGACTTCGCCTACACCCTCCCCGATTCTCACTGACCTATCCAGCCCGCGCCTTCCTACTTCGCGCGCGGTGCCGGCATCCCTGCCGGCGCTTATATTTCACCTTCATCCTGGCGCTCTTAGCGCAAGCATCTTGCCGCCAATGGTAAAGTGGAGAGCGTCTTCACAAAGCGCGCCAACTAAGAGCCGAAAGCGATCAAGTCCTATTCGTATGACCAAGAACTACCTCGAAGCCGCCATCGAAATCGCCCAGGAAGCCGGCAAAATCCTCGTCGAGGAATCGTCGCGCCCGCCGGACATCCGCTATAAAGGCGACGAAGTGGACATCGTCACGCAAGCTGATAAGCGCTCCGAGCAAGCCATCGTCGCGCGCCTCAATAAATATTTCCCGGACCACTCCGTCGCCGCCGAAGAAGGCACCGGCAAGGAAAACGCCTCCGAATTCCGCTGGCACGTTGATCCGCTCGACGGCACCACCAACTTCGCCCACGGCTACCCCTGCTTCTGCGTTTCCATCGCGCTCGCCCAGCGCGACACGTTGCTCGTCGCCGTGGTCTTCAATCCCGTCCACAACGAACTCTTCGCCGCTGCCCGCGGCGAAGGCGCCACCCTCAACGGCAAGAAAATCAGCGTCTCCAAAGTCGCCACACTTTCCACCAGCCTGCTCTGCACCGGATTTCCCACGCGCAATCGCAAAGCCAGCCCCAATCTTCAGTATTACGGCGACTTCACCCAGCGCTCGCACGGCGTTCGCCGCGACGGCTCCGCCGCGCTCGATCTCGCCAGCGTTGCCGCCGGCCGCTTCGATGGTTTTTGGGAATTTGGTCTACAGAAGTGGGACACCGCCGCTGGCGTCCTTCTCATCGAAGAAGCCGGTGGCAGAGTCAGCGATTTTGCCGGCGATCCTTATCAACTCGGCGGCCCCATCATTCTCGCCACCAACGGCCTCATCCACGAAGAGATGCGCGCCGTCGCCCTCGAAATTTCCCGACGCCCTCCAACCCCAGTTCGCCATTGACCCGCAAAAAGTTTGTTGATTTGTCTCTGCGCATTAATCCCATCCTTACGCCGGACTTACAGTTTTCTTACGTCCCGAACGCTAGTATTCCGAGGCAACGAACCAGCGCCCTGCGCCAAAGACGCATTTTTGATCCATCAACAACCCGTTGCCAAGCATCAATATTCTTTAGGAGAGAGAGATGCGCACGTTCAACCAAACTCGAAAAATACTTCGCCTGCTTCTGGTGGCAATGCTTTGTACCACCGTCATTCCATTTCGCTCGGTCGCGGATGACAAAGAAGCCAGCAATCCTCCCGCAAAACCTGTGTCGGCAAAGCCCGATTCGCCGGCTCCGCTCACCGCGCGTGAGCGCTGGATGCTGGACCGCATGGAGCAGCTCGAAAAGCGCGTCGCCGAGCTCGAATCCAAGAGCAACTCGCCCGTTACACCGGCGACGGAAATTTCCCTGCCGCAGCCCACTTCGCCAAACCTGTCTACGTCATCTTTACCCACAGACGCCACATCAGCAGCACCTGCCGCAGTGGCCAGCACAAATGTTATTCCGACAGACAAGACTGTTGCACTCGGTACCGCGCAAGCTACTGAAAAGGGCAAGTCCGGTGGGGCCAAGGCTGCTAAAGCAGAACCCTTTGCCTTCGCCGACTTTACGTGGCTGACCGGCAACGCGCGCACCAAAGAATCGCCGATGGATACCAAGTTCTTTACGCCGGAAATCCGGGCCGACGTCGATTACATCTACGACTTCAATCATCCCAAGGACAACTCGATCGGTGGGTCGAGCGAAGTCTTCAGGGCCAATGAAGTCCAGGTAACGCAACTCGGCGTCGGTGGCGACTTTCATTATGATAATGTTCGCGCGCGTTTGATGACGCAGTTCGGCTTGTATTCGCAAACCACGCCGCGCAACGATGCCAGCCCTTCACGCGGCCAGTGGAATCTGGACAATGCCTATCGTTATCTCTCCGAAGCGTACGGTGGCTACCACTTCAACGTCCTGCGTGGGATTAATGTCGACGCCGGAATCTTTATGTCCTATGTCGGCCTCTTCAGCTACTACCAATTCGACAACTGGACGTATCAGCCGTCGTATGTTTCATCGAACACACCGTGGTTCTTCAACGGTGTGCGTGTTCAAATTTTCCCCACCGAACACTTGAAAATCGAGCCATGGTTCGTCAACGGCTGGCAGTCCTACGGACGTTTCAACAACCGCCCTGGTGTCGGGTTGCAGATTCTGTGGCGGCCGAATGGCTGGCTATCGGTCCTCGGGAACCAGTATGCCCTGGGCGAGGATGCGCTGAACACGCCGGGCCGCATTCGCTATCACACGGACGATAGCATTCAGATCAAATACTACGACCACCCGGAAAATTTCCTCAGCAAAGCCGCCTTCTCGCTGACCGGTGATATGGGTTGCGAGCACGGAGGCGGCGTCAGCTGCGCTGGTAATTCTGCAAAGGGCCCCAAGCAGAGCTTCCTTGGTTATATGGTCTACAACCGCCTGTGGTTCGATCACGACAAGTACGCGCTGACGCTCGGCGGCGGAAAAATCAATAATCCGGGACGCTATCTGGTGCTGCTGCCGCCGATCAACGGCGCTACGGCTGCTTCGGGAACGCCCTACTTCACGGAGAATCCGGGCGATCCGTACAAGGCCTGGGATGTATCGGGAACTTTTGACTGGATGCCCAGCCAGTACATTACTTTCCGCTGGGAATATAACCATCGTGCCGCGAACGTGCCCTACTTCACGGGATCCGGCGGAGTCACGCCTCCCGGAGGCAACACTGGCAAGCCTTCCTCACTGGTTTGCCTCAGCGGTTTCACCACTTGCGACGGCTCGCCAGCAAATACCTGGCTGCCAGATCTTCGCAAGACCGAGAACCGGCTGAATATGGCGATCCTCGTAAAATTCTAGTGCGCATGAAAATGATCTGCGCGGGAGAATGAAATGAAAAAAAGCGCGAAAACAATTCGCGCTTTTTTCTACATTTTTGTCCTTGCGATTTCTTCTACCTTCCTTTCCATTCCGCATAAAGTTTGGTAATCGCCGGCCCAATCGTGAAGCCCCACGCGTAGATCGGGAAATTCTTGAATTTCTCGGGCACGACGTAACGATGCTGCGCCTCTTCGACGGGGACTCCTGCCTTGTGCATCTTTTCTGCTTGTCCCGCGATGTCATCGAACACTTCGCGGATCGTGGCAATCCCTTCCTGTCCGCAAATCTGTCCATGTCCGGGCACAAACAGGGTGTCTTTATCGAGCGCCGCAAATTTCTTCAACGTATCGCGCCAGCCTGAAATCGTGGCCTTCTCGTCGAAGCACACGGGATACCAGCCGCTGAACAACAGATCGCCGGTATACACCACGTTTTGCTCGGGCACTTTCACAATCATGTCCGTCCCTGAATGCCCCGGGTACGACTCCACCACCGCGGTCAGCCCGCCCAAATCCATCATCATCGGAAGCTTTGCCGCATCGATCGGATGATTGGGCAGCGCAAGGACGCTAGCATTCGCGATTTGAAAAACGCCTGTGACGGCATTCAAGTCGCTTTGCGCGTGTGCTCGTTCTAAATCCGACTTCGCGTCTTTGACCCGCTTTTCAAGGGATCCCAACACCGCCTCTTTGTCCGCTCCCTGCATCGGCACGTAACTCTCGACAATCCGTTTCGCCGTCGTCGCATGCGCCCAAATGGGCACGCCGTTCGCGCCATAAAATGCATTTCCCATCGAATGATCGAAATGATAGTGGGTGTCAAGCGCGCCCTTCACCGGCACCTGGCTGACCATTCGAAGCGCATCCAATTGGAACGCCGCTCCCGCCGGCGATCCGAACCCTTCAATCACGAGCGCGGCGTCTTTTCCCACCAGGAATCCGCCATTGCAGATCGTGGTTATGCCTTTCGAAGGGTCTGAAATCGTTGCGTACAGCCCATTTCCAATTTTCCGGACCGAAGCGAAGCCTTTGTCCACAAGGGGCGTTTGCGCAACGCGCGAATCGCTGGCGGTTTCCGCCGCAAGCGCGGGGAGCGGAATCAGCCTGGCCGCGGCATAGAACGCTCCAAAGCAGGACGTGTTGGCGATAAATTTGCGCCGTGAAAACCCTTTCGAAAGATCGATCATTTTTCCTCCAATCCCGGGACCACCAGAACTGCATAATCGTCGCTGGCGAGCAGTTATTCTAGCAGGCTCACACAAGATTTCCGCCTCTCTTGCATCTTCATCTCTCATCCTAGAAACGCGGACCGCATCCCGCACTTCATGTTCAGTTCGTTCCCGCTGGCTCTAAAACGCGTGTGCGTTAACCATTGACTCAACTTCAGATTGCCGCGACCGAAGCACTTCCCGTAAGATTCAGGAGAAGCGTCGCAACCCCTTCGCGATAGCACTCCGGTCAACCCGGCAAGGCGTTCAGGAGAGTTCACACCATGTTCAAATTTGCAGCCGCACTCGCTATCGGACTGGCACTCAGTCCCTCCTGGCAAGGGCGGGAAGACGTGCGAAACGAGTGCATACACCGCTGCATCGTATCGCCCACGTGGGCGGACCCGGAGGTGCAAAGGCAGGAAATCGTCAGCCTTGAAAGAGAAGCCGCGCGTGCCATCCAGCAGAACAGCGGCACCTTCTTCCGCCGCGTTTATAGTGAGGACTACGCAGGTACGCTCTCGCACGGCCAGCAAGTGAACAGGGCCCAGTGGGTTGACGCCGTGGAGTCTCCCTCTGTCAAGCGCGAGTCGTTCAACGCTTCCGACATCAACGTCCGAATCTATCAGGATATGGCGATCGCGACGTGCCTCTGGTCCTCGCAATTCACCATCAACGGCCAACGTTACAGCACCCAGTTTCGCGCCATTCATGTGTACATCAACACGCCCCGGGGCTGGCACGTGGTTTCCGGACAGGCGACCAACCTGCCGCCCGGTGTGCAGCAGCCGTTGTAGAGAATTGTAATTCTCAACAGCGCAACAACGGAGTGGGTCGCGGAAGGCATTTCCGTAGATCAGCTGCAGCTATTCTATGGAGCCGGCAGCCAGGCGGCGGGCCGGTTGACCCTGCTGTTCTTCTTTCTTGGTTGATTCGGCAGGCTGGATGGTTACGGGCTGTTTGGGCCTTTCGTCGACGTGGAGCTGGAAAATATCCGGCCGCGCGTAGTGACCTACGACGTCCAGGTCGTATTTTCCGCGGACAATTTGGGCGCGATCGATTTCGGCGATCAGAATTGCCTCGTTCTCCATATTCGGCCCGGCCAGGAAATTTCCGAATGGATCGACGATGCAGCTTCCGCCGCGCGTCACAACTTGATCCGGAGTTTCCCCGAACGCCGAGGAATAATCGGCGGGAAAATCCTGCCGCCGGTTGAATTGATTGCACGACAACACAAAGCAGCGTCCTTCGACGGCAATGTGGCGCATTGAAGCCACCCAGGAATCCCGCGCGTCCGCGGTAGGCGCGCAATAAATTTCAATCCCCTTCGAATACATGGCCGCGCGCATCAACGGCAAGTAATTTTCCCAGCAGATGACGGCGCCGACTTTTCCGAGCGGCGTGTCAAACACCGGCATCGTGGAACCGTCGCCGAAGCCCCAGACCAATCTTTCGGAAGCCGTGGGCATCACCTTTCTGTGCTTGCCCAGGAAACTTCCATCCGGAGCAAAAAACAGGACCGTGCAGTAAAGCGTGCCACCCTCCCGCTCCACGACTCCAATGACGAGATAGATGCGATTTTCCAAAGCGACCTGGCCAAGAAAATCGACCGACGGACCGGGGATCCACGCTGCTCTCCCAGTAACGGCGAAAATCCTCGCGCCCTTTTTTCCGTTCTCGAGCCGACGACAGCACCAAAATCCAGGCCTCTCGCGTAGGCGGAAACGAACGCTTCAGGAAACAAAACCAGCCGAGCGCCCTGGCCGGCGGCGTCACCGGCGAGGCCGCGAACTTTCTCCAGCGTGCGCTCGCGTTCGAACGCCACGGAGGCTGCCTGCACCACCGCAACTTTGAACTTTTGCGTGTCTGCCGGCACGGGGTCCTCACTCGGTTGGCGGGGCTGGGACTGGATCAGCCTCGATTCGAACGCCCAGTATATACCTGGCAGTCTTCCGCAAATACGATGAGCCTGTTGCAAACGATGGCCCGCGCCGCGCGTTGACGCCTCGCACTGTGAATGTTACGCTCGCGTTCGCCTTCCATCCGAATGCGCGCCGTTGACCTGATCCGCAAGAAACGTGATTCCGGGGAACTCTCCCGTGAGGAACTCAGCTTTCTCGTTTCCGGTTATACGCGCGGCGAAATTCCCGACTATCAGATGGCGGCGTGGCTCATGGCCGTTTGGATTCGAGGTCTGAACCGCGCGGAAATCGCCAGCCTCACGGAGGTGATGCTGTACTCCGGCGAAGTCCTGGATCACGCGGAAATCCCCGGCAAGAAAGTGGACAAGCACTCTACCGGGGGCATCGGCGACAAAACTTCACTCATCCTCGCTCCCGTTGTCGCCGCGGGCGGTCTGACCGTACCGATGATCAGCGGCCGCGGGCTCGGCCACACCGGCGGAACGCTCGACAAACTGGAAGCCATTCCCGGATTCAACGTCAATCTCTCGCTCGAAGAATTCCGCCGCGTGCTCCGCGAATGCGGCATGGGCTTGATCGGGCAGACCGCGGAAATCGCGCCTGCGGACAAGAAAATTTATGCGCTTCGCGATGTGACTTCGACGGTTGAGAATATCGGCCTCATCTGCGCTTCCATCATGAGCAAGAAACTCGCCGAGGGCATTGACGCGCTGGTCCTGGATGTAAAAACGGGTTCCGGTGCGTTCATGAAGAAGGAAGAAGACTCCGTTCGACTCGCGGAACTCATGGTGGAGACGGGGAAGCGCATGGGCAAAAAAGTGGTCGCCCTGATCACGGACATGGATCAGCCGCTTGGGCGCATGGCGGGCCATTCGAATGAGGTCATCGAGTGCATCGAAGTTCTCAACGACGGCGGTCCGGCGGATCTCCGCGAACTGAGCCTCGAGCTTTCCGCGTGGATGTTCTATCTCGGCGAAAAGACAAAGAGCGTCGACGAAGGCCGGGAACTTGCCGAGAGCATGATCGCCAGCGGCAAGGCCAAAGAGAAATTCAGGCAGGGAATTCGTTTGCAAGGTGGAGATGAGCGCGTGATTGACGAACCGCAGCAGCTGCCGAAGGCGCGTTCTCGTCTCGATGTCGTGAGTTCGGCGAGCGGCTTCATCACCAGCACTGACTGCGAGGGATTCGGTATTGCGCTCGCCATGCTCGGCGGCGGCCGCGAAAAGAAGGAAGACAAGATCGATCACGGCGTAGGACTCGAATTTCACAAGCGCATTGGCGACCCCGTGAAAAAAGGCGAGCCGCTCGCGACAATTCATTACAATAGCGACGCCAAACTGGCGGAAGCAAAGAGCTTGATTTCCGGCAGCTATCATATCGGAGAGCACGCACCACGGGAAAAGCGGTCGCTGGTCCGTCACACTTTGGGCGCGTAGCTCATTGGCTGCCCTTGAACCTAGGGAGAGCGCACAGGAAGAGGTCAACGCATGGGACGGTTTACTGGATTGCTGGGCCTGGCGACCATGCTGGGTCTGGCGTATCTGTTTTCCACGAATCGTAAGGCGATACGGTTGAAAACAGTTCTTTGGGGACTGGGCTTGCAACTGGCGTTCGCGTTCTTCGTTCTGCGCTTTGCGTTTGGCCGCACCATCTTCGAGTACGCCGGAAAGGGAGCGAATAAACTCCTGAGTTTCGCTTTCTTTGGCTCGGAGTTTGTGTTTGGCGAGCTGGGCAAGCAGAAATCTTCGCTGGGCTTTATCTTTGCGTTCCAGGTGCTTCCCACGATCATCTTTATCGCCGCGGTCTTCGCGTTTCTCTATCACATCGGCGTGATGCAGCTGATTATTCGCGCTTTCGCCTGGATCATGACTAAGGTGATGGGCGCGAGCGGAGCGGAATCGCTGAACATCGCGGCCAGCATTTTCATGGGCCAGACGGAAGCGCCGCTCACCATCCGTCCGTTCCTCAACCGGCTTACGAAGTCGGAGCTGATGTGCGTGATGACTTGCGGAATGGCGCACGTTTCCGGCGGCATCATGGCCGCCTACATCGCGTACGGCGTGGAAGCCAAACATCTCCTCACCGCCGTGATCATGACCGCGCCGGGAACTTTGCTAATGGCCAAGATGCTGGTGCCCGAAACGGAAGAGCCGCTCACCGCCGGGCGCGTCCAGATGCCAGAGATGGAAAAGGAGGCGAATTTTCTGGGCGCCATTTCCCGAGGCACGTCGGACGGCCTGCACCTGGCCATCAACGTCGGCGCGATGCTCATCTCCTTTGTTGCCATCGTCGCTCTCGTGAACTATCTCTTCTCTGGAGCGCACAACGTGCTTGCCGCGCACGGCATCGGGTGGTTCCCCTCGAGCCTCCAGCAAATCTTTGGCTGGGTTTTCGCGCCGGTCGCGTGGCTCATCGGCGTTTCCTGGCATGACGCTTCCACCGTCGGGAACCTGCTGGGATCGCGCATGGTCGTGAACGAACTCTATGCATTTTCGCAGTTAGGCCCCATGAAGGGCTCGCTCGATCCTCGCTCGTTCACGATCGCAACGTTTGCGCTGTGCGGTTTCGCGAATTTCAGCTCCATCGGCATTCAGATCGGCGGCATCGGTGCGCTCGCGCCGGAACAGCGCGGGCAGCTCGCCAAATTCGGCATTCGCGCCATGCTGGCCGGCACCATGGCCAACTTGATGTCCGCGGCAATCGTCGGAATTCTTACATGAGTGCGAAGAAGACAAACAGGAAAACAGAAAGACAGGCGCCTGAACCTCCCGAGTTTGCGCTTCCTGGATTTGCAGCCGGTGAGTCTCTCAGCGAATTCGAATGCGCCGGGCTCGCCGCCAAATTCATTTCCGAGCAAACTTCGCTGCGGCCTGAAATTGCCCTGGTTCTCGGCTCGGGCCTCGGCGCTTTCGCGGATGAGTTCTCCAGCGCAACAAAAATTCCTTACGCAGAGATTCCTTATTTTCCTCGATCCACGGCCGTCGGCCACGCCGGTACCCTGGTCGTCGGCAAGGTTGGGAGAATTCCGGTCTGCGGAATGCAGGGACGCGTCCATCTCTACGAGGGCTATTCCGTGAAGGACGTGGCGTTTCCCATTCGCGTGTTTGCCCGCATGGGCGTGAAAGCCGTCATTCTTACCAATGCGGCGGGCGGCATCAAACGCGAATTCGTGCAAGGCAAGCTGGTGGTAATCAAGGATCACATTAATTTGCAGAGCGCCAACCCGCTGTCAGGTCCCAATGACGAGCGATTTGGCCCGCGATTTCCGGATATGAGCAGCGCTTACGACCGCCGATTTCGCGAGATGGCTGTCGGGGAAGGAAACCGCATAGGCATCGGAATGTACGAAGGGGTGTACGCCGCGCTGCCCGGTCCGAGCTACGAAACGCCGGCAGAGATACGGTATCTTCGAACGATTGGCGCGGATCTTGTGGGAATGTCCACGGTGCCAGAAGTCATTGCGGCGCGGCACAGCGGAATTCGCGTGCTCGGAATTTCCTGCGTGACGAATGCGGCCGCGGGAATGCTGGACCAGCCGCTGGATCACAAAGAAGTGCTTGAGACGGCGGAGCGCGTGAAAGGGCAGTTCATCGGATTGCTGAAAGCTTTGCTTCCGCGAATCGCGGAAGTCATTTCCTGAACTCTCCAATGCGTGCCTGGAGGCGAAAGCGTGGGCGAGAATGACATTTTGATTTCGGCGGCAAAACAGGCGCGCGAGAACGCGCATGCGCCGTACTCCAATTTTCGGGTTGGTGCCGCCCTTCGCGCCGCTTCGGGCAGGATTTTCGGAGGCTGCAACGTCGAAAACGCCACGTACGGCCTCACCGTTTGCGCTGAACGCATCGCCATTTTCAAAGCGATCAGCGAAGGAGAGCGCGGCTTCGACGCCATCGCCGTGGTGACGGACACGGATACGCTTACGCCGCCCTGCGGTGCCTGCCGCCAGTTGATCTGGGAATTTTGCGGCGACGTACCGGTGATCCTCGCGAATTTGAAGGGCAAAACCGAAATCATCCCCATGCGCGAGTTGTTTCCGAAACCGTTTGATTCCTCCAATCTGTAAGAAAAAGGAAAAGTGAAAATGGAAAATCGAAATTGGATGCGCAAGTCCCATTCGTGGCAGGCCGTTGCTCTAGTTTCCGTTTTCCATTTTCTATTTTCCGCTGGCCTCCACGCGCAAACGGCGAAGAAGGAAAAAGTGGATCTGCTCGTCAGTGGCGGAACCATCGTCACGATGGACGGGCAACGCCGCATCGTGGAAGACGGCGCCGTCGTGGTAAAGGGCGATGCGATTCTTGCACTGGGGCCGCGCGCGGAGATCGAGAGCAAGTACGCCGCGCCGCAAACCATCAACGCCAAGGGGAAATTGGTGCTGCCCGGATTCATCAATGGGCACACACATGTTCCGATGACTCTCTTTCGCGGGCTGCACGATGACGTGACGCTGGATGAATGGTTGCGAAAATACATTTTCCCGGCGGAAGCGAAAAACGTCACCGAAGAATTTGTGCGTTGGGGCACGCGGCTCGCCGCCGCGGAGCAGATTCGCGCGGGCGTGACCACCTTCGCCGATATGTACTACTTCGAAGATGCCGTCGCCGAAGAAACCAAGGCCGCGGGAATGCGTGGTGTGCTGGGCGAAACGTTCATCGATTTTCCTGCGCCGGACAACAAGAGTAATGCCGCGATGCTCGAATACACGGAAAAATTTCTAAAGAAATGGCAGAACGATCCGCTCATTCACCCCGCTCCTGCGCCGCACTCGATCTACACCTGCTCGCAAAAAACGCTCCAGGATGCCGCGGCCCTGGCGAGAAAGTACAACGCGCCAATCTTGATCCACGTGGCGGAGATGAAGAAGGAATTGGACGACAGCCGCGGGCAGAATGGCACGACTCCCGTGCAGTATCTCGACAAAATCGGCATTCTCGGTCCGGACGTGGTCGCCGCGCACTGCATATTTGTGGATGAGACCGACCGCAAGATTCTGGCGCAGCGCAAAGTAGGCTGCGTCCACAATCCCTCCAGCAACATGATGCTGGCGAGCGGCGTTTCGCCCGTGCCGGAAATGCGCGCCGCGGGCGTTGCCGTCGGCCTAGGGACGGACGGCCCGGCGGGCAGCAACAACGATTTGAACTTGATGGAAGAAATGGACCTGGCTGCAAAACTCGGAAAAATCACGAAGTCCAATCCGTTGGCTCTCGGCGCCAAGGCCGTCGTGGAAATGGCCACTATCGACGGCGCGCGAGCGCTGCACATGGAGAAAGAGATCGGCTCGCTCGAAGCAGGGAAGAAGGCGGACCTTATTTTGATCGGTCTGGACGCGCCGAACGCCGTCCCGATGTATGACGTATACGCGCAGCTGGCTTATGCGCTGAAGGGGAGCGATGTGGAAACCGTGGTCATCGGCGGCCGCGTGGTGATGCGCGACCGGAAAGTGCTAACCGTGGATGAGGCGTCGGTGATCGCGAAAGCCCGAGAGTACAAGAACAAAATTGAAGCGTCGCTGAAGTAGCCGGACACCGAGCGAACAGAACAAGTCTCGCACGCCTGGCTTGCAGGAACAGAATCCTTACAGAGCGACCCTTGCGGGCACCATCCGCCGCAGCGGTTTCGCTCCTTTGACGGGGAACGTCATGTTCCAGAAATTCGCGTTGGGGGCGATGAATTCGAACGCCACGACGTGCTTGCCGTCAGTTGCAGTCCGTACGGAGACCACTCTACACTCGGTTTTCTGCCCGCTGCTTTCATTGGTCACTAGCAGTGTCTGTCCAAGAACGACGGGTGTATCCAGAATCGTCATCCCCCCGTGGCCGCTAACCGAATGCGAGCGCGCCTGAATTCTGAACTTCTCATTGTCTTGGTCATAGCCTTGGATGATCAAATTCGCAAAAACCGCAACTCGGGGGGTGTGGCGCCGTTCAACGCGGCGAAAGTGAAGGGTTGGCATCGTGCGCGGGACCTTTCTTTTCCTGCCGTTTGCGCGGGAGAGGAGTGCACTGGCGTGTGAGGCTCCTCTCCACGTTGGAGTGATATTGGGGCACAAGTTCTTAGGAATGAATAGCTTGACGGTACCAATTTAAGGTCCGGGCAAACAGTACTCTCGTTCCAGCACTTTTGAGGGGTTCTCCGAACGATTCAGTCTCCGCGAATTTCCCGCAGCTTTCCGCTGGTCACGTCGTAAACAAATCCGCGCACGGCAACTTCCTTGGGGATCCACGGATGCGTGCGCAGCTTCTCCAGTTGATGGCGCACATTTTCTTCGATGTTTTGGAAGGCATAAAAAAAGGCCGGAGCGACAGCGGCAGTCCCGGAGCGGTTCTGGATTCGGGTGCGCAGGTCCTGTTCGGTCGTATGCATCAGCCCGCAGTCGGTATGGTTGATGACCATGAATTCCTCGGTGCCCAGAAGATAGTGCGACACCACCAGGGAGCGCAGGCTATCTTCCGTCACGATCCCGCCCGCATTGCGGATGATGTGTGCGTCTCCCGTTTTCAGCCCCAGCGTTCGAATCGAAAGCCGCGTATCCATGCATGTCAGCACGGCCAGCTTGCGCTCCGGGCGCGGCGTCAGGCTCCGCAATTCATGGGTGTGCGAATAGATTTCGTTTGCTTGCAGAACTTCATCAATGACGCTCATGGTTTGCACAGTCTAACAAATCAGGGCCATCAGGTTTTGGCGTAAGCGACCCCGCAGCGGAAGGATTTTTCGCCGGGCACTTCCTCGACGTGGACGATCTGCCCCCTCATAAAGATGTTCAGGGAACCGGGCGAGTAAGGAGAAGCTACTTCAATATCGGCCTTCACGGAGTAATGCTTGCGGGATTTGAACCGAAGACCGCCTCGCGAGATGTCTTCGCAGATGACGACGTCGTCACCAAAGGCGAACGTCCGAATGCAGGCTTTGAAATTCACCTTCGTCCGAAGGTACTTTCGCCTGTTTGCCGGGCGCAAGGTGGGTTGCAGGTCGGCCGGCGAATCAATAGACTCTGGCTCCTCCGGTTCGGGGAAGTCTGGCTCCTCTTCGATTTGCGGCGGGGCGGCTTCACCTTCGGCGGCATCGTCCGCCCGCTTCCAAAACGTGGAAGAACCGCAATTCTTGCAAAACCGTACGATGCCTTCGTTGACCATATAGACGTCAGATTCCAGGTCGCTCTGTTGGACCATCTCGTGAGCTTTGCAACTGGCGCACTGCAGCAAGACGCGGTTCGCATCTTTCTCCGATTGCGACATGGGTGGAAACTCCATGCCCCAAAAGTCGATGCTCTGATCCAGAAACGCCACGCCGTAGGTATAGCTCCCGCCGGCGGACCCAAGCTGGCCCACCACGCGCACCTCGGTCTCTCTATTCGTCTCCAGGGAACGAAGGATCAGCTCTTGTTCTGGCGATAGCTTGTATTCCGAAACGATGCCCGCGCCGTGCCGGCTCAGGAGGACAGTCTTCGCTTTTTCCGAAAACGTCTTGCCCTCCATGTCGCTTCCGACCAGCAGGATGGGGATTTCCTTTGGAATACGGCTGCTTCGACGCAATCTTTCGGAAGACATCTTGCGCACCCGTTCCGAGGGGAAGCTGAGGCAAATGGTACTTGGAATTCTCCGTGTTCGTCACTGAATTTGTAGAGGAACACTGCGAGGCGAAGGGCAGGCGAACAGCGGCGCCAGTCTTGCGCGCCGCCGGGCTGGACTCGGTATAAAATCCCCGGTGAGTCCCGGGAAGGGCAACCATGGAACAAGAGCACCGCGGTGCGCCACGATTTCCTTTCATCGCTGCGGCAGAAGTCCTTGCGGAAAATAACGGCTCGCGCATGACCGCGCGCATCAGCGACCTCAGTGTCTCCGGGTGCTACGTGGATACCATCAATCCTTTGGCCGACGGGACGCTCGTCCAGGTGAAAATAATCACGGAGACGCAAATTTTTGAAGCCCCTGCGCGAGTCGTCTATTCCCATACCCACCTTGGCATGGGACTGGCTTTCCGCGAAGTACTCCCCAACTTCATAGCTGTGTTGCAGAACTGGCTTCCCGCCACGGTCTAGGCCATTCGCCTTGGTCGCACTGCTTATGCTCTGAACGTAGCGAGTCAGTTTCCTATTGGAAGTTCGCTCGGCGCAGGAACGCTGCGAAACGCGGGTCGCCGCGCAGGGGATCGAAGAAGGGATGCACTTTGAGAAATTGCGTCATGTTCGATCGTTCTTCGGCGGCACGCTCAAGCCATGTAAATGCCTCCTCCGTGTCACCGAGTCCCAGGTAGGCGTTCAGAAACGCGGCCGTTGGGACGTACCCGGCCTTTCGCCGCCGGTGAAGTTCGTCGAGAACCCGCAGCGCTTCCGCGCGGCGGCCGGCGCGCGCATAGGCCCGCACGAGCACACCCAGCACAGCCGAGCTGCGATGCGAAACGGAAGCGGCTCTCTCCAATATTTGGATCGCTTCATCAAAGTGTTCGGCGCCGATGAGCGCAAAGCCGAGAAACCACAGAGCCATCGGGCTCTCAGGTTCTATGGTCAGCACAGTGCGCAATTCCCGGATGGCCTCGTCGTAGCGGCGAGCATGAAAGAGGATCCAGCCGATTTCGATGCCGTGAAGCGCCAGGGGGTCAAGCTCCTGCGCACGTCGCGCCCAAGAAAGCGCCTCCGGAGTCCGCCCCTGGCAGAGAAACCAGTACGAAAAGCTAGCGTGAGCGCCGGCATCGCTGGGGCTCAGCTCGATGGCTCGCTTATACTCCGCCTCGGCCTCCGCCCACTGCCAGTCTTTCTGCAGCGCGTCTGCGAGCAGGACGCGTGCTTCAACGAGGTCGGGGTCCAGTTCCAGCGCTTTCTTGGCGGCGGCGATCACCTTCGGGCGAACTTCGAGAGGGGAAGCCCCAAAGAAGACTACTCCCAACTTACTGTAGGCGGCCGCCAAGCCCGCGAAGGCAGGAGCAAAGGTCGGCTCGCGATTGATCGCCTTCTCGAAATGCGCGATGGCTTCGTTGAACCCGACTTGGGTGTTCTTGTGCAGGGCGAATCGGCCCTGAAGGTAGCTCTTGTAAACCTCGGGCGACACCGGACGGACTGCGACCAGCCTGCTGCGCTCCTGCCCGGTGACGGCCACCTCGATCTGTCGAGCGATGGACTGCGCGACCTCGCTATCCAGCGCCAGCACGTCGCGCAATTCACGATCGAAGGTGCCCGACCAAAGGTGCACATCGGTATCACCATGAATGAGCTGGGCAGTGATGCGAATCCGATCGCCCGAGCGAATCACGGAGCCCTCGACCACCGCCTGGACGTTCAACTTTCTGGCGATATCCGGCACCGAACTGTGTGTGCCCTTGAACTGCATCGACGATGTGCGCGAGATGACCCGGAGACTCTGGATCGTCGAGAGCCGCCCGATGAGCGCTTCGGTCATGCCATCGGCGAGGTAGTCCTGCTCGGGATTGCCGGACAAGTTATCCAGTGGAAGGACGACAATGGAACGAACGGGCGAGCCGGCGCTAGGCAGTGCTGTGCTCCGTTGGCGCCTGAGCCAGGCCAAGCCACTCGCGAGGACCAGTCCTAGTGCAGCGACCGTGATGACCGTCCAAATGCGCCTGACTATTTGGGGCGCTTGGGTCGCGGCCATCCCGCCGTTTGCCGCGCCAGCGACCCGCTCGTTCCGCCATGCGTCGAGTTCTGCGGTGTAGGCGTAGACCGACCCGAGCCGGCTGTGGTGGAGGCGATGGACGGGCAGCCCCTCGCGCTTCTCCCACCGGTGGACGGTCGTGACGTCCCGCCCAAGGTAAGCCGCGACCTCCTTCCAGGACTCTAGGCGCCGCCCCTGGGCGCCCGCATTCGTCCCGGGGCTTGATGTCACTCCAACGGACATGGGCCTGAGCGCTCCTTCTGGACCCGGCGATTATCACATCAGTTTCCTTCCGCGGCAATTGCCTGGTTAGAGGAT
Source organism: Acidobacteriota bacterium (assembly GCA_003224055.1). GTDB lineage: Bacteria > Acidobacteriota > Terriglobia > Acidiferrales > UBA7541 > Acidiferrum. Next base: position 7,056 of record QHYE01000049.1, on the reverse strand, counting down.
AATGGGCTCCGGGTGCCGCATTTTGCTGCTCTTTGCCTCTCTTTGCATCTTGCGCCGCGCCACCGCCGGGCCCAGTATCCCGTTACAACTGACGGCCTTTCGCGGTGACTCGGTTTCGCTGAAGAGTCGAGCTTGAGCCATTTCAGTCAAGCGCAGATCGTTTCGCGCATAAGAATTACCAGAAAGGACAGCTACAATGATACCGAGGAAATTTGTCAAACCCGCGGCAGCCGTCGCAGCGTTTGCCACGATCCTGCTTGCGGGTATGTTGAGCAGTTCTCCCCGCGTAAAAGCTACTGACGATGAGGGTGACGACCGCAACGAATCAAGGATTCATCGTGGATTAGAGATAGCACCCGTCCCGCTCAATCTGGAGGGGAAAAACCGGGCTCTCGTCGGACTAGGCAGCTATATTGTCAACGCGCACGTCCCCTGCAATGAGTGCCACGGCGCCGGCCCTGCAATCACTCAATTCCTGCCAGGCGGAAACCCGTACTTTGGCCAGACGACGATAATCAATCCGGCGACGTACTTCGGTGGCGGTCGAGATTTTGGTCCAGTGGCGCCAGGCTCTGCGCACATCATCTCCCGCAACCTGACACCCGACAAAACCGGACTACCCGTAGGAGGCCACACGTTTTCGGAGTTCGTTCAGATCATGAGGACGGGTGTGGACTTGGATAACCTCCATCCGGCTTGTCCATCAGGAATCGTTAACGCGAACTGCATTCCGGCTCCGTTCCGCGCAGATCTTCTCCAAATAATGCCCTGGCCTGGTCTAAAAAACCTAACGGACCATGACCTACGGGCCGTCTACGAATATCTCACCGCGATCCCTTGCGTCGCGGGCCCCCCAGCGCCTAGCCCTCTGCACAACGATTGTTTTTAATCCAATTATGGGAACCGTTCCCTAATCTCCCTCAGTGCCTGACGGAGCACTGGGCGAGATGACCCGCTACCGCTCCGTGAAAATCCTTGACCGTAACGACCACTATTGGCGTATGATGTCGTTCCCACCCCGATATTCAGCTTCCCACCCTGCCCGGTAAGCGCCAAGGTGTCCCCATGCAAACTCTGGCTCGGCGTTTGGAGGATCGCATGCCCGTTGCAGTAAGAGTAGATCTTTGGAGCCTGGATATCCGCCAGCGCGCCCAGGAATGCATTACAGAAAACATCAGCACGCATGGCGCGCGCGTCGTCTCCAGCAAGCCGTTGAAGAGAAACGAGCGGCTCAACCTGCATTCTGCGCAGGGACGCTTCCGCGCCCGCGCGCGCGTGGCCTATTGCGAGCCGCTGGGAGTAAACTCCTTCGCCATTGGCCTGCAGCTTCTGGCCGCGACGGGAAACTGGAACTAGCGTTTCGAGCGCGCGAATGGCCGCTGCAGCGTGAAGTCTCAGAAATGGGGTTCGGCTAGGGTCAGCGGGAAAGCGCGAGGATGGCTTCGTTGATCTTGGTCAGGTCTGAGTCTAGGCGATAGTAGCCGGGACGCCAAGCCTTGGTGGTTTCTTCTGCGCGGAAGCTGATGACGGCGAAGTCATTTGCCGAGCCATTGCTGTTGCCCAGAGCAGGGAATTGTTCGCCGATGTACGTGGCCGGATGCTCTTTAACAACGCGCTCACACTCTTTGATGGAAAGTACCGCTCGGAGCATGCCCTGGTTTTTTGCGTGGGGCTGGCAAAAGTAAAGATTCGGCATATTTACGAATCATTGCCAAAAAATAGGGACAGTTAAATAGTACTTCAGGGCAAGTGTCCACCTGGACGGGTGGGCAAAGGCAAAAGAGGCCGGGAAATCCCCCGCGACAAGTCTAAGTCCATTGGCTCCTGAGGCTAGCGGTGCATTGGGAAATTCTAAGGATTGAGCGTCTCAATCGCCGTCAATGCAAAGATGGCTGCTGTCTCGATCACCTTTCGAAGGTCTACATATTCGTTCGGGCTGTGCGCAACGGAGAGCAGGCCCGGGCCGTAGGCGTAGGCCGGGATTCCTTGCGCAGCGTAGAAACGAATTTCCAGCTGTCCGGGGCACATCTCGAAACGCGGAGCGTCTCCGGTCACGGCGCGGATGCTGCGAGACAAGGCTTGGCCGAGTGCGGCGTCCTCGTCGCATGCGGCTGAACTGCCTTCCTGAAGAATCTCCCACTCCAGAGGAATTCCGTCGCGCTTGCAGCTTTCCAAGATCGCCAGCAACCTAGCTTTCTCTGCCGCCAGGTCTTCTTCAGGATTGATCCGTCGGTCGACGGTAAACCAGCACTTCTCTGGCACCACGTTGAAATTGGAACCGCCGCCGCTCTGTCCGCCGAGCATCAAGATGGAATTGCGTGCTTGTTCCGCGCCCATTTTTGCGTGAGTGGTGCGCTGCTCCACTTCGTGTTTCAGCGCCTGGAGCCGTGCGACGACGCGATGCATGCGTTCGAACGCGTTCACACCCTGGTGCTGCAAACCGACGTGTGCGGACTTGCCGAATACCTGCACGCGCAGCGAAATCGCTCCGCGGTTCGCATTCCAAATCACCCCGCTCGTAGGCTCCGCCAGCAGCATGCCCACGCCGTTGCGGCCCAGCAATCCTTCACGCGCCAGCCACGCCGACCCGCCCGCGCCTCCAGTTTCTTCGTTGGGAACCAGCGTCAATCTAATTCTGCCGTTCAATTCCGCGCCAATTTTTTTGAGTGCGCGAATGGCATAGAGCATCGCGACGATGCCGCCCTTCATGTCGCAGGAGCCGCGTCCAAACAAAAAATGCTCCTTGCGGACGGGTTGAAATTGCTCTGCGGATTGCGCGGGAACCACATCGTAATGCCCGTGAAAATAGAGCGCTCTCTCTCCGCGTCCGTAACTCGCCAGAAGACAAATGGGCGCGTCGTCAGGATCCTTTTTCGAATCCTCCGGCGCCAGGCGCTCACAATTCAGCCCGGATTCGCGCAATCGAATCTCGAGCAGATCCGCACAAGCGCGATAATTTTTCCCCGGCGGATTCTCTGTGGGAATAGCAACAAGTTCCGCGAGCAGTGCTGCCATCTCGTCTTCGTGCTGCCGCAGCCAAGCGAGGATCGCGCTCGCCTGCGCCGTTTCGATGTCTGGCTCCTGGCTCATTTCATCATGCTAGAAATTCGTCAACGCTACGCCAAGCTCCATATTGGTGTCTGGGGTCGGAGAAGCTCGCTCGTGTGGTAGGCTGTGCCGGAAGCGGAGCGCGGGCGGAGCATTCGAATGAGCGCGAGTACAGTCGCTTTTCCCGTCTTGCGGTGGGTTAGCTTGTTGTGGGTTGCCGTCTGGTTGCCGGCTTACGTGCGCGTATGGGGCTGGCCGAATCTGCTGCATCTCTGCGATGTCGCGGTCCTTCTGGGATGCGCCGGATTGTGGTGGGGCAGCTCGTTGCTCATCTCCAGCCAGGCCGTAGCTTCGCTCGCGGCGGGCGTATTCTGGTCCATCGACGTGGGCTGGCACCTGCTGACCGGGCGATTTCTGATTGGCGGAACGGACTACATGTGGGACACGCGCTACCCGCTCTGGGTCCGGCTACTCTCCAGCTTTCACATCGGGCTTCCACTGGCCATGCTCTGGACGATGCGAAAGGTGGGATACGACCGGCGCGCGCTCGCGTTGCAGGCGGCCATCGCCGCGGCGCTTTTCGTGATCGCCCGATTCTTGCCGCAGGAATTGAATTTGAACTACGCGTATCGCGACCCGGTTTTCCACCGCGCGTGGGGCCCTGCTCCTGTGCATCTTGCCGTGATTTTTGTTGGCGCGGTCGGACTGCTGTACTGGCCGACCCATCTTCTCTTGAGCTGGATGTTTCCCCTTGCAGGCTCTGCAAAATAGTTCCATGACCGAGGTGAAATAATTTCTGCGCGATTGAATGTGGCCGAACATTTTCTGGATGAGCCGGCGGGGCGGCATCCAGAACGAGTGGCAATCGCCGGCGAGCCGCGCGAGGTCACGTACGCAGGACTCGCGGCGCTTTCGAGTCGCGTGGGGAGTGCGCTGCTCGCGCAAGGCGTAACGCGAGGCGACCGCGTTCTGATTCTGCTTCCCGATTCGGCGGAATTCATCGCGGCATTCTTCGGCGCCGCAAAGATTGGCGCCATCGCCGTGCCCGTAAATCCCTTCGCGCGGACTGCGGATTACATTCATTACATCGAGAACAGCGCGCCGCGAGCGGCAATCGTCTACTCCGAAGCGCTGGAGGAATTCTTGCCGGCGTCGAGCGAGCGGGCGCAAATGCCCATCGTCCTCGTTGGTGACGAAGAGATCGAAACAGGCGGCGTGACTTGCGCGAAGTGGAGGGCGTGGACTGGCGCGTCGAGCGAGCGGCTCGCGCCGGCGGAGACTTCGCCGCACGATCCGGCGTTCTTCCTCTACACGTCCGGGAGCGGAGGAAAACCGAAAGCGGCGGTACACCGCCATGCCGACATGCTGGTGACGAGCCAGGGTTTCGCGCGCGGCGTGCTCGATCTTCACAAAGAAGACGTGACGTTCTCCGTTTCGAAATTGTTTTTTGCCTATGGCCTGGGAAACGGGATGTATTTTCCCCTGTCCGTCGGCGCACGCACGGTTCTAAATCCAGAACGAACGAAAGTGGATCGCGTGATCGAGATGGTCACGCGTTACCGGCCAACGGTTTTCTTTGCCGTGCCGACGTTTTATGCAGCGGTGCTGCGCGCAGCGGAAGCGGAACGGGATCACGTGGATTTTTCTTCAGTGCGGCAGTGCGTTTCCGCGGGAGAAGCCCTGCCGGCGGAAATTTTTGAGCGCTGGAAAAAAGGATTCGGGCTCGAAATTCTGGATGGAATCGGCTCGACGGAAATGCTGCACATGTTTATTTCCAGCCGTCCGGGAAAATGCAAGCCGGGGAGCTGCGGTTTTCCGGTGCCGGGGTACGACGCGAAAATTGTGGATGACGCGGGCGTACCGTTGCCCGACGGCGAGATCGGAAATCTCTGGGTGCGCGGCGGAAGCGCGTTCGCGGAATACTGGCGTATTCCGGAATTGACCGCGCGCACCAAGCGCGGCGAATGGGTGGTGACCGGCGATAAATTCGTGCATGAACCGGATGGCTACTACCACTATTGCGGCCGCGCCGACGACATGTTGAAAGTGGCGGGGATGTGGGTTTCGCCGGTGGAAGTGGAAAACGCGCTGCTGGGACACCCGCACGTGGCGGAAGCCGCCGTGGTGGGCGCGACGGATGCGCAAGGCCTGACGTATTCCGTGGCGCACGTGGTGCTGCGCGCGGAGAGCGCAGGGTCGAAAAATCTGGCGGCGGAGATTTGCGAGCACGTGAAGGCGCGATTGGTGTCCTACAAAGTGCCGCGCGAAGTGCGCTTCTGCAGCGAGCTGCCGAAAACGGTGACGGGAAAAATCCAACGATTCCTGCTGCGCGAGAAAAAATCCACCTAGAGGATTCTTCAGCAGAGGTCGCTCGCACATTTTAGTTTTCAGGCGGGATCGAGGTAGGTGTCGTAGGAAACGGCGATGGCGCGGACTTCGGCGAGAGTTTGCTCGCGCAGAAGTTTGCCGTCTTCGAGCACGGTTTCGAGGGCGTTGCCGGCTGGGACGGGTTCACCATCGAGGACCTCGACGGTGGCGAACTCTTTGCCATTTTGGATGAGATTGAAGCGGCCGCCCTTGCTGGCCTTGGACGGATCGGTTTTCGGATTTTTGTAGACGTTGTGCCATTTGCCGTTGCGGTCGATGGCGGAACATTTCAGCGCGAACTTCAGCGTGTCACGATTGACCTGTTGCAACAGTGCGCCGCCCATTCCGTAGCTCCAGATGTCCTGCGACCAGCCTTTGCGCGTGAGCTGCGCGGTGATGTTCTGGATGGTGTAAAAGTTGACGCCATCGCCCTGGATGAAGCGCACGCAGGGAACGGTGGTCTTCCAGCCTTTGCGATTGACTTCGTAGCCGAAAACATCGCTGGCAATTTTGAAAAGTTCTTCGAGGACGGCGACGGCATCGCCGGAATCGGGGCGGATGACGAGAGTGCCGTTGCGCTGGAGAACCTTGTCGCGCAGCGCGCCACCCCAGAGATTTCGCACGGCGTTGAAAATGTCGTAGGAATCGCTGACGCAGGCGATGAGGCCTTCAGGGCAATTTTCAAGAATGTTGGCGTAGGCGTCGACTTCATGGGCTTCGCCCCACGCGGTGATGGTGGAATGCTCGGAGGCCGGGATGCTGTACGCCGCGCAGTCGAGAGGGTTCTGTGCGTTGAGATCGGCCGAATAAAACTGGTTGAGAAGCTGGATTGCGGCGAGCGTGTCCGTGCCGAGAAAATTGAGCAGATGCGCGGCGCCGCCGATGGCCGCGGATTCTTTCGAGGAGACGCCGCGGAATCCGAAGTCGTGGAGCTTGAAGGGAAGCAGGGACGGATCACCGCTGCGTACGAGTGCCTTGCCGATGACCTGCTTGATGGCGCGGGAAAGCGTCGCGACGGTAATGGGATACCAGACTTGAAGAAGAACGGTTTCGGCCCAGTTGGTGAGCCAATAAAATTCGGGATCGGTGTTCTCGATGGTGATGAGGGCGTTCTGACTTTTGACGACGGTGCCTTCCTTGATGGCGCGGATGCGGAGGGGCAGACGGCCGCCATGCTTGGCGTAGAGGGACTTGAAGCCTTCGTAGTTGAAGGATTTGGGGTGGCCGCCGAAATGGGCGTGGGCGATGCGGCGGGCTTCCTCGACGTCGTCGAGGGTGAAGACCTGGCCGGCGAAATTGGATTTGATGATGTACTGAAGCATGGCGAGCATGGTTTCGTCGAACATGCCGCCGCGGGACTCGACGTAAGAATAGATGTGGCGCGTGTCCGGCGGATACTGCCACCAGTGGGTGAGCTTGTAGGAGTCCGTGTTGAGGATAGGATTGAGTCGCAACGACTGCATGGGGCTCCTTGGGATGGTGGATGAGAGAGGGACTCGTTTCGACCGATGATCGCCTCTTTGAGGATAGCAGAAGAGGGTGACTGGTGAATTGTGACTAGAAGTTATCTGGCTCTGTTGACATCCTAGCAACTTCATTGAAATTCGAGAGGGCGATTGACCGGCTGCGTGGTTTTCTATG
>QHYE01000050.1 GCA_003224055.1 Acidobacteriota bacterium | reverse complement strand
GCAGCTCCCGACGGATCACGATTATGCGGTTTCGACCCGCGAATATCAGAGTGATCAACCGTCGCGAAAACCATCTCGACCACGATTTACGCTGCCTCCTACGAGGGAAAAGAAGGAAGAAGAAAACCGTTGCCCCTAGTTGACAGGTCATTACATATCAGTGGTTTCTGTAGCGTCATCCTGCGCAGTTGCATTCGCGGGAGTCCTGATGGGGGTTGCCGATCATGCGATCAAACCCTCCGAGTATCTAAGTGCCTCGATTACCTGGTGGGTGGGGGACGCGGTTACGTTGGCAAGCTTGACGCCTTTCCTGTTGGTGTACGTGATGCCCTGGCTGCTCCGATTCTGCCGCCTGCCGGCCGCAAAAGGGGAGGCAACCGCCGCCAAAAGAACTGCGCTGCGTTTCGGCTCGCACGCGATGCTGGTGTGGATCGAATCGCTGCTCCTCATTGCAAGCATCGGCGGAACATTGTGGATTGTGTTTCTGGGGAGTTACTCTTACCGTTCCGAACTCTTTTATCTTTTTTTTCTGCCGATTATCTGGGTGGCGGTGCGCCGGGATTTGCGCGGCGTAACCGCGGGAATCTTGGCGCTGAACTTTGGCATCATCGTGCTGCTTCGAATCTACCCACAGGATAATCAGCAACTCGCCGTGGTGCAGTTTCTCATGCTGATTCTATCGCTGACGGGGTTGGTCCTGGGCGCGGTGATCAGCGAACGCGATCGTTCGGAACATCGTCTCGCCGAGGAGGAAGAGCACATTCGCCTCTTGATGGAGTCCACGGCCGAGGCAATTTATGGAGTTGATCTAGCTGATGCCTGCACGTTCTGCAATCCTGCTTTCCTTCGTCTGATGGGTTATGAGTCGCGCAAAGCGGTTCTTGGAAAAAATATCCACAACCTCGTACACCATGCGCTGCCGAACGGATCGCCCTATCCTCCGGAAGAATGCCCGCTGGTATACGCATTGCTGAATGGAAAAAGACTCCATGCCCCCGATGAACTTCTCTGGCGTGCGGATGGAACCAGTCTAGCGGTCGAAATGTGGTCCTATCCGGTGATAAACGAGGGAGAATTGCGCGGGTCCGTGGTGACCTTCCTGGACGTGACCGAGCGCAAGCGGGCCGAACAGGCCCTGCATCAAGCGAAAGAAGACGCGGAGGCGGCGAACCGCGCAAAGAGCCATTTTCTGGCCAACATGAGCCACGAAATCCGGACGCCCATGAACGGAATTCTGGGCATGACCGATCTCGCGCTGGAGACCGAACTCAACCCAGAGCAGCGGGAATACCTGGGGATGGTGAAGTCTTCCGGGGAATCGTTGCTCACGCTCCTGAATGACATTCTCGATCTATCAAAGATCGAAGCCGGCAAATTTGAATTGGATTCCTCGGACTTCTCCATCGAAAACTGCATTGAAGAAGCCCTGCAGCCGCTCGCCATCAGCGCGCAGCAGAAAGGCATCAAGCTGGTCTGGGACATTGCTGCGGACGTCCCCAACATCGTCCGCGGCGATCCCACCCGATTGCGGCAGGTGCTCATCAATCTGACGGGGAACGCGCTGAAATTCACAAGCGAGGGTGAGGTGGCAATTCACGTGAAGTGCGACAGTCCGCGGGATGAAAACTTCCTGATTCACTTCACAGTTTCCGATACGGGCATCGGCATCTCGCAAGAAAATCAGAAAAAGATTTTCAGCGCATTCTCTCAAGCGGACATGTCCACGACGCGGCGGTTCGGCGGCACGGGTCTGGGTTTGTCCATCTCGGAACGACTAGTCAAACTGATGGCAGGGCGAATCTGGGTGGAGAGCGCAGAGGGGAAGGGCAGCCGGTTTCACTTTCAGGTGCTTTTGCAGCCGGCGCAAGGAGTGGAAGTCGAAACCTAACCCGCTCCCACGCGAACTCTCCATTCCGGCAGCCGGGTTCTCGTTGTGGATGACAATGCGACGAACCGCAAACTTCTCGAACGCCTGCTTCTGCAATGGGAGCTGATTCCCATACTTGCGCAAAGCGGGGACGAAGCTCTCCGGATGATCAAAGAATCTTGGGCGAAGGAAAAATTCTCCGCGATGATCCTGGATCAAGAGATGCCGGGGCTCGGAGGCATTGAGTTGATGGAGATGTTGCATAAGGGCTCTGTACTACCCCCACCGCCGGTCATACTGATGCTGTCCCGGCCGCTGGAATCGAAAGCACGTTTGGAATGTGAGCGGTTAGGAATCGCCCGCACGATTCTGAAGCCGATTCGGCGCGCCTGGCTGGTCGAGGCATTGCAGCAAATGGCCGGAGAGCCAAAGAGCGAGCCGGCGCCCGCGAAAATCAAGGGGTCCGCGCTTGACGGAGTCAGCTTGCGCGTACTGGTAGCGGACGACAACCTCGTCAATCAGCGCTTGATCTCGCGTTTGCTGGAAAAGATGGGACATCAGGTGGTCGTGGCGAGCGATGGAATGGCCGTGCTTCGGATTCTGCAGGAAGGCGAGGTCGATCTTATTGCCATGGACATGCAGATGCCCATCCTGGATGGCGTAGAAACGACGCGAAAGATCCGTGCGATGGAAATAGGCGCCGGCGGACATGTTCCGATTATGGCCATGACTGCGAACGCGTTCGAAGAAGACCGTCGCAAGTGTTTCGAAGCCGCCATGGACGGATTCGTGGTCAAGCCGGTCAGCGCACAATCCATTCGGGAGGAGATGGAGCGCGTACTCGCGCTTCAGGTGGTGACAGAAGGGAAAGATGCTGTGGTCCGGCAGAATCCCTGAAGCCGGGCTCTCCCTCGCCTGTCTCCAACGGAATGGCCCCGGAGCCACGCAGGGATTGCCGGGCGCGGCCGCATACAGGTTTTGAAAATACAATTGCGGGCTGGAAATTGTTTCCGCCTGTGCGCTTGCTTGCACGCCACGATTCCCGGACAATATGAGGTTTAATGTTGCAGATTTTTTCTGCAGGGCCGCGGCAGCTCCGCGCCCAACCGTGAAACGAGTGAGATGTCAAGCCAGGTGAACTCGACAAAGCGTATTGTGGCCTACTTTTCCATGGAGATTGCCCTGGAAAACGCCATGCCGAGCTACAGCGGCGGACTCGGCGTCCTCGCCGGGGACACGATTCGCGCGGCCGCCGATCTGCGACTTCCCATGGTGGCGGTCTCCTTGCTGTATCGGAGGGGATACTTCACACAAAGGCTTGCCGAAGACGGTTCGCAGACGGAAGAGCCCGTCGAGTGGCGGGTCGAGGATTTCTTGCAGGAAGAGCCGGCGCGGGCAAGCGTCTCGATCGAGGACCGGCGCGTAGATCTGCGCTGCTGGCGCTACACCGTAAAGGGCGTGCGCGGCTTCGAAGTTCCGGTTTATTTTCTGGATGCCGATTTGCCCTCCAATGCCGTTTCGGATCGAAACCTTACGGGCACGCTCTATGGAGGCGACTCTTACTATCGCCTTTGCCAGGAAGTGGTGCTGGGAATCGGGGGCGTGCGGATCCTGCGCGCTCTGGGTTACAACGACCTCACGCGTTACCACATGAATGAGGGGCACGCGGCGCTCCTCTCCCTGGAACTTCTCGCCGAAGAGGCCCGGGAGGCTGGCCGTGCGTCCATCCGCGGCGAGGACATTGAAAAAGTCCGCGGAAAGTGCGTGTTCACGACGCACACACCCGTTCCCGCAGGTCACGACCGCTTCCCGATGGAATACCTCACGCGCGTGTTTCCAAAGCAGACGGAATTTCTGGATCTGAAGGACGCATCCGCAGCGGATTTCATGAAACGTGTTTTGCAAGCCGAACAAACTTACCCGGGAATCCAGGAGGCAGCGCGGGGCGGCGCTACCCTCAATCTGACGCAACTTGCGCTGAGCCTCAGCACGTACGTCAACGGCGTCGCGAAAGTGCACGGGGAGACTTCCCGCCAGATGTTTCCGCACGTTCCCATCGAAGCGATTACCAACGGGGTTCACGCCGGCACGTGGACTTCTCCCGCGTTCCAGCAGCTTTTTGACCGCTACATTCCATCGTGGCGGGAAGACAACTACAGCCTGCGCGGCGCGCTGGGCCTGCCGGCCGAAGACGTCTGGTCCGCGCATCTGATCGCGAAGCATGAATTGTTTGAAGAGGTAAGAAAAAAGACAGGTCTTAATTTTGATGGTGAAGTTTTCACGATTGGGTTCGCGCGCCGCGCCACCGGATACAAGCGCGCCGACCTCATTCTTGCCGATCTCGACAGGCTCCGGCAGATTGCCAAGAACGCGGGCGCGTTTCAGATTATTTATGCGGGCAAAGCGCATCCCAATGACGGGGGAGGGAAGGACATCATCCGCCATATTTTCCAGGCGAAGAAAGCGTTGCGAAAAGCAGTTCCGATCGTCTTCCTGGACGACTACAACCTGGACCTGGGCGGAAAAATTACTTCCGGAGTTGATCTCTGGCTCAATACACCGCAGTTTCCGCTTGAGGCTTCCGGTACGAGCGGCATGAAGGCGGCGCTGAATGGTGTGCCGAGTTTGAGCATCCTGGATGGCTGGTGGGTAGAGGGCCACATCGAAGGCGTCACCGGCTGGTCCATCGGGGAATCGCGACGCGTGGCCTCGGTGGGAGTGGCGACGGACAACGCCGCCGAAGCGGAATCTCTTTACAGCAAGCTGGAAGGCGTGATTCTTCCACTTTACTATGCCGAGCGCAGCCGGTTTTTGGGAATCATGCAGCACTCGATCGCGATCAATGGATCGTTCTTCAATACCCAGCGAATGGTGCAGCAGTACATCACCGACGCGTACCTCCACTGAGACGTCAGGTAAGAATCGCGCGCGCGATCGAGGTGCGGTTGCAGGCGGAGAACCTTTTCGTCAGCGCAGATGATTCTTGTACATCGCCATTCCCACTGCGGCGTCCATCCCCAATTTGCTCAGCGCGTCGATTTCCCTGTGAGTCCTGATGCCGCCGGCGGCGATGATGGGGTGCGACGTGGCGCCGCGCAGCCTTCGAAACCAATCGAGGTTTGCGCCGGACATCGTGCCTTCGCGGTCCACATCGGTACAGAGGAATCCCGCGCAGAATGGCTCGAGCTGTGACATCACGCTTTCGGCTTGGAGTGCCAGGCGCTTGCGCCAGCCGTGAATGGTGATCTTTTCCCGGGCAGTGTCCAACGCAATGATGATTCTTTTGCTAGGGAGTTTCCTGGCGAGTAGACGGAGCAAATGGGCATTTATCTTGCCGTTGTGAAAAGCAGCGCTCCCGATAATGATCTGGGAAGCGTCCCACGCGGCAACTTCCTGGGCGCGAGAAATGGTGCGAATTCCCCCGCCGACGCGAACCTTCATCTTGAAATCTTTGCGCGCTCTCGCGCACAGCTCTCGAACGAGGTCATCGTTTGTTCCCTTTCCCATCGCGGCGTCGAGGTCGATGACGTGCAGCCAGGAATAGGATTTGAATTTTTGCAACAGGCCAAAAACATCCGCGACGGCAAGTCCGCGCTTTTTTCCGTGGACCAACTGGACGGCTTGCCCGCCCTGCAGATCGATGCAAGGAATCAACACGGGAGCCGCGCCTGGACGCCTCGCGCCGCGAGAAATTCCTTGAGGGCGCGAATCGGTTGAATCGCATCGTGAAAGATCGAGGCGGCGAGAGCCGCGTCCGCTGTGCCCTTCGTGAAGATTTCGACGAAATGTTCAGGCAACCTGGCGCCCCCAGAGGCAATCACGGGGACGGACACGCTTTTCGAAATTGCGGCGGTTAGCGCAACGTCAAACCCGCTTTGCGTGCCGTCGCGGTCCACGGATGTGAGCAAAATCTCTCCTGCGCCGCAAGCAACGCCTTTCCTGGCCCATGCGACTGCGCTCAGGGAGGCCGATTCACGTCCGCCGCGCACCATGACGTCCCAATGATCGCCGGTGCATTTCGCGTCGATGGCGAGAACGACGGCTTGCGCGCCGAATTCCCGGGACAGCTCCGAAATAAGTTCTGGCCGCTCGACGGCGGCGGTGTTGACTGTGACTTTGTCCGCGCCGGCGCGGACGACGGCGCGAGCGTCCTCGAGGGTTCGAATGCCGCCGCCGGCGGTGAGAGGAATAGCAAGCTGGGCGGCGACGCGGCGAATGGTTTCCAGGAAAGTTGGACGACGGTCACGAGATGCCGCGATATCGAGGACGACGAGTTCGTCGGCGCCTTCGGCGTTGTAGCGCGCAGCGAGCGCGACGGGATCGCCGGCGTCGCGTAGTCCGACAAAGTTAACCCCTTTCACGACGCGATCGCCATCGGTATCAAGGCAGGGAATGATGCGGTGGGCGAGGCTCATGCGGCGAGCCTCAGAAAATTTTGCAGGACACGCGCGCCGGGTGCGCCGCTCTTTTCCGGATGGAATTGCACGGCGTAGATATTTTGTTGTTCGAGGATGGCGGCAAATTCTGCTCCGTGCGTGCAGGTCGCAACCGCGGCTTCATTCGAATCGCGCGCGGCGTAAGAATGAGCGAAATAGAAGTATGCGTCCTTGGGGATGCCCTGCAACAGGCGCGACTCAAGCTTTACCGCGACCTGATTCCAGCCCATGTGCGGGAGCTTGACGTTGGATGGCAGAGCGCTGACTTTTCCCGGCAACAGATGCAAGCCGTTCAGTTGCGGCGCTTCTTCGCTGGATTCATACAGGACTTGCAGCCCGAGACAGATGCCCAGAAAAGGAACGCCTTGATGGATTGCATCGATTAGTGGGGCGCGCAGGTTTTGTTCGTCGAGAGCGCGAACTAAGGCGGCGATGTGGCCGACGCCAGGAAGCAAAAGCGCTTCGGCGTTCGAGACGCATTCGGGTGAAGTTGTGCGCTGCGAATCGGCGCCGAGGCGTTGCAGGGCGCGCTCCACGGAAGGAACGTTGCCTGCGCCGTAGTCAACGATGGTGATTTTCATAGCAGACCCTTGGTGCTGGGCAGGACTTGCCGGAGCCGCTTGTCGCGCGTGACCGCGAAACGCAGCGCGCGCGCGAAGGCTTTGAACATCGCTTCGACTTGATGATGCGAGGAACGCCCGTAGAGCGAACGCAGGTGCACGTTGGCGCGGGCGGCTTGCGCGAAGGCTTGAAAGAAATCTTCGACAAGCTCGACCTGGAAGTCGCCGACGCGCTTCGCTGAGATTTTCGCGTTTACAACACAAAAGGGGCGCCCACCAAGATCGATGGCGGCAGCGGCCAGAGTTTCGTCCATCGGCATCAGGAAATATCCGGCGCGCAGGATGCCGCGCTTCGAAACGAGAGCCTTTTGCACGGCTTCGCCGAAGGTGATCCCGACGTCTTCAACGGTGTGATGCTGGTCCACGTCGAGATCGCCGCGAGCTTGCACTTGCAGATCGAAAGCGCCGTGACGAGCGACGAGTTCGAGCATGTGGTCGAAGAAGCGAATGCCCGTCGCGATGCGGGCATTTCCACGGCCATCGAGATTCAGCTTCAGATGAATGTCGGTTTCGTTCGTTTTGCGATGGATTGTGGCAGTGCGTGGCATTTTGATTTGTATAAGGCGCGGATTCTAGCGGCGCGCTTTCCACTCCTTTCGAATAGCTTGCAGCAAGCGGCGCATTTCGGCGCGCGTTCCGATAGTGATGCGAACGAATCCCGGGCTCATGTCCTTGCTACGGTCGCGGAGAAGGATGCCTTGCTTCTCGAGCTTTCGAAAGAGCGTGGGGCCGGGTGAGCCGAAATCGGCCAGCAGGAAATTGCCGGCACTTGGATACGTCTTCACGCCAAGGCCGTTCAGCTCCATTGCTAGGGATGCGCGCAAACGCTTCACATTTTTCACATACGTTTGCATTGCGGCGCGGTCGCGCACTGCGGCATCGGCGGCCACCAGGGCGGCGAGATTGACGGGGAAGGGTGGCATCGCGCGCCTCACCAGGGAGAGCGAGTCTTCACGGGCGATAACGGCGCCGAGGCGCAACGCGGCAAGGCCTGCCACTTTTGAGAAAGTTCTTGCGACGAACAGTTGCGGAAATTTGCGAATCCACGGGACCATGGTAGAGCCGGAGAATTCTGCGTAAGCTTCATCCATGACTACCGCGGTATGCGTGGCGGCATTCAGTATCTTTCGAATCGCGTCCGGCTGGACAAGTGTTCCGGTGGGATTGTTGGGATTGGCGATGAAGAGAACGCGCGGTTTTTTGCGAAGCGCGAGGAGAACAGCTTCGAGAGGGAAGTGCATCTCGTTGGTATAGCGCGTCACGGCGATCCGGGCGCCGTAGATTTCCGCGTAGTAGCGGTACATCGGGAACGTCGGCTCGCAAATCAGGATCCTGCTACGGGGGTCGACGAAAGCGTCGAAGAAAACGCGCAGAGCGTCATCTCCGCCATTCGCGAGCAGAAGTTCTTGCGGACGCACACCGAAATGGCGCGCCAAGCGCTCGGTCGGCGCCTGGTACTCCGGATACATGGCGATTTGCTTGGCAGTCAGCTTGGCCAAAGCACGGCGCACCGAGGGCGAACAGCCGGAGGTGTTTTCGTTGAAGTACAGGCGCAGCTTGTTCGAACGCCCTTCAGCGGGCGCTTCGTAGGTGCGGCGATTTAGAATTGCTTCACGCACCGGTAAATGGACTTTCATCGGCGGACCCTCACGGCGTTGCGGTGTGCCATCAAGCCTTCGGATTCTGCCAGAGTTTCGACCGTATGGCCGAGGCGAAGGAAGCCTTTGCGGGTGATGGATTGCACGCTGATGCACTTCACAAAATCCGCCGCTGAAAGTCCGCCGCGTTTACGAGCCCAGCCGCTTGTTGGAAGGACGTGGTTACTGCCGCTCGCGTAGTCGCCTAGAGGTTGAGCCGCCCACGGGCCTAGAAACACGGTCCCGGCGGAGCGGATCTTTTGCACGAGCCCGTTTGCGTTTTCTGGGAGACTGAGATGCTCCGGGGCGTAACGATTCACGAAATCGCAGGCTTGCGCCAAAGATCCAGCGACCAGGATCGCCCCGGCCTGCGCGGTGGAAAACTTAGCGTTGCCAAACGGCAATTCGGCGAGTTGCCATTGGATTTCGCGCTGCACTTCACGGGCGAGGGAGCGAGAGGTGGTAACAAATAAGCTTGCGGCGTCTTTCGCATGTTCGGCCTGCGCCAAAAGATCAGCGGCAATCCAGCGCGCATTACCTTGTTCGCAGAAAACAATCGCTTCAGTTGGGCCGGCAGGCAAATCGATCGCACAATCGCTGCTCACAAGCTGCTTGGCGGCGGTGACGTACTTATTGCCCGGTCCGAAGATTTTTTCGACGCGAAGAATTGACTCGGTGCCGTAGGCGAGTGCGGCAATGGCTTGAGCGCCACCGATGCGAGCGATGCGCTTGATCCCGAGGATGGCAGCGGCTGAAAGAAGCGCGGTGTTCGGCCGCGGGCAAACGACTTCAATCTTGGGCACGCCGGCGACGATGGCCGGCACGACGGTCATGATCAGGGTGGAGACGAGAGAGAATTGTCCCCCGGGGATATAGCAGCCGATGGATTCGATCGGGCGCACCACTTGGCTGATCTTCACGCCGGATTCGACCTCGATCGTCCACGGCTTCGGCAATTGCCGTTCTCCAAGACGCCGGACATTGCGCGCGGCGTGTTCGACGGCGCGGACAAAATCCACGGTCACTTGCCTGCGGGCGGCGCGAATTTCGCTTTCCGAGATCCATAGACTCTCGCGCCGGAGATCGATGCCGTCAAGCTTCTTGGCCCACGCGAATAAGGCTGCGTCTCCGCGCTTGCGAACGTCGGCGACGATCTCGGATGCCACTCGCTCCGCTTCCGCGTCACGCTCTTGCCGCGCACGCAGAAGCTTTTTCCCAACCGCGGGTGTGAGTTTGACGATGCGCATCAGAGCACGATCTTGTTCAAAGGATATTCGACGATCCCTTGCGCCTTGGCCGCTTTGAGTTTTGGCAAGATTTGTCGGACTACGGCTTCTTCGACAATCGTGTTGATAGCCACCCACTCCGGGTCGCTCAAAGCCGAAATCGTCGGCTTCTTTAGTGCGGGAAGTACGCCGAGCACCGCAGCCAGATCATCGCGATGAACATTGAGAAGGAGGCCGACTTTGCTTGCGGCGGCAATGGCGCCTTGGAGCATCAGGATCAGATTCTCCGCCTTCTCCCTTTTCCAGGCATCAGCCGCGGCGCGATTCATGATGAACACGGTCGCGGATTCCAGCACGGTATCCACTATGCGCAAGCGGTTCGCCCGCAGCGAGGATCCCGTTTCCGTAACTTCGACGATGGCATCAGCAAGCTGAGGAACTTTTACTTCCGTCGCACCCCAGGAGAATTCCACGCGCGCTTTTACGCCGTGCCGCGCGAGGTAATCTTGCGTGATTCGAACGACCTCGGTGGCAATCACTTTGCCTTCCAGCCCGCCGGCGTCATGAATCGCGGAATCCTCCGGCACCGCCAGGACCCAGCGGACACGCGCGAGGCGCTGTTTGGCGTAAACCAACTCGGACAGCTCCTCGACCGAAGCACCCGTCTCCACGACCCAATCGTGTCCCGTGATTCCGGCATCCAGCGCCCCGGTTTCGACGTAACGCGCCATTTCCTGCGCGCGCACCATGAGGCATTCGATCTCTGGGTCATCAATCGTCGGGACGTAATTCCGCGCTCCCAAGGTGATTTTCCATCCCGCGCGAGCGAAGAGTTCGAGCGTCGCTTCCTGCAAACTGCCTTTTGGGATTCCCAGCTTCAGCCGGCTCATTGAGACTTCTCCTTCGCGTAGACTTTTTCCGGAGCGAAGGCACGCTCGGCGACGATTCTTCCGCTACCCTCGGGATCCAATTCACGAAAGAAGCAGCTTCGGTACCCTTCGTGGCAGACGCCCGGCCCCATCGGCTCGACGCGCACGAGCAGGGCATCAGCATCACAGTCCACGCGCAACTCGAGCACTTTCAAGACGTGGCCGCTCGTTTCACCCTTCTTCCATAGCTCGTTCCTGGAGCGGCTGAAGAACACGACTTCGCCGGTCCTTTGTGTTTGGGCGAACGCTTCGGGGTTCATGAAACCCAGCATCAGCACGTCGCCGGTGCGCTGGTCCTGAATGATGGCCGGCACCAGCCCGCCGGCTTTTTGAAAGTCGATCTCCACTTTCCGTGCCTCCTGTTAATCACAAGTTGAAAACAAAAAACCCGCTGGGCCTTAGTGCGCCAGCGGGCTGAAGAGTGCTTTGTTTAGCGAATCGCTATGCACACCTCAGCGGGCGCGGCGTGTGGCCGTGATGATGATGCGCCCGAGCTGCGAATGTGCCGTTCATTGCCGACTCTGACGGTAAAAGAAATCGCCCGGCATGTCAACCTGAGCCTTTTGGGCTCCAAATACTATTCAGGCATGCAGTTGAAACGTCAAAGGGGTACATTGAATTTGATATTGCAGAAGAACCACCAGAAACGGCACCTAGCCGAGGGAGCGGTCATGGGCGAGAAAATCCGAAAAGACAGCGCCGAGTGGAAGCAGCAACTCACGCAAAATCAATACTTTGTCACACGCCAAAAGGGAACGGAACCACCCTTCACCGGGGAGTACGACGATACGGAAACGCAGGGCACCTACAAATGTGTTTGTTGCGGCCAGCCCTTGTTTCGTTCAGATACAAAATTTCACTCCGGCTCCGGGTGGCCCAGCTTCTACGCTCCTGCTAGTGAGGAAGCCGTGGAGTCGGAGGCGGATACGAGCCATGGGATGAGGCGGACGGAGGTCAAGTGCAGTCGGTGCGATGCTCACTTGGGCCACGTGTTTGACGATGGACCGCAGCCCACGGGAATGCGCTATTGCATCAACTCGGTCGCGCTGGAATTGGAGGAAGATTAAAAAAGCGCCCCGGTTTTCACCGGGCCGCTTTTTCAGCTCTGCTTTTCTCAAGGATCTAGGAAAAATGTTTAGGCAGCGGGGCAGGAACATGCCACTAACGCTGCTACCGGGTCGCTCTCGCGATCCCAGGCAGCCAGGAGCAGCACTTTCGTGCCGGTCGGATACTTGAAGATGTAATAGGTGGTCGAATGCCCGTCGATTTCGTAGAAACCGGGCCGGCGCGGATCGAGCCGCGTTGGCGCGCACCCGATCAGAAGCAGACGCAATTCATCGAGTTGCTCCTGCGAGTGGTTTCGCAGATCTTCCATCAAGGGCGGTTGTTTGGTCACGGTAAGCATCATGGGATTTCTCCGCCACATCCAGCGTATCTCCTTCCTCACCAGTAAAGACGTATAAAGGCGTGAAATGTTTCGTGGCCCACAACAATTTTCTGTGACAAATTGGCCTCTTGGCCGCCCTCATGGCGCCGCATGAATCGTCGCACTTATTGGATGCGCGAAGGAGGGAGCGGTTAGTTTTCCGTGAGCTATTGCTGCGGGGGAAAGTGCGGCGCCAGCAGCCGCTCCGAGTGGCTGGACCCGTATTCGCACCGCGGCGATGTTTTCCATTTCAGTTTTGCCGTTTTTCTGCTGTAATGAAGCGCGCATTACTATCTTGCCCGGTACTTGTGCGGCACTGGATTCCTTGAGATAGTGCTGCCTAGCTTCCAAAGACTGGGATGGTCAAAGTGACAAAAACGACGGAAAAAAAGAACTCGAGAAAAGGGAAAGCGGCTTTCAGCACGGACCGCCGCCGCAAGCACCATCATTTCCTCGTAAGCGTTTATTACGCGGATGGAGAAAAGTTCGGCCGGGTGTATACGGACAAGGGCAAAGCCACGCGCTTCGCGGAGCGGCAGCGCCGTTCGCCGGTGGTAAAGTCGGCCCGTATCACACAGGTGTCCTGATCGTTCCCGAAATGGTGTTTGGCCTTGCGGTGGCGAAGGCGGGCAACGCTTGTCGCTGCTGCCCAGCCATGCTATAAAAAGAGAGCGGTTGAGCGGCCTTAGTATAGTGGTAGTACGGAACCTTGCCAAGGTTCAGGTGTCGGTTCGATTCCGATAGGCCGCTCCATTAAATCAAGCACTTACAGACTCTCCTTCCTCCGCGTGGGAACACAAAGGAACAGAAGCAGTTTCTGCCGCTGGCCTGATCATTTCAACCACCTTCAGATGTGCTGCACGTTTCGCGCGGGTCAGGGCCTGTGCATACAGGTTCATTGTGATTCCCGCGTTCGCGTGCCGCATTAGCTCCTGAGTGGTTTTGGCATTCTCATCGCTGCCGGTGAGAAGGGTTGCCAAGGTTCTGCGGAAGGTGTGCCAGCCTATCTTCTTCGTGATGCTAAGACGCTTGGCGATAGGCTGCACGTAGCACTTCAGCAGTGTTTCCGGCCAGTAGGGTTGCTTGCCGTTCATCTTTGGGCTGGCGAACACCCAGTCTTCCGGCTGGCTGTAAGGCGTCTGCCCACTCCATTCAAGGAGCGCAGTAGACAACGCGCCATCCATCGGAACCGGTTTCTGTGATGCTTCCGTCTTCATTTCGCCAATGTGTTGATGAACTATGGCACGGCTCAAGTTAATGGCTCCAGTGCCGAAGTCAACGTCAGACCACTTCAAGCCCAAAGCCTCCGACACCCTCAATCCCGTGGCAGCGGTCAGGAAGACCATCGCGCGGGCGGGGTTTTGAAGTTCAGCAAGAAGTTTTTTCAGTTCTTCGGCATCCAAAACGTCAGGCATTTTCTCCCGCTTCGCGCTCTGTCGCACTAGGCTGATGGGATTCTTGTACAGCCATTCGTAGCGACAACCGTGGGCAAAGATGCCGTGCATGACGTTTCTAACCTTGGCCTTTGTTGCGTTCGCCAATGAGAGACCCTGCAGCCAACGCTCAACTGTAACTGTTCGCACATCTGAGAGTCTGAGTTCGCCCCATATAGGAACGATCCAGACCTTCAGAGACGTTTCTACCGTTCGCTGCGTGGAGTGAGCTTTGCTGGAAAGTTCGTTATCTGTGTAGTGCTTGACCAACTGCTTGACGGTCACTGGCACTGCGGGGTTATCCGCGATGGCGCTGGCGTGAAGAGGTTCAGCGGCCTTACGTGCCGCCGTTTTGGTTGGGAACTCTTGCACGGTGCCCACAACTACCTTTCGGTTGACCCTACCTTCTGGCGTATTCTCGCGCCATCTGAAGATCCAAACCCCCGGGCCAGCCTTGCGCTTCTCTTTTGTTAGACTTCCTAATTGATACCGTTGACGTGTGAATTTCACTGAGCCTTCTCCTTTGTGAAATCCACGCGATCAGCGGGTTGGCATTTTGAATTTATCCGAGATTGTAGCCAATCGTCCAGCTCTGATGTACGAAAATACCAGTGGCTGCCAATTTGATATCCGGGAAGGCCTCCCATCCGTGCGTAGCGCTGAAGAGTCTTGACGTGAATATTGCCCAGCAGTTTCGCCGCCTCCGGACTGCTGATTAGGGGTTCGAATTTGGGCTTACACTTTTGTGAAGGTTTGGGCGGTGTTGCGAGAGTCGAGGACTCAGCGGCATTTCTTTCTCCTCCTCCTGTGGCCGCGCGTTGTGGCTCGGCAGGAGGTGCGCCGCTGATACTCGTTGCTGGACGACAGTCTTGGGTCGAAGGTCCTGGCTTCTTTGGACTTTCGTTTTCAAGGCAAACTGTACTCGAACGAGGATGTGCTACTAGGCTCGAGGCATGCCGTCTTGGGGACGCTGTATTCTCGCGCGCACCGAATTGGGTTGGACGGGACTTCATGTTTGTTACGCGGTCTTGGTAAAAGCCTCTCCTCTAGGTTGTTGTTGAGTGTGGTTGTCTACGTGTTGGGCTATCCAGAGCTTGAACTCCTCGTCCTTGCGAAACAGGAGCTTGAGCGCCTCGCTCACGACGTAAGAAGCATTTGCGTCAATGAACTCAGCGTATCTGCGCAAGCTCTGTCTGACTTCTTCCTCCAAACGGACCTGTAGAGTTGTGGTCTTCGGTTGTTTAGACGGTGCCTTGAGTAGTGCCAAGTCTTTTTTCTCCTTTCTGCATTCGTCATGCATTACACCCTGCATTACAAACTGCCTGCTCCGATTCCTGCACGCGGCCAAAACACGGTCACGCTTCCTGCGTGACGGGCGGGAGCGACCTCACGAACTTTTTGGGCGGCTGAAAGCCGAAAAAGTGGGGTCGCTCCCGCCCGTTTTGGTGTTTTTTCCACGGTGACTTTTGTTGGCATCGCTTTCCTATGTCCCACGCTTCAAAGAAATTGCTCGCGCCACAGGCTGAAGAACTTGCAGAAGACGGAGCTGAAGCATGTAGTTCTTACGTTCTTCACCCCTTTTCTTTAGGTTCTTGCATGGGAAGCCCTACCGGGTGCAGCACCTCGGTCGCGAAGTGCACGATCACCTGACGGGTACCACCAAACTCCTGAAGAATGTCGAATTCCCTCACTCGTCCGACTTTCCATCCGCGATAGAGATGCTCGAAGCGTTGTCCGGTGAATTGGGTCTTGGCCTGATTTCGGAATATCAAATCAGCTTCAGTTAGTGACCCGTAGCGGCCGAGGTCCCAGGTTTTTTGGATTTGAAAGTAGCGCAATAGCTCTGCCGACGCGTCCGACCCGAGCGGAACGCCGACCAAAGCATTGAATAGTTCTTTGGCCTTTTCGAAGTGCGAATCGACTCTCGCCAGATAGAGCACGCGGAACTCCGGGAGCTGTCGAAACAGAGGGAGGTAGACTTCGAGGTGGTGCACAAATTCCGTAAGACTGGCCTCTGGCCCTTGAAGGTAGGTGAACGTCACCGTGGGCGAAGAGGCTTCACAGGAGAGAAACATCGGAAATTTGTCGACGAAGTAACGGAGCGCAGGCTGCGAAGTTCTCTGTCCGTAATAGATCTCTGAGGGCAGAAAGTGGCGCGGAGCTTTTAGCTGATCGCAGAAAAAGCTGACCTTTTGCGGCTCTGTCTCCAAGTACCTGTATTGTGGGTTGGAAAGCACAAAATCGAGGATTCCAATGCGTCGCTGGATGTACTCGATTTCGTGTTGCCGGCGGTTGCGGAGGTTCTCGCGGTCGATCTGGCGGTAAAGCCGTCGGGAAAACAGGTGGTACACGTTCCCGCTCTTTGGGAACGTTTCGGTGCGGGCATGTTTCTTGGTGTGAAGTTTGTTCCAGAAAGTCGTCGTGCGCTCTCCCCAATGGGCGTTGGCGAACGCGAGGAATTGACGCGCCACAAAATAGCCCGAATGTGTCGCTACGATGTAGAGAAAACGAGCTTCCGCGTCGGTGTAGCCGAGAGCTTTTAACGCGTCGAGATGGACACGAGCAATGTTCATGGCGTTATGATTCGTGCGGCGTTTTCGGATTTCAGCGAGGGAGTGCGCCTCCGAATCACGGGAGAGGCACCTCCGGCCGCGGACCTGATTTGGGGGTCAATCACTGCGTTCGTCGCGGGTGGAGAACCTCCGTGCACGAGCTCGGACGTACCGAGGAGCGAGCCCGCCCCGAGAGCAGTGGGACACGGCCATGGGCACCTGAGTCGCGAAACTACCTTCGCATTAGGCTCGTAACCCTTGAGAAACACACCAGTAAGCAGCATGGCTGACCGAAGTGCGAGGGCTGCAGCGAACCTAAGGAAGAACCAGCGAGAACCCCTCAATATAGTAAGAGGCCTAGAAAAAGCAAAAACTCAATTCGGAAAAAGACGAAAGAGGACTGGGAAGACCTCGTGGTACCACCGGGAGGATGTGGAAAGGGCTAGTGCCCCCGATGCCCGACGCGCGGCTGTAACCCTTCCTATTTGGACTGCTGGACGGAATCGCAATGTCCGTCTGGCTGCCATCCTTTCGGTGCAGAAGGGATCCCTCGACGACCCCGGGTTGCCCTTTTGCGGAACGACCAAGAACGAAACGGGATAGGTGAGTTAGGAGTTGGCCGTAACGCGCACCCCTGAAAGACGCGTCGCGCTGCTGCC
The DNA here is from genome assembly GCA_003224055.1 of Acidobacteriota bacterium. Taxonomy (GTDB): domain Bacteria; phylum Acidobacteriota; class Terriglobia; order Acidiferrales; family UBA7541; genus Acidiferrum. Next base: position 2,038 of record QHYE01000050.1, on the reverse strand, counting down.
AGGCGTCCGGAATCGTTGATCCGGTACTTGTCCAGGTACCGCGTCGCCTTACCGGTCGGGGGCCACTTTTCCGATTTCGGCGATTTACCAGGTGGAATTACTTCCGAGTGCCCGTAATCCGGGACAAACGGTTGCGCATCGGACATGGGGCCTTTGCAAGCGATATAATCTCCGGTACTGCTACTCTGAGGTGGCTGCGTGAGATCATTGAGACAAAGGATGATCATTGTCGCTCTGCTCGGGAACTTGTGGACTCCTGCGCATCCCAGGACGCAGCAGGCACCGTCGGCTGTCATAGCAGATGGACCAACCGATAAGAAATTCCCGCCGGCGCTTGCCCAATTTATCGTGCCGAGTCACGGTGTGGAATTGGACGCGTGGCTCTACGTCGCGAGCGGCCCAGGTCCACACGGCACGGTGATTCTCCCGCACGGTCTGCCGGGGTATGAGATGAGCGGAGACTTGACACAGTCCATCCGGCGAGCGGAGTGGAACGTTGTGCTCTTCCATTATCGCGGGACCTGGGGCGTGCCCGGATCTTTCTCCCAATCATCTGCCATTGAGGACACGGCCGAGGTGGTGCGCTTCTTGCGCGAGCCGACGAATGCCGCAAAATATCGCGTGGATCCAAGACTGGTGGTCCTGATCGGACACAGCTTCGGCGGGTTCATTGCCGGATATGAAGCTGCCCATGATGCCGATATCAAAGCGGTGGCAATGATCGCAGCGGTGAATCTGGGGAAGATTAATGCCGATCCGAAAGAGCGCGAAGCCCGTCTTAAGCGCTGGGAAACGCAGTTGCATCCGGTGCGTGGCGCCACTGCGGCGGGGCTTTTTGCCGAGGCCGAACGGCATGCGAAAGACTGGGATTATGTGCAGTGGGCGGAGGCGCTGCGCACGCGTCCCGTGCTGCTCCTCGAAGCCGACGATCAAAACCATGCCGATATGGAAGCTTTGGCTTCTGCACTGCGACAGAAGAGCGCCGGCGCGCTCGAAGAGGTAGCTGTCGCGACCGATCACAGCTTCTCGGATCGCCGCATAGAGCTACAATCGATCGTGATCAAGTGGTTGGAGACTCTGAAAAAATAGATCACCTGAGCATGCGGCTTTGCGGGCAGTTTCACGGTGGTCCGCCACTCGGAAGTAATGGCGTAAGTGCCGTAACCGGACATCAAGTGCTTTTGGGTCCGATCCACATGGGTCCGATCCACGTGTCCAGTAAGCCCTAGGAGCTACATTCTCGTCGGACGAATTTCCGGGAGGCAGGTCAAAGCCCCCTGCTCCAGAACTGGTCTTCAGCACAGTAGTATCTCCACTCTCCAGGTGACTACGATTCCTTTACCAAGCCCACCGGGGTCCTCGCGCCACGATAAAAGCGCTGTCCATATCCATAGAAGTGGCGGCACTCGGGAGGAGACCATGAAATCGGGCTATCTTGAACAGCTAAAATCTGATATCGCATCACGTTTCGAAAGGGATCTTCGCAAACCAAGGGCTAAAGCAGTGAAGCCAACCATGGAAGAGGACACGGCGTTGGAACAGCAGAAACAGGATCATTTCGCTAGGCTCCTGATGGCGGAGGCAGTACGTCAGCTTAAGTAGGTTCCAAGATCGGTGCTCTGAGGTGCGATATTCCGTGATGGCCCCTTCAAGGTCGCCTTTGACCTGGAGGTCAAGACCCCGGTTGTAATGCGTCACTCTGTGCCAGCAACTAGAGGGTCGGCAGAATTCGCCAAGAGGGATAAACGGTGCTCCTCCGCTTTAGCGTCGACTGTTGTGACGAGCAGTGCCACAATTAAGAAAGCGATTCGCGAACCTGAACGAAGCTTCACTTTCGTGCCCCTCATTTCTGAGCCAAGTCTCCTAGTCGTCTGAATGATGCTCGATTTCTAGAGTGTTCGCGAAATGTGCACGCCGGTAAGTCGCCTCCCACGAAATGGAAAAGGGCATTGTCGCTATGTGTCTTTCTGTTGGCATACTGGGAAGATTACGCCTTTAGTTCTTTGGTCCAAGTCTTGATAAACGCGCAAACCGTACA
>QHYE01000046.1 GCA_003224055.1 Acidobacteriota bacterium | reverse complement strand
TGATGGTTTGGAGGACATGGCTTTCTCCTGTGAACCGCAGAGTCCGGCGAGAGTGCGCCATCACGGACGCGACTTCATCCAGCGAAGTTCGCCATACTGCGCAGCCGAAGACGGCAGAACTACGCCCTGAGTCTACTACGAACTCACCTTACTCGCGCCGGGTCCGGCCGGGCTTCGAGGCCAATGCGAGCCACGCAACCAGCGTGGCGAATTTTTCATCTTGCGACCATGGAGCGCTAAGCGAACGCCCCAGTTCCGTCACTCGCTGCAGGAGCGCCGCGGATTTCATTCGAAATGCCTGCCCTGCGCGCTCCAAGAGTTCTCGCTCCTTGACGGTGCTCATCGCAAGCCCAGAGCAGGCGCTCGCGTGAAGAATGGCTTCGCGGAAAAGCTCGCCGTCCGCCGTGTGAATCAGTGCGTGCGACTCTAGAATCTTCTCCAAATTAGGAAGCGGTCTTCCAGAAGCAAGCAGCAGCCCGCATCGCGTGAGTTTCACCCCCTGTTCTCGCGTTCTGGATTCAAGCTCCCGCATCGCGCGGTAAGCGAGGCGTCTTGCCTCGGCCTGCATCCTCGAGATGAACTCGCGAGCCTGCCCCAGCAGCATCTTTTCTGCAGTGTGATATGGCTGCCGAAATTCGTAGGTGAATGTTTCCACGAGATGGACGCGCTGCCGCGCCAGAATAACGGGCGCGCCTTTTTCCAAACACACCGCAACAAGTGCAGTCCATCCCGAATGCACGCGAAACCCAACCGCAGCTTGTTTCACACTAGCCTCCGAATCACTCCGGCGGAGCGCCTTCCACAATTTCACGCACAATCTCTCGCGCCCGTTCCGTATCAGCGGGGCGAACTTGAATCTTGGTTTCCATCGCAGAGCTCTCGGCTTTCATGACAATCCCGTTCTCGCCCAGCGCATCCTGAAGGAACCCCGCCAGGCGCTCGTCTTGGCCAACCCAAACTTCACAGTTTGCCTCTTCGCCCACTTGCGCAACTTTTTCTGTCGTTTCACGTTGCTTTTCGTCATTCACTGGCAAATCCATGTCTTGTGGCTTTTCAATCAGCAGCTTTTCCAGGATTCTTTCTGCCGCGGGGAGATCTGACGAGAGTACGGCCATTTGGTATCCGAAGCGTGTCATCGGTTGTATTGGATAAGGAACCCAGCGCCGCACGCCGGGAAGAACACCCATTGGCTGGTCAAAATAGCGAATGCCAGCCGCTTCGAGTTCTTCGAGCAAAGCCGTATGCAGCGCGAGATCTTCGCCTTCCCAAAGCGGCACCAAAGTGCCGCTGGGCGCGTAATGTGTGGCGCCTTCTTCGGTCCCGGGGAGACCTTGCACCAACGTCACGTTGCAATCCGCGCAGCGCGTAAACCCTTGAAGGTACTCGGCTTTACAGACAGGGCAAATCATTGCCCCGCGAGTCTACTACATCCTTCACCCCCTCATGGATCGGCGAAAACTGCTCGTTGGAGGGCCGCACCCTTGAAATTTCATTTGACACATATAGTACTTATCTGTTATCATTCGTTGTGATCCCACTGTACCGTCACGTGACGGAAAATCCAGCACCGCAAGTCCTTCAGAATCTGCATTTACAAACTGTGACGCCTGCAACCCCTTTAGAATGCCGGGTGTCGTGGGGCGCATACTCCCTTCCTAACCGCTTCAGTTCCCTTCCGCATTCCCTATCCCTTTTATTTTCACTCTCTTCCACAAGAATCGCCGAGCGCGCCGCATTTTGGTGGCGGACAAGCCTTCGGACTGCCGCGCTACTCCTTCTCAGATAGAGACTCAGGGTCGCCCGCCGGCTTGCGTCTTTTCGCCTCGCTCGCCCGTATAGCAGTTAGAATGAGCGCCACGACTTCATGTTTAATTGCGCAGCGGTCTGGATTCCTTGGATTCCCGGCGAGGCCGGGGCCGGCTCTGTTTTTCTCGACGCTGATGAGCGATGACGCGAAGAGCATCGCGCGGGGATTGCAGAAGCGCGATCCGGATCTTCTCGACCGGTTGATCGAGCAGTATCAATACCGGTTGTTCCGCTATCTCGTTTACATCACGGGAAACAAAGAACGCGCTGAGGATTTTTTTCAAGAAACGTGGATCCGCGTGCTCGAACGCGGCCACCAGTACGACGGCAAATCTAAATTTGAAGCCTGGCTTTTCGCCATCGCGCGCCACCTGGTGATTGACTGGCAGCGCTCGAAGAAAGCGCAAAGTTTGGACTCGCTAACCGATCCGGAGCAGGAAAACCCTCTCCAATTCGCCAACGAGAAGGAACCTTCTCCCTTGCACCAGATCCTGAGCCACGAGGCGCAGGAAAACGTGCAAGCCTCGCTGAGCCAAATCCCAGCGATCTATCGAGAAGTGCTCGTTCTCCGCTTCCAGGAAGAATTGCAGATCGAAGAGATGGCGGAAGTGCTCAGCGTTCCGCTCTCCACCGTGAAGTCGCGGCTGTACCGCGGGTTGGAAGCGCTCCGCGGCGTGCTGCAGGGAGGTGCCGCATGAGCGATCAACATCATGCACGCGCGGAGCAACTCATTGCGCGGGAGCGCGTTGAAGGAATTTCGCAGGCCGAACGCGATTGGCTCAGCACGCATTTACAAGCGTGCGCGAACTGCGCTGCGCACGCACAAGAAACCGAGCAAGCGCTGCGTTCGCTGCGCACCGCGGCGATTCCCCTCCCCGCGGGACTCGCGAGCCGCACGCAATTCCGCGTGCAGCTTCGTCTTCAGGAAATGCGCGAGCGCGAGCCGAAGCGGCGTGCGCTCTGGGCCGCGTGCGCGGTTTCGTGGGTTTTTGGAATCGCCAGCGCTCCCTATGTTTGGCGTTTGTTCCAGTGGTTCGGCGAACGCACCGGAGTCCCCAAGCTGGTGTGGCAGCTCGGCTTCGGGTTGTGGTGGACGATTCCCGCGCTGTTCGTTCTGATTGTTTTGTTGATGGAGAGAGTGCGCCAGGGCGGCGAGCCGGATTGGATGCGGCAAAGCAAGTAACGGCGACGAGTGGAGAGAGAGGAAAGTATGTCGGACTATCAGCAACGCATTGCGGGATCGTTCCAGGAGAGGAAGCGGCTGAACCAGTTGCGGAAGCGAAAGGAAAACCTCCGCTTCTGGAGCGAGTTTCGCATCATTCCGCGCTGGCTGATCGTGCTGGTCATCGTGCTGTTCTTCGCCGCGCAAGTAATCGCCTTCGTTGTAAACACGAAAGTGCTCGCACCCAACGGCGAGATTTTCCCGCCAGAGCTGAAAAACGATGTCGCACTGGCGTCTTTGGCGCTGGCCGGAATCGTGACAGGTGTCTCGCTCGTTATCGCGACTATGCTCTTCGCGATCGCCTACGTGAACCGCGATGCGAAACGGCGCGGGATGAATTCCGCCCTCTGGACCATTCTGGTGATCATCCTGCTTCCCGCGTGGGGATTCATCGGGTTCGTCATCTATCTTCTGATGCGCGAGCCGCTGCCCTATCCTTGCCCGGAATGCGGAACTGCGGTGGGCGCGCGCTTTAACTTCTGCCCCAACTGCAAGTGCAACCTGCATCCCTCCTGCCCGCAATGCAAGCACGAGGTCGGGGAACTGGACAAGTTCTGCCCCAACTGCGGAAATGATCTGAAAACAGCGGGGGACGCAATTCAAGCTCCGGCCTAAAACTCAGCGTAGTGACGCGGCGAACACTCCGAGGTCACACGAATCTTCAGCGAATTCTAAAGGTGCTATTCTCACTCTCAAGATGGTCGTGTAGAGAATAGAACGAGAAGCGCGCGCGGTCCTCTGCTGATACTTGTAAGGGATTCGCACGTTTCTCACCTCTCCTGTTCTCAACCGCCCGGCGAACCGGCCAAACTCCCTTTCCATAACGGAGGAAAATTCTCATGAAAAAAATTGGCGCACTCTTGCTCGTGATTTCTGCGCTTGCGTTTGGAGTGCTGATGCAGGAACGCGCAAAAGCGAGCGACGAGGAAACGCAACTGATCCAGCTCGAGCGGGCCTGGAGCCAGGCGGAGACTGGTGTTGACCCCTCAGCCATCGCTCGCCTGTTTGAGGACACGCTCGTTTATGTGGACTATGATGGCTCGCTCATGAACAAGGCGGAATACCTCCGGTCCGTGGCTAACCCGGTTTCAAAACCCGATCACATCCGCGACGAAGGAATGAAAGTGCATGTGTACGGCTCAACCGGCATCGTCTCAGGGATCTACCGGGAAACCGGCAAGGAGAAGGGAAAACCATACGCGAGGCGCGCGCGCTTCACTGACACTTGGATCAAGCAGAGCGGCCAGTGGAAATGCGTTGCCAGCCAGAGCACGCTCATCAAGTAGGTCTTACACCGCAAGTCGTGGAATTCTTAGATTCAAAAACGCTCGACGGCGAGCGCCACAGCGTTTCCGCCGCCGAGGCAGAGGGCGGCGACGCCGCGTTTTAGATTGCGGCGCTGCAATTCGTAGAGGAGAGTGACGAGGATTCGCGCGCCACTCGCGCCGATCGGATGGCCGAGAGCGACGGCGCCGCCGTTTACATTGACTTTTTCGGGATTGAGCTTGAGCTGGCGCGTGACGGCGATGGCAGCAACCGCGAAGGCTTCGTTGAGTTCGACGAGGTCAACATCTTTATCGCGATCCCACCTCGTTTTCGCTAGAAGTTTTTCCAACGCCTCCACCGGAGCCATCATGACCCATTTGGGTTCGACGCCGCTGACGGCCTGCGCGACGATGCGCGCGATGGGCTGCTTGCCGAGGCGCGCCGCGTTGCGCTCGCTGGTGACAATGAGAGCGGCAGCTCCATCGTTGGTGCCGGGCGCGTTGCCGGCGGTCACTGTCCCGTCTTTCTTGAACGCCGGCTTCAACTTCGCGAGCGCTTCGAGCGAAGTGTCTTCGCGCGGGGATTCGTCATATTTGATGACGATAGGCTCGCCTTTTTTCTGCGGCACTTCGATTGGAAGAATCTGCGCTTCAAAAAAACAAGACTTACGCGCGCGGACGGCTTTCTGGTGGCTTTCGACCGCGAACTTGTCCTGCTCTTCGCGCGTGATGCCGTATTTTTCGGCGACCAGTTCGCCGGTCATGCCCATGTGAAAGTTTTCGTACGCGTCCCACAAGCCGTCGTTGATCATCGAGTCCACGAGTTTCCCGTCACCGATGCGGTAGCCGGTGCGCGCCTGCGGCAACAAATACGGGCAGTTGGACATGGACTCCATGCCGCCCGCGACAACGATTTCGGATTCGCCCAGCTGCACGGCCTGCGCCGCCAGCGCCACGGCTTTCAATCCGGAACCGCAAACTTTATTGATCGTCATCGCCGCAACCCGTGCGTCACATCCCCCTTTAAGCGCGGCCTGGCGCGCAGGATTCTGGCCGAGGCCGGCTTGCACCACGTTGCCGAGAATCGCTTCGTCAATTTCCTTGGGGTCAAGACCGGCGCGGCGAATGGCTTCAGCGACAATTTTTCCGCCGAGTTCGGGAGCGGAGAATCCAGCGAGGCCGCCTTGAAATTTTCCAATAGGCGTTCGAACGGCGGAGAGGATGACGGGAGTTTCCACGGCCATGGCAGGCCTCCAGTAGAGCGGCAAACAATATTATAGCGCGATGAGAAAAAGCACGCTGCGGCGGGGAGAATGCGAGGGCGGAGCGAACTCCGCCCTCAAAGCTCGGCGACTAATTTGCGGCGGCGGCTCCGGCGGAAGTGTCCTGGCCCTCGTCGGCACTGGGGCCATACAGACCGGGCACGGGAATCCCCAGCAAGCGGTAGTACACCGTGAGTTGCGCGCGGTGATGGATCAGGTGATTCATCACCATGCCGCGAATGCACGCGGCGCGCGGCATCGTGAAAATTTCCTGGCCGCCCGCCAGCAGTTTCCAATTCTTCATCATTTCCGCGTCGCTTACTTTCGAAAGCGCCGCGCGGGATTCCGCGACGTTTTTGTCAAACTCGGCGAGCAGTTCCTTTCGGTTGGCAATCTTGGGCAGCTCGAAGGCCGGACCGCCCACCGGCGCGTAATCGAGCTCTTCGGTGTTGATGGTCATGGGCAGCCATCCCACCATGGTCGCGACGTGAATCGCGAGCCAGCCGACCGTGCCGGACTTGTCATGCGGTTTCCAGTTCCATTTTTCGTCGGGACAGCGTTCCAGCGCCTTGCGGGTATTCTGCATTTCCTGGTCGAATTCAAGCAGCATCGATTGTCCAATTGTCATCACAGCCTCCCTTGCGAAGTTCGAGATTGCAGCGCCGGAATACTAGGCGAACAAAAGGCGAACTGTCAAGAACATTTTTCATTTCCCCAGTATTCCCCACGCTGACAAACTTTGTCCTCACTTAGTTGCACGGATCGAATAAAGGGTCGCCTCTGAATCGTACGGCGGGTCCAGGGTCGTTCCGACAGGATTGACAAGGGGAAAAGTAAGGACAAAATGGGTTCATGGCACACCAATTCACGACCTCCTACTTGAAAGACTCCCTCGACGTGTTTCGATACTACAAGAAGCTGGGCGAGCGCGCGATGGCGCAATGCCCGGACGACGCGCTGTTCGCATCGCTCCATGCGGAATCGAATTCGATCGCGATTATTGTGAAGCATATGGCGGGAAATATGCGTTCGCGTTGGACGGATTTTCTGACCACGGATGGAGAAAAACCGGACCGGAATCGCGACACGGAGTTTGAGACGCCGCCGAAAACACGCGCTGCGCTGATGGAACTGTGGGAGCGTGGATGGAAATATGTTTTCGACGCGCTCGAGCCGCTGGGCGATGAAGATTTGGTTCGAACGATCACGATTCGAACCGAGCCACATTCCGTGATGCAAGCCATCAACCGGCAAGTCGCGCACTATTCCTATCACGTGGGGCAGATCGTTTACGTTGCGAAACATCTTGCGGGGAACAAGTGGCAGACGCTCACCGTCCCAAAGAAAAAATCCGCGGAGTTCAATGCGCGAGTGGCTGCCGGAGAAGCATCTCAGCGCTAGGCACCAACCCACATTGTCATCCCAGGGGATTTCCAGTTCGTTGTGAAATCCGCTACCCTTCTTGAATCATGGCGACGCTGTTCGATCTGAATCCGCCGGTCGATTCCGGACTGAAGTTGAATGAGGCGCAGCGGCGCGCAATCACGCACGGCGAAGGGCCGCTCTTGGTGATTGCGGGCGCGGGGACGGGAAAAACGCGCGTCATCACGGAACGCATACGGCATTTGCTGGAGTCGGACGCCTCTCTGTCCGGGGAAAACATCCTGGCCTTGACGTTTACCGACAAAGCCGCGGGGGAGATGAAGTCGCGCGTCGTCAAGGCCGTGGGCGAGCGGGGCAAAGACGTTACGCTAAAGACCTTTCACGCGTTCTGCGAGTCGCTGCTAAAAGACGTCGACTCCGACCACGTGATGCTCGACAAAGTGGACCACTGGATTCTGCTGCGGCGCAACTTGAACCGCCTCCAGCTGGACCGCTACCGCCGCCTAGCCGAGCCGGGCCAGTTTTTGAGCGACTTCATCGAGTTTTTCTCGCGCTGCCAGGATGAACTGGTCTCCTGCGGCGACTACCAACGCTACGCCGAGCAGCTTGCCGGCGAGCTCGAAGCCGAACGCGCTCATCTCGACGCGGACACACTCGCCGAACGCGAGGAAACGGTTGCCCGCGAACGGGAAATCGCCCGCGCTTACCAGGCCAGCGAAGAATTGCTGCGCGAGAAGAAGCGCTCGTCTTTCGGCTCGCTGATCACCGGGGCCGTCGAACTTCTCGAACGAGATGCCGCTCTTCGCGCCACGCTGCAAAACCGGTATCGCTATATCCTCGTCGACGAATTTCAGGATACGAACATCGCGCAGCTTCGCCTGCTGGAGCTGCTCGCCAACGACGAGAGGAATATCCTGGCCGTCGGCGACAACGACCAGGCCATTTATCGCTTCCGCGGCGCGTCTTTCGGCAGCTTCAAACTCTTCCTGGAACGTTTTGCCGGATGGCGGGAAGGCGACGATTCCGCGCCGTTTCGCGTCAGCCTCACGGAAAACTACCGCTCAACGCCGAACATCCTGCGCGTAGCAAGCCAAGTCATCGGAATGAACACCGTGAGCGCGGATTTTCCGAAGAAAGTGCTGACCACGAGCCGGCCGGAAGGCGAAAAGATTCGCATCGTCGAACTCGCCGAAGTCGAAGACGAGGCTCGCTGGGTGGCGGGGGAAATCGAGCGCATCCACCGCGCCGGCCGCCGCTCGCGCGATTTCGCCGTGCTCTACCGCGCGCACAACCATCGCGATGGATTGGTGCGAGAACTTTCGCGGGGCAAAATCCCTTTTGTCATCTCCAAGCTCTCCATCCTGGAGCATCCGCTCGTCAAAGATCTGATTGCGTATCTCCGGCTGATCGCCAAGCCGTACGATGATATTGCCGCCGCTCGCGTCCTGGCCGCCCCAGCCTGGCGGCTGACGCCGCCGGAGCTGGTGCGTTTCGCGCAGCGCGCCCGCAAGAGTCGCAAGAAAATCTATGACGAGCTGCAGACCAAGCAGGCGAGCCTCCCTTTCGAGCCTTCCGCGAACGAGTTGACCGAGCTGCTGGACTTCTTGTCCACACAGCGCAAGACCATACATTTCCGCACCGCGGCGGAAATCCTCGCCGAGCTTCTCGAATGGCTGGAAATCTACGCTCGCGCTACCGAGCAAGACCGCGCCTATGTGAAACGGCTCCCCGAATTCGTCAAGGCGTGGGAACCGAAGAGCGAGACGCGCGGCCTGCCGGAGTTCGTCGAATATCTCGAGTATTTCGATCAGGCCGGCGGCACGATTTCGCTGGAAGAGGATGCGCCGGGCGACGCCGTGCAATTGATGACTGTTCACGGCGCCAAAGGCCTGGAGTTTTCGCACGTGTTCGTGCTTCGCGTGAACAAAAACAAATTCCCGCAGCCGGAGCGCTCCCACGTGTTTGAATTCCCTGCCCGGCTCATGAAGGAAGGCGCTCCCGAGGACCATTTTCACCATCAGGAAGAGCGCCGGTTGTACTACGTGGCATTGACGCGGGCCCAGGACCGGCTGACCATCACGTCGGTGGCGGAGAAAAAAGGAAAGGTCCCGCCGTTCCTGGAAGACATCCTCATGGAACCGAGCATCAAACGTCGCGATATCCTGCGGCTCGCGCCGAAAGTCTCACCGGCACCGGCAGACACTTCCGACGAAGCGGACGCCGGAATCGCCCAGAATTCTCTCTTTGCTCCATCAGCCGGGCTGCCCAAAGTTTTCTCCCGCATCGCCAAATGGGCGGAGACCTTTCATCCACCGTCGTCCGAGCCTCTCGAGCTGCATCCTTCCGCGGTGCAAAGCTACCGGTCCTGCCCGCAGCGGTACCTTTTCTCGTCCCTGTGGTCTTTGCAGGAAGGCCCCAAAGCCACGCTGACGTTTGGCCGCGTCATCCACGGCACGATTCGGCGCATGATGGCGGAGTTCAAGAAAGGCAACCGCCTTCCTTTCGACGAAGTACAGCGGATCTTTGAAACCGAATGGTCCACCGTGGGCTTCGAAGACGAATATCAGGAGGGGGAATACAAGAAGGACGGACTGGAGCAACTGCGTGCCTTTCATCAAGCCGCGCTTGAGCAGCCGCTGTTGGTGCTGGAGCTTGAAAAGAACTTCGAGCTGCCCGTCGAAAACAACGTCATTCTGAAAGGGCGCATCGACCAGATCAATTCGCTGGGACGAAAAGATGTTGAGATCGTCGATTACAAGACCGGCAGGCCCCAAAAAGACTCGGATGCAAAGAGAGACCTGCAACTGAGCATCTACGCGATCGCCACGAAAGAGATTCTTGAGTGGAATCCCGTCCACATGGTTTTCCACTACTTGCAAGACAATCAGCGGCAAGAAACCACTCGCGACGCGAAGCAGCTCGACGACGCGCTACGCGTGGTCCAGGAAACGGCCGCGGACATCCGCGCCGGGGAATTCACAGCGAAGCCGGGGTTCATTTGCCGCAATTGCGCGTATAAGCCGATTTGCCCGGCGCACGAGGAGTCTTTGAGCGCCTGAGAAAGCGTTGCGGAATGCCTCTGGCCGCTTTTTTCGCCAACCTTGCGGCCAAAAGGAGAACTCCGGTGAATCGAAAAAATGTTTACCTGTTCCTTTGCGTTCTCGGAATTGTTCTCCCCTACTCGCAACTCATTCCGTGGGTTCTGGAGAACGGGCTGCACCTCGGTCTCATCTTCCGGCAGCTTTTCGCGAATCGCATCGGCGGCTTCTTTGGACTGGACGTGCTGGTTTCGTCCGTGGCGCTCGTGGGATTCGTTCGCACGGAAGGGCACCGGCTCGGCGTGCGCCGGCTCTGGTTGCCGATCGTTGGGCTGCTAACCGTGGGCGTCTCTTGCGCGCTGCCGCTGTTTCTTTACTTGCGCGAGGATGCTTTGGACCGGATTGCACACGAGGGCCGGGGTGAAATTAGTGTGAGGGCGTAAGAAGCGAAAAGCACGGGTCTAAAGACCCGCCACTACAGGGCCGGGCTGAAGCCCGGCGTCTACAAAAGTATTTGCCCGCACAGAAAAACGAGACGCCCCGATTGGATCGGGGCGTCCGTCACTTCCTAATCTTGTTGGCTGGTCTTACTTCCCTTTTTTCGGGCCCTTCTTGTCGTCCTTCTTGCCCTTTTTCTTCATTCGGTTCTCCTTCTCGGACTTGGCGGATGACGGGCGTCTCCGCCAGCCACCCACTGTGCTTTCATATACGGGTGGTCCGCGCAAGAGTCAAGAAAATTCACGATGAAATACAAAAAACCGGCTACCTCGGCACGCCGCCGGCATAGTAGCCTTCGCGGGCGAGGATAGTCAGCCCTTCGCGCTTCACGCGCACCTCGATCTCGTGATAGTCCGTCCCGCGGTCCGTGCCGGCAGGAGCATAGGCCAGCGTGTACTGGTTGCGCGCTTCCTCGGTGACCCGAGAATAAAGCTCCTCCATCGCGTGGCTCTTCATGCTGTAGTAGACATCACCGCCGGTATCGTGCGCGTATTTCGCGAGCCGTTCGAATCGTCGGTCGAAAAACGCGCTGCCCACGCCGACACCGTAGACGGCAATGTTCGAACTCAGCAGCTCCTTCCGCACCGTGTCGTAATCGTAGGTATTGGATTTTTTTCCATTCACGCCATCGGAGATGAGCAAAATCATTTTGCGCCGGTCGCGGCCGCGGTCCCTCAGCAATTGCGCCGCGGCGTAGACCGCATCGTCCAGTGCCTTGGTGGGCTGTCCCTTGATGTTGATCATGGCCCCGGCAATGTTGGGCGCATCGCTGGTAGCCGAATGGCCGTTGATGGAGGGCCCGTTGTTAATGGCCGCACCGGGACCGGCGACGGACGGCGAATCGTCGAGGTGGGTGCGCTTCAATTCCACGAGCAACTTGTCCTGGTCGCTGATGAAGCCCTTGCCGGCATGGAAGAACTGATCGAAGCGGCAAACAAAAGTCTCATCGCTGGCGCTCAACCCCGCTACGATGGCCCGCAGGCTCTCGGTCACCTGTTTGGCGTCCTTGGATTTCAGGTCATTGTCAATCAGCACGACCATTGAGAGCGGGAAAGCCTCCGCGCTGAAGTAGCTGACCCGCTGCTCGACCTTGTCTTCGAGAATTCGAAACTCGTCCCTTCGGAGGTCCGCGACGATTCGCCCGGCTCCATCTTTCACGATTACCGGGACAACTACCAGATTCACTGGGACGCGAATCCTGGCCTGGCCGTCGACCTGTTGCGCCAGCTGCGGATCCTGTTGGGGGGCGGATTGCGCCGGTGCGGGGCTTGGGGGCGCCTGTTGCGCCGACAAATGGACGGCTAGAACTGCGGAGAAGAGTATTGCAGCCATCAAGATGGTTTTGCGTAGACTTTTCATGGTCCTCAGGCCAAACTTCTTATCGGATTGGGCCGCTCGAGTGGCTTCCGCCACACATCCATCGCGACGCTTCACCGCATCTTAAAGGCGGAAGCATCCCAGCGGAAATTTTCGGCCGCGCATTTCTCGTCAAGGAAAGTATACATGGGTTCCATGAAGAAGTTTGCGACGCAGTGCGCGGCAGCGATGGTTGCCTGCACGCTGGCCGCGCCGGCCATGCCGCAAGAGCCTCCCGCGCAGGGCGAGACCATCAAAACGCAGGTCAGCCTGGTCAATCTGTTCGCCACCGTGCGCGACAAGAACAAGCGCATTGTCGGCGACTTAAAGCAGGAAGACTTCAAGATCACGGAAGACAATCAGGATCAAAAGATCTCCTTTTTTTCAAAGGAAGTGGCGCTGCCCATTACCCTGGCGCTCTTACTTGATACTTCGGGAAGCGAGCAGTTCATGCTCAGCGCCATTCAGGACGCCGGCAGTTCGTTTCTCCACAGGATCCTGCGCAAAGGAGATATGGCGCTGGTGATGTCGTTTGACTCCGATGTGGACCTGCTCTCCGATTTTACGGATGATCACGGACAGCTCGACAGGGCGGTCCGGCGGTCGCGCATCAATATTCCGAGCGGTGGCTCGATCGGTGGAAATCCAGGCCCGGTGGGGTCGCGGCAGATCACCGGCACGGCGCTCTATGATGCGATCTATCTGGCCTGCGGCGAAAAACTGAATACGGAAGCGGGACGGAAAGCGGTGGTGATCGTCACGGACGCCCAGGATGAAGGCAGCAAAGTACGCATTGAAGAGGCCATCGAAGCCGCGCAACGCACGGACACGGTAATACATGTCATCCTCGTTGCCGATCCGCGCTTTGGAGCGAATACCGGCGCCGCAAAGAAACTTGCGGAAGAAACGGGCGGCCGGGTGCTCAACGCAAGCTCGGAGAAAAAGCTCATGGAAGCGTTCGATGAGATTTCGGCGGAACTGCGCAGCCAGTACACGCTGGGCTACTACCCGACCAACAGCCAGCGCGACGGCAAATTCCGCAAGATCAAAGTCGAGACTGCCAATCACGACTTGAAGGTGCTCGCCCGCAAAGGCTACTACGCGCCGAAGGGCTGAGCTTGCGAATGGCTTCGGCGTTGCCGCCGAAGCCGTGCACCTCGAGGCAATCAAACTAATTTATGAGCGGTGATGTTCGCAGCAATCGCCCGAAGAGGCCGAGGCCTTGGCGGGCTGCACGTACTCCGCCTTCGCGTCCACCTGGTAGCCCTCGCCGTACTTGTCATGGTGGCGCACCCAGGCCATGGTATGAGCCAAGCCTTCCTCGTCGCGTCCTTTGGGCGTGAGGTCCAGCCAGTTGTAGGCTCCGATGAGGATGTCCAGTCCCCGACCGTAGCTCGAATACGAGTGGAAAATGTTCCCGGCTGCATCTTTGTAAAACACGCTCGTGCCGGGCCGTTCCTCGCTGGGAAACTTCTGCATCGTATAGTTGTAATAGACCTCGGCCTTCGACAGTTCTTCCTTGGTCATGGACACCTGATAGTCGTAGTTGAAGTCCGTCGCATTCGACGAGACCCAATGGAAGCGCCAGCCCATCCGTTTCTTAAACGCCTCGATCTGCGCCAGCGGCGCGCGCGAAACAACCGCCAGCCGGACATCCCGCGCCGCCAGGTGCACCACGCTGGCGTCAGTATGGTCTGAAATATACGAGCAGCTTGGGCAGCCTTCCTTCCAGTCCGGTCCGAACATGAAGTGATAAATGATCAACTGACTCTTGCCGCCGAATAGGTCGCCCAGCGACTCCTTTCCGCCAGGCCCGTCGAAAACATACTGCTTCTCTACTTTTTCCCAAGGCAGTTCACGGCGCTGCCGGCTCAGCTCATCGCGCAACCGCGTGAACTCCTTTTCCTTTTTCAACAACTGCTTTCGCGCAGCAAGCCATTCTGCCGGCGATACCACTTTCGACTGTTCCATCGCTCTCGTTGCCATGACTGATTCTCCTTTTGTGTTTGGCCACTCGCGGAAAGACAGATGACCACAGAAACTTGGTCGTACGCAGTGCGCTCAGTGAATGCGGAAGGCTGTTGGGGACTTGCCCCAACATACTCCGGCATTCACCGGCCATGTACCGAAATGGAGCGGACTTCGAGCATGTACAACTCTAGCCGCCTGCGGCCTGCGCCTTGGCCGTTTGCGTTGCCTCTCGCATTTGCGCGAGTACTTTGCGAATGGCTTCGTTGGACCCTGGGCTGCGCTTTTCTCTCCAGGCCTCCAGCCGCTTGACTTGTTCTTCGAGATTCGCGAGGAAGTTTGGGCTGCTGAACATCGCGCGCCACGCGCCGATCACCGGCTTTACCTGTTCCCAAACAACCCACTGTTCCCCGTTGCTTTCGAAGAAGAAGTCTTCGTCGATGAGCCCGCGGTTCACGATGCTCGCCACCATCTCCCAATAACCGAGCACCATGCGCACGTACGCGTTTTCCTTGCTACCGGGAGGACAGACTCGCGTCACTTCCTCCATGCTTTTCACATGGAAATTGGCGCCGAACCACTCACGCGCTTCGCGCAATCGGGTCTCCCGCCGCTCCTCGAACAGCCGCAACATCAAATTCACCTGCTCGTTCGTTACTTCTCCCATGTTTCCTCCTTTGGTTTTGGATTGTAGGCTTGTTTTTCGCGGAACTAGGCGAACGGATTTTCGTCCGCGCTGGGCCCGTAAATCGACGGCACTGGAACACCCAGCATTCGCAGATAGACCGAGAGCTGCCCGCGATGGTGATAGTTATGATTCATGAGGACCGAGCGAATGAAGCCGATCCGCGGGACCGACATCAGGACCTTTCCGTTTTTCGTCAAGCTCCACATGGAGGTCAGCCGGGCATCATCCATTTTCTTGAGGGTGTCCTTTGCACTCTCGAGGCTCTTCGAGAAAGTGTCCAAAACCTCCTGGCGGCTCTTGGGCTCCGGCTGCGAGAAGTTCGGGGCTTCGATACTGTCCGGCACCGCTGCCGCAGCAACGCTGCCCGGCACGGACGCAATGTGCAGGGCCAACTGGCCCAGCGAAAGGATTTCGGGTGGGGTTTCCAGGCGAGTTTGTCTTCCGGAATTCGATCCAAGACTCGCTTGGTCGTTTGTGCTTCCTGATCAATTTCAATCAAGATGGAATCTACAAGTTTCATGGCTGCTCCTTTTGTCTCTCTCTTTGGACGAAACCTCTTCACTACCAGCGCGGTCAATCCGCCCGTCGACATCACGCTTCCGGCCATCAGCACTGCGCTGCTGATGCAAAATGGACACATCGGTTCTTCCTCTCGCGGCGCCGCCGTTCACCGCGAACGCTTCGCTTCCGCACGTTTCCGCACCCCCTCATGGATATGCCCCCAGCCTTTCGTGACTCCTTTTCGATGGTCTTCCTCGATCAGGCCGAGTGCCGAGTGCCGAAACCGGATCAGCGTTCCGCCATCCACTTCGCTCAAGCGATACTGGACATTCGAAACGACCGGATAAGACATGAACAACGGCCCGGCGAATTCGAGCAATGTCGGCCGCTTGATGGCCTGCACAACTGCCCAGAAGTGGCCATTGTTGTCGCCTAGATCGCGGTACCACCTGCCGCCTGGCCACGGCTCAAGCTTCATAGGCATCGGCTTGCCGTCGGGCGTGTCATTCTGCGGCCCGAGCTGCTCGAGCAGCGCGGTGAACGTTGCGTCCAGCGTCGCACGCACGTGGATTTCCTCTGTGACATTCAACGTCAAATCCTCAATTCTTGCTGCTGTCGAGATCATGTTTCCTCCTTGAGCTGAAATCCGGTTCCCCTTCCTTTGACGCATTGCTTTTCCGTTCGGCACGTTCCTTGACGCGGCTCAATTGATGACGCCAGAAGCGCTCGAACGTTTCCGTCCATTCGTGAAGCGGCCGTATCGCCTCGGCGTTGGTTCGATAAAACATCCGCCGGCCGTCGCGGCGTACGTCGACAAGGCCCACCTCGAGCAAAACGCGCAGGTGCTTCGAAACCGAGGGCTGCGCCAGCCCCAACGAGTCCACAATTTCCCCCACTGGCCGCTCCTGCAGCGCCAGATAATTCAAAATCTCGCGCCGCCGCGGCTCCGCCACGGCGTTAAACACATCCGAGGTTGTCGTTGCTCGTGCCATGGACCAACAATACATTCCCATATGGGAATGTGTCAAGCAGTTTTTCTTGTCTCCTCGCCACGATCACTGCTCGCGCTTGCAGAGAGTCCCCTGCGCCGACCATTCCCTTTTTTTAGGTTGTCCATTAGGGCGCAAAGGAGTAGAGTCCCACCAACTCTGTGGAGGATCTCCCATGAACCCACTTCATCTGCGCTGGCGTTTGATTCTTGTCGCGGTGGTGTATCTGACTTGCGGACTCTTCGCCGTTGCTGCGGACGAGCCGACCCTGACCAAGGAGCAGATTAAGCAGTTCCTTCTCACCGCTAAGGTGGTGGGCAGTAAGGATGCCAAGAAGGGCATCACTAACACTAAGCGGCTTACGCTTTCCGACGGCACCGTGACTCACGACGCTTCTTTCCAAGGTCTTGATGAACACAAAGCCCAGAAGCAGCTTGGCTCGGGCACCGAAATAAACTTCGTGGACTCTTACAAATACAACATCGCAGCTTATGCGCTGGCTGAGTTGATTGGCATGGACGACATGCTGCCGGTATACGTCGAACGCAAATGGGGAGGGAATCCGGGCTCGCTCAGTTGGTGGTTGCCGGTGAAGATGGATGAAGTGGAGCGCCACAAGCAGAAATTAACGGCGCCGGATCCGGAGGCCTGGAACCATCAGATGTACAAGATTCGGGTCTTCGATCAATTGGTCGCCGATACTGATGTCAATCTGACCAACGTGCTAATCGGTGAGGATTGGAAGATCTGGAGGATTGATTTCGGCCGCGCATTTCGCCTCAGCAAGGATCTGAAAGACCCTGCTAAAGAGTTGGTACACTGCGACCGGCAATTGCTGGAGAAACTGAAGGCGCTGGACGCGAACGCGCTAACAGAAAAAACCAGCCACTATCTCAGCAAGGATGAGGTGAAGGCGGTGATGGCGCGACGGGACGAGATGGTGGCGCACTTCCAGAAGCTGATCGCTGAAAAAGGTGAGAGCGAAGTGTTGTACTGAATTAGTTGGCCACGGAAGTAAACTGCACCGCTCCACTGCGTGAGCAGCTCTTCGGGATCAGGTTCTGGCAGGGGCAGTACGTGGGATGCAGCGGAGATGTTGGATTGGAAGCCCAAGTTTAATAGCTTGCACTTTTTGGTCTCCTGGGTCTAGTGTTCGTGCTACGCATCACATCTTCCCGGTGATCCCGGTGAATAAGGAGAGAAAAAATGCTGAAGAAGCAACTCACGGTGCTGTTCGCTTTGGTACTTACCTTCCCGCTGGCAATGGCGGTGTTCGCGCAAAAGGCTCCTGCCAAGCCGAAGGAGGCGCGCTGGGAAGGTAAAGTTCAAAGAAGTAGTAAGGAGCAGTCTTCTCTGACTGTTCGTAAGTCGGGCTCGACTTTAGAGAAGAGCTGTGTGTACGACAGCTCGACGAAATGGGTCAGTCAGTATCATGGCGACAAGAAGGTCAACGACATTGACGCCAGCCAGGTTAAAGACGGGGACTACGTGATTTGCAAGGGCACTGCAGAGAAGGCCGGCGAAATCCACGCGACGCTAATCTCTAAGCGGCTCTCCCACTCCCCCCAGTAGACCAGTTCGGTCTGTAACGCAAGTTGGAACACGCCGATCGGTTGTAAGCGAAGTTCACGCAGTAACCAGCTCGCGGAGCCTTCATGTGATGGCTCCGCGAGTGGGCCTTTCCGTGTGGCCAGCCGCGAACTGCCGCGACAAGTGACCGTACCGACGTTTTGGTCCAAGAGAAGTGAGAGCGTTCTTATTTCTGATTGGACACCCTTGGTCTGTGAAGATGGAGTTGTTCCGACGGACCGCAGGCCGCCTGCTTGCCGGCCTTGGCCGTATTTGCGTGGTTCCTCCATGCGTATTTTCAGCTTGTTGACTTGTGCGACTCTGGCAGCCTAAGATGCACCGCAATCGAGGATGCCTTGCGGAACGCAATGTTCTCGCTAAAATTCTGCTGCTTGCCTACAGGAGACAGGAAAATGGTCCGCCCTCCGGTCTGTGATCCTCCCCACCGCGCTTGTATTTCCGTCCTCCTGGTCCTAGTGTCGGCGGTGCTCGCGTGGGCGGGACCAGCAAAGGCTCCAGCGGAATCGCGGGAATCGGTAGTCGCCATCGCCGATGTCCACAATGACTTTGACGACTTCGTCGCCATTCTCCGGCGCACCGGTCTTACAGACAAGCAGAACCATTGGACGGCCGGTAAAACAACGTTCGTCCAGACCGGGGACCTGCTGGATCGCGGCCCCAAACCGCGCGAGGTCATGGACTTGATGATGGCGCTCGAGAAAGAAGCGGCGCAAGCAGGCGGCCGGGTCGTGGGCCTGCTCGGTAACCACGAAGTGATGAATATCATGGGTGACCTGCGGTACGTCACTCCCGTGAACTATGCCAGTTTTGCCGACGGCAATTCCGAGAAGCGGCAGAAAGCTGCGTATGAGGAGTATGTGAAATGGAGGGGTAGTCATGCATCCTTACTGGCCGAGCTCCCCCAGCCGATGGAGTTGACGGAGGCAGAGTGGATGGCGCGCCATCTGGCAGGCTTCATTGAGCAGCGCGAGGCGTTTGGTCCAAAGGGAGAATACGGTGCGTGGCTGCGAGGACATGACGCCGTGGCCGAAATTGATGGGGTCATCTTCTTGCACGGGGGAATTTATCCTGACCTGGCCAAAACGAAACTGGATACGATGAATAAGCGGATCCACGACGAAGTCAAGGAATTTGATGCCTCGAAACAGTATCTGCAGAATGAAAAGTTGATTCTGCCCTTCTTTACTATGCAGGAAGTCAATAATGTACTTCAGGCAGAGGTCATCACTGAGCTCAAGTCGCGTGTCCCCCCCACCAATGAACGCCACGCCAAAATACTGGAATTTTTGAAGCATCAAGATTGGCTCAGTTTGCGGGTTGACGGCCCGCTATGGTTTCGCGGTTACGACCTGTGGAGCGACGAAGAGGGCACGCCGCAGGTGAGCAAGGTGCTGGAGGCTTACAAGGCGACACACGTTGTGGTAGGGCACACGGTGCAGAAGGGTGGTCGCATCCGGCCTCGCTTTGGCAACAAAGTGTTCTTGATCGACACCGGCATGCTCAGCAGCTACTACCCAGGGGGCAGGCCGTCAGCTCTGGAAATCTGCGGCTATGCCAAATTCATCGCTGTGTATCTGGACCAGCAGGTAGTACTTCTCGATTCCGCTGGGCCTTCGCCTCAAATTGGAGGGCCCGGGATGGGGAATGGTACAACAGTTTCGGAAAAGTTGGCCGTCTCGCCGCCCGACCGAATATGTTCTGGAACGACGGCCGCACCGCAATAAGACAGAAAGGTTACGAAAGAAGGTTCTGCGGATGAAACGGTGGATCGAGCGGGCTCTGAACGTTCACCCGGGAGATTTGGGACGCGGCGTTCTTCTCTGCTCCTGCCTGTTCTTAGTTATCGCCAGCTACAAAATGGGCGGAGTAGCGGGGGCTGCCCTATTCCTGTCGCGTTTTCGGGCAAGTCAGCTTGCTTACGCCGATATTTCCAGTTCGGTGCTGGTGGTGGCGGTCATTGCGGGCTACGTGGTTATCGCGCGGCGAGTTCTTTTCCGCGATCTGCTGGTAGGCAGCATGATATTTTTCGCTGCGACTTGGGCGCTGTTCTGGTGGCTGGCCCATTACTATTCCCATCTGATCTGGGTTTTTCCTGCGTTCTACGTCTGGGTAAAAATTTTCGGCGTGCTCGCCGGCACGCAGATCTGGACACTGGCAAATTACGTCCTGACCACCCGCGAGGCCAAGCGGATTTTCGGGATGGTAGGCGGGGGCGCCATTGCGGGAGGGATTTTTGCCGGTTTCCTCTCCAAGACCATTGCCAAGAGGTTCGGAACAGAGAGCCTGCTCCTGGCCATGACACTGTTCGTCTTCATCTGCGCCGGGCTGGTGATCTTGGTGTGGCGCAGCGGTCGGGTGCTGGTGGGTGACGCGCAAGGAAAGCCGGGAGAGTCCGCGGAAACAAGCTCGCGGAACCTGCTCGCAAGCATGCGCCTGTTGTTCGCCTCGCCCTATTTGCGGGCCATCGCAGCGGTCATCTGCATTTCGAACTTTGTAGTGACGTTGACGGGCTGGCAGTTCTTAGCCATTGGTCAGCAGTTCCTGGTCAAGAAAGACGCCATGGCCATTTTTTTTGGCGACTTTTATTTTTACGTGGGCGTGCTGGGGCTGTTGTTTCAGTTGCTGTTGACCGCAAGGTTTTTGCGCCGGTTCGGGATTGGCACCGCGCTGTTCGTTCTTCCCGTCACTATACTCCTGGGCTCGGCCGGCCTGCTGGCTTTTGGCACGCTGGCCTCCGCAGTGGCGCTGAGGGGCGGCGACCAGGTGCTGCGTTATTCGGTTGACAAATCCACGGCCGAGTTGCTCTACCTGCCGATCCCTGGCGGTGTGAAGTTACAAGTGAAATGGTTCATCGATACGGTGATCTGGCGGCTGGGCGATGGGCTATCCGGATTAGCGGTTCTCATCTTTGCCACTTCGCTGCACTGGCCGGCGCGTCAAATGAGCTGGATCGTGCTGCTGCTGGTTAGCGGCTGGCTTGTGGCGGTTTCTGTCGCACGACGACAATATGTCGCTACGCTGAGGGAAAGCATTAGCCAGCATCGCCTCGATGTGGAACAAGCCAGTGCGCCAGTGCTGGACCGGTCGACTACGGATCTTCTGGCCAACAATCTTTCCGCATCCGATCCCAAGGACATTCTTTACGCGCTGTCCCTTTTTGAAATGGAACAGCAAAGAGCTGCCCATCCGGGGATACGGGCTTTGCTGAGTCATTCCGCACCGGAAGTGCGGCAGAAGGCAATCGCCATTCTCTCCGCGGCGAGCGACAAAGCCGCCGTTCCAGAAATGCAACAACTACTGCGGGACCCGGAACTCAGTGTGCGCACCGAAGCCCTGCTTTTCTTGAGCCATCATGGACATATCGATCCTCTGACGGTCATAGAGCAACTTGGCGATTTCCCCGACTTCTCGGTCCGGTCGGCTGTCGTCGCCTTTCTGGCGCAGCCCGGCGAAGCTCATAACTTGGAAGCCGCGCGGAATATCCTGGACTCGATGGTCAACGAAGCAGGAGAAGAAGGCCTGCGTAACCGGGTGGAAGCTGCCCGGCTCCTCGGAGAGTTGCCGGACTGTTTCGATCCTTTGCTCTCCAAGCTTCTTACCGATTCCGACACTCACGTGGTGTGCGAGGCCATCCATTCGGTCGGAATGCTGCGAAAGCGCCGGCTGGTCCCCGAGTTATTAGACCGGCTCGCAGACCATCGACTAGCCCCTGCGGCCGCGCAGGCACTGGGCCGATTCGGGGACTCCATTGTAGGAGGTTTACGCGACCACCTCTGTGATTCTGCCGTTCCTATCCAAGCACGCAGAGAAATTCCCAGCGTACTGGTGGCTCTCGGAACGTCAGCCGCCGCAAGCGTACTGCTTGACAACCTCCTGCAGGGCGATACCACGTTGCGCTTTCGGACTATTGCCGCTCTCAACAAACTTTGCCGACTGAATCCCCAGATCGTGCTGGACGCTCAGATGCTGGAGACCGTATTGGCGGCCGAGATTCTGGGGCACTACCGGTCCTACCAGATTTTGGCCACCATCGGCGCGACGACAGACGGCGTCGATCCTCTCGCGCGGGCACTGAAGGAGGCCATGCAACAGGAACTAGAGCGCATCTTTCGTCTGCTGAACCTCCTGCATCCCCGGCTCGATTTGCACAGTGCCTATGTAGGTCTGCAGTCCACGAGCGTCGCCGTGCACGACAATGCCTTGGAATTCCTCGATAACGTCTTGAAATCGCAATTGCGAGATATGCTCGTTCCTTTGTTGGACAGCAAGATCACCGTGGCAGAACGAGCCCAGATCGCACAACGGCTGGTGCGCGCCAAAATCGAAAGCCAGGAACAGGCCGTGGCAGAACTCGTTGCTAGCGATGATCCGTGGTTGAAGTCGTGCGGAGCCTATGCCATCGGAGCCCTGGGGATAAAATCTTTGGAAGGTCAATTAGATGGGTGCCTGAACGAAGCAGACCCGCTGCTGCGCGAAACGGCGCGTGCCGCGAAACTCCGCCTGGAAGCCCTCGCCGCGAAGTCTTAACCCTTCGCGGCCTCGAGCAAATCTGTCACGCTCCGCCGCCGATGCGCGCGGAAGGCTAACGCATATGCGCCGCGGCTGGAACCCGCGCATCACATCTCGAAAAAGTTATCGCGGCAGCCGAAGGTCTATGCGCTTCGCGTGCAGCACGCCCTTATCGTCTACCTGGCCCAGAACAATCACAAACGATTCTTCCTTGACGTCGTCTTGTTTCCCGGGCTTTCCAAGCTTCGTCCATTCCGTCGAGCTGTCATAGGCGACCTTCTTCAAATGCCCGGCCATGGTGGTTTTGGCGTCGCGGATGTCCATCTGCGACTCGTCTTTATTAATTCTGACGACGTGGCCTTGCCATTTCGTCTCTTTTTTCGCAGCCGGTGCTTTTTTATCTTCGGCCGCGGCCTGATTGGCGCCCGCAGGCATGGCAGCAAATAACGCTCCTGCAAGTGCTAGCGAAAGTAAAGTTGGGAAAACCTTCATTGCATCCTCCATGTTGGAATAACGCCTGGGTCTCGACCGCCCCACAAAGGGAAGGAACACGCGGGGAGAGGATAATGCGGCGAAGGGGAAGTGTAAAGAAGAATCTATCGCAAAACGATAACTTCCACGCAGCGATTGGTGTTGTCTCCCCGCGTGGCCGGGGAGTACAGTTTGAGGCAATTTCCGGAGGACATCCCGTGCAGGAATTGCCGAGGCCTTTGGCGAGACTTCTCTTCGTTGTTCTAGCTTGCTTTATTTTTCCGTTGTCTCTCCATGCGGCCGACGACACTCCGCTGACCAAAGAGCAGATCAAGCAGTTTCTTCAGACTGCCCAGGTCATCAAGAGCAAGCCCTCGAGCAAAGGCGTCACGCATCCCCCGCTACTCACCCTCAGCAACGGCACTATCACCCACGACGCTTCTTTCCAAACGATCGACGAGCACAAGACCGAGATGAAGTTCGCGAACGGGAAGGTCGAACTCAATTTCGTCGACTCCTACAAGTACAACATCGCGGCCTACCGGCTGGCCGAACTCCTGGGCCTCGACGACATGCTGCCGGTCTATGTCGAACGCAAATGGGAGGGC
Organism: Acidobacteriota bacterium; assembly: GCA_003224055.1. GTDB lineage: Bacteria > Acidobacteriota > Terriglobia > Acidiferrales > UBA7541 > Acidiferrum. Next base: position 53,319 of record QHYE01000046.1, on the reverse strand, counting down.
AAAACCGGTTCGCTCAGTTGGTGGCTCCCAGCAAAAATGGACGAAGCCGAACGCGCACAGAAAAAGCTCGAGCCTCCCGATCCCGATAAGTGGAACAGTCAGATGTACCGCATCCGCGTTTTCGACGAGTTGGTCTACGATACCGATCCCAACCTCACCAACGTTCAAATTGGCGAAGATTGGACTGTCTGGCGCGTCGACTTCAGCCGCGCCTTCCGCACGAACAAGGACCTGCGCGTCCCAAAAAACCTGGTGAAATGCGACCGCCAGCTCTTCGAAAAACTGAAAGCCCTCAAAGCCGAAGAAGTGGCGGAAAAAACCAAAAACTATCTGAACAAGGATGAGGTGAAAAGCGTGATGGCCCGCCGCGATAAAATCGTCGCCACGTTCCAAACCCTCATCGCCGAAAAAGGCGAAAAGGAAGTCTTCTACTAGCCCTGCCCTCGCCCGCCGTTCACCGAGTGTAAGCTTTCGGCTTGCGAACCAAACCGGTCAAGAAAAATCAAAGCACAAATTACTTGACGCCGCCGGAGGGACTGGTTGCGGCCGGCGTGTTTGCGTTGGCGCTGGCGAAGTAGCCGCGGCGGGCGCGCACCTGGTAGCCCTTATGTTCTGGGACTTCGATGCGGATCTTGTGGTAGCGGCCGTCGAGAACGTAATTGTTCGGAAGATAGGCGATCGAATACTGATTGCGCAGCTCGTCGCCGATGTCCTGGAACGATTGATCCAGATCATCCACGTGATAGGGATAAAAGGAGCGGCCGCCGGTTTCTTCCGCGAGTTCCTGAAGAATCTTGTCGCCATCGGTCAGGTGATACTTGCGGTCGCCGGACTTGGCCGGTTCATTATTCTGCGTCAGGGAAATCCACTGGATGCTGGTGCTGATGGTGTAGATGACGACGCTGGTGCGCTGGGCCATTTCGATGGCTTCGGTACGCGTGTGGTTTGAGAGATTATCCTCGCCGTCGCTGATTAGAACCATGACGCGGCGGACCACGTCGGGCTGGTCGCCGGGAGGCCGTGGCGGGTGGCTCAATTCCTTGACGCAGGCTTCGTAGATGGCGTCGTAAATCGCAGTGCCGCCGCCGGCGCGCGTTTTGGTGATCTGGTCGCGAAGCGCTCCCGCATCGCCGGTGAAGGGCTGGATGATTTGCGGCTCGTCGTCAAAGGTCATGGCGAAAGCTTCGTCTTTGTTGCGGCGGAGGACGGTGAAAAGAAAATTGATGGAGGCGTCCTGCTCGAACTTGATGCGATCGCGAATGCTGTTGGAAGTGTCCAGCAAGATGCCGATGCGGAGGGGGAGATCGGACTGCTTGCTGAAATAACGGATTTCCTGGGGAAACTTGTCATCGAAAATTTTGAAGTCGGTTTTTTCCAACGCAGGGACGAGCTTGTTGCGGCGGTCAAGAACAGTGAAGAGGACGTCGACGAGGTTGACGCGGACGCCGATCTTTTGACCGCTTTGCTGGGCAGGTTCCTGACTCGGGGCCGGGGACTGTGCCGGAGGAGTGGATTGCGGCTTGGGAGCGGCCGGGGCTTGCCGAGCACGGTCCATGAGCGGAGCCAACAGCAAGATCACGGTCAGAAAAATCGAAGTGAGTAAGCGTCGCATGTGCATTGATTATAGGTATCCCGCAAGCGCAGCGTCAATTCGGGTTGGCGGCTCGCCGGAGGCGGCAGAAAGTTTTTTCAAGAAATCGTGAAGCTCCCTGGGGAACGGGGCTCGCACGTCGATCCATTCGCCGGTGCGGGGCTGCGCAAAGCCGAGTTTTGCGGCGTGGAGAAAATTGCGGCCGAGCGGGGCTAGCTCCGTTTTCTCGACACGCAATTGGCTGGCGGCACCGTAGAGCGTGTCGCCGACGACGGGATGTTTGAGCGCGGAGAAGTGCACACGAATCTGATGCGTGCGGCCGGTGTGGAGTTGGACTTCGACGAGCGTGGCAGTGGCGATGGTGGCGAGGGAACGCCAATCGGTGCGTGCAGCGCGGGGATTGGTCATGGCGGCACCGTGCCAGGCCTTGCGCTCCACCGCCATGCGCGTGCGATGGATGGGGTCGCGGCCGATGGCCAGCTCGATGCGGCCGGTTTTTTCCTTGAGCTGGCCCTGCACGAGTGCGATGTAGATTTTTTTCACTTTGCGCTGGCGGAAAGCCTCGCCGAGTTTGGCGTGGGCGGCGTCGTTTTTGGCGACGAGAATCACGCCGGAAGTTTCCTTGTCCAGGCGATGCACGATGCCGGGACGCAGTGGATCGGCGGACTGCGAAAGAGACTGGCCGCGGCCGAGGAGTGCGTTGACGAGCGTGCCGGAGATTGCGCCGGCGCCGGCATGCACGGTCATGCCAGAGGGTTTGTTGATGGCGATGACGTCTTCGTCTTCGTAGAGGACCTCGAGGGGGATCGATTCGGCTTCGGCGCGGATGGGCGGGCGCTCGATGATTTCGAGAGTGATTTTTTCGCCGCCGTGAAGATGCAGCGAGCCTTTCTTCGCGGCGTGGCCATTGATTTGGACGAGGCCGGACACGATCAATTCCTGGACGCGAGTGCGGCTGAGCTCGGGGCAATGGGAGGCGATGAAGCGGTCGAGACGCGCGCCGGAATCGGAGGCGGAGGCGAGGAGTTCGCGATGCGTGGCGGAAGCGGATGAAGACACGGAAAGATTGTAGCAAGGGGGGAGGTTGAAAGCGGAAGGCAGAAGGCAGAATACAGAAGGTAGAGCCAGGGAGTTCCTTTCCGGCGGAGCCGGCGCGTTCCATTTTGGGAAGAGTTGGTATACACCCCGGTTGTTTTCGTATGAGTGGCAAATACAGGAGTTAGCGGCCCGTGACCAGTGGCTGGTGAACCGTTAGGGAGGGAACCAGATTGTAAGGCCGAGTTCATACGACAGGGTAGCACGGAATATACCGAATGTCAACTACTAACGACTTAGTGATTCGAATGAATGTCGTATTTGGGACACAGTGGGGCGTACGTGGGGCAATGGGAAGGGCTTGCGGGAGAGGTGGGATTTGAAAAAGCTTTGGAACTGTTGGGTGGCAATGCCACCGGGAGCAGCGTGTTCAGCTAGGGAGCGCGATAGCCGACAGTATATATGCAGCTTTATCTGACACATCACTCCAAGCATACAGCCGATTTGCAGTGACTATCCGTGCCGACTCATTCTTCCACCTGCCCTGAATGACGTGCGACAGGTAGACATTCTCTTCAACCTCAGGGCAATTGCGGCTCACAATCAGGGATCCTGAATGTGGGTCAATGGCAAAACTGCCTTTTGTAGGAACTTTCCGATGTGTCTCTTCCCACTGTTCGTAAAGCATTAGGGCATTGCTTAATCCTACCCACCCGGATGAGCCACCGCACCATCCTCTAGATACAGCGCGGGATTCTTTTGTAAGGATGCGAAACACACTCGATGCCCTTATGGCCAATCTGACAGAAGAGCAGATGTCACGGCTATCGAGTCCGGATACAGCCGTTGCAGAGAAGAGGCGGCTGGTCCTGGAAACATTAGCACGCGCCGGAGCCACGATCTCCGAGATGGACTTGGGCTAGGCAGCACACGGACCCAATGCTTACCCTTCGACTCCGCTCAGGGCAGGCGCGCTGGGCTAACGTCTGCCGCGCCTACGGCGCTTGCGGCAGAGCGGAGTGAGAATCAAGGAGAGGTGCAAAAGTGAAAGAGTCAAAGAGTGAAAGAGTGCAAAGGTGAGAGGCTTTCGGTTTCCTGCTCCAAAAGAGTCTTACGACTAGTCGAGGGTGAAGGAAATAAACAAGAGCTTTTGGTCGCGCTGGATCTGCAGAGCGACCGGCGCTCCTGGCGGCAGAGCCTTGAGCGCACTACGCAGACGCTCCAGGGTAGTCATGGGCTGGCCATTCAGCGTGCGAATCACGTCTCCGGCGTTCAACGGCACTTCCACACCAGCGCCCGCGGAGCGAGCGGCAACGATAATCCCAAACGGATCGCGCAATTCTGCAATCACCGAGGCGATCCTCTTGTCAATCTCCAGCCCAAGAATCCCGAGCGCCGGCACGAGATTTTTCTCTGTGTCGGCCAGCCCGGTGATCTGGTCCATATCGCGCGGCGGTTCCATCACAGGGACATTGAAAACCAGCCGGTCATTTCCGCGCAAGATGTCGAGGCGGACTTTGTCTCCGGTCTCCAGCAAATAGAAATGAAATGCCACCAACGGCAGACTGTCCGCTGCCTTTCCATCGACGCCTGCCAGAACGTCTCCGATGTGAACGCCTGCCGCTTCGGCTGGGCTGCCCGGCAGAACGTCGGAGACGACCACCCCGTACGTCCGCGGGAGGCGCAGGGCCGCCGCCATGCTTGGCGTGATCGTTTGGATTCCGATTCCAATTTCAGCGCGGTGCAAGTGACCGAACTTCCGCAATTGGCGAAAAGCGATGTTCACCACATTGCTGGGGATCGCGAATCCCAGGCCTTCGTTTCCACCCGATTGCGACAGAATAAATGTATTCACTCCCACGACTTCTCCATCCGCATTCACAAGCGGACCACCGGAGTTCCCGGGATTGATCGGGGCATCCGTCTGGATGTAGATCATTGGCGAATCCGGTTCCGTCTGGCGTGCCACGGCCGAAACCACCCCCATGGTGACCGTATTGCGCAATCCTCCCGGACTCCCAAAGGCAAAAACGATCTCCCCCTGGCCCAGTTTCCGGTATGTTGCAAGCGCCAGCGCCGGAAGGTTATCCGCATCAACTTTGATCAGCGCGAGATCGATCTCGCTGGACACTCCAACAATACGCGCCGGCATGAGTATCGTTCGAGTTGACAGCGCGGCATCCAGCGACCCATCGGCGTTCGCCGGCGGCAGCACCACCTGGACTCGCTGCGCACCCTTCACCACGTGCGCGTTCGTGACAATGTACCCACTGGGATCGATCACAAATCCGGAGCCAATCGCCCGCTGCCTGCCGATGACCGCAGTTGTGTTTCCGCGCTCAGCGTCTTCGAGCGGTCCATACCCCGTTACCAGAATCTGGACCACGCTGGGCGAAACCTTTTTGATAAGCGCATCCACGGATTCGTTGAGCTTTCGAAGTGCGTCGGTGGAACGATCCCGGGATTGCGCACCTGCTGCCGGCAAATGGACAAGCAGAAATAACGCGCTGCCGCAGAGGGCTCTGACAAGGCGCAACGTTGGACGCCGGCCTATAGTGGGGTGGCTGCTGGACTCGAACATGGCTAGTCTCCTCCAAACCGTCCTCAATCCATTGATGCGTGGTGGGAGGCTAGAGTACAACGGCAAGGAGGGAAAGAGTGCAAAAGTGGAAGAGTGGAAGAGTCAAAGAGTGATGGAGCGGAGCTAATTGGCCGCCGGCCAATGACCGCCCTGTACGATGAACTCTAATCCGATGCTAGCCCTGCTGCTTAAGAAGGACCGCCAATAGACTACCCTCGCCCGCGCCCAGAAGTCGCCCCGGAGAGACTTAAGCAGCACAAAACTTCCGGGTTCCCAAACTCGCTGGGTGGTCACGCGAGCACCATGGGAACTGATGTTATGCGTTGAAGTAGTCTCCGCGCTCCAACTGCGGCTAAGGTCGGCAAGCTCTACTGGCTCGGCCAAGATAGTTCGCGCGTCCCTCCGGATGCCTCCGTTGGTACCAGCGGTCACTTCGTCGGGTGGGGACATTTGTTACCTTTCTCATCCGCATTATCGGTTAGAGAGTTATTCCGTCAATCCGGTATTTACCTTAAATCGCAGGGCGAAAAAGAGTGAAGGGGTGCAAGAGTCAAAGAGTGCAAAAGTGAAAGAGTGAAAAACGCAGCGCGGCGCGAGTGTACAGTATTGAACAGTTTGGAAAATGGAATGATTCTAAGATGGAGCGGTCGCAGGGGATGGGTAGCACTATGCCAAATGACTCGCACCAAAGAGCTGCGGAGTTCCACGAACTCGCCGCACACGCGCACCGTGCTGCCGCCGCGCACCATGGGAAAGAAGATCACCGGACTGGGCACGAGCATTCCAAGCAAGCCATGGAATATGCCAATAAGGCATTCCAGTGGTCGCAAGAAGCGCATGGGAAGTCCGTGAAGTCAGCGGGAAAATCATAGAGTGGCGTGACCGCGCCGCGGGAGTGTGGCGATTCATGAAACGCATGAACAAGACGAATTCACACCTGAGTGGTTTCAATTCAGGAGCGAGCCTGGGCGGCAAGGTTTCGCACTATCGGGACAAACAAAACATCTACAAGCAGGGAGCGCCTGCTTACACGCTTTTCTACATCCAAGAAGGAGGAGTGCGGCTCTCCACGAAAACGAAACATCAAGCATCCGCAGTTACCGCGATCCTGGGGGTGCATGATTTTTTTGGCGAGCTTTGCCTGGCAGGCTATCCCCTTCGGATGTCCACGGCGGTCGCGCTGACGGCCAGCTCCATACGCACCATCAAGAAAGAAAAGATGCTGGAGATGCTTCGCAAAAAGAATAAGACGTCAAATTCCCTGGTGGCGTACCTGCTGTCCAGCGTCAAGAAGTACCGGGATCACGTGGCGGATCTGCTGACTTCCTCCGCGGAACAACGCCTGGCGCGCGTGCTGCTGCGGCTGGCGCACTTGGATAAAAGCGGTCCGGCGGTTGTTGAGATTCCCGTCGTAAGTCACCAAGTACTGGCGGAGATGGTGGGCACCACGCGGCCGCGAGTGAATCTGTTTATGAATCGGTTCCGGAAGCAGGGATTCATCAACTATGATGGGGGATTAGAAGTGCGCCAGTCGTTGCGGAAGGTTCTGCAGGGCCGTTAGGGTATTACCTGGAATCCATTGAATTCTAAAGACTTGCTGGCGCGTAACTCCAGGCCAGGGAGAACTGTGCAAATCGGCGAGTACTGTTCACTATTGTACAGCGTACAGAATTGAACTTCGTGGTATTCTGGCGCATGGTGTCTTCCGCAGCTCGACGTGCACCCGTTCCCGTTCGTCGCTCTCCTAAAAAAGCGAATTCGAGAAGCCTTGCGTTCGATGTGCAATTGTTTCTGGACTCGGCGGGTCTGCGGAGAAAAGTAGAGAAATTTCGGGGAAAAGAAACCGTCTTCGGGCAGGGCGATCCCGCGAAGAGTGTCATGTACATTCAGGAAGGCGGGGTGAAGCTTAGGGTGGTCAATGAGACCGGCAGGGAAGCAGTTGTGGCTGTCCTTGGACCGGGCGATTTTTTGGGCGAAGGGTGCCTGGCGGGCCAATCCATTTGCATGGCGACGGCGACGACGATTGCACCTACCACCATGCTGGTCATTGAGAAGGACGAGATGATTCGCGTGCTCCACGAAGAGCACGAGTTCTCCGACCGCTTCATCGCGTATATGCTGGCGCGAAACATACGCGTCGAAGAGGACCTGATCGACCAGCTCTTCAACTCCAGCGAGAAACGGCTGGCGCGCACCCTGCTGCTGCTGGCGCGCTATGGCGCGCAAGGCCAGCCGCAAAAGGTACTACCCAAAGTGTCGCAAGAGATGCTGGCGGAGATGATCGGGACAACGCGGTCGCGGGTCAATTTTTTCATGAACAAATTCAGGAAACTCGGGTTCATCCGATACAACGGCGAGATCCACGTCAACAATTCCCTGCTAAGTGTGGTCCTGCACGACTAAAGTTAGCTTTCGCGCGGTACGGAAGGATAGCGGCCTGAAGCCCGCCCCTTACACAGAAAGTAAGCGGAATGCGCCTCTGACGGCCACCAGAATCAGGAAGACACCGACGGCGAAAGTCGGGGCCCAAGGGATCCAATTCCAGACTGGGCGATCAATCGTGGCGACAGAGGGATTGACAGGGTCGTACAAGACAGTCACCGAGACATTTGCGGTTCCGGCGATTTTGGCTCCCAGCCAATCTTGAAATTGGACGACGCGATCCCCCGCTTGGAATTCCACAATGGGCATATAGCCAGTGGTAGTGGAAGAGGTGCTTCCGGATGAGCTCGTGAAGTACTGCTGTTTGTAGCCGACGATTTTTCCGGGCGCCCTGATTCCTACGCGAACGAGATGGAAATGCGAGGCACCCATGAAATAGCCCAGGCCAATGAGAAGCAGGCCCGCGAAGGCCTGGAAGATGAAAATGTAGCGGAGGAAGTTCGGGGCGGCGCGAGTCAGTCGCGCCACGAGCTCTTCGCGAAAAGCCATTGGATTGCCTCAATCGGCGGCCGAGAAGAGTCAAAAATTCACCGGCCCGAAGGCGAATGTAGCATGGTCGAGTCACGCAACGGTTCTGCAGATTCAAAGTATATTCCCAAGGAGCGGTTTCTGGTGATGGTGTTCAAGCCACCTAAGTGAGCTTGCCGGTGGAGGCGAGTTGGGCGTACCAGTGGCCGGAGTCCTTGATGGTGCGCTTCTGCGAACGGGAGTCCACGTAGGCGAGGCCGAAGCGCTGAGCGTAGCCTTCGGCCCACTCGAAATTGTCCAAGAGACTCCAGTGATGGTAAGCGCGTACCGGGACGCTGTGCAACATGGCGCCACCGAGAGCGCCCAGGTAGCCGCGCAGAAACTGGATGCGACGGTCGTCGCGGACGCGGCCGTGTTCGTCGGGCATCTCGAGATAGGAGCAGCCGTTCTCGGTGATTTCGAGGAACACGCCTTTGTATTCACGGGAAATGCGCAGGAGGAGATCGTGAAAGCTGTCAGGCCAGACTTCCCAGGCGAAGTCGGTCAGCGGGCCTTCGTGGGCATCGAAATTATGGACGCCGGTAGCGGATTCGCCCGCGCCGGGAGGAACGGCGGAGACAAGCTGGCGCCGATAATAGTTGATGCCAAGAAAATCAAGAGGAGCGCGGCAGAGCTCCATGTCGCCGGATTTGACGCCCATGAGGTCGAGCGGATTATCGCCGGGGAAGGCTTTGGGATATTCGCCGCGGAGGGCAGGGTGGACGAACCAGACGTTGCCGAGGGCGTGGGCGCGATCGGCGGCCTGACGATCGGCGTCGCTGGAGGAAGCGGGCTCGCAGTTGGCCATGCTGAAGGCGGTGCCGACCTGGAGCTTGGAATTGATAGCTTTAATGGCGCGGAAGGCCTGGCCCTGGGCGATGTTGACGACGTGGGTGGCGCGCATGCAATCGCCGAAATTCTTGCGCGCGGGGGCGTGAATGCCCCAGCCGTAGCCGAGGAAGGTGAAGACCCAGGGCTCGTTGAAAATACACCAGTGAGAGATGCGGTCGCCAAGGGCGCGCACGGTCACGTCAACGTAATCGGTGAAGCGGGCGGCTAGGTCGCGATTGGGCCAGCCGCCGGCGTCTTCCAGTTTTTGCGGGAGATCCCAATGATAGAGAGTACAGAGCGGGCGGATTTTGGCTTCGAGGAGCGCATCGGCGAGGCGTTTGTAGTAGTCGAGGCCCTTGGGATTGGGCTTGCCAGTGCCATCGGTCTGGATGCGCGGCCAGGAAATGGAGAAACGATAGCTGGTGAGATTTAACTCCTTGAGGAGCGCAACGTCTTCTTTGTAGCGATGGTAGGAATCGCAGGCGACGTCGCCCGTGGCGGCTCCCTTCACCCTGCCGGTGGTGTGCGAGAAGCGGTCCCAAATGGATTCGCCCTTGCCGTCCTCGTTCCAGGCGCCTTCGACCTGGTAGGCGGCGGTGGCGGCGCCCCAGATAAATTCTTCGGGAAATTGGAAAGGCGCGTAACGTCGCTGGGGCTCGAGAAAATCACGAACGAGGCGGTGGCCGGGAGGCAGGATTGAAAAAGACGGGCCACACCAAGAGCAGTGCAGAGAAATTCGCGGCGATTGAGGGAATTTTGGCGCGTCATTGACATGCCTCCTGTAGGAACTCGAATGACCGTTCTGTTGGGAGCCCCGACGAGGTCAGGATTTTACGCTTTGCGATGACTGGACGCGAGGAGGAAATAGGACTTCCAGAATAATCAGGATAGCGCCGATGGTGATGGCGGAGTCGGCGACGTTGAAGGCGGGATAATGGTACGAGCCGAACCAGACTTCGAAGAAATCGGTGACGGCGCCGTGGAGGATACGATCGGTGACGTTGCCGGTGGCGCCGCCGAGAAGAAGAGCGAAGCCCGCGGCGGTGAGACGGCCGCCGCTATGGCTTGCGACGAGGAGCCAGGCGAGAACGGCGATGACGATGAGCGAGCCGGCGATGAGAATGATGCGCGTCCAGGGAGAAGTGGAATCGGCGAAAAAACTGAAAGCGATGCCGGGATTGCTGGCGCGAACGAGATAGATGAAATGGTGAATTACTTCGTGACGCCAGCCTTCGGTGGTTTGCGATTCGAACCAGGCCTTGGTGGCGCGGTCGAGAAGAACGACGGCGAGGGTGAGCCAGAGGAAGCGGAGGCGAGAAGGAAGAGTCATGAAGTAAAGGAGGTAGAGGAAGTAAGGGAGGCCGAGGAGGTGGACATTTTAGGTGACCGCCGCGCTTGAAGACCCGTCGCGTTCGATTTCGGCGAGGGCTTCGGTGCAGCGCTCGCAGACGGTTGGGTAGCGCTGGTTTTCGCCGACATGCCTGGAGTAGTTCCAGCAGCGCTCACATTTCGCGCCTTCGGCGTGCGCGATTTTTATGGCGAGCTCCGGGAGCGATTCGGCCGGGAACGATGCGGGGATGGCCGAGGACGTGACCTCGACTTGGGAAACGATGAAAAGCGCGGGAAGCATGGATTTCTTTTCTTCGAGAAGTTTCTGCAGCCCCGCTGCCTTCGGGCCGGCGTGCAAATACACTTTGGCCTCAAGACCACCGCCGATGGTTTTTGCGGCGCGGGCTTGCTCGAGGGCAACGAGAACGGCGGAGCGGACCTGCGCGAGCTGCGCCCATTTTTCAGACGCGTCCTTGTCGAGGCCGGAGGCAAGGGCTTGGGATTCCGGGAACAAGGAGATGTGGACGCTTTCGGGTTCGCCCGCGGACTTTGGCAAATACTTCCAGATTTCTTCGGAAGTGAAAACGAGAATCGGCGCGATGAGACGGACCAGGGCGCTGGTGATTTTCCAGACGGCGGTTTGCGCGGAGCGGCGGGATTTGCTCTTGGGCGCCTTGGTGTAGAGGCGATCCTTCAGGACGTCGAAATAGAATGCGCTCAAGTCCACGACGCAGAAGTCGTGGATAGCGTGGTAGACGCGGTGGAATTCGTAAACGGAATACCAGTCGCGGCACTTGGTGAGGAGTTCGGCGGTGCGATCGAGCGTCCAGCGATCGATTTCCTCGAGCTGGTCGTTCGAAAGAGCGTCACGCGAAGGATCGAAATCGCTGAGATTGCCGAGGGCGAAGCGGAAGGTGTTGCGAATTTTCCGGTAGGCTTCGCCGAGCTGGGTCATCACGCGCTCGCTCATTTTCACGTCGGCTTGATACTCGACGGAGCCAACCCAGAGGCGGAGCAAGTCCGCGCCCCACTTCTCACAGATTTCGATGGGATAGAGCGCGTTACCAAGCGATTTGGACATCGGGCGGCCCTGCTCGTCGAGGGTCCAACCGTGCGTGACGACGCCGCGATAGGGCGAAGCGTCGCGCACGCCGGTGGCGACGAGCAGCGAGCTGTGGAACCAGCCGCGGTATTGATCGGGACCTTCGAGGTAGACGTCGGCGGGCCACTCGGGGCCTTTCAGGACCGACAAATTTGAGGAGCCGGAATCGAACCAGACATCGAGAATGTCGTTTTCCTTGCGCCACTTCGACGCGCCACAGGAACATTTCGTTCCCGCGGGGAGCAATTCCTCGGGCGTGTGCTGATACCAGGCGTCGGCGCCTTCCTTTTCGAACCATTTCACAACGTTGCGCAGCGCCGCGAAATCTTCGAGGCGCGTGCCGCAGGCATCACAGTAGAAAACGATGATGGGCACGCCCCAGAAGCGCTGGCGCGAGACGCACCAGTCCGGGCGCTTCTCGATCATTTCGTACATGCGGTCCTCGCCCCAGGCGGGAAACCACTTCACCTGATGAATTTCTTCGAGGGCTTCCTGGCGAAGAGTCTTTTGTTTTCCATGCGCGGCCTGGTCCATTTTGATGAACCACTGCTCGGTGGCGCGAAAGATCACCGGATTGTGACAGCGCCAGCAATGCGGATAGCTGTGCTTGTATTCGTGATGGCCGAGTAGCGCGCCGCGATCAGCGAGCAATTTCACTATGATGGGATTCGCAGTGAAAATGTCTTTGCCTTTGTATTCAGGCAGGCCTTCGAGGTAGACGCCTTTGTCGTCGAGCGGCGCATAGATTTCCAGACCGTACTTTTGGCCGGAATTAAAGTCGTCGGCACCGTGGCCGGGAGCCGTGTGAACAATGCCGCTGCCCTGATCGAGGGTGACGTAATCGGCGAGGATGCCGGGGACCTGGATGGGCACGAACGGATGCTGGAATTTCATGCCTTCGAAATCGCGGCCCTTGAACGTGGCGCGAATTTTGGCTTCCTTGATGCCGCACTCGGACTGGAGAGCAGAGACGCGGTCCGCGGCGATGAGCAGCGCGCCTTTTTCGGTTTCGACAACGGCGTAATCGAAATCGGGATGAAAGGTGAGGGCGCGATTATGAGGCAGCGTCCAGGGCGTGGTGGTCCAGATGACAGCGCTTACGTCACTGCCAATTCTCGACGCATCGCCTTTGCCGCCGCCCACGACGCCAAACTTCACCCAGATCGAAGGGCTGGTATGGTCCTCATATTCGACCTCGGCTTCGGCGAGCGCGGTGTAGTCGTGGATGCACCAATAGACGGGCTTGCGGCCACGGTAGACGTAGCCCTTCTCCATGAAATCGAGGAAAGCGCCGGCGATGGTGGCCTCATACTCATGGCTCATGGTGAGATAGGGATCATTCCAGCGGCCGAAAATGCCAAGGCGTTTGAAATCTTTCTTGTGCTGCTCGACGTAGCGCGTGGCAAATTGCCGGCAGAGCTTTCGAAACTCAGCCGGTGGAACTTTTCCCTTTCCGCCAAGCTCTTTTTCCACTTGCGTTTCGATGGGCAGGCCGTGGCAGTCCCATCCGGGGACGTACGGGGCGTAATGCCCTGCCATGCTCCTGGTCCGGACGACCAAATCTTTGAGAATTTTGTTGAGACCGGTACCCAGGTGGATTTCCCCGGTGGGGTAGGGCGGGCCGTCATGCAGGACAAAGAGCGGCTTGCCTTTGCGGGCTTCGAGGATGCGCTCGTAGATGTTGGAGCCGTACCAAGCTTCGAGCTGCTTGGGCTCATTCTGAGGCAGACCGGCCTTCATGGAGAACTCGGTTTTCGGAAGGTTGAGTGTTTTCTTCAGTTCGAGTGGTTCGGCCATTGGTCTGAGCGTTCGGATAACTCCTGATTTGCGTGCGTGCTTTCGTGCGTTAGCCTGTGTTTACCGAACAAAAGTGTTGTTCGAACTTCCCGTACGGTGGTTCAGGTGTACGGTGAGAAACATCGGAAAGCAGTGTAAGTACGTATGTTACAATGAATGCAGGCTGGTGTCAGCCGTTGGGGCGCGCAACCTTTCCCGGCCTGCGCGAATCTTATCGGATGGGTGCACCAATTTACGGAGATTTGCGTCTAAAGTAAGAGGGAAACGGTGCCGCACAAGTTTATCAACCTTCTGCCGCCTGAAATTACGAGGCCGAGAGTGTCGGGCTCGCTGCCGGCGATTCCCGTGCCTTCTTCGGCGGTCCCGAAATTTGTCAATCCGGATATTCTTATCCCCGATAATTTTTGGTCGAACCTGAAGCAGTTCTTCATAGAACGGCCTATCAAGGTGCGCGAGCGCGCGGACGCGCCTTTCACGAAGACGTCGTTTGGCGCGGGTGTAGGCGACAACCTCAAGGATTTCTTTAGTTCCGGCCCAGTTCCGAAAGGTCCGGTGAATAGCAGATTGGCCGTCGCCTGGGGATCGAATTTCGGCGGGTTTGGGACACGCATCAAGGAATTCTTCTCGCCTCCGAGGCAGGCGCCCCTGCCCTTCGCGGTGAAGCCGATCAAGGTGAAGGAAATCTGGTCGAAGGATGAAAAGTTTGGCTGGAGCCAGGCGATCGCTTTTGGCCTGCATGGTGCGTTGCTGTTCGGATTGCTGGTGATTCCGATCTTGACGCGCGTTTTGCCTTCCACCGAAGCGAAAAACAAACAAATCGACATGACGCCGCTGGATATTTCGCCGTACGTCGCAAAGCTGCCTGCGGGCGCTGACAAGGCGGGCGGAGGAGGCGGGGCGAACAACCATACCCTGACTCCGACGTCGAAGGGGAAGCTCCCCAAGTTCAAGTGGACGCAATTCACGCCACCTCAGGCAAAGATTGAGAATCTGAATCCCAAGCTGGCGATGGACCCTTCCCTACTGGGTCCGCCGGACTTGAAGGTTCCCAGTCCCAACATGGCGAATTTCGGCGATCCCCTGGCCAAGGGCGTCACCGATTCTCTCGGAAATGGCAATGGCACCGGTATTGGCAGCGGGTCGGGCGGCGGTCTTGGACCTGGCGAGGGCGGTGGCACGGGCGGCGGAGTCTTCCGCGCGGGCATCAATGGAGTCGGAATTCCAGTTTGTTTCTACCAGCCTCCACCGGAATATTCCGATGAAGCGCGCAAGGTGAAATACCAGGGCGCGGTGGTGGTGGAAGGCATCATCGGCCTGGATGGAAAAATCAGCAACATCCGCGTCGTCAAGGGAGTCGGGATGGGTCTGGACGAAAACGCCGTGGCTGCGGTGAAGACGTGGCGTTGCAAGCCGGCGGCTGGACCAAGCGGGAAGCCCGTGGCAACGATTGTGCCGATCGAAGTTACTTTCCGGCTCTTCTAAATACGTTTCGATTCAAACATTGCTGGTTATTTTCTTGCGCAGTTCTTTTCGTACTCCTTGCTTGCTGTGATCTCCCAACGATTTCTTCGGGCAACCAATTTGAGGGACTGGGATTCTCAACACGCATTCGCCGCTCGCCTCGTCGAGGAGCCGGGGCCAATCTGAGGCGCGCGGGGAGGCCAGCCCATGCGCGATCCGCTTTCGGGGCGTTTCACTTCCCTGCAATCTTCGTCCGATTCGTGGTTTCTGCGTGTTCGTGAAAATCTTCGCCAGCTTTTCACAGCAGTGCCGCTTTTTCCTTCTTCGGCAAACGGCGCGCCGATTCATTTGCTGCGATGGGAGAAGTCCGCACGCTCTGGTCGCGCCCAGAGCGTTTCCGCCGTAATTCATGCCGCGATTGTTTGTGCTGCGATGATTCTTGCCGTGCACCCGCCCGGCTCTAAGCGCGATCCGCTTCCAACTGGAGGAAAAACTCCGCCCATCATTTCGGTACCTGCAGGTCTGCTCGATATTCTTCGAGGCCAGGATCCTAATGGCGGGAGAGGGAGCGGCACGGGACATGATCTTCTCCCGCCGACTCAGGGGAATCTTCCTCCGCGGTCATCGATCCAGTTCTTGAAACCCACGCTGCCACAAAACCAGAATCCGGAGCCGCCGATTCCGCCGACGATTCTGGACCCCTCGGCTCCGCGCGAGCTGAAGCCTGTGGACAACATTGGCTTGCCTTGGATGCCAGATCGAAACAATTCGTCCGGCCGGGGAAAAGGCAACACGATTGGCGACGGTCCGGATGATTCCATCGGAAGGTCTCCAGGTGAAGAGGCGGGCACGGGCGTGTCGCGGGGACCGTACCGGCCGGGCGTCACGTGGCCCAAATGCGCGTATTGCCCGGATCCGCAATACTCCGACGAAGCGCGCGAGGCGAAGCTGCAAGGGGTTGTGACGCTGCTGGTTTTGGTTGGCGTGGACGGCAGGGCGTCGCAGATTCGCGTTGTGAAAGGAATTGGATTGGGACTCGATGATCGGGCCGTGCAGGCCATTCGCGGCTGGAAATTTGTGCCGGCGCTGGACGCATCGCGCCGCGCCGTGCCAGCCTGGGTGACCGTCGAAGCGGTATTCCGGCTGTTCTAGACGCTTGGCGCGGCTGGGGGTAACATTCAGTTTCAGTGCCTCACGATTTCGCTGAATACGAACCGGAGCTGGAGCCGCAAGCTTCGTCTGCGCGCGGCGGCGGCCCTCCGTGCAAATTCACTGGCATTGGCGTGCTCGATCCGCC
Source organism: Acidobacteriota bacterium (assembly GCA_003224055.1). Taxonomy (GTDB): domain Bacteria; phylum Acidobacteriota; class Terriglobia; order Acidiferrales; family UBA7541; genus Acidiferrum. The sequence goes on along the minus strand of QHYE01000046.1, from coordinate 37,346 downwards.
GCGCCCTCCGAAACGACCAGTCGGACCAATCCCCTCCGCACCCACAAGCTTGCTCTGGCGCATCGCGGCCGGATTGCTTCTCGCCGGCCTAGCTGCCATGATATTTTTCCTGCTGTTTGCCGGGCATTGATCGGTTCGAGCTACCAAAGCCTTGCGCACACTCTTTCTCTTCGCTTCCAGGCTTTCCCCGCAGTCTGCTACGATTCCTGCATGAGAAAAGCAGCCATTTTCAGCATCACTGTTGTGCTGTGGGCCTTGAGACTCGCGGGCGGGGCGTCCGCGCAAAGCACGACCGGGACGCTGGAATTCGTGGCGCGAATTACGCCGACGGCAGCGCGACCGGAACCGGTTCGCCAGTTTACGTTTTGTATTCTGACGAAGAGCTATGCGGAAATCGTGAAGGAAGTAGAAGAGAAGGATGCAATCCCTCCGCGGGATGCATTCATCGAAGGACTCAAACTTTCTCCCGAACTTCGCGCCTGGCTGAAGAACCACGACATCATGGATCTGACGCTGCCCGATGTGGACAAAGCGATGACGCCGGATGACATCATTCACGTTCCGGAATTCTTGCTGGCTTATCAGCGCTCGAACAGCGGCGGCGTGTCCTCCGGCATCCCCAAGCCAAAATATGCGGACGCGGACAAAACGGGAAATTCCCAGAAGTACGAAAAGCAAGTCAATGAATATCTGGCGGCACTCAAGAAGTTCATCCAGGCGCATCCGGAAACGGTTTCCGGAGTGGAGCTGGAGCTGGAAGGCGTCAACCCGCAGAGAAAGTGGGCGGCGATTCAGAACGAACGACGCAAGCGGGTGCAGCGCGCCGCGCCGGACATCGCGCAGACGAAGTTCCTCGCTGCCAGGGCGGACACCGACCTGGACGGGCGAGGTTCGGTCTCAGGCCTCGCGCCGGGCAATTACTGGATCAGCTCGCTCAACCTGGATGCCGCCGCCGGCGACATGCGGTTGCGCTGGGATGTGCCGGTGGTGATTCAGCCGGGCAAGACGACGCGAGTCGAACTGTTGAACTTGAACTCCACCGACGCGCACGGCAGCAATCCCTAGTGCAGCTAAGCTCCACGACCATGGGCACACCGCTTCAATGGCTGGCGTTCAACGTCTTCGTGCTTATTACGATTGCGCTCGATTTGCGCGTGTTCCACCGCAAAGCGCACAAGATCAGCGTGCGCGAGGCCGCGATCGCGAGCTTCGGCTGGATTGGCATTTCGGTGCTCTTCGGGCTGGCGGTCCTCTACTACTACGGCGAACAACCCGCGCTCGAATATTTTACGGGCTACCTGATCGAAAAGGCTTTAAGCGTCGACAACCTTTTCCTCTTCCTGGTGATTTTTCGCGCGTTTGCGGTGGATGAGCGGTTTCAGCACCGGCTGCTGGAGTGGGGTGTGATCGGCGCGCTGGTCATGCGCGGGATCATGATCGCGGTGGGCGCGGAACTGATCCAGCACTTTTCCTGGGTGATGTATCTCCTGGGAGCGTTTCTCGTCTATGCCGGGCTGCACATGGTGCTCGCCAAGAAGACGGAAGTGCATCCTGAAAAAAGCAGGATATTCCGGTTCGCGCGCAAGCATCTTCGCGTGACGCACGCGTACGAGGGTGAGCATTTTTTTGTGCGCAACGCGGGCAAGCTGTTCGCCACTCCCTTGTTTCTTGTTCTTCTGGTTGTGGAAATCACGGACTTGACGCTGGCGATCGATTCGATTCCGGCCATTTTCGGCATCACGCGCGACCCGTTTATCGTGTACACCTCGAATGTTTTTGCGATTATGGGGCTTCGTGCGCTGTATTTTTTGCTGGCGGGGGTTCTGGACCGGTTGCGCTATTTGGACGCCGGACTGGCGCTGGTGCTGATGTTTATTGGCGGAAAGATGATCGGCGAGCGCTGGGTACACATTCCGGTGAGTGTCTCCCTCGGAGTAGTAGGAGGCATACTGCTGATCGCGCTGCTAGCTTCACTTCTCATTCCCGCAAAGAAAAAGCGCTGAGTTTTATTCTTACTCGAACATCAGTTCGTCCACGTAGCACCACATCCAGTTCTCCCCCGGTTCCAGCGAGCGGATGACGGGATGTTTCACGGCGCGAAAATGTTTTGTGGCGTGCTTGTTTTTCGAGGAGTCGCAACAACCGACGTGACCGCAGCTCAGACACAAGCGCAGATGAACCCAAGTGTCGCCCATCTTGAGGCATTCTTCGCATCCCTTGGTCTTTGGTTTGACGGGCCGGATCTGATTGAGGTGCGTGCACGTTTCGGCCATGTGGGCCTCCTGGGAACTTAGAGTGCGCCGTGAATCGGAATGCGCACGCGGAACCGCGTGTCGCCGGGAACGGACTTGATGGTGATAAACCCGCGCATTTTTTGGACGATGCGATGCACGAGATCCAGGCCGAGCCCGGAACCCTCGCCTACTCCTTTGGTCGTAAAAAACGGGTCGAAGATGCGTGACTGGATCTCGGGAGGGATTCCCGGGCCGTTGTCGGCGATCTCGACGAGCACGTATTCGTTTTCGCGGACGGCGCGCACAAGGAGCTCTCCGTTGTTTTTCATGGCGTCCGCGGCGTTGTCAATGAGGTTGGTCCAGACCTGATTCAATTCGCTGCCATAAGCCATCACTTTGGGGAGATCGGGGGCATACTCGCGCGTGACGGAAATGCCGCGCTTCAATTTGTGGTTCATGATCGTGAGGGTGGTTTCCAGGCTGTGCTTGATGTCCACTTCCTGGAGGGGCGCCTGGTCCATGTAGGAATATTCCTTGATGGCCTTGATGAGCTCCGAGATGCGCGCCGTGCTGTTTTCGAGTTCGTTCGCGATGCGTCCCATTTCGAGAAGGGTCGCAAACCTGGTGAGTTCCGGGCCGAGCGAAGCCCCAGCGGCTGACGCAAAACTTTCGAGATGTGTGTCAGCAAAATTCGCATCGGCGAGGAGCGGGGCCAGCTTCCAGGCGTCAGCGACTTTATGGGCTTCCAGCCAGGCCTGGATCGCTTCTTCACGTTCGACGCGAGCGAATTCGTCTTTGTATTCGGGGGGCTTTAACGTGGCGCGAATCTCTTCCTCGCGCTGGGCCAGCAGCCCGCAATCCTCGGGTCCCAAAGTGGAGGTGCGCCCCGCATCGCGCAAGCGCTGCAGGCAATCGCGCAACGCTCCCGCGGACCGGCGTGCCGCGGCCGCAGGATTATTCAATTCGTGCGCGAGGCCCGCGGACAATTTTCCCAGCGCGGCGAGCTTCTCGTGCTGCTGCTCGGTGCGCGTAAAGTCACGCACACGGTCCGTAAGCATGCCGACCAGACGCGCCGAGAGCTCCGGCATGCGCTGAAAAAGTTCCGGAAATAGCTTTGAGGGAAAATCTAGAATCCGGGCCGTGCCGACCGCCCGGCCGGTGACGGGGAAAGATTTCATCCGAGAAAATGGAAGAACCCCTGCGACGCTGCCGGCCTTCCCGGTAAACACGAAGCCATCCGCCGGACCACTCTCGCGGCGCGCGCGGATTTCTCCCTCAAGTAACACAAACATCTTGTCGGCAGGTGTGTCTTCACGCACTGTAATCTCGCCCGGGGCGACTCGGCGTTCTTCGGACTGCGAGACGAACCACTCGAGATCGGGCTGCGGCTGGTCCGCAAACGCAGGGACTTTGCGCAAATCCGAAACGAGCGATGGGATGCGTGTTGGATCGACGGGGCTCATTGGACCTTCGCCAAATACTGATGCATGAATTGCACAACCACGGCTCCTTCGCCTACACCCGAAGCCACGCGCTTGACCGAGCCGTGGCGCACATCGCCGACCACGAAAATACCCGGCACGTTGGTTTCGAGCAAACCGGGATCGCGATCGAGGGTCCAAGACGTGGGTCTCTTTCCGTTTCGGAGCAGGTCCGGCCCGGAAAGAATGAATCCGCGCTCGTCGCGCTCGACGAGATCGCCCAGCCACTCCGTGCGCGGCTGCGCGCCGATGAAAATGAACAGGCTGCTGGCAGGCAGCTTCTCTTTTTCGCCCGTGGCGGTTCGCTGAATGGTGATGTCCGTCAGCCGGGATTCGCCGAAGACCTCGGTCACCACGGTACTTGTCCAGACTTGAATGTTTGCTGTCTTTTCGATTTGTTCGATCAGATAGTGAGACATCGTGCTGGCAAGCGACGCGCCGCGCACGAGCACGATGACTTTCTCGGCGAACTTCGAAAAGTGCATCGCGGCCTGTCCCGCAGAATTCGCACCGCCGATGATATAAACCGTTTCCCCCCTGCAGGCCATGGCTTCGGAGGTTCCGCCGCCGTAATACACGCCTGCGCCTTGCAAGCGGTCGATGCCGGGCACGTCGAGACTACGCCATTGGACGCCCATCGCCAGCAAGAGAACGTTGCAGGAAATTTCCGTGCCATCGGCCAGCCTGAGGAAGCGGTACGGCCCTTCGGAGCGAATGCCGACCGCCTCCTGCGGAGCGAGGATTTCAACGCCGAAGCGCCTCGCCTGGGCAACGGCACGCCGGGCCAGATCGTTTCCACTCAGTCCGGAAGGAAAACCCAGATAATTTTCGATACGCGAGCTCAGGCCAGCCTGGCCTCCGGGCGCTTCGCGCTCGATGATCACGGTGCGCAAACCTTCGCTTGCGCCGTAAACCGCTGCGGCAAGTCCCGCGGGACCTCCACCGACGATCATAAGGTCGTAGAAATTCGTCTGTGCATGCGTGCGGAGGCCGAGCTTGTCCGCCACCGCCGGCAGAGGCGGCTCCGGCAAACGTGTGCCATCCGGAAAGAGAATGAGCGGGAGCGTTTGCGCCTCCGGCCCAAGCGAATCCACCAGCCCGCGCACTTCCGGATCGGCTTGCGCCAGTTCCACGTCAATCCATTGGTAGGGCACCTGATTCCTGGCGAGAAATTCGCGCAGTTCGTAGGAGCGATTGGACCAACGCGTGCCAAGAACGCGGATGCCTTCATAGGGCGGGTGAAACGTCGAGGTCCAATCGTGGAGCAAGTCATCGAGGGCCGGGTAGAGTTTTTCTTCGGGAGGATCCCAAGGCTTCATGAGGTAGTAATGGATGCGGGCTTCGTTGATGGCATCAATAGCCGCATTGGTGTCCGCGTAGGCGGTGAGCAGTGCGCGCTTGGCGAGCGGGTGCATCTCCGTGGCTTGGGAGAGGAAGTGCACGCCATCCATTTGGGGCATGCGCTGGTCCGCCAGGAGCAAAGCGACGGGATTGTTGCGCGCCTTCAACTCGCGGAGGGTGGTCAGGCCGGCGCTGCCGGAATTTGCGCGCATGACGCGGTAGCGGTCCGCATAGCGGCTTCGCAAGTCGCGCTCAATGGCCCGGAGCACCTCGGGGTCGTCATCTACGGTCAATAAGACTGGCTTAGGCATAGCCTTCAGATGAAATGAGATTCGAATTCGTTGCGTCCGGAACTGAAGGACGCCCCGGCAAAACTTCTCTTGCTGGCGTCCTCACGCTACAATTCCTTGCGTATCCATGTCCAGTCCTCTTACTTCAGCGATCACCGGGCTAGCGTTAGCCGACCCCTCGGAAAGAAAAGCCGCGGCGGACACGATTTATCGCGCTGGCCGCACTTCTGCAGACGTGGCCGTTTCCTTATGGTGGAAAGATGCCGAATTGGCTGGCCTGCTTCTGGGGCCGAGTCCCGTCGTCACCGTAGGGCTGGCGGTCGAACGGGCGACATTTGGAAGAATTCGAGTGGCGAATGGAACGCCGAGACTTGCAGAGGTGCCGGCGGAGCAGGATGCGGAAGAGTTTGAGCTTCATTTTCCTGATGGCGTCCTGCTCGACGTGCTCACGACGCGGGAGCCGGGCGGCTCCGGAGCGATTGCGCGCTATCTGGCCAAGTTTGGGGAAGGCGCGCAGCAGGTGGAATTTCGCTGCGAGAATGTGGATCGCGCGACGGAAATTCTGAAAGAAAAATTTAACGTCAAGCCCGTCTACCCGGCGACCCGGCCAGGCGCCGACGGTACACGAGTCAACTTCTTCCTGGTCCCGACACCCGCTGGCGGAAAAGTGCTGATCGAACTGTATGAAGTCCCCGCGGTTCCGCAGACGTTAACAACCACGGCCCACTGACTACTGTTCGCGCGCGAGCCGCTGCCATGCACGAACGAGCTCCGCGACGGTCCAGGCCTGGGCGATGCAACCGCGTGGAGTGAACGGGGCGTCTCCATCGAAGATTTCGTTGAGGGTGCCGAGGCCGCTCGCGTAAATCTGACGTCCCAAGGGCTCCAAGAAACGCAATGCCGCCTCGCGGTCTTTGTAAACGCGAAAGTGCGCCAGCGCAAAGGGGCCAAGCAGCCAGCCCCAAGCGGTGCCTTGATGATAGGCGGCATCGCGATCGCTGGGGCTGCCGCCGTAGTGCCCCGCATAGCCGGGTTCACCGGGCGCCAAACTGCGGAGGCCGTGTGAGGTGAGGAGCTGCCGGGCGCAGACGTCGACAACGGATTTTTGCTGTTCCTGCGTGAGCAGATTGCCCAGAAGCGAAACGGCGAAGATCTGATTGGGGCGCAGGGCGCCGTCGTTACCCATGCCCGGAACGCCAATCACGTCATAACAACAGCCGCGTTCCGCGTTCCAGAATTTCTGAAAACTCTTCGTAGCTTTGGCGGCTAGAATCTCGTAGCCTTCGCCCGGCTTTCCGAACAGGCGCGCAAATTGCGCAATCGTTTCGAGCGCGTTGATCCAAAGCGCATTGATTTCCACGGGCTTCCCCGTGCGCGGCGTGACGACCCAATCGCCGATCTTGGCATCCATCCAGGTGAGCTGCACACCGGGGCCGCCGGCGAAGAGGAGACCGTCCGCGGGGTCCACGTGAATGCTGTAGCGCGTGCCCTTCACGTGGGCGTCAATCATTCCGGCAAGAACCGGAAAGAGTTTCTGTAGCGTTGCGGAGTCCTGCGTAGCCGCGAAATATTGGCGGATAGCTTCAAAATACCAAAGCGCCGCATCCACGGTGTTGTATTCCGGCTTGCCTCCGGCATCCGGGAAATTATTTGGGAGCATGCCGCCATCGACGTAGCGGGAGTATGCCAGAAGGATCTGCTTCGCAACCTCAGTGCGGCCCGTGGCCAGCGTCAATCCCGGCAAAGCGATCATCGTGTCGCGGCCCCAGTCTCCAAACCAGTGATAGCCCGCGATGATGCTGCGGCCGTCCGGCTCTTCCGACAGGCTGCGCTTCACGATGAATTGGTCCGCCGCGAGAATGAGTTGCCAGAGCCAGGAAGGAGCTTCAGCAGCGAGTGCTTCGTTTTTTTCCTGCCAAGCAGTGAACAATTTCATTTCGCGATTGGCGCGCTCGGCTGCGGCTGTTTCTCCATCCAGCAAAGCATTCGCTTCCATGGCCGCAACGAGCGTCACGCTTGTGCCAGCTTGCAATTTTGCACGGAACAGCGCGGCAAACAGGCGATCTTCGCGGTCCTCGAGTCCTCGTGCGGTTTCTTCGCCGAAATAACAGCCGAGGTACCACTCGTGGCGGGGCTCGCAGGTTCCCGAATCAGTTTTCAGATAGAAGAGAGTTGCGCCATCAAAGGCCTGCACCGTGATGCCATGCTCTACTGGCTCGATCTTCATCCGCCAGTCACCCGCGCGTGTGAGCGAATGGAAGTCGCGATAATTGACGAGCGCCTTCAGATCCAATTCCAGTACGCTGCTTCCGCGAACGAGCGTGTATTGAATGTAGGTGGTGTTTTCGCCCTGGCGCATCCAGATGCGTTTTTCGAGAAGAGCATCGGTCAAAGCGTAAGACCAAACGGGTGTTGTGCCTTCCAGATGAAAATCTTCGACGAGGAGAAATCCTTTGGGCTCGACCGCGCCGCTTGCCCAGCGGTGCGTGGCGAGAGAATAGTCCATTCCCGCGTAGTGAACGATTTCGTCGACAGCGGAGACGAGCTGGGTACGGTCAACGGGCGGCTTCAAGGCAGCCACGAGGAGACCGTGATAGCGGCGCGTCTGGCTTCCGGCAACGGTGCCGGAAGCGTAGCCGCCAATACCATTAGTGACGAGCCATTCGCGCGATTCGGCCGAGTCCAGATCGCCGCAGATCTCCCTGCCAAACTGAATTTCCGCCTGTTCGGACATCGGGCGCTCCTTCCTGGCACACGATGATGCATGGCGTGGCTTCCCGAATGACAAAAGCGGACACGTCACTCACCGCTTTGTTCGATCAGTTTTGCGACGAGACCAGTCCAACCGGTTTGATGGCTGGCGCCGATCCCGGCCCCATTGTCGCCATGAAAGTATTCGTGGAAGAGGATAAGGTCTTTCCAGTGCGGATCATTCTGGAAAATCTCAAGTCCGCCGGCGACGGGACGGCGGCCACTCGAATCGCGAAGGAAGATGTGGATGAGCCGGCGGGAGATTTCTCCTGCTACTTGCCAGAGATCGGATTCCTCCGGCGAATGCGTGGGGCACTCCACCTTGAAGTCCTCGCCGTAGTAGTGGTGAAACTTTTGCAGAGATTCGACGAGCAGATAGTTTACGGGGAACCAGATGGGTCCACGCCAGTTGGAATTTCCGCCGAAGACGCCGGTCGAGGATTCCGCAGGCTCATACTCCACGCGGTTCACATTGCCGTTCACCTGAACTTCGTAGGGATGATCCTTGTGGTAGCGCGAAAGCGCACGGACGCCATAGGACGATAGAAATTCCGTTTCGTCCAGCATGCGAGAGAGCACGCGCTTGAGCTGCTTGCGATTCACGAGCGAGAGGAGCCGGCGCACGCCGCGCGCAGAACGTTGCGTCATTTCGATGTGCTCCGGCACATCCGGGTGATTGTCGATGAACCATTGCATGCGGCGCTTGAAGCCCGGCAAGCGATCCACAATTTCCGGCTCCAGCGTTTCCACAGCGAAGAGCGGTATCAATCCCACCATCGAACGGATTTTCAGGAAGTGTTCTTCGCCGTTGGGGAGTTTCAGCACGTCGTAGTAAAACCCATCTTCGTCATCCCAGAGAGAGCGCCCGCCGCTGCCGAAATCATTCATAGCTCGCGCAATGTAGACGAAGTGCTCAAAGAACTTGCTGGCGACATCTTCGTAAGCGGGATCTTCTTTTGCTAATTCCAGCGCAATCGCCAGCATGTTCAGGCAATACATGCCCATCCAGCTGGTGCCGTCGGATTGCTCGAGATGGCCGCCGGTGGGGAGCGGCGCCGAACGGTCAAAGACTCCGATGTTATCGAGCCCGAGAAATCCGCCTTGAAAAATGTTCGCGCCGTCGGGATCTTTGCGGTTCACCCACCAGGTGAAATTCAGCAGCAGCTTGTGAAACACTTTTTCCAGAAACCCGCGATCCGCTACGCCGCGAAGGCGCCGTTCTATTTTGTAAACACGCCACGCGGCCCAGGCATGCACCGGCGGATTTACATCACCAAACGCCCATTCATAGGCGGGCAACTGGCCATTGGGATGCATGTACCATTCGCGAAGCAGCAGGATGAGCTGTTCCTTGGCGAAATCAGGATCCACCAACGCCAGCGGGATGCAGTGAAATGCCAGGTCCCAGGCGGCGTACCACGGATATTCCCAATTGTCCGGCATGGAAATGATGTCTTCGTTGTAGAGGTGCGTCCAATCCTTGTTGCGGCCGTTCCAGCGCTCCTCAGGAGGTTTGGGGCCAGCAGGGTCCCCCTCCAGCCAGGTGTGAACATCGTAGTGATAAAACTGCTTGCACCAGAGCATGCCGCCAAATGCCTGGCGCATGACGGCCTTCGCGTCGTCTGAGAGATCCTTGGGAATGCGGGAAGCGTAGAATTCATCGGCTTCTTCTTGACGTGTCGCAAACAAACGGTCAAATCCTTCGGCAAAATCATTTGTACCGGGAACATCCTCTGGCCGGTCCGGCTCTCCTGGAGAAACAACACCGCCGACCTTGCCGGAACCGACGTCCATCCCTTCGAGTGGCTCTAGATCCGTCAGCCTCAGCTTTAACGTAGCCGACTGGCCGGAACCAAGCTGCAGCGGATAATACGCGGCCGTCTTCGTCCCCAGGTGTTCCGAATTCACCGCGGCCTTGTTACCGCGAATGACGTACTCATGAAAAGCGTCTTTCACATAGGGTGTGCGGTTCCTTCCGGAGAAAAGCCGCGCGTTGTTCGTCTCGTTTTCCGTGAAGAGCAAGTCGGGCTTCCCGGCGCACAACAGCCAGCGCTTGCCATATTGCCAGTGCTGCAGCTCGACGCACGCGCTCCCTGGCACACAGGTCCCTTTGCGCGCGACCGGGCGCCGCAAATCCCTGCCCCAGGACCATGTGTTGCGGAACCAGAGTTGCGGCAGCATGTGCACCGTGGCCGCTTCCGGGCCGCGATTCGAAACCGTGATTCGGATGAGAATGTCTTCCACGTCGGCCTTGGCATACTCCACAAGCACATCGAAATAGCGGTTCTCGTGGAAAACTCCGGTGTCCAGCAATTCAAATTCCGGCGCTTGCCGGCCTCGCTGCTGGTTCTCTTCGACCAAATATTCATAAGGGAATTCCGCCTGCGGATACTTGTAAAGCATCCGCATGTAGCTGTGCGTGGGAGTTGAATCAAGGTAGAAGTAATACTCCTTCACGTCCTCGCCATGATTGCCCTGGTTGCCTGTGAGGCCGAAGAGACGTTCTTTCAGGATGGGATCGCGTCCATTCCAGAAGGCCAGCGCAAAGCACATGATCTGGTGCCGGTCGCAGATCCCTCCGATTCCGTCCTCCCCCCAGCGATAGGCGCGCGAGCGAGCGTGATCGTGCGGAAAGAATTCCCAAGCCGTGCCATCGGCGCTGTAATCTTCGCGGACGGTCCCCCACTGGCGCTCGGAGAGATAGGGTCCCCACCGCTTCCAATGTTTTTTTCGAGTGCGTGCTTCTTCAAGCCGGCGGTCTTCCGTGGTCTGGATTCGTGGCATGATTGGCTGGTCCTCTGCGCGAGAGTTAGTTATGGTCGCACTTTTTGCAAAATGCTGCACCATCGCCGGAGAAAACCGTGCCCGTTCCAGCACGTTCTGCAAACACGCAGAAGAAATGGCGCTGACTGGGAAGAAGTGGCTGGGAGACCTGGATTCGAACCAGGATAGCCAGATCCAGAATCTGGAGTCCTACCGTTGGACGATCTCCCACCCGTTGCGGCAGAAAACGAGTCGTGGCACATCTTTGGAAACCAATGCAGCAACGACTCTACACATCTAATTTAGTCGGGATTCCTGAAACGGTCAACTCGCTGGCAATTGCAAACCGCAAATCTTCAGCTCTATCGGGGCGTTGGAGCTGCAGGATTTCCCTCTGATGGCTTGTCTGCAAGAACCGGCACCATCTGGCCATCGCGAACCAGGTATTCGTCATTTCCCCATGTGATGCGATTTGATCCAAAACCTGCCAGCCAAATTACAAAATAAAACGCATCACGAAGCGGTACCAGCCAAATTTTCTTCCGCAAGACGTCATCTCTTACCCCCCAAACACCGACCGTCCACGCCATCGTGAGACGCAACACCGCATACGCAACCAGGTAGCTGGCCGCCATCCATCTTGCCGGCGCAACCAACGCTGCAAGCAACGTCCAGGGTAGTCCGTGCGTCAACAGCAGCCCCGCGTAGGACCACGGCCGGAGTAGCCGGATTGTTCGCGCCCACCGCATCTGATGACTCCAGAAACTAGTCGGCGTTTGCGCCGGGTACATCGTCCAAACGGCTTCGCGAGAGAGCATCACCACTCCACCGGCTTTTGCGATCCGGTTTCCCAATTCGTAGTCATCCGCCAAGGTCCCCGCAATGGCTTCGAATCCGCCCATCTTGCTGATCCACTTCTTCGTCGTCGCAATGGACGCGCCCAGCCCGAAGTGAATGCCCTCCGTCCAGTCCGCCACCAGCACTCCGGCAAAGAAATCGCCCGATGCGCCCACTGCTTCGAGTTCCGCCCAAAGATTTCGCTCGGCGATCCCGCGGTAGAACGAAGTGACCGCCCCAGTCTTCTCGTCCGCCAGCGGCGCCACGACTTCTCGCAAGAAATTCGAGCCGACACGGACATCGCCGTCCGTCAGCACCAGCACATCATTTTGTGCTTCCTTGGCGAGCCGCGCCAGCTTGTTGACTTTGCGGTTCGCTCCGAGATCTTCGGCGCCCACCAGCAAGCGTATGCGCCGTCCCGGAAACTCCGCCATGACCTGCTCGATCACAGGCATGGCGGGATCGCATTCGTCGTTCACCGCAAATAGAATCTCGTACTCTGGATAATCCAGCCGGCAGAAGCTGGCGAAATTTTCGTAGGTGCCAAAATCGAGACCGCGGACCGGCTTGAGCAAGCTGACGGGAGGAGTGTAGTTCGGAAGTTTTCGCGCACGTTCCCTGCGGAAGAAACGCAGCGCCGCCACTGTCGCCAACATGTAATAAACCAGCGGAGCCGCCGCAAGCAGCAGCACCGCGTCGCGCCACGCCCCTGGGTGAATTGTCATGCAGGTTTGCTCGTCATCGCCGCCAGATCTCTGTGCGTTCTTAGGTTAGCCGCAACTCTAACAGGTCTCCGCTAAATGGGAAATTCACCAGCGAACTGGTCTGTTGGCGAAATGCAGGAAAGGTATCTGCCTAGAAACGGCGGGTGCTGACCGGTAAGACCATTCGCGGGCAGCGCAGAAGCCTGGCGAACTTACGAACTCGCTTTTAGAAAATTCGCGGAGCTTGTGATGCCGGTGCCTACCCTGCAACGATTTACTTCCTGAGGCTTGCACCAGGCACGGGGAAGAGATGGCCATTCTGCACGCGATAAACCAGACCACGCCAGACGATCGTGTCCGAAAAAAAACCACTGACCCAGGCAATAAAGCTAATGGCATCCCGCAGTGGAATAAGCCAGAGCCTCTTCCCTGTTCCGGGGTCATGGAGCCCCCACGATCCGGTCGTCCACGCCAACCCGAAGCGGAGCAGGAAGTACGCGAGAAGATGTGCCACGGCGATTCCCGTCCATCCCGCTCTCGCGGCCACCCCCGCTGCAAGTAATGCCCAAGGCAGCCCATAGGTCAGGATCAGCCCCCGGTAAGCGGTTGGACGCACATTTTTCAATCCAATGGACCACCGCAATTCATGACGAAAAAATTGACCGACCGACTCTTGTGGAAATACCATGCAGACGGGCTTTTGCATCAGCTCCACGCGATAGCCACTCCGCGCGATGCGGTTCCCCAGCTCAAAATCATCGGAGTGATAATCCACCATCGCTTCCCAGCCGCCAATCTCCGCCAGGCGCATTTTCGTCGTGGCCATCGTCCAGCCAAAAGCGAACTGCATTTTCCCTTCGAGCTTGCGCGCCACCAGCGCGCTCGGGACGGAATCCAGGCACATCCCGAGTGCATCCAACTCCGTTGCAATGCGGCCCCCGCTGAGGCACTGGCAAAATGTGGTGACCGCACCGACTTCGGAATTAGCAAATGGCGCGGCCACCAACCTCAAGTAGTCGGACTCCACGCGCACATCGCTGTCGCTCATCACCAAGAGATCGTACTGTGCTTCCTGCACGAGCCGGCAGAGGCTGTTTATTTTGCTGTTCGTTCCAATACGCGCCACTCCCTTGATGAGCCGGATGGAGCAGGAGGGAAAATCAGCTTGCAGTTTTCTAATCACGGGGACCACCGGGTCATCCGGATCGGCCACTGCAAAAATGATCTCGTATTCCGGGTAGTCCAGCCGGCAATAACTGGCAAAATTCTCGTACGCTTGGTGGTCCACGCCGCGCACGGGCTTGAGAATACTCGCCGGCGGCGAGAACACGGGTGTTCCTGGTGTTGATTTTCTCGACTCCTGGAAATAGCCAACCACGCAGTACAACGAGAGCAGGTAGTAAGCCAGCGGCGCGACCGCGAGCACCAGCACGATCCGGTAGAGGATATGCAACAACATTCCTATCGCCCCAAATCCCGATTGCCCAGCCAATGCCGATGGGAGGGGATTTTTCCCCGTCACGCAGGAATCTTGAAACACAAACTGGACTTTCGACTCAGATGCCGAAGGAGTTTACTGGGTTGCCGGCAGGCTTGACCTGTTGCCTTTCGCCAGGATCCCCTTGTTACCCAAATCGTATCACCATTTTTCTAGGATGCTGATGACTATCTTTTGAGAATCAAAAGGGCCCTAGCCCGCCGCGACAAGCGCGACGCCTGCGCAAACCAGGAGCACCCCAGCCCAGCGTGCGGCACTTATTTGCTCTCGCAGAACGTACTTCGCGCCCAGGGTTCCGACCACGTAGCTCAGCGCGGACGCTGGAATCACCAGGCTGATCGGCTCCCAGGAAAGCAGTACGAGCAGGGCATAAAAGGATACCGCCATTAGTGGCACGCCTACCCAAAACCATCCGTTGCGGAGGGCCCGCCCCAGAAACTGCAGGAGCGCACGCGGCCGCAGCCGCGCAGGCTCTCCTGTCGCCTTCATTCCGTAGGTGATGGCGATCTCGCCCCCGGTGCTTCCGAGGATCAACACCGCCAGGGCAAGAATCACACGCATCATGCCATGGCCTCGCTTGCCACTTCGGTAGTCCGAGGCTTCGTCTGACCAACGAGGAGAACTCCCACGCAAATCAATACAACCCCCACCCAGCGTCGCGGCGAAACCGATTCGTGCAGGAAAAGTACTGCCATCAGTGTGAGGAGCGCATAGCCGAACGCGCCCGCCGGCATCACGTAGCTGTAGTCCGCCCAGCTCAGTACCGTCATGTAACTGACCATGAAGCCTCCCAGAAAGAAGATGCCAATCCAAATCGTCCCGTTGGTCACCGTCAGCCGGAAGGCATGAGCAACACCGGCGCCCGTCAATTGCACGGCCCCGTTCTGCGTCATCCCGCGCTTCAGCAGCAGATCTCCCGCGTTGGCACACACAACCATCGCCAAGACCATGACCAGCGTCTTGATTCTCAGTCTTCTCTCAGTTGCCATTTTGTGAACTTAGTCGTTTGCCGAAGCGGAAGGTGTCTCGGGTACCGAAATCATCGGCTTCTTGTAATCCTCGCCGCCCTGCTGCGCCCACTTCAGCCGTTCCGCGCGCAGCTTCAGGAATTCCGTTGCTTCGTGATACAGCCGCTTCCGTTCATTGCTGTCCCACAGCGCTTCCTTCACGATGCGCCACACGACCTTGGGACGGAAGTAATAATCATCGTAAAACTGGTTGACCCCGGACATCATTTCCGCTTTCGAAAGATGCGGATACTCGATGTGCGGCAGTTGATGCCCGCCCGAATCGGCCAATGCTTCCACTTTCAGGAAGCCCTGCGCTGCCATCGTGTCGTGCAGTTCCGTTCCGGGCATGGCATGCGCCAGGGAAACCTGAATCGTTTCGCAGTCCAATTCCTTGGCAAAATCGATAGTCTTCTGGATCGTTTCCTTGGTCTCGCCCGGGAGACCGATGATGAAGTCGCCGTGCACTCTGATACCGACCTTCCGGCAGTTCTTCATGAAGTTGCGCGCCATCTCGATGGTCGCGCCCTTCTTGATGTTCTTCAAAATTTGCGCGTCACCGGATTCAAAGCCCACAATGAAGAGCCGCGCTCCGCCGTCGGCCATCGCTTTGATCGTTTCGTAGTCGCTGTGCACGCGCGCCGTGGAAGACCATTGGAACTTCAGCGGCTTGAACTTGCTGCAAAGATCGATCACACGGTCTTTGCGGATATTGAAAGTGTCGTCGTCGAAGAAAATTTCCTTCATCTGGGGAAAGTGGCCGAGCGCCTGTTTCACTTCGCGCGCCACGTTTTCCGTCGAACGCGTCCGCCAGGCATGCCCAGAAATGGTTTGTGGCCACATGCAGAAGGTACAGAGCGCCGGGCAGCCGCGCGTGGTGTAGAACGACACGTACGGATGCAGCAGGAACGGCACGTTATAGCGCTCGATCTCCAGGTCGCGCTTGTAAATGTCCGTCGCGAAAGGCAGCGCATCCAGCTCTTCGGTGTGCAACTGCGGGCGCTCCGGGTTGTGAACGATCTTGCTGTCTTTGCGGTAGCTGACGCCCTGAATCTCGCTGAGCGGCTTCCCGTGCGCGTATTCCACCACCGAGTGATCGAACTCCCCGCGCGTCACAAAATCAATGTCTTCGCTGGCCATCATCGTTTCGTTCGGCTTGATGTGCCCGTGCGGCCCCACGAACGCAATCTTCATGCCAGGGTTGGATTCTTTGATCTTGCGGATGAGCCTGATGTCGCTCTCGAAGCCAACCGTGGAAGTGTAGAGAATCAGAAACTCATAGTCCTTGCAAATCTGGACGGTCTGCTGCCAATTGACTTTGTGGGGAGAAGCATCGAGCAGCCGGCTGCCGGGAATCATCCCGGCCGGATACGTCAGCCAAACTGGATACCAATACGACTCAATCTCACGCGTCGCGGGCCACCGTGAGCTTGCCCCGCCATCAAAGTTCTCAAAACTCGGCGGATTCAACAGCAACGTCTTCATTACATCCGGCATTCTTCACCCTCAGCCTTCAAGTTACAAACTTGGAGATGCGAACCCCTTGGTATTCCCCCTGGCACCGCCAAACACAAGTCCCATCGGCGTACACTGCCCAAGCCCACAAAACCCAGGTACCAGTCTACCTGACTTCCAGGAATCCCCCCAAAACCTTTCTGCCAATGGCGCAATTGTGCATCGAATGGCTAAATACCGCAGGCAATAGGACTTGCAGCCTTCGGAAGAGATCGGATCAGTGTGAGCGATCGAGAACTTCCTGCGTGGACGCCGAGAGCAGCTCCCAGATGCGTTCCACCCAATCGTAGTGTTCCGGCTTCATCAGCACAGACCTCAGGCATGCAATCGTGTCGCGGTCGCGCCCCATCGCTCCCAGGTTTCCTTCCCAGAATAGAATCGGCAGTTCCGCCACGGCTAGATGCAAATTGCGCTCAGCCGCGGCTTCAAAAATCTTGCGCGTCAACAAAGAAGACTTGGTGACGGTCCCGGCTCGGGGCGCGAATACCACGATGTCCAGTTCCGGCGCGAAAGCCGCGACAAATCGCGAGTCCGCACGCACTTTCTCGAAAAGTTTCACCGCTGCGTTTCTGCCCTGTTCGAGCCCCATGGCGAATTCCCCGCCCTTTTCAAGAGGCAAGAGTTTCTGCGTCGCCCATAGCGCGGCGGCCGCTGCGCCGGGCCGTGAACATTCCAGGCTGATTTCACCCAAATGTAATTCGGCTGAGCTGAAATAGGTGTAAGGCGAATCATGCTTGTACAACCGGCCCACTCCGGAATCGCGGAACAAGACGCAGCCGCACCCGTAAGGCTGCAGACCGTGTTTGTGGGGATCGATCACGATGGAGTCTGCCTCTCCGATTCGCGAAAAGCCTCGCGCTGCATCTTGCTGAAGATTTTCCGCCAGCGCGAAATAGCCGCCGTAAGCGGCGTCCACGTGAACTCGGAATCCATGTTTTTCACGCAGTGTTAGAATTTCAGGGAGCGGGTCCACCGAACCCGTCGCCGTGGTTCCCATCGTGGTTACCACGGTCCCGACGCCGCCTCGTGCCACGCGTTTCGCCAGCGCCTCGATGTCCATGCGCCCCCGCGCATCGCACGCCACGGTTTCAAACTCAAGTTGCAGCACTCCCGTGATGCGCTTATGCGTGTAGTGCGCCTGCTCGCTGGCCAGAATCTTCTTGCCCGGTTGCAGTTGCCCTGCAACCCACAAGGCTTCAAGATTCGCCATCGTCCCGCCGCCGCACAGGTGCCCCAGAAAATTCTTCCAGCCGAACATGGCCGCAATCTCCGCGACCGCTTCCTTCTCCATCGCGGAAGTTGCCCGGCCGCCGTCCAGCGCGTGATTATTGGGGTTGATCCACATGGCCAGCGCGTAAGCCAGCCGCGCCACTGCATGAGGCGGTTTCAACATCTGCCCCGCATACAAGGGATGAAAGTAAGGATAGTTGTCCTGCAGCCTTTCCGCGGTCGCATTCAGCACTTCCGCGACCCGCTCGATTCCCGCTGCGCTGCCTTCCAGCGCTGGCAGCCCGGCGAAGCCCGCGTCCAGTTTTTTCGCCGCCTCCAGAAACACGCCCAGCGTTCTCTGCTCGAGCATCACGAGTCACCAGTCACGAGCCACCAATCACCATTCACTTCCTCACTGCCAAACCTTGTCCAATTGCCCGGCAGTCTTCAGCAATTCGAGCTGTGCCTGCTGTTTCTGGAAATTTGCATCCAGATAGGCCATCCACTTTTCATTTTCGTTCAGCCGTGCCTTCTCCATTTCGCGGAGGTTTAGCTTTCCCTCGGCGAACTGTGCTTGCAGCACGCTAACGTTCTGCTGCGCGAGCTGCAATTCCAGCCGTGCGACTTCCTTAGCGGCATCCATCTCCCGCACTCGGCGCGTCTTCTGCCGGACCTCGGCGCTCACTTCGGATTTCTTGTTGCCAAGGACCGCCCTCGCAGCATCCAAATTTACCTGCGCGAGCCCCACCGCCGCCTTCACATGCGCGCTGAATATCGGCACCTGCACATTGACTCCGGCGTTGAAATTGTTGCGCTGGAATGCATTAAAGAACTGCTGGTAATTGTTGTATTTGGCAAGAACGCTGTAGACGCTCACCAGCTCCAGCGTCGGCCAATGTCCGCGCTTCTCCCCTTTCAAACGGAACTCCTTGGCGCGCACGTCGGACTGCGCCAATTGCAGCCCGGTATTATTCGTCAACGCCATCGCCACCAGATTGTCTCCCGCTTGCTCCGCTTCTCCCGACAACTCTTCCGGCGTCACCTGGATCTCCTGCGTATCTCCCAACCCCAGCTGATACCGCAGAAAAACTCCCAGCTCGTCCTCGCGTCCTTCGAGCTGCAAGAGTTTCTGCGTCACTTGCGCCTTGGTCAGTTGCGCCTTGGTGACTTCCACCGGCAGCTCAAATCCTTCACCCTGCCGTTGCTGCGTCACTTGCAGAATTTTCTCCGCGCTCTCGCGCTCCTTGCGCAGCAGTTCCAGCGAATGCTGCACCTTTCCGAGTTCCAGATAGCTCATCGCCGTTCGCGTGATGACATCATTGCGCGCGTCCTGGAGCACGATCTTCTGCGAGTTGGATTGCTCCTGCGTCTCCTTCGCCTGGCCCCGCAACGGCTCATTGAACACTTGCTCGGTGTACGAAACGCTGAAGACGGAGGGCGCGCGTCCTCCCGGCGTTTCTGGAATCCCGTTGGAATAGCCCGCGCCGGAACCTGCGTACAGGTTCGGCAAGAATTGCGCTTTCGTGATCTGTGCGGCGTGATCCGCCACTCGCGCCTGAATTTTTGCTACTTGGATGTCTTTGCTGTTCTGCAGCGCCAACTCGATCGCGCGCTTGAGTGTCAGTACGATCGGCGCCGCGGTACGGGAAACCTGTGCGGTTGCCTCCTGCGCCCCCGCACGAGCGGAAAACATCGCCAGCATTGCACCACCCACTGCCGCGATTCGAATTCTCTTCACCATCGCCAGCCTCCCGCCGATCCAAGAATTTCCTGCTTCCAATTTCCTGTTTTCCGAAATCGACTTCACTCGTATCGCAGCGACTCCACCGGCTCCAGGCTCGCCGCCTGATTCGCCGGCAGATACCCGAAGAAAAGTCCCGTCGAGCACGACACCACGAACGCTACAATCACGCTGAGAGGGGACACCGGAACCCGCAGACTTCCCGGCAGAAAAAACTGTGCCGTCACGGGGATGGCAATTCCGAGCAAAATCCCGATTACCGCCCCGCCCCCGCTGATCACCAGGGATTCCACCAGGAATTGATACATGATCTCGCGCCGCGCGGCGCCAATCGCCTTGCGAATGCCGATTTCTCGCGTTCGTTGCTGCACCGTCACCAGCATGATGTTCATGATCCCAATCCCGCTGATCAGCAGCGCGATGAACGCAATCAGGATCAGCAGAATCGTCAGCGCCAGTGAAATGTTTTTCGCCGCGCCCAGAATCGCCGTCAGCGTTTGCACCTTGTACTCCGCCTCGGACGGATGCCGGCTTTTCAACAGTTGCCCCACCAGCCGCTGCACCGACGCCACGTCTTCCGGTTTCGCCGCCTGCGCGTCCAGCAGCCGCACCACTTCATCGCCCGTGTAATACTTCATCAGTGTGAATGGAATGAGCACGGAATTCTCTTGAATATCGGAAAGTCCAAATGTCTCCACTCGCTCGCGAAACACTCCGATCACTGTAAACGTAAGCTCTCCCACACGCGTCGATTTCCCGACGGGATTCTCCTGCCCGAAAATCTTCTCCGTCAGTTGCGTCGTGATCAGGCAAACTTTGCTGCGCATTTCCATGTCGCCGGGATCGAAGTACCTCCCCCGCAGGACCAGTAGTCGGCGAATCGCCTGGTACCCATTCGTTACGCCCACCAAATTTACCGGACGCTCCACTCCCCCCACGACGACCGCCATCGGCAGTTCGCGCGTTCCCGCGACTTCAATCACTTTGGGGATGGATTTGACCGCCTCCAAATCTTCCAGCGTCATTTCATAGCTTAGCGGCTGCGGCGTATCCGGCCGGCGCACCAGCTCCACCCAGACGAGGTTCGACCCGATGCTTTCAATCTGCGAGAGCACGAATTTCTTGCTGGTCAGCGCCACGGTGACCACCAGCACGATCGAAGCGCTTCCGATGATGACGCCGAGCGACGTCAGCATCGCGCGCACTTTGTTCGCGCGCAGCGCGTCGACCGCCACGGACACTGTTTCTCGCCAGTCCATCATCGCGTCGCACCGCTATTTTTTGCGGGAATTCGAAGGGTCACAGCCATGGCTCATTTTTCAGCGTTTCTTGAGCCGTTTCAACGCTTCCTGCGCCATCTTGTTCTTGGGGTCGAGCTTCAACGCGGTTTCATATTCTTTCACCGCATCTTCCAGCCTGTTCTCATTTTCGTAGAGTTGCCCCAACCAGGCATGAGCGGCCGCTGGCCGCGGATATCCCGTCCGCATCGGCGCTTCTTGCGCGTACTCCCGCAGCAAGCGCTCCGCTTCACCGGGATCTTCTTTCTTCAAGACCAGCGCCACCCCGCGGTAGAAGCGCCGCCTCGGGTCGCCGGGCGCGACGCGCTCCCCGGCGCTCGCCACCGCAAGCAGCTTGTCCGGCTGGCTTCGCTTCACCGCATAATCGCCGATATCGTAAATTAGCTCCGCGGACTTGGGCTCGCTCTCCAGCGCCTTCGTAAATTCCTTGTCCGCTGTCGCATAATCCTTTTTCTGCCGCCGGCAATTTCCCGCGGCATAGTGCCCCTCCGCGACATCCATCTCGGCTAGCTGCTGGATTTGGGGCGGCGCCTTTTCCTCTCCCCCTCCGACAAATCCCGGAGCGCTGCAATAAAATTCGATCAACGCCTGCCGGGCGGAGAAATTCTTGGCATCAAGCTTCACGGCCCCCTCGAATTCCCTGGCCGTTTTCTTCGCCAGCGATATTCTCGTAGGGGGCCAGCTTGCCTTATCGGCCTTTTCGCCGTAGGCCTTCCCAAGCCATTCATGGTATGTCGAACTCTGCGGATCGATAGCCACGGCCTTCTCGGCACTTCTGATTGCCGCGTCTAGCTGTTCCATCTCCAAATAACTCTTCGCCAACAGCAGGTGCACATCTCCGTTTCGCGGATCTTTGGCCGCCGCCGCTTGCAGCGGCTGAATGGCCTTCGCATAGTCGCTGGCCTCGAACGCACGCCGCCCCGCTTCAAGATCCGCATCTTGCTTGACGCTCGTCGCCGCCATCGCCGCGCTCGCTATCAGCAAGATTGTCAAAAATCCTTTTCCCACCTTAACCATTCGAATTCCCTCGGAAATTCGCAACTTCCGTATTCACCACGATCACATACATCCCGTCGCGCAGGTCCACATCTCCCGGCAGCGCCACCATCTCCCCTTCCTGCAGCCCGCTCACCACCTCATAACTCGTCGCGTCCGCGATGCCCACGTGAATCTCCCGCTTCTCCAGTATCGATTTGCCCACGCCTAACTGGTTTTTCTTCACCACGAACACGTACCGCCGCCCGCCCTGGGCCTCGACCGCTCCGCGCGGCACCGCCAACACGCCGAGACGTTCCTTCGAATTGATCCGCACGTTCACATTCGTGTTCGGCAGCAGCTCTAGCTTATCGTTGTTCACCGAGCAGAGCAGTTCGCCCACGCTCCGCGATCCGCGCGCCACCACCTGCTTCGGAATAATTTCCGTCTTCCCCGCCCAGCTCTGGTTGGGCAGCGCATCCCAGGTAATCTTCACAGGCTGATTTGGTTCCAGCGCGCCCAGTTCCGGCTCGTCGATAAACACCCGCACGCGAACTTTGTGCAGGTCCGCCATCTCCGCCAGCAAGTCCCCCAGCTTCACGAAATCCCCGGCCTTCGCCGGCTGCGAATACAGCGTCCCATCCACCGGCGCGGTGATCCAGCCATTCCGAACCTTGTCTTGCAGCGCCGCCACTTCGTGCTGCGCTTGTTGCACCTGTAGCGCCGTGCGTTCCGCATCCAGTCGCACCCCGCGGTCAAACTCCTGCTTCGCCGCCGCCAGCCGCGTCACTTCCGCTTGCGCTTTCGCCAGCCCCAGGTCGTTCGCCGCAAGTTCGTCCTGCGTAGCCGCTTGTTGCGCGATCAACCTCAGCAACGCTTCGTGATTCTTCTGCAGACGGTCTCGCTCCGCTTGCATTTTCGCCAGATCGCCCGTCACCTGCGCCGCGGAATCCGTTCTGCCTCCCGCCTTCGCTGCTCGCAGGTCCTCCTGCGCGCGCAGGAGCTTCGACTGCGCCTCGGAAAGTTGCGCCGACGCATCCTTCACGTTCAATTCCAGCAGCAGCTGCCCCTTCTTAACCTGTTGTCCTTCTTTTGCGTGTACCTTCTCCACAAACGTATCCAGTTGCGCTCGCATCACGTACGGCTCGATCGGCTCCACTTTTCCGTTGCTGGCGATCGACGATGCCAGATTTTCCCGCGTGGGCATCACCGCGGAAATCTTCGCCGCCGGTTTCCGCCCGCTCAGCTCAATCAACACGAACGCTAGCACTCCCGCGACCAGCAGGCAGAGCAAGATTCGATTTCGCAGTCGCCGGTCCATTCGTTCCTATTCTATGCAGTCTTCCGCGCGCCATCGGATGCGCACAAGGGCGCAGCCTTCCCCTGAAGCGCTCTCGTACTTGTCCCTGGCTTGCTGGCCCACGCGGGTAAACGCCAAATCACTTCATTCTAGCAAGAGCCGCGCGGCTTTCTCTATATAGGATGCAGCTTCTGTGCTTGCCCACTGTAAAGATGCAATTTGCGTACCGTCGGGATGCCGCTGAGTTTCCCTTGTGCGCAGCTCTCCGCGTGCTAGAATCCTGCCATGTCCACAGAGAATACGTCAGAAAAAACCGCCACTTCCCATCCTGCGGAGGCCAATAAGCCACTCCAGCCCGGCGCAGTCGTCAGCTCTGTCATTCACCGCGTCTGCATACAGTGCAACAATATGTTCCGCGTCACGCCAGATCGGTTTGATGCCAAGCAGTGCCCCAACTGTCACAAAGGCTAACCACCGCGAGAGGTTTCTGTTTCCAATTTTCCATTTTCTCTTTTCCATTTTCCAAATCCGTGTCCTCGTAACATTTCCCCCTCCCTTGCGTAGTAAACTGTGAACGCCTTTACCCTGTCTAAGCAACACCCAGCGAGAGGTTTTCCGATGATTGAGGCTCGTGGCCTGTCCAAGCGCTTCCAGGACAAGAAGCGCGGCGAAATCCGCGCCGTCGACAACGTTAGCTTCACCTGCCAACCGGGCAAGATTTACGGCCTTCTCGGCGCCAACGGCGCTGGCAAAACCACCACGCTCCGCATGCTCGCCACCATTCTCGAGCCCACCGATGGCACTGCCACGGTCTTTGGCTACGACGTCGTCGAGCAGCCAGAAAAAGTCCGCGCCAACGTCGGCTTTCTCTCCACCGCCACGGCTCTCTACCCTCGACTCACCTCGCAGGAAATGGTCGAATACTTTGGCCGCCTCAATGGCTTAGACGAAAACACTCTGAAAAGGCGGGTGGACGACATTTTCAATCGCCTGGACATGAACGAATTCCGCGACCGCCGCTGCGACAAACTCTCCACCGGTATGAAACAGAAGACCTCCATCGCCCGCACCCTCGTCCACGATCCCCCCGTCATGATTTTCGATGAGCCCACCAACGGCCTCGACATCATGACCGCCCGCACCATCACCGCTTTCATCCGCGAATGCCGCGACAACGGCAAGACCGTCATCTTCTCCACCCACATCATGAGCGAAGTCGAAAAACTCTGCGACACCATCGGCATCATCCAGTCCGGCAAACTCCTAACCGAAGGCTCTCTCCCACAACTCCGCGAAAAATACGCCGAGCGCGACCTCGAGGAAATCTTCGTTAAAGTCGTCGCGCCCCTTTACGCCGCCTCGGAGACCCATTGACATGTCCCTGCGCAACATCGGCATCGTCTATCGAAAAGAACTCACCGAAGCCCTCCGCGATCGCCGCACTCTGATTTCCACGATTCTCGTTCCGCTCTTTCTATTTCCCGTTCTCAGCGTGGGTTTCGGCGCGCTGGCTGTAACCTTGGTCGGCAAAGCCAAGGAAGAAATCCCCAAGGTCATGCTTCGTGGCGGCGAAGATTCTCCTGCCGTTGTCGAAGGACTCAAGAAGCTCGACAAAATCGAGATTGTTCCCGCGACCCCTGGCTGGAAAGACCAGATCATCAATAAGGAAATCCGCGCCGCAGTGGAGATCCCCGCAGGCTTCCAGTCCGACGTTGCTCAGGAGAAATCAGACACCGTCAAAATTTATAACTATCAAGGAGAATTGAAATCCGAATTCGCGAGCGAAAAGGTCGAAAAGTACTTGAAGGACTACCGCGATAAGGTGGTCAAGGAACGTCTCGCGGCCAAGAATCTCCCGGAAACCGTTCTCAGACCTTTTGACGTGAAGCAGGAAAACGTCGCGCCTCCCGAAAAAGTCAGCGGCGCCGCTTTCGGCGGCATCATCGGTTATATGGTCATCCTTCTCTGCATGAGCGGCGCGATGTATCCCGCCATGGACCTCACCGCTGGCGAAAAAGAGCGCGGCACAATGGAAACCATCCTTTCCAGTCCCATCTCTCGCATGCATCTCGTCCTGGGCAAATTTTTTCTGGTCCTCACGGCCGCACTGGGTACGGCCGCTCTCTCCGTCTTGTCGATGGGCGTTTCTTTCTCCGTCTTGGCCCACTACACTGCACAATCTGCAGGCGGACGCGCCGCGGCCTCGGGACTTCTCCTCAAGCTCGGACCCAAAACGGTCATCTCCGTCTTCCTCATGGCTCTTCCCGTCGCCGTTCTGTTCTCCGCCACCTTGATGACCATCGCTCTCTTCGCCAAGACCTACAAAGAGGCCCAGAGCTATCTCACGCCGATGACCTTTGTCGTCATCATCCCTGCCGTCGCCGCCATGCTTCCCGGCGTCGAGCTTACTCCCGAACTTTCGCTCATTCCTATCCTCAACGTCAGCCTTCTCTGCAAAGAGCTTGTCGCCGGCACCTACCACTGGAATTTCATCGCCATCATTTTCACCTCGACCTGCGTCTACGCCGCCGCCGCCCTCTTCCTCGCTATCAAAATGTTCCAGCGCGAATCTGTCCTCTTCCGCTCCTGATTAGCCCCGACTGCGTCTTCGACGCGTCGCTAGTGCCAGAAACTTGTCGGGACCGATTTGTTGATTCGAAAGAACTTATCAACAAGTTTCTGGAGAGGAGTGTGGCAGCTCGGTTCCCGCTTTTGCAGCGGCAACCTCAACTCCGGCCTACGCGGCGGAAGAGTACCAACTGTAGCGCCCGCATCGCTGCCAGCTCCGTTGTAGTGGCCGGTCTTCAGACCGGTGCTTCTTTCTTTTCCTGCGCGGCACAGCCATTCCTGACTGTGTGCTTCTGTCCCATCTTGCATCACAGCCACTGGAACCTTTGCGTGCGAATCTAAACACACCGCTTTATGCCTCTATCGGCAAACGATAAAAGAGCGCACACTGGTTGCGAGGTTTAACCCATGGTGGCAGTTGCCAGTCTCTGGAAGAAAAAACGTGACGATTTGAAAGCCCGGAGAAACTCGCTCTTCGAAACGTATTCGAAAGATCCCCAAAATTTTCACCTCGCCCGCGAAATCAAGGACCTCGATGACGAAATTGCCGAGTGCACCCCGCACATCGAACAAGAAAGACGCGCCGAGCAACGTGCCGCCTCCTCTGCCAGCAAACTCGTCACTGCCCCCAAGTAAACGGCGGGTCCGCGGCTAGGGTCCCAAATTAAGTGTTACTACTTCTTTGAAAGCTCACTCTTGAAACGGTTTTCAACTTCTTCACGACTAAGCGGGTTTCTTGCTTTGGTCAATACGATCGAATAGACGACCTCATTACCTTCAATTTGCGCGGTGATAAACGCCCCGTCTTCCGGCAGTTCTTGGTAGATGAATTTCACTCTTCTGGCGTCTTCTAGTGTTTTGATCCAGTCTTCGTCTCGCATGTTTGTGGCCTGTGCCTGCAATGTCCTTGATGACCGCTGCGACCTATCCAGTCTTTGGCCTCCTGGCTCTTGAGTGCTTGGCACAAACGTGGGCAGAAAACTCTTTGTCGCCCTGGCCTTCATACTTCTCCTTCATTTCATCCAGTGATTCGTGAAGGGGCGCGCCAGAAGGCTTAAACACCCAGTTGCACTCGGAGCAACCGAAGCCCTGAAAGTTCTGCTTCTCAGTCCACACCAGCTTGCGTGGCATGGGCGCAGTATACGCCCCTAACCATATGTAAAACAGAACAGAATCGAGAGGCTGAAACACGCTTAAAATGCGGGCGGGAGTGTCCCACACTCCAAGAATTCTACACTCGACCTGTACAAAATTGGATAATGGTTCTGAAGCCCCGTCGAACGAAGGGGTCACAGCGGCCACCCGTGCAGCGCGTTTGGGAATTGGCTGCTGGCTAAGATGCATCAGGCTCTTTTGCGCCCAAGTTGCCCCGGTGTTCAGTTCGGCCGAGAAGCATGCAGATCGGCGAATATCGAGTCCTTCAAGACCCCGCTGAGCGAAGAATTGTGAACTCGTAGTCGTTCCCCATACTCGATGTACCCAAGCTTCTTGAACTTATTCATAAAATAGCAGACCCGGCTGCGGGTTGAACCAATCAATCCCCCGAGCGTCCCATGATTGATTTTCGGGATGACCGCGGTTGGCTTGCGTATCTTGTCGTAGCGGGCGATTAGCAATAGGGCACGAGCCAGCCGTTCCTCACAGGAGCATAAGTGTTGGTCGATTAGGTCCTCTTCGATCGGGATGTTCCGTCCAAGCAGGCAGCCGATGAAATGGTCTGAGAACTCATGACCATTGTGGAGCGCGCGCGTCATCTCCTTCTTTTCGATGACCAGGATCGTACATCGTGTGAGTGCGGTAGTGGTCGCCGTGAGGAAAGTTTGACCCGTCATGCATCCCGCACCCAGGTAGTCTCCACGATGGAGAATCGCGAGGACCGTCTCCTTACCGCGCTTCGACTTTACTGTGACTTTCACTTGCCCCTTCTCGATATAGAACACTTGCTTGCCGGCGTCGCCCTGTGAGCAGATGGCCTGCCCCTCGCGAAATAGTGCGATAACGCTTTTCGCGCCCATTTTTGTTAGAAATACCGCAGCTTGAAAAGACCGCTGGCCCTGGCGAGTCATGGCGGTCTCAAAGACCCCGCTGTTGAGCTTAGTGGGGTGCCGTTTTCACGAGCAAATGAATAGCAGACTTCGTGCGAAATTTATGTGCGATTCCGGACAGGTTTGTCTAGTGCTCGCAGAGTACGGTACTGTCGAGATACCCCTTTGTCGCTTGCAATCCAGTACCTGGTGGTAGGCTCTGTTCCCGAAACTGTACCAAAGCGAACAGTTCTTGAGCTTGTTTTATCCTACCCTATCCGAATGAAGATGAGCGACTTGACGCCGGAGCAGTTGTCATCCGTCCCTTGTCCCACCTGCGGTGTCGGTGCTGGGGAGCCCTGTTTGCTGCATTCAGGTAGCCCTCGCACAGAACCACACGTAGAGCGGAAGCTTTCCGCGGCTGAGGCGATGGAGAAGAAGAGAGCTCGCGGCGGTCATACGGATTGATAAATCCGCTTTCCATCAGCAATCGGCCAATCGCAAACTCCTCCGATTTCTCCTTGACAGAGACTAATCGTTCAAGTACAGTAACGTCTAGGAATAATCTTGATCGCAGCCCGTAGCGCCAGCATCTTGCTGGCGTTTTTGTTTTATTGGCTGGTTTCGCGGTTAAGTCCCTCAGAATCCGCACTTCTGGACGAACACCGCGTTTTGTCGGGTTTTAGCCGAAGTCTCGTCCCCTAAGTTCTTTAGAATCAACACTTGCAAAAAACACGGGGGTGGGGGTAGAGGGCAGTTCAGTTCTCCGCTGAAAGACGGACGCTCAAATAAGCCCTTTGAAATCACAGCTAACCCCAATGGAATCACATTCTTTCAAAAACACGGGGGGTGGGGAGAATCCAGCCCTCCTGCTCCGATCTCAAGTTTTACTTGAACTGCACCCGTTCCGTTCTCGTATCCTTCTGTAGAGACAACACATGCGCCGCCGCCTGATCCGCATTGCTCTCATCCTGCTGCTCTTTCCGCCGTTCCTGGCGGCTCTGGCCGGCTGGTTGGTCGGTCCCGCCTACCTCCACCCCATCCGGCGCGAACTAACTCCCGATCTGATCCGCGAAGCGGACGCTTCCTTCGTCGCCTCCGGCGGACATCGCGAGGACTTCAACGTTCGCGCCCCTGACGGCGTCATGCTCCGCGGCTGGAAAGTCTCCGCGCCCCAGCCCAATGGGAGCTGGGTGCTTCTTTTTCACGGCGTTGCCGATAACCGCGTCGGCGTCATCGGCCAGTCCGAATTTCTCCTGCGCGCCGGTTACGGCGTCGTCATGATGGACGCCCGCGCCCATGGCGCCAGCGAAGGCCCCGCGGCCACCTACGGCTGGCTCGAACGCAACGACACCCGCGCCATCATCGACGCTCTCTTCTATTCTGAGCAACATAAATACGTCACCAGGCAAATGAGCATCAATCCGGACCTGCCGATTGTGCCGCGGCCCGCCTTCCACCTATTCGCACTGGGCGAATCCATGGGCGCGGGCATTGCGTTGCAATCCGCCGCGGCCGATCCGCGCATCAAAGCAGTCGTCGCCGAAGCGTCTTTCGCAAGCCTTCGCGAAGCAACTTACGATTACGCTGGGCTCCGAAAATATCCCTGGCTCGGAAAAACTTTCTTCGCGCCTTTCAGTTGGACGCTTCTCTATCGCGACGAATCTCTCGCGGGGTTCCATGCCGCCGAAGTGTCGCCGGAAAAATCCGTGGCCGCGCGCGCCTTCCCCGTCCTTCTCATCTGTGACGAAAAAGATGTCGCACTCCCCTGCCGCCACACGGAGAGGATTTACGCCGCCGCCCGCGGCCCCAGGCAGCTCTGGGTCGTCCCGGGCGCGTTTCACACCGCGGCCCTCGGCTTTCAGCCCGTGGAATTTCGCCGCCGCGTCCTCGCCTTCTTCGGCGAAGTTGCGGCCAAGAGCGCAACGGATACTCCAATCAAGAATTGAAGCTTGGGTATGAAATCAGTTGACACGCCCGGCCCCAGGTGCTAGATTTCTAGCATATGTGCTAGAGAACTAGCACACACAGCAATGAGCAAAGCGAAACCGCATTCCCTTACGCGCCGCGAACGCCAGATCATGGACGTTCTCTACAAACTCGAGCGCGCTACCGTTGGCCAGGTGCTCGCCAAGCTGGCCGACAAACCAAGCTATTCGACGGTGCGCGCGCAACTGCGCGTGCTCGAGGAAAAAGGTCACGTCCGCCACGAAGAACAAGGGCTGCGCTATGTGTACATTCCGGCCGTACCGCGCGACGTTGCGCGCCGTTCCGCTCTTCGTCACCTGGTGGAGACGTTCTTCGAGGGGTCTACAGAAAAGACGGTTGCCACCCTTCTGGGCGGGGAAATTTCGCGAATCTCCTCGGAAGAACTGGATCGTCTTTCCCGCCTCATCGCGAAGAGTAAAAAGGAAGGCCAACCATGACCCTGCTCGACGGCGCCCAACCGGCACTTGGATTCCTGTTCGCTTGCAGCGTTAAGGCCACTGTTTTGCTCGTTTTGACGATCTTGACGGTAAGCCCCCTGCGCCGTCGCTCGGCCGCATTACGGCATCAAGTGTGGGCCGTGGGAATTCTCGCCTCGCTCGCTCTACCCGTGCTCACGTTTCTGCTTCCCGCGTGGCATTCGGCCGTACTGGGCGACGCAGCCGGATTCTTGAGCCTGGCGCATCCAGTCGCGGCCCATCCGAATTCGCAAAGACTGCCTTCCATGGTCGTAGACGCCGCTTCCGCGTCTCCGCTGTTAAGCCAATTGCGCGGCTGGCTCGTGCTGAGTTGGACCGTGGGTGCTTTCCTCATTGTGCTGCGGCTGCTCGGCGGTCTCGCGCGGACGGCGTGGGTATCCGCGCATTCGGTGACAGTCACCGCGGACGATTGGGCGGGCAGCCTGGCCGATATTTCCAGGTCACTGGAAATCGCGCGCCGCGTGTCCGTCCTGCAGTGCAGCAATCCCGCAGCCATGCCAGTCACGTGGGGAGTCTTCTGGCCGCGCATCATTCTTCCGGCCGGTGCCATCGAATGGTCTTCGGACCGCCGGCGGATCGTGCTCACCCACGAACTCGCGCACATTGCTCGTCAGGACTGGCCGGTACAGATCTGTGCCGAACTCGTCCGGGCCTTCTATTGGTTCCATCCTCTTGCTTGGATCGCCGCCGCGCGGCTGCGACAGGAAAGCGAACGCGCCTGCGATGATACCGTCTTAAATTCCGGACTCGATGCTTCCGACTACGCAAGTCAATTGCTCGAACTCGCCCGCACTCTCAAAAGCTCTGAACGAGGCTGGTCGGTTGCTCTAGCCATTGCACGCCCCTCACATCTTGAAAGGAGATTTCTTGCCATGCTGAATCCCTGCACCAACCGCCGCGGAGTGTCGCCGCGAGCGGGGCGCATTGCCAAACTCGTTGCCTTGGTCGTACTGCTTCCGCTTGCGGCTGTTCGCCTGCCGGCACAGAACCTCGCCGGCAAATTCACGGGCACCATCTTTGACGTCAGCGGCGCCGCTGTGCCGAATGCGACTATCGTGATGACCAGCCACAAAGCGAAGACCATCGACATGACGGCCTCGGGCGCCGAGGGCAGTTTCAGTTTCAAGGCTTTGCCGGCCGGAGAATACGAGATGAAAGTGCTGAAGCCGGGCTTCGATCCGTACCGGGCGCCGCAAATCGTTCTGGAGCCGAACCGCGATCTTTCGCTGAACATCCGGTTGGACATCGAGGCTATCACTCAGGTTGTGGACGTCCCAGCGGAAGGGGCCGCTCAGGCTCCAGCTTCAGCGAAGTCCGCGGAAAAACCCAAGCCCACTCGGCTACGCATCGGTGGCAACGTGCAGGCGGCAAGAATTCTGAAGAAGGTGCAACCCGTCTATCCTGACGCGGCCAAGACCTCGGGCGTGGAGGGCACCGTGGTACTGCATGCGGTCATTGGTATGGACGGCAAACCGCTGTCACTGCAGGTGATGAACAGTCAGGTAGACCCGCGGCTGGCTCGCGCCGCCATCGAAGCCGTCAGCCAGTGGCGCTACGCTTCAACGCTCCTGAACGGGGAGCCCATCGAAATCGACACCACGATCAGTGTGAATTTCCGGCTGTTGCCGTAGTCCAGCACGCTGAGCGCGAGGTTCAGCGCTTCGGGGCTTGGCGCGCTTCCCACTCCAGGCTCAGGCGGCGCACCGTCTCGCGCAAACGCACTGCCAGCACGGCGATGGTTTCCACGCGCTGCCGTCCGCCCTCCGGAAGTTGGCCGTCGTCTCTTCTGCGGATTTCCGCGAGCAGCAATTCCGCGTTTCCCAGGATGCCCGTCAGCGGATTGTTCAATTCGTGCCGCAGCACTTCTCCGAAATCTTCTTGGCTCGCAGCAAATGGTTCGGAACTCTCGCCCACGACGGCCGCGGTCTGGCGCAATCGCCGCTGGATGACGTCCAGCGTTTCCGGAAGGCAGTGCTCCTCGTCGCGCGCCACAAAGTCCGCAGCGCCGCTGGCGATCAGCGCGGATAGCCCCTTGCGCCGCTCCGCCGACCCGATCACCACCACCGGGGCATGCACGGTAAACGAGCTCACGATGGCATCGAACCGCGGCATGCTTCCCCGCGTCCCTCCGGCATCCGCGGCGGCCGAAGTCTCCTCGAGTTCGAAGCGCGGCGCCAAATGCCCGCCAGCGGTTCACTTGCGACCGCGCGCGCCCACTCCTCGTCTCCGCTCCTCCAGCGAAATTCGATCTCCTCTTTTTTGCTGGACTGTTCTTCGTGCTCCACGAGCGCGTCGATCACGGCAAACGCTGCACCGGGACCCTGCTCCCCAGACCCCTTTTCCGTGCAGCTATCCGCCAGCTTTGCGAGCATCATCCCTGCCGGATTCCTGGTGCGGCGCGCTTCGAGGATATTCCGGGCCGCGCGCAAATCCACATTTCGGATCCGCGCAATCCCCCGTTCCTCTTCGAGTCCGATGGCCAGTGCCAATTCCGCCGCAACCGATTGCATCGAGTCCAGGGAACCGAAGGCTTGCTTTCCCCGGCTTCCTGCCAGGATCACTCCTTTCAGCTGTCCGTTTCTCTCGATAGGAATCCACGCCGCGCGCCGCAGTTCGACGAGCGGTCCGACAATCGGCCGGGTCGGCACGGCCTCCAGGTCCTGCACGACGCATTTCCCAGGGAACAAGGATTTCTCCGGCAGCGGAGGCTCTACCGATATGTTTGCCCACTCCGCGGGCATTTCGCCGTTCTCTCGATCCCATACCAATCCTTGAAACTGGCCGGGAGCATCACTCTGCAAGCTTTGGCCCGGCTCCGCTTCTATCCAAACGCCGATGCGGTCGACGCTTCCAACTTTTCCCAGAGCGTGTAGCGCCTCTTTCAAGAGTTCTTTGCGCGAAGCCCCGGACACGGCCGCGCGCGCCACTCCCCGAATGCCTTCGGTGCTGTCCGTCCTCGTTCCCCAGATATTCATCACTTCGCTCTGCGGTTTGTTGCCGCTGGCCACCGCGCACACCTAAAACCCAGAACCCAGGGCCAGACCTCAACAATTGCCTGTGCACCGACAAGTCCATCGCGGGATGCCAAATGGGTCCAAAGAATCAATCACTTAGGGAAGGCCACAGGAGAGAAAATACCGCGCGGGATTCCATGTCGAGACTGTGGTGGGGGTTCTTCCCAGAGTGGGCCGCGAAACAGAGCGCTTTCATCAGGGAAGTTTAAGCAGGCAAGAGTTTAGGGGATCGAGAGGTCAAGGTTTCGGGGGCGCAGAAAAGCGGCAAGCTTCGGGACGGCTGCGACGGAAAGAGCTGCAAAAACGCAGGCGCGCGGAGCGCACCACCAGGAAAGTCAGAACCCGTGGGCTGTTCGAAACTGAAGTCTGGTTTTACGGCTCGGCGTGCTCCACGTGGTATTGCTTGAGTTTGCGGTAGAGGGTTGTTTTGCCGATGCCGAGCATGCGCGCGGCGGCGAGTTTGTCGCCGCTGGTTTCGCGGAGGGTACGGAGAATCGCGCGGCGCTCCAGTTCCTCGAGCGGCAAGATTTCATCTTTGTCGGGCGCGCGTTCGCTCGTCGGATATTGCAGACTCGAAGGCAGATCCGCCACATGGAGGATGGGACCAGAACCCAGCGCAACGGCGCGTTCAATGGCGTTCTCCAGTTCACGCACATTTCCGGGCCAGTCATAAGCGATCAATCGCCGCATGGCTTCTTCGGAAATGGTTCGAACGGGAGCCTGGGAGTCGGAAAATTTCTCGAGAAAAGCGGTGACCAGAATGGGGATATCGCTCTTGCGGTCGCGCAAGGGCGGCAGCTTAAGCTGGACAACATTGAGCCGGAAGTAGAGGTCCTGGCGAAAGGCTCCGGTTCGAATCGCGGACTCCAGGTCGCGATTGGTGGCGGCGATAATTCGAACGTTGATGCGCCGCCGCTCGGTGGAGCCCACAGGTTTGATCTCGCGCTCCTGGAGAGCCCTTAAGAGTTTGGCCTGCAGGTCCACGGGCATGTCGCCAATCTCATCGAGAAAGAGCGTGCCGCCCTGGGCTGCCTCCAGCAAGCCCTGCTTGGCTTGCACGGCGCCGGTAAATGCGCCTTTGACGTAGCCGAACAATTCCGATTCGATCAGCGTGGGCACGAGCGCCGAGCAGTCCACCGGCGCAAACGGTCGTTCCTTGCGGGGACCGGAAAAATGGATGCTGCGCGCCACCAGCTCTTTGCCCGTGCCGCTTTCTCCCAAAATCAAGACGGGATATTCGTGCTGGCTGACTTTTTCCATCATCTTATACGCGCTGCATTTTCATGGAGACGCCGATCAGTCCGCCGAAGCCGGGCCGGGTCCGCAACTGTTCCCGCAATAAAGTGTTTTCCTGTTGGAGCTCGACGGCGCGCGCCACGCGCTCGAGCCGCGAACGAAGCTCTTCGATGCTGAAGGGTTTGGTCACATAATCCACAGCCCCCATGTGGGTAACCTCCACGGCCGATTCGATGGTGCCGTATTGGGTGAGCACCACGACGGTGACCTGGGGGTGCAGATCGTGAACCACTTTGAGAAGTTCCACGCCGTTGGCTTGGGGCAGCTTCAAATCGGTCAGCAGAATGTCCACCGCGGAATGCTCCAGGACGTCCAAGGCTTCCTCCGCGGTGGCCACCCCGGTAGCTCTCATCCCGCACTGCTCGGCGACGACCGCGCAGGTCTCGCGGATGGCGAGCTCGTCATCCACGATGAGGAGGTTCATGGGGGCGACTTCGCGCCGGACAGCGGCTTCTTCGCTCATAGTTGAAATCCTAAAGTTTCCGGCTTCCCGCTCTTACTTGCAGATTAGATTCCATTTCAGGAAACCCATCCAACTCTATTCATAAACCAATACATCAGCTAATCTAATATCTCGAAGGCAAGTCCCAGTTTGGGAAGCGCTGTGAATATCTGTGCCTGGCTTCGCGGCAGGAAAATCCGTAGAAGGTTTATTTTCTATAACTTGCAAAAATAGAACGGGGCAGTTCCCTTTTGGGAAAGCAGCGGTCAAAAATTCCGCTGGCGCTGATCCGGAATGCCGCCCTTCCCTATCCGGGGCCTCTTCCCAGAACAAAGAAACGGGCCCTTCGAGAGTTGCTCGAAGAGCCCGTTTCTGTATTTCGAATACTCGTGTCGGATCACTCGTCTGGAGGCACGAGGTTCCCCCGGCGTGAGACAGCCACTGGCTATGGATTGGTCTTCTTCTTGGGCGCGGGGGCCGGCGTCTTGGCCTTTCCGGTCGTTCCGGTTTTTCCGGTCTTCCCGGTTTCTCCTCCGGCTCTGCTAAGCAAAGTCAGAGCGTCTTTGGCATTGAAGGGGAAGCGGCGAACGGACTGTTCCCCCGTGGTGCTGAGGGTAACATCCACGCGGCGGTTGTTGGCAAGGCGCACGGTGAGCAGGTTTTTCAGAATCTTCTGCTTTTCCGCAGGGTTCAAATCGGGATCCGCTTCGATCAGTTGCTTGACCTCCTCAGAAGTCATGTTCTTTTCGAATCCGAACGCCTTGGTTTCGATGTGATCCGCTGGTACGCCCTTTTCCACGAGGTAGCTCTTGGTGCGTTCCACGCGGCGCTCGGAGAGCTTCACGTTGTAGTCTTTGGCGCCGCGAATGTCTGCGTGGCCTTCGAGAATCAAGTGAGCGTCCGGCCGGTACTTGAGATACTGCAAGAAGTCGCTTGCCAGCGTCTCCAGAGTGGCCGCCTGACTGGGCGCCAAACCGCCGCTGGGTTTCGCGACAGTGGGTTGCGCCGTCGGGAAGTAGATGCTGTGCAGCGCCAGCTTGGCTTCCAATTGCTTGATCTGCGGGGGCTCCTTCACTTCCACTTTGCCCGAAGCATCGGCAGAGGCGCCGCGTCCGTCGTTCACTGAGCAATTCACGGTGTAAGATCCCGGCTGGAGGCCAGTCGAATCGAACTGCACGTTCGAACCGCTGCCGACAATTTGTCCGCCGGTAGTTGTGTAGGAGTAGGTCAGCGGGTCGTTGTCCGGATCGCTCCCGTTGCAGGTGACGCCCGTCCGCTCACCCGGCAGAATCGGGCTGCGCTCCACGGACAAGGAGGCCGTCGGTGGATGATTGGGCTTCTCTTCTACTCTAATGTCAGCGGAGCACGACGCCGTGCCGCCCTTGCCGTCGTCCACCTTAACATTCACGGTGTAAGAGCCAACGGCCGCGCCGGCGGAACTCCAACGAGCCTCTGGGCCGGTGCCCTCCACGGATCCGCCGGTCGCCGAATAGCTGTAGGTCAGGGAATCGTTGTCCGGGTCGCTGGCATTTACGTGCACCGTCACAGTGCCGCCCGAACCGGCATAGACCGACGCCGGGTCCACGGAGCAGGCCGCTACCGGCGAATGATTCGGGGGCGGCGGCGGATTCGGAATCCCGAAGCGCACCACGACTCCAGTCGCGGCCCGGAAATTGTTCTGGCGCCCGGATGCTCCCACGGCGCCCCCGGAAAAGGTCGTCATGAGATAGTCCAGCTGCGCGATTCGCCATGAGAAGTTTTTCGTCAGAACAATGTCCACGCCGCCACCTGTGGCGATCGCAAATGCGTTCTGGTCCTGCCCGCCCAGATCGGTGCCACCGTGCGCGCCGCCTGCGAGGAATTCGGCAAAGGGCACGAAGTAGTCAAACTTCCGCAAGTTCAGCCGGGGACCAAACAGATAGGTCATGAAACCACCGTTAACGGAAGAGCTGCTTCCGGTTAGCGGGCTGAGGTCTCGCTGGAACTGATAGCCTGCGAGTTCTGCAGTGAGTCCCAGCCATTTTGAGGCATTGTATGTGAACGAGCCCGATGCGCCGTGGTTACCAAAATTCGCGAAGGGGTCGCCAGGCGAAAAATTAATGTAGTCGTACATGCCAGCAATTTCATGCCTGGGCACCAGCCTTCCGGGCGGACGTGTATCCTCGGTGGCTGCTGCAGGTCCCGGGAACGGCGTGGGACGCGGTGCAGCCGACAATGCAAACATGCCATTCATGCGCA
The DNA here is from genome assembly GCA_003224055.1 of Acidobacteriota bacterium. Lineage (GTDB taxonomy): Bacteria > Acidobacteriota > Terriglobia > Acidiferrales > UBA7541 > Acidiferrum. The sequence goes on along the minus strand of QHYE01000046.1, from coordinate 355 downwards.
GAACACTGGAATTTTTTGGCGCGGAACTCGCCGGAGCGCTCTTCGCCACGGCCGTCCCCGTGTTCCCATCATTTGTCCCGCTGCTCTTTTGTTGGGCAAACAATGGCAAAGCCAAGAACGCAATCATCGCCAATGCAAGGCACGACTTGCGCATCACTTTCCTCCCTCAGAGAAATTAGTCCCAATCTTTACTAGAAGCTGTTTCAAAACTGGGTGCAAGCCCTGAATTCTGAGGTAGTTGGGTTGACGGAAATGCGAGATAAACAAGGTCAGCAGCGCCGCTGGAGGGCCGATGGCGCGATACGGTCGTCTGTTGACCGACGCCCAATGGGAGAAGGTCCGGCCCTTGCTTCCT
>QHYE01000048.1 GCA_003224055.1 Acidobacteriota bacterium | reverse complement strand
CGTCGGCGCTGGTGGTTCCCAGCCATTCCGAAATATTGAACATGCGTGTGCCGTTGTCGCGGTGAGCCACGACCGCGTGCTCCAAGGCATGGAGCAAGCGCTTCCTGGCGCTGCCATGGGCGAGGCGGTAGTAGCGCGGGTCCTCCGAAAATATCCAGGGATACGCAAAGTCTTTAAAGAATCTGGACGAGGCCTGACCGGCGAATTCGGCGCCAAAGCGCCGGCCAAATCCTTCTGCCCCCTGTCCATAGGTGGGGTCCGAGTCTGCGGCCTGGTCCAGCCCGGCGTTGAAACCGCTGGCGAGAAACGTCACGGGATCAAACGAATCTTGGACGAACAGAACGAATTTGTCTTTCAGCTTGAGAGTGCACAATTTCGCGCCGGGCTTGTAGTGCGGGGGGTGCACCGACTTGCGTTCCAACGGCCGGGCAAAGGTGCCCACGACCTTCTTCAAGGGTCCGTTGTAGTCTTCCAGCCGCACCATCGGAGGCGGCTCAACGCAAGGCCCCGCCGCATTCTTCGTGGCTTCTTCCTGCAAAGGCGCATCGGGCGGCTGCTGTGGGGGAGCCGGCGGCGCCTGTGCACGAACTGCGCCGCCAGCCAATCCGGCCAGCACCACCAGGAGGGACGTTCTTGCCAGCGTGCGAAAGCGAGTTCCGTGGCCCACGGCGAACCCTATCATTTCTGCATACATGAACAAGACAAACAATTTGTACCGCGAATGTCAAACTTTGCATGGAACGCAAATAATCGTTGCGGTGCACTTTGTTAGTTCCATGTTGTGATATGAAGACCTACGGCGTCGCCAGAGACATAGATTCGGACGTCGTGCTTGCCGCCTGGTTCGATGGCAGACCACTTGGTGATCGTGGCGCCGGTATTTTCATACGATTCGGTTTCCTGGTGCGTTGTCCAATCGGAGGGCAGCAAACCCTGGATTCGAGCGATCAGATCACGGAATCTTGTCTCAGCGGCTGGGCCGGAAGTTTCTGGCCAGTAGCACACGAACTCGGTTCCAACTTCATTGGAAGGGGGCTTTGCGGCTCCCTTGATCATGCATTCCTCAGCCCCTTCCAGTTTTACGATGGCATCGGATATCTCGCCGTTCGTTTTGGCCGTACGGATATCGGCGAAAGAATTCAGGCGCGCCGTAAACGCCATCTTGAAGTTCAGGCAGAAATCATCGCAATCGCCGGCAGAAGTACGGGGGACATTCTTTGGGACACTCTTTGGGGCAGTCTTTGGAGAAGGGGGGCGTTTTACCAGGTAGGGCGAAGAAAGAGAATTCATCCAAAAGTGTAGCCTCACTGTTCCATCTTTTTCCTTCACGGTTTGTAACTGGAGGGGGCAGTCGCCGATGTACGGCCCATCGTTCGGCGGATTTTCACAATCCGGCGGCCCGGCGCGCACAAAATGGTCGCCATCCGGCGAGCTAACCTGGAAGCGCCACGCCAGCTTGAGACGCTTCAGAGCGTCGAGAATGCTGCTGTACGCGTTCTGGGCGTCTTGTTGCGATACCTGGGTGTAACACATGTACATCGAAACGTTGTTTGCCCAGGCCCTCATTTGACAAACGAATTTCATTCCATTGATGGAGAGTTCGGGACCACCCGTCTTGTCTGCCCCGTACGGTCTGAAGTCAGTTATGGCTGCATCGAGGATGTTCTGCAGATTCTGGCACGGCTGGTCTGTGCATTGCGCAAGCGCAGGAATCGGAAGAAAAGAAAAGCACAATAGAGAAATCGTTTGAACGGCTGTCTTGCTCAATGTGATTCCCCTTGCTGAAAAGTGAACAGAAATCCAGTTGCGTTGGGGGCAGAGGAGGGAGTGTCCCGACGCTGGAAGTGTGTCCCCCCTCCGTACCACTGTCAACCCGCTAAATTTGCCAGGGGCAATTCAGTCGATGGCGCGCACGCGAACAAGCAAAGCTACTGGACTCCGCGGAGAATTGTCGTAAGCTGCTGTTGGAGGAGCGAATTGCATACGCGCATCATGCTTCGCAGGTGTTTCTACAGGATGATGGGTTTCCTGTTGCTAGTCCTTCTCATCGCTGGCTGCAATCGGTCCGCGCAGCAGCCGGCCGAGAACGCTGGGGCGGCTGAGCCGGAGAGTTCCGCCGTCGAGAGCCTGCTCCGCTCCAGCGCGGACTATCAGCATTGGTTCCGCTTCTACGTGCGGCACGCCAGCTATGTGTACCCGGGCGATGCAACCGTCTACCGCGAACTCCGCCGCCTTGGATACATCAACATCGAGGCGGACAACCTTGAGAACCGACAACTTCCTGCGTCGAGGTCGTTCATGATTGTGAGCCTCACCGACAGGGGGAGCGCGCTGCCGGGACTGGAAGCGGGGCACGACAGTTGGGGACTGCCGATTGGGCAACAGCAGATCGTCTCCATTACCCCCGCCGGGCAAGGCCCTGCGCCGGAACGGCTGTACCGCTACAACGTGGTGTACAAGTGGGAGCCCACCCAACTAGGGTCGGAGATCGAGATGGAGCTGGCGGCGAAGTCCAAGCCGCCCAGCGGGCTGATCCAGACGGAAGTGCATATCGGGCGCGGCACCTCGGGATTAGTGGTGATCGGTCATCCCATGCGCGGCGTTCCGGTGCAACCATAGCTGAGCCGGTGGAGGCGTTCAGCGACCACGGGTGTCAAAGGGAATTATTTCTTGGGAGGCTTGTCCTTGTCGGGAGGCGAATCGCTGTCGGGAAGCTCGACGTGCCAGATGTCTTTGTCGCTCCGCAGGCCGAAGACGCCGACGTGATTCGATTCCGACGTGCCGATTTGTCCGATCCAGACGACCTTGAAGCGCGCTTTGCGCCAGCGGCGGCGGACTTCGATGGTATCGCCGGGCTTGGTCAGGAATCCAACGCCGTCGAGGCGCGCTCCATCCTTGCACAGGTCCACGGTGTACGCGCTTTGCGCGAAGGGATTGCCTTTGGCGTCGATGCCTTTCACGGTCACGCGAAGCGACTTCGCGACGCGCGGCTTCTTGCGCGTGCGTTTCCAAAAGTCCGGTACCGGCGTCTTGAAGGTGATCCCGATTCTCGACTCGTTGTCCGAGTAACGGTCCACGTAGACGACGCGAACTTCCTGCTCCGCGCGGCTGGCTTTGTGGATGACAAAAACCATATCGCCGACTTGGAGTTTGGCCTTCAGGATGACCAGCGCGCCGCTGGCATTGACCATGATCGTTTCGGTGTCTTCGTGGAACGCGCCGCCCTTGCCCGCGAATCCGTAAACCACGACGGGAATGCGCAGCGCCAGGCGCGGGGTGGACCGCAAAATCTTTTTGCTGGGGCTAACTGTCGCGCGAGAAATGGAACGCCCGGTCTGTGCCGCTGGAGCATCGACGGGAGCGATTTCGATGACTTCTCTGGGCATGCCGTGCTGCTCGCCATGCTCGCGGCACTTGAAGTCCCAACCTTGTTCAAAGACTTGTTCGAGGGATTCCTCGCGGTCAGAAAGCGTCACCCAGGTGTCGCTGTCCCCCTTGGAACACGAAAGTCGAACTGCAAAGTTCCGAGCCATTAGAATTCCCCGCGCTTCTTCATCATACCGCGGCACAACCGAGTGGCCGGGAGGAACGGCGGCGCGGTGCTTTGAAATGTAACGGGGCGAAAGGACAGGACGGGGCTAAGGCCGCGGAGCTGGCACACTACGTCGCCAGGCAGAGTCGAAAACTATTGTGGGCAGGCGGCTCCACCGTCGATCCAGATTTTCATTTGGGTGACGGTGTCCGCGCGGGAGAGCGGTGGCAGAGCGCGCCCCGTGCCGGGGTCCCAGCCCCAGCCGACCAGTTCATCGGAGGAAACATGTTCGAGCAACTGCGCGAGCGAGCGGCCGCCGGTCTGCTTGGGATCTTTGAGCTGGCGACAGAGTTCGGCCGGCGTGCGGCCAACGAAAACCATTTTGGTTTCTGGCGCGGGGAGCGACCACTTCGGATTTCCCGGAGGCATATTCGCGCCGGGCAGATTTGCGGATTGGTGGCAGGTGTCGCAGCGCATGCCGTAGACGCCGCGGCCGTCTTTGCCGCGCTTCACATATTGCAAGTGGACGTGGCTGTCGTCGCCTTGCAGAGGCGAGTCTCCGGCGGGGTGGCAGTTCTGGCAGCGCGGAGAAGTAAACACTTTGTAGATTTGCAAAAATGCTTCGCGCGAGGAGTTCGCGTCCGATTTTGGAGTTCGCGGCGCAGCGTGCAGCGTGGCGATGGCGAGCAAGGAAAGGCCGCAAACCGCGGAGAGCCAGAAATAGAATGAGCGCCGGTGATTTGCTTTTCTTGCGCTCATGATTTGGCCTCGCTTCCGCCGGCGAGATCGCTCGCGCGAATCGGCAGACGCCGGATGCGCCTGCCGGTGGCCGCAAAAATCGCGTTCGTGAGCGCGGGCGCGACGGGAGGAACGCTGGGTTCGCCGACGCCCGTTGGATTCTGCTCGCTTGGGACGATGTAAACTTCAATTTGCGGCGACTCGAACATTCGCAGCATTTGATAGTCGTGGAAATTGGTCTGTTGCACGCGGCCGTTTTCCAGAGTGATTTCGGTTTTTAGCGCGGCAGTGAGGCCGAAAACGATGCCGCCTTCCATCTGCGCCTTAACGATGTCCGGATTGACGGTGCGGCCGCAATCCACGGCGCACACCACGCGATGAACCCGCACGGTGCCGTCCTTGTCCACCGAAGCTTCGATGACCTGGGCGACGTAGCTGTCGAAAGAAAAATGCGTGGCGATGCCGCGTCCGCGTCCGGCCGGCATCGGTTTACCCCATCCGGCTTTTTCCGCGACGAGCTGCAGAACGGCAAGCATGCGCGGCTGGTTGGCGAGAAGTTTTCGCCGCAGCTCGTACGGATCTTTTCCGCCGGCGTGCGCCACTTCGTCGAAGAAACTTTCGACGGAAAATCCGGTGTGCGAATGGCCGACGGAGCGCCACCACTGGACGGGCACGCCGATCTTGGGAGAGTGTAAATCCACTTGCAGATTCGGAATGCCATAGAGCAAATCGGCGGCGCCTTCGACGGAGGTGCTGTCGACTCCATCCTTGATCGTGAACTGTTCGAATGACGTCCCTTGCATGATGGATTGGCCGACGATGGTGTGCGTCCATGCGACGGGGTTGCCCTGCGCATCGAGTCCCGCGGCAAAACGGTCGTGCCACATGGGGCGGTACCAGCCGCCGGCGAGATCATCCTCGCGCGTCCAGACCACTTTGACGGGGGCCTTGGCAACTTTGGCGACGTTGACGGCCTCAATGACGAAGTCGGATGCCGGGTTGGCGCGGCGGCCGAAGCCGCCGCCGAGCAGCGTGGTGTTGATTTTGACTTTTTCCGGGGGCAGGCCGGCGGTTTTGGCGGCGTTGGCGCGATCGACGGTTTCGAATTGCGTGCCGGTCCAGAGTTCGCAAGTGTCCGCGCGCAAATCCACGACGCAATTCAGCGGCTCCATCATGGCGTGGGCGAGGTAGGGGACGTCGTATTCGGCGGTGATGGTTTTTGCGGCGCCTGCCAAAGCGGCGGCGGGGTCGCCGGTTTTTTTTGCGATGTTTCCGGGAGTCGCGGACTGCCTGGAAAAATCGGCGAGCATTTGCGAGGTGGAAAGTTTTGCGTTTTCGCCGTCGTCCCAGGTGATTTTTACTTTTTCACGGGCGAGTTTTGTGGGCCAAAAACGATCCGCGACGATGGCAACTCCCGAAGGAATTTGTTCGACGGCGCGAACTCCGGGGATTTTGAGGGCTTCGGTGCCGTCGAAACTCACGACTTTGCCGCCAAACACCGGCGGCCGCGCGACGAGAGCGAAAAGCATACCGGGCAGCCGGACGTCCAGACCGAACTGCGCGGTGCCGTTGATTTTTGATGGCGTGTCGAGACGACGTACAGGCTTTCCAATCAGGGTGAATTGCTTTGGATCTTTCAGCGGAACGTTTGCAGGTGGTTTCAATTGCGAAGCGGCGTCGGCGAGAGAGCCGTACGTAGCTTTCTTTCCGGAGGCGGAGTGAATCACCACGCCTTTTTCGACGCGACATTCGGACGAGGGGACGCCCCATTTCTGCGCGGCAGCGTCCACGAGCATGATGCGCGCCATCGCACCCATTTTGCGGAAACGTTCCCACTCGGATGGCGTGGTGCTGCTGCCGCCCGTCATTTGAACGCCGTACAGCGTGTGGTTGTACACGGGGTCGACGGGAGCGGCTTCGACTCTGATTTTTGACCAGTCCGCTTCGAGTTCTTCGTTGAGGAGCATGGGCAGGCTGGTGTAGATGCCCTGGCCCATTTCGGAGTGATTGGAGATGACGGTGACGGTGTCATCGGGCGCGATTCGAAGGAAGGCATTCGGAGCGAAAACAGTGGCGCTCGCGGGAGCGTTTGAATCCGGACGCGCGGCCAGCTCGGGCACGTAGGCGGAGATCCACAAGCCACCGCCAATCGTTGCGGTGGTTTTCAGAAAATCGCGGCGCGCGATGCGCGACGATTTCGCGGAGGGAACATTCGAATGCTCAGCGGCGGATAACTCCGGGGTGGTCTTGATGCATTCCTCGAGGCGGCTCATGACGACCTCTTTTCCGCGGCCATTTCGGCGGCGCGGTGAATAGCGCGGCGGATGCGCGGGTAGGTTCCGCAGCGGCAGATGTTGCCGGACATGGCTTCGTCGATGTCTTTGTCGGTTGGCTTGGAATTTTCTTTCAGCAGGATGGCGGCGCTCATGATTTGCCCGGACTGGCAGTAGCCGCATTGCGGGACGTCGACTTCGATCCAGGCGCGTTGCAGCGGGTGAGAGGGGTCGTTCGAAAGACCTTCAATCGTGGTGACGTGTTTTCCCGCGGCGCGCGATAGCGGAGAAACGCAGGAACGAATGGCCTTGCCGTCGAGATGCACGGTGCAGGCTCCACAGAGGGCCATGCCGCAGCCGAATTTCGTTCCAGTCAGACCCAGAGAGTCGCGGATGACCCAGAGCAAGGGTGTGGAAGGATCATCGTCGACTGATACAGATTTTCCGTTGAGGTAAAAGGAAATCACAGTCCGCCTCCAAGAAATTTCAGGACCATCCACTACTGAAATGAGCCGAGGACCCGGCCAAGGAGTCGTAAACGGCTCTACTTTGCGCTAATTGCCTTTTGGATGCAACGAGAGGATGCGAGGTAACACGGAGAATTACCCCTTCGGGGGAATCCATTTCAGGAAAATGGCGGCGAAGGGAGGCAGGGTGGAGCAGAGAGACTGGACGTGGCCAGGCGGCATCTCGGAGCATGCCGAAGGAAGTTGGCACTCGGCGGTAACCTTTGCAGAATTGTGGACTCGTATGAGGCGAACGGGATGAGTCGCAAAGGGGCTCACCGGAGATTCCATATAGAGGAGAGATTCGAATGGTTCGGACGATCAAGACAGGATTGGCACTTGCGGCGCTGGCAGCGGTTTTCTCGGTTCAGCCATCGTTGTACGCACAGGAGCCGATGAAGCAAGACGGCATGAAGCAGGACAAGATGCAGGACGACAAAATGATGCACGAGGGCAAGGCGAAGACTCTAGTCACGGGCAAGTTCCACGGGAAAGTGCACAAGACGGAAGGACGGGCGACAATCTATCAAGAGGCGGACGGAAAACTGGTGCTGCGGCTGACCAAGTTTAAGACTTCGAACGGGCCGGACGTACACGTAATTCTCGTGGCGACGGCGGATGCCATGGATGACGCCAACTTCTTGAAAGACAACACGGAAAAGGTGGAGCTGGGAAAGCTGAAGGGGAATGAAGGCGACCAGAATTATGAAATTCCTGCGGGGACGGACCTGACGAAATTCCGGGTGGTTTCGATCTATTGCGAGCGGTTTAACGCGAACTTTGGCGCGGCGCCGCTGGAGAAGTTCTAAGGAATCGAAGGGGAGCAGACCGGGCAGGAGGACCTGCCCGGTCTGATTCTTCGGAGAAAAACGATGAATACAAATACAGGTTCGCGGGTGTCACGGAAAAAAGGGATTCTGGCGGCGATTGGGATTCCGGTACTGGTGGCGGCGTGGTGGGCGTTCCGGCCGGAGAAACTGTTCATCAATCAGAAGGTGCATGAGGCAGCGCCAGCCGCGTTGAGCTCGGAACCGGAAGCGCTGTATACGGGAAAGCTGGAAGGGAAGGTTCACCCGACGAGCGGGCGGGCGACGATTTACAAGTCCTCCGATGGCAAGCAATATTTGCGGCTTTCGGATTTCGCGACTTCGAATGGGCCGGACGTGCACGTGCTGCTGGTGCGTGGGGAGGACAAGGCACTTGGGCAGGAAATCGTGAAAGGCGACCTCGATGGCGTGGAGCTTGGTTCACTGAAGGGGAACCAGGGCGATCAGAATTATGATTTGCCATCGACGGCGGACTTGAATCAGTATCAGGCGGTGGCGATTTACTGCCAAAGATTTCACGCGATTTTTGGCGTGGCGAAGCTGGAGAAGTTCTAAGAGAGAAAGTGTGGCCAGCAAATAAAAGTCCCGCCCTGGTTCGACCACGCTCAGCACAAGGTTGAAGAGGCCGGCCACAGTTCGATATGCGAATGACGGAGACAAATGAGGCGGGACTGATCGCGCGGATTCTTGATGGCGAGAAAGACCTGTTTCACGAGCTGATCCGGCCATACGAGCGGATGGTTTATCTGACGTTGTTCTCGATTTTAAAGAACGAAGCAGACGCCGAGGATGGGGCACAGGAAGCAATGATCAATGCGTACCGCCACCTAGCCTCATTTCGAGGCGAGGCCAAGTTCAGCACTTGGTTGACGACCATTGCGATTAATGAGGGGCGGAAACGGCTGCGGAAGGCAAAGACTGCCGCGGAGGAATCGATTGAAGAAGAAGCCGAGGGACATGAAGGGGACTACACTCCCGCGCCACTGACGGACTGGCGCGAGATTCCGTTGGAAGCTTTGGAACGGAAAGAAATACGAGAAGCGTTGAGGGGCGCGGTCGCGGAGCTCCCCGACATTTACCGGCAAGTTTTCACACTAAGAGACCTGGAAGAGCTGAACGTGGAGGAAACGGCGCAGGCGCTGGGGATTAACGCCAACGTTGTGAAAGTGCGGCTGCACCGCGCGCGAATCCTGCTGCAAAAACGGCTGGTTCCTTTCCTGAGAACAACGGCCCCGCCACGCAGGTGGTTCTTCGGGAGAGCATGATGAAACTCGACTGCAAACACGTGTGGGAGCACATCTCCGAATACATCGACAAGACTGTCGACGCCAATCTGCGTGAGGATATCGAGCGCCACCTGGAACACTGCGAAATCTGCTCGGCGATACTGGATTCGACACGGAACATCCTGGTTTTGACGGCGGACGACAGGACGTTCGAATTGCCGGTGGGGTACAGCAAGAGACTGCATGAGCGGCTGGCGAAAGAGCTGGAGAGTTCCGAGAAGGATCCCAAGAAAGAATGAAGAAGGAAGGCTATTCCGGTCTCATATTAAGGGACACTGTGAACCAGCGGGTGAGTGATCCATTCGGCGGCGAGGAGGAGCAGGGTCAGGATCGAGAGAGCGATTTGGAAGCGTTCGGAATTGAGTTTTTTCTTCGTCAGAGGTTGCTGGCGCCACTGAGCGGCGGGCTTGCTGCGTAAGCTGCGTACTTTCCAAATTACAAACAGGTTGAGGAGGGCTCCGAGGAAGGCCAGAGTCATCATGGGGATGCGGATGGCGTCCTGATGGAAGCCGTGGGCCGGGGCATGGATGCCTGTGGCGGCAGCCAGTGCGCTTACGCCAATGGCGACGCGCACGCCGCTGATGGCAATGACAGCGGTGCAGGCGCTTTGCAGGAGAGCGAACACGATGCCGGACCAATTGAGGAGCTTCGGATCGAAAAGGAGGATCCTCTCCCTGTGCGGTCCAGCCGTCGCTTGAGGGACTTCTGCCTGGTTTTGCACTTGTTGGGGCATGTCTGCTGTTTGATGAACTTCGTCAGGATTTCGGTGTCCACTTCATGTAGACGGCGGCGAGTGGAGGGAGGGTAAGGACGAGGGAATGAGGACGGCCCTGGGCGGGGACATCGGCGGATTGCTGGCCGCCCATGTTGCCAACATTCGAACCGTCGTAGTGGGCGGCGTCGGTGTTCATGATTTCACGGTACAAGCCGGCGTTCGGGACGCCGAGGCGGTAGCCACCACGGACGACAGGCGTGGCGTTGATGACGGCGACGATGAGATCTTCGGGATTTTTTCCGCGGCGAATAAAGGAGAGAACACTGTTGTCCGAATCGTTGGCGTCAATCCATTCGAAACCGTGCCAGTCAAATTCGACCTGATGCAGGGCAGGTTCAGAGGCGTAGAGATGATTGAGGTCGGTGATGAGCTTCTGAATGCCGCGATGGGAATCGTGCTGGAGCAAGTCCCAGTCCAGGCTGTGCGCCTCAGTCCATTCGCGGCGCTGGGCGAACTCCTGGCCCATGAAGAGGAGTTTCTTGCCGGGATGCGCGTACTGATAGGCGTAGAGAAGGCGGAGATTGGCGAACTGCTGCCACATGTCGCCGGGCATTTTGTGGAGGAGAGAATTTTTCCCATGGACGACTTCATCGTGAGAGAAGGGAAGCTGGAAATTTTCGGTGAAGGCGTAGAGAAGAGAAAAGGTGAGCTTGTTGTGTTCGTACTTGCGATGGACGGGGTCGTGCGCAAAATATCTTAGCGTGTCGTTCATCCAGCCCATGTTCCATTTGAAGCTGAAGCCGAGGCCACCGAGATAGGTGGGGCGCGATACGGCGGGCCAGGAGGTGGACTCTTCGGCGATGGTGAGGACGCCGGGGAATTTGCCGTGGGCAACTTCGTTCATGCGCTTGATGAAATCGATGGCGGGGAGATTTTCGCGGCCGCCGAATTGATTGGGCACCCATTCGCCGGGTTTGCGGGAGTAGTCGAGATAGAGCATGGAGGCGACGGCGTCCACGCGCAGGCCGTCGATGTGATATTTGTCGAGCCAAAAGAGAGCGTTCGAAATCAGATAGTTTTGGACTTCGTTGCGGCCGTAGTTGTAGACGAGTGTGCCCCAATCGGGATGCGCGCCCTGGCGCGGGTCGGCATGTTCATAGAGATGGGTGCCGTCGAACTGCGCGAGGCCATGCGTGTCGCGCGGGAAATGCGCGGGAGTCCAATCGAGAATGACGCCGATTCCCGCTTGATGGCAGCGATCCACAAATTCCATGAATTCTGCGGGAGAGCCATAACGGCTGGTGGCAGCGAAGTAGCCGAGCGTTTGGTAGCCCCAGGAGCCGTCAAAGGGGTGCTCCATGATGGGGAGCAGCTCGATGTGGGTGTAGCCGAGATCTTTCACATAGAGGATGAGCTGGTCGCCGAGCTCGCGGTAGGTCAGCCAGCGATCCTTTTCTTCGGGAACACGGCGCCAGGAGCCGAGGTGCACTTCGTAGACGGAGACGGGCGATTCGAACCAGTTTTTCTGGGCGCGCTGCGAAATCCATGCGGCGTCGTTCCATTTGTGGTGATCGAGCCGCGCGACGACAGAACCGGTCTTGGGCCGGAGCTCGCCGCGGAAGGCGTAGGGGTCGGCCTTGAGCGGCAGGATGTTTCCATTAGGGCCGACAATTTCGTATTTGTAGACTGCCCCTTCGTCGAGTTCGGGGAGGAAGATTTCCCAGATGCCGGAAGAGCCGCGGGCACGCGTGGGATGCACGCGGCCGTCCCAACCGTTGAAGGTACCGACGACGCTGACACGCTTTGCGCTGGGCGCCCACACGGCGAAGTGGACGCCGCGGATGCCTTCGAGAGTTATGACGTGAGCGCCGAGTTTTTCGTAGGTGTCGTAGTGGCGGCCCTCGCCCATGAGATAGAGATCGAATTCGGTAAGTACCGGAGGGAATGCGTAGGGGTCGTAGGTTTCGAAGGGGATTCCTTCGTGCGTCCGACCTTGAATTTTGTAGCTGCCCGGAGCGGGTGGACTGGCTTGATTCGAAGGCCAGATGGCTTCGAAGAATCCCTCAGGGCGGAGTTTCACGGCATTGGTGACTTTAGCGGGAGCAAGCGTAGTGCCTTCGACGGCGGGGGGCTTCAAAGAAATGGAAGTGGCATCGGCCCAGGGCAGGAAGAAGCGGACGGCCCAGCCGTCCTTCACGGGATGCGGACCGAGGAGAGCGAAAGGATCGGAATGCCGGGCGGCCAGCAATGCGTCAATTTGCGCATTGAGGCGCGGATCGCCGGAAGCGATCGGTGCTGCGTGCCGCATGGCTGGGCGCTGCTCGGACAAGGCCATGGTCTCCGTGTGGTGACGAATGCAAGACGATGGGTGAGCTGGCCTGAAAGAGGACCCACGTCCCCCTTGATATTATGGCGTTGGGGGCATAAATGCCATCTCGTTTGATGATGGCGGTGGGTCAATTTCCGGTGACCGCATTTATCAAGAGGCGGCTCGTTCCAGCGATGCTAATTGGCTTTGCTGTGGTGGCAGGTTCGTTGTCCCATGTGCAGGAGAAGCGTATGATGCGCGAGCCAGTGGTCAACATCGGAATTCCGGTTACGGCCTCGACCGTGCGGCTCTAGCAGGGTGTCCGGTCATCCACGCCAGTTCCGGAAATCAATCAGGAGTTGGAGAATGAAGAACATACTACGCCCGCGTTTCGCGCTATCGCTGCTCGCGGGACTGCTCCTTGTTGCCGGCACGCATCCGACACACGCTCAGCAAGCGAACAAGAAAACGCTCAATCTCGCCGAGAACAAGCCGGAGGCACTTGGCTTCTCATCGGAGCGACTCGAGCGGCTGCATGCGACGATGCAGCGGGAGGTGGACCAGAAGCAGCTTGCGGGCGTCGTAACCATTCTGGCGCGTCACGGGAAAGTGGTCGAGGAGAGAACCTACGGCAAGAAAGACATCGCGAGCGGCGCTCCGATGACCAAGGATACGATCTTCCGCATCTTTTCCATGACCAAGCCGGTCACCGGTGTTGCCATGATGATTCTCTTTGAAGAAGGCAAATGGCATCCTTCGGATCCGATCTCGAAGTACATCCCTGAGTTCGCCCAGCTGAAAGTTTTTAAGGGCGTGGATCAGGGCGGCAAGATGATCCTGGAAGACCCCGTCCATCCCCCGACCATGCGCGAGTTGATGACCCACACCGCGGGCTTCACGTACGGCTTTTTCGGCACGAGTCCGGTCGACCAGCTGTACAAGGACCAGCAGTTGCTGCAATCCCAATCCCTGCAGGACATGATTAACAAGCTCGCGAAGATCCCATTGCTCTACCAGCCGGGAACTCGCTGGGTCTACAGCGTGGCGATGGATATTCAAGGCTATATGGTTGAAAAATTGTCGGGCAAGTCCCTGCCGGATTTCATGCAGGAGCACATTTTCGGGCCCCTCGGCATGAAGGACACGGGCTTCTTCGTTCCCAAAGAAAAGCGGAACCGGTTTGCCACGCTCTATACAGGAGACCAAAAAGGAGAACTGATCGCGGACAAGCCGGGCGAAGGATTGCCCACCGACTATGCAACGCAGCCATCGATGCCTTCGGGCGGTGGAGGCATGGTCTCCACCGCTGAGGACTATCTGCGCTTCGCTCAGATGCTCCTGAATGACGGCGAGCTGGACGGCGTGCGCATCCTGGCGCCGGCCACGGTACAGCTCATGACCTCAAACCATCTTGCCCCCAGTCTCATGACCGGCGAGGGTTTTTTTATGGGTCCCCGACCCGGCTTGGGGTGGGGTTACGATTGCGCGGTGTTCACGGACCCACTGCAAGCGGACGAGGTGGTTGGCAAAGGCACTTTCTTCTGGCTCGGGGCAGCAGACACCTGGTTCTGGGTCGATCCCACTAACGACCTGATTTTTGTTGGCATGACCCAGCGTATGCTTGGCCCAGGGTGGCCCAATGTGCAAGCGTTGAGCCAAACGCCCGTTTATCAGGCGCTCCTGAAGCCGCGGATGTGACGATTTTTCGCTGCTGTCGTCTCTCTCGACGACATCTGTTAATGAAACGCCGCACCCAGCAAATCCACCATCAATCGGATGGCGGTCTGGGCCGTTCTTCCAGAAGGGTCCCGGTAGGGATTCACTTCCACAATATCCAGACCCACCAGCTTGCCCTTGCTCGGAATCCCTTTCAGCAGTTCATCGATCTCCGCAAAATTCAGCCCACCCGGCTCCAGCGTTCCCGTTCCCGGCGCAAGCGTTGGATCCATGGAGTCCACGTCAAAGGAAATGTAAATATTGTCGCTCTGCGGAATCGCCTCGATCGCCGCGGCTACTCCGCGCCGGTGAATCTCCTCACTCGTCACGATTTTTGTGTGAATCGCCCGCGCGTTGCCGATGGCTTCCTGGTCGTTCGCGATACCGCGCATGCCGAGCTGCGTAATGTGTTTCACGGTCGGCAATTTCGCCACGCGCAGCACCCACGACGCATGGTCCAGATTTCCTTTCGCGCCGTTCCACGTGTCCAGGTGCGCGTCAATATGCACGATGGTCAGCGGAATATCGTATGCCCGCACCACTGGAAACGTGATGCTGTGGTCGCCGCCCAAAATAACCGGGAACGCCTTCTTCGCCAGAATCTTCTTCACCGCTTCGGTGATCTTCGCGTTGGTTTCCTGCGCCACCGTTGGATAAATCACCACGTCGCCCACGTCCACCCAGCGCTTGCCCTTCAGCACCGTGCGGTCGCCGTCAATGTAATAAAAGCCTTCCGTCAAATCGTGCGCGTACTCCTGGGAATTCTCCCGCATGTCCCGCGGACCATAGCGCTCGCCTGGCTGTCCCCACGTGCCTTCATCAAACGGCACACCCAGCACGGCGAAATCGGCTTTCAACTTGTCCAGGTCAGGCTCATACGGCGCGCTCAAGAAAGTCCGCACGCCAACGAAGGTCGGCGCGGTCTGCGCCGCGGCGTTTTCCGGAGAAATGAGCATCACCACAAAATTCAGCAAGAACCCCAGCACAAAAATATGAACCTGTTTCATGGCGTTTTCTCTCCCGTCTCGCCGCGAACAGTGGTCTCCACAGCGCCCCTTCGCGCTGGAGTATAGCCTGTGCTTCCTTCCATCGAAACGCATTGTATAATCCTGCTTCAGCTCCATCCACCTGAGGAGACATCATGGCAGAACCAACTTACGAAGAACTCAAGGCAAAAATCGCGGAAATGGAAAAGCAGGCCGGCGGCCGCCGCGGCGGCTCGCTCGAATTCCGCGTCGGCGAAAAAGGCGGCGTCAGCGTTTACGGCCTCGGCCGCTTCCCCGTCACGCTCTATTACGAGCAGTGGGTCCGCCTCCTCGACGCGGTGCCGCAACTCCGCGAATTCCTCGAAGAAAACAAAGCCTCCGGCAAACTCAAGCTGAAAGAGAAATAGCTTCCCTGTTCGTCCGTGAAGAAAGTCGAACGTCATGGATACTTCCCAATTGCCGGAAGCGCGTGTTACGGAAATGACCGCCAAGGTTGTCGCGTATTTTCGGCAGGAACGAGCGCTGTATCATCGTGCAAGCGGGCCGCTTGCGCCGGTTTGGAAGTCCAGCATCCAGGATCATTTCTCGAAATCTTTGCTCGACACGGTCAAAACCATCACTCTCGGCGGCGCGCGCATCCCGCCTCCGCCGTTTTATTCCGAAGCCGTTGCCATGAGTGGCGGGCATTTTCCGGATTTCGTGCATCTCGCTTC
>QHYE01000047.1 GCA_003224055.1 Acidobacteriota bacterium | reverse complement strand
ACCGTGGCAACGAGAGCGAGGATCGTTTAGGAGGACGAGAGTAAAGATTGAGTTCTTTATCCCTTCCGGCCCAGCTGCCCGCCAGTTCCATCACTGCAACTAAAAAAAGACTCGCCAAATTGACCCTCTGGCCACTTGTCGCGGCGACATTTTTCATGGTGTCCGGCGGCACGTACGGGACGGAAGAAATCATTCATGGCGCAGGATACGGGCGCGGGATTTTGATTTTACTGTTCCTGCCAGTCCTGTGGTGTTTGCCGACGGCGTTCATGATCGGCGAACTATCGAGCGCGCTGCCGGCGGAGGGCGGGTATTACGCGTGGGTGAGGCGCGGGCTGGGAAATTTCTGGGGATTTCAGGAAGCGTGGCTGTCGCTGGCGGCAAGTATTTTTGACATGGCGATTTACCCGACGCTGTTTGTGTTTTACCTGAAACAGATGTCGCCGTGGTTCGGCGAGGGGAATCACGCATTTTATGCGGGATTGTTTGTGGTGATCTCGTGCGCGGCGCTGAACCTGGCGGGGATTCGAGTGGTGGGAATTACGTCGTTGTGGCTTTTCTTTTTGTTGTCGGTGCCGTTCGCGCTGATAGTGGTGCTGGCGCCTTTCAAGCTGAACGCGCTGGGGAGTGCACACGCCGCAGCGATGGAAGGGACGGGGCTGGGGTTGCTGGGCGGAGTGCTGGTAGCGATGTGGAACTACATGGGCTGGGACAACGCTTCGACGATCGCGCAGGAAGTGGAGCGGCCGCAGCGGACGTACCCGAGGGCGATGATCGCAGCCGTAGTGCTGGTGGCAATGACGTACGTGCTGCCATTCGTGGCGGTGTACCTGACGGGAATTCCTGCTTCGGTTTTCGGCGGGGACGGGTCGTGGGCAACGGTGGCGGGCGCGATGGGCGGAAAGATTCTGGGATTCGAATGGCTGCGGTTTTTGATTGTGCTTGGCGGGATGATGAGCGCGTTTGGGATGTTCAATGCGCTGGTGATGAGTTATTCGCGGCTGCCGCTGGCGATGGCGCGCGATGGGATGCTGCCGAAGGTGTTTGGGAAACGGAGCACGAGAACGCAAGCGCCGTGGGTGGCGATCCTCGTGTGCGCGACGTGCTGGGCGTTGTGCCTGGGGCTGGGGTTCAAGCGGCTGGTGACGCTGGATATTATGTTGTACGGCGCGAGCTTGATGCTGGAGTTTGTGACGCTGGTGGTGCTGCGGATTCGCGAGCCGGAATTGAAGCGGGAATTTCGCGTGCCGGGCGGGCTGGCCGGCGTGATTACTTGCGGGATTTTTCCGTTGCTGCTGCTGAGCCTGGCGATCGTGGAGAGCGGCCAGGAAGCGGTGCTGGGGATGAACGGGCTGGTGTTCGGAGTGCTGATTATCGTGTTGGGAGTTCTGGTTTACCTGGTGACCGGGTTGCTGAAGATTCGAAAGACGAAGCCGGTGGTCGCCGGGGAGATCGAAGAGTTGGAAGCGGTCTAGAACGATTTCGAAATAGCAGATGGCGTGCCGCCCGGTTCGAAAGAGCCGGGCGGTTTTGTTTTGGCGCTGATATATACTCAGCGGTTCGTGGGACATCTTACCGTTCGATTGGAGAATTCCACTGTGACTGGCCGCCGCTTTGCTTTCGCTTTCGCGTTCGTGTTCTTGTTGTTTGGATTGCTGGCATCCGCTGAACTTTTTGGCGGGCCGGACATAGCAAAGCAGGTGGACCCAAAGCTATTTCAGGAACTGCGATGGCGGCTGATTGGGCCTTTCCGGGGAGGGCGGACGCTGGCGGTGACGGGAGTGCGCGGGAAGCCGGAAGTATTTTATTTTGGGAGCGTGGGCGGCGGCGTCTGGAAAACGGACGATGCGGGGAGAACCTGGAAACCGATTTTCGATTCACAACCGATTGGATCGATCGGGGCGATTGCGGTGGCGCTTTCAGATTCGAATGTGATTTACGTGGGCTCGGGCGAAGCGGACATGCGCAGCTCGATTTCCTATGGGAACGGGATGTACAAGTCCGCGGATGGCGGAAAAACCTGGACGCACATCGGGCTGAGCGATTCGCGGCAGATCGGGCGGATCCTGGTGGACCCGCGCGATGCGAACAAGGTATTCGTTGCGGCGCTGGGACATGCGTACGGGCCGAACGCAGAGCGTGGAGTTTTTCGTTCGGGCGACGGAGGGAAAAGCTGGCAGAAAATTCTGTTTCACGATGAAAATACGGGGGCGATTGACCTGGCATTCGAACCGGGGAACACGAAAACAATTTATGCGTCGCTGTGGCAGACGCGGCGGCCGCCGTGGAGCATCTATCCGCCTTCGAATGGACCGGGGAGCGGACTCTACCGCTCGAAAGACGGCGGCGACCATTGGGAGCAGGTGACGGGGCATGGGTTGCCTTCCGAAGGGCTGGGGCGAATCGGAATTGCGTTTGCGCCGAGCAGTCCGCGGCGGATTTATTTGATCGTGGACGCGAAGGAAGGCGGGCTATACCGCTCGGACGACGGTGGGCAGAATTGGCAGCGCGTCTCGGATGACAAGCGGGTCTGGCAGCGGGGGTGGTATTTCGGGGAAGTCAGCGTGGATCCCAGGGATCCGGAGACTGTGTATCTGCCGAACACCACGATGTATAAGTCACGCGATGGCGGGAAAACGTTTACGGCGTTTCGTGGAGCGCCGGGCGGTGACGATTACCACGCACTGTGGATCGATCCGGACGAGCCGCGACGAATGGCTTTGAGCAGCGATCAAGGCACGCTGGTGACACGCAACGGCGGCGAGACGTGGAGTTCGTGGTACAACCAGCCGACCGGACAGTTTTATCACGTGATTACGGACCATCGTTTTCCATACTGGGTGTACGGCGCGCAGCAGGACAGCGGTTCGGCGGCGACGCCGAGCCGGAGCAGGTATCGTTCCCTGAATTTTCATGATTGGCGGCCGATGGAAGCGGGAGATGAGAATGGATACATCGCGCCGGACCCGCTGAATCCGGGAGTGGAGTATGGAGGGTTTGTCGCGCGTCAGGATTTTGGCGACGAGCAGGTGCAACAGATGCCGCCGACGCTTGCGCATCCGGGCGAGTACCGGCGGACGTGGACGCTGCCGCTGGTGTTTTCGCCGATCGACAAGCATGTGCTGTACTTCGGGTCGCAGGTTTTGTTTCGAACGGCGGACGGCGGGCACTCGTGGCAAGTCATCAGCCCGGATCTCACGCGCGAGGACCCGGGAGTGCCGGCGAACCTGGACGCGGCGACGGCGGCTAACGCTCCAAAAGGAAAACGACGCGGGGTGATTTACACGATCGGGCCGTCGTACGTGCGGGCGGGAGAGATCTGGGCGGGAACGGACGATGGGCTCGTGCAATTGACACAGGACGAAGGGAAAACATGGAGCGATGTGACACCGGCGGATTTGACGCCGTGGAGCAAGGTGACGCACATCGAGGCGTCGCACACCGATGCGGGGACAGCGTATGCGGCGGTGGACCGGCACCGGCTGGAGGATTACCGCGCACATCTCTATCGCACGCGAGATTTCGGCAAGACGTGGCAGAGTGCTTCGAATGGAATACCTAACGGAAGTTTTTTGAATTGCGTGCGGGAAGATCCGGTTCGAAAAGGGCTGCTCTATGCGTGCACTGAAAAAGGCGTTTACGTTTCGTTTGATGACGGGGGCGACTGGCAGCCGTTGCAACTGAATCTGCCGGTGACGTCGGTGCGCGGCCTGGTGGTGCATGACAACGATTTGGTGATTGCGACGTTCGGCCGATCGTTTTGGGTGCTCGATGACGTGACGCCGCTGCGGCAGATGGACGCACACGCTTCCGCGGCGGATGCCTGGCTCTTTCGTCCGGGAGCGGCGTACCGCATGCGGCCGGGCGGCGATCAAGGAACGCCGGTGCCGATGGATGAAGCGCTTGCTTCCAATCCGCCGGACGGCGCGGCCGTGGACTATTACTTGAGGCAAAAAGCTTCCGGCCCGGTGCAACTGGAAATTCTTGATGCGGAAGGAAAACTCGTGCGGCGATTCGCGAGCAACGACGAATTGCGCAAAACCGATCCAAAGGACGTGGAGTTTCCGATGCAGTGGGTACGCGATCCTCAGGCGCTCTCCGCGGAGGCGGGGATGCATCGTTTCGTCTGGGACTTGCGGTATCCGCTGCCGCAGAGCGTTCACACAACCTACTGGGGGCCGACGGGACCGTGGGCGGCGCCGGGCAGCTACATTGTCAGGCTCACTGAAAACGGCAAGAGCAGTACGCAACCGCTGACGGTCAAGATGGATCCGCGCGTGAAAGCAACGCAGGCGGAGCTGATGTGCCAGTTGGAGCTGGCTTCAAGACTTGCGGCGAGGCTGGGAGAAGTTTCCTCCGCGATGCAGCAGGCGGGCGAACTGCGGAAACAGATTGAGGCGCGCAAGAAAGAGTCCAGCGGAAACGCGGAGCTGCAGCAAGCGCTCGCAGCGCTGGAAAAAAAGATCGAAGTGCCGGCCGAGGCGGATAGCGACGCTTATTTCGGGTTGTTTGGACTGGCCGTGCCGGGGGAGGTGAATCCACCTCTGCCAAAAGTTGCAGCAGCGCTCACGGGGATGCTGACGATCGTGGAGAGTGCGGACGCCGCGCCGACGGCGGATGCGGCAACTGCAAGCGAGAAGTGGGAGGCGAGCGCGCAGGCGGCGCTGGTAAGGTGGACTGCGCTGCAGAGAGAGGAGATTGTCAGCGTAAATGCTTTCCTGCAAAAGGCGAATCTTAAACCTTTAAAAATCGAGCCAGCTCCGAAGCGCTAAGTCTCTGGGGCAGCACAATTCAGGATAAGAGGGGCGGCCGAGAGGCCGTCCCTCTTTAGCTGCGGGACGATGTTGCGAGTGGCGTGGATTGGCTGACCGATTTGATATGCTGCTTGACGTGCGAAATGTGATTCGAATGCGGATTTTTTTCCTGGCAGGCACGGGTTCGCTGGCGCTGGCGGGCGCGGCGATGGTCCATTCCGCACAGAGTCCCGCGCAAGCGTCTGGCGCACCCGCTGTAACTTCTCCGCAGGTCGGAGCTTCGGCGCAGGTTGCGCCTCCGTTTGGAGCGCAGACGCAAAGGAGCGGGCTGAACATCGTGGTGCTGGATCCGGCGCATGGCGGGACGGACCCGGGAGCGCGAGGCACAGGCGGGATTCGCGAGAGCGAGATCGTGCTGGACCTGGCGACGCAGGTGCGCAGAGCGCTGGAGCTTGCGGGATTTCAAGTGGTGCTGACGCGACAGGGGAATGAGAATCCATCGTTCGACGACAGGTCTGCGACTGCGAATGCGCAGCGCGGGGCGGTGTTTGTGACGCTGCACATTTCATCGACGGGGTTGCCGGGGACGGTGCGCGTGTATGTGAATTCGGATTTGGCGGCGGTGATGGAAGCGAACGGGTTGATTCCGTGGGACCGGGCGCAGGCGCCGTTTCTCGGACTAAGCAAAAAGTTCGGCGATCTGGTGCAAGGGATGCTGGTGCAGCGCTTCAAAGGATCGCCGGACGCGGCGCAGACAGCGGCGGTGCGGCAGATTCGAACGACGGCGGCGC
This sequence comes from Acidobacteriota bacterium, assembly GCA_003224055.1. Lineage (GTDB taxonomy): Bacteria > Acidobacteriota > Terriglobia > Acidiferrales > UBA7541 > Acidiferrum. The sequence continues at coordinate 14,296 of QHYE01000047.1, read as the reverse complement.
CGGCGATCGCGGTGGAGATTTCGAGCATCGTCGTGGAAGACCGCGCCGAGCTGGACCGCATGGGGCCGGGCGTAGCGGATGCGATCGCGCGTGGTGCAGCGGCGTTTAAACCTTCGTATGTGGTTGCGAATGTGCCGGGGACGTTGCCGTGACGCCGCGCTGGAAATTCATGGTGATTGCCGGATTGATTTTTGTGGTTCTCGGCGCAGCGATCTATTTTCCGATTCTGCGGAGGCGAGTGAAGCGCGCAGCGCGATTGCAGCAACAGAGCGAAGAGCAGGCGCGGCGGGAATTGGCGCAACCGATCACAGTCAATCCGGGCGATCCGCGCGTGAAGACAAAACTTTACTGGGCTTCGGATGCGATAGATTCGACGCTGGTGCCGGTGACGGTGGAGCTGCCGCTGGCGAACGATCCGGTGCTGCGTTCGAAGCAAGTGCTGAACACACTGCTGGCGGGGCCAGTGGATGTGGAGCTGCGGACGCTGCCACCGGATGCGGTACTGCTGGCGTTTTATTTATTGCCGGATGGAACGGGGATCGCGGATTTTTCGGAAGCGCTGGCGACTTCAGTGCCCTCAGGGATTGCGAGCGAACAAATGGCGGTGGATTCCATCGCGCGAACGCTGGAAGCAAACGTGCCGCAGGTGCGGCGGCTGAAAATCCTGATTCATGGACAGGAAGTGGAGACGCTGGCAGGGCATCTGGATTTGACGGGCACGTTCGTGGTCGCTACCAAGCCGGCTGCTGTTCCTGTGAAGCCTGCAGTTGCGGCGGCGAGCACGGAGAAGGCCCCGACTACTGCGCCAGTGGCTGCACCGGCGAAGTTGACACCAGAGAAAGCGCCCGGCAAACTGGCGCAGCCCGATCGCAAGCCGTAGAAGACTAGGATGTGCGGAAGTGAGTGCGGGAGGAAGAGTGCGAGCTGACGGCCGGACCGCGGACCAGATGCGTCCCCTGAAAATTACGCCGGACTATATTTCCACGGCCGAAGGCAGCGTGTTGATCGAACTGGGAAAGACGCGCGTGATTTGCACGGCGAGCGTGGATGACGGCGTGCCTCACTTTATGAAAGGCAGCGGCAAGGGGTGGGTTACGAGCGAGTACGGAATGTTGCCGCGCGCGACGGAAGAAAGAACGCCGCGGGAGGCGACGAAGGGAAGACAATCCGGACGAACGCTGGAAATTCAAAGATTGATCGGGCGATCACTGCGCGCGGTGACGGATCAGGAGGCGATGGGCGACCGCACGGTGTGGGTGGATTGCGACGTGATTGAGGCGGACGGTGGAACACGGACGGCGTCGATTACCGGAGCGTTCGTGGCGCTGGCGCTGGCGTTCGAACGGCTGGTGGCGGCGGGAATTTTGAAGCGGTCACCGCTGATTGACTCGGTGGCGGCAACGAGCGTGGGAATTGTTGATGATCGCGCGCTGCTGGATTTGGCCTACGAGGAAGATTCGCGCGCGGAAGTGGACATGAATGTGGTCATGACGGGCAGCGGGCATTTCGTGGAGATTCAGGCCACCGCGGAAGGACGCGCGTTCACGGGAAGCGAGATGCAGGACTTGCTGGCGCTGGCGGCCGCGGGCATCCGGCGCTTGACGGACGAGCAGCGCGCCATTCTGCCGGCGAAATTCAGTGCGCGCGCCCGCTAAGCTGTACTTGGCATCATCGAATCCTGGAAAACTTGGGGAATATCGCGTGCTCGCGGGTGCGGCTGTGCCGTCGCTTCGCGTTGAATTGGAAGTGCCGCCGGGGTTCGATGAACTGCCCGCCTTTGAGGAGAACGCTCCGACTTTTGCGGAAAACGCGGCGGGAAAGGCGCTGCATTATTCGCGGGTTCGGAACGGGATGGTGTTTGCGGATGACTCGGGGCTGGTGGTGCCGGCGCTTGGTGGCGCGCCCGGGGTACACTCCGCAAGATATGCGGGGCCGCAAGCGACGAACTCGCAGCGCATCGAGAAACTCTTAGACGAGATGCAGAGGATGACAGGGAATGAGCGCGTTGCCTATTTTGTTTGCGCGATTGCGCTCGCGGAAAAGGGGAGGGCGATCGCCCTAGTGACGGATCGCGTAGACGGAGAAATATTGGAATCACCGCGCGGTGCGGGAGGATTCGGTTATGACCCGGCTTTCTACTTCCCTGCCCTGAAGAAAACGTTTGCGGAGCTTTCCGCGGAAGAGAAAAACAAATTCAGTCATCGCGGGAAGGCTTTCCGCAGATTGCTCGGCGCTCTTTCCTCCATGTTATAGTTTTGGCTCCCATGGCAGGCAAAGCGAAGAAAAAAACAGCTGCTAAGAGGCGCACTGCGTTGGCAAAACGAAAAGCGCCGAAACCCGCGCGGAAAGCAAAGGCAGACAAGATTGGGCGTGCTGCGGGGACCGATTCTAAACGCGTAGCGGCGATTCTTGCGAAGCTGGAAGAAGCGTATCCGGACGCGACCTGCGAGTTGCGGCATGAGAATCCATTTCAGTTGTTGGTTTCCACAATTCTCTCGGCGCAATGCACGGACGTTCGCGTGAATCAGGTCGCGGAAACGCTATACAAGAAATATCCCGATGCGAAGGCTTTTGCGTATGCCACGCCGAGCGAGTTGGAGATGGAGATCCGGCCAACAGGATTTTTCCGAAACAAGACGAAGTCCGTGATGGGCGCGAGCAAGGCGATCCTTGAGAGATTCGGCGGAGAAGTGCCACGCACGATGGAAGAAATATTGACGCTGCCGGGCGTGGCACGAAAGACGGGCAATGTCGTTCTCGGAACGGCGTATGGGATCACGAGCGGGATCGTGGTGGATACGCACGTCCTGCGACTCTCGAAGCGGCTGGATTTGACGCGCAATGAGGATCCGAAAAAGGTGGAGCAGGATTTGATGCAGGTTATCCCGCGGGAAAAGTGGATTCAGTTCTCGCACCAGCTGATCTGGCACGGGCGGCGCGTGTGCCATGCGCGCAAGCCGAAATGCACGGAGTGCAACCTCGAATCGCTCTGCTATTCGAAAGACAAAACGGTCTGATTGTTGAGTGTTCCTTGCGCGGGATTTCAGACCCAACGCAATCCATTCGGGACCAGCGGCAAACTGTTGAGGCGAACGCCGGTGGCGTCGTAGATGGCGTTGCCGATGGCCGGCGCCACGGTCATGATGGGCGTTTCTCCGGCGCCGCCAGATGGCAGATCCTTGCGATCGAGCAAGACGGCTTCGATTTCAGGAACATCGCGGAATCGCGGCACGCGATAGTTTGCGAAATGCGGATTCTTGATGCGGCCGTTTTCGAATTCGATGGATTCGAAGAGCGCGCCGCCCAGACCTTGAATCATCGCGCCGACGACCTGATTGCGCAGTCCATCGGGATTGACGATGGCGCCACATTCGAATGCTTCCACCAAGCGAACGACGCGCACGGCGCCGGATGTGCGGTCGACGGCCACTTCTGCGCAGGTGGCAACGTAGCCGCCCTTTTCGAAGCCAGCTGCGAGACCGAAGCCCTGCCCTTCCTGCGATTTCTTTCGCGGCCAGCCGAAGGATTTCGCAGCGGCATCCAGCACGCTGCGCAGACGCGCGTCTGAAATATTTTTGCGACGGAATTCGAGCGGATCTATTTTTGCTGCGCGTGCCAGCGCATCCATGTGTGTTTCGCGAGCAAAATGATTCGCCGTGGCGGCCAGCCCGCGGTAAGAGCCGCTCCGCAATACCAGGGGAACTGGATGATATTCGGTTCGTTGATTCGAAACGTCGTAGGGAGTTTCAATTCCTGACGAACCGGAATGGTAGTTGTGAAATTCCCATGCAGTGAGCGTGCCGTCGGCAGCGAGGCCGCTCTTCACCTCGATGACGCCGGCGGGACGAAAATAGGCCCAGGTGAATTCTTCTTCGCGCGTCCAAACGACTTTTACGGGATGACCAGCCGCGCGGGACAAGCGAGCGGCTTCCAGCGCGGCGTCGCTGGTGTGCTTTCCGCCATACGCGGAACCGGTGTCCGGCACGATCACGCGAACGCTGCCTTCGAGAATATGGAATACGGCAGCGAGGTCGTCGCGGACGGCAAAGGGCCGCTGCGTTCCCGTCCAAACCGTCAGTTTCCCGCCGGTCCACTCGGCAACAGCGGCACGCGGTTCGAGCGGGGCGTGCGCGATATAGGCAATTGTGTACGTCGCGTCCAAACGATGTGCGGCACTCGCGAGGCCGTCGTCCACGGAACCTTTCTGATTGCGATGGCGAGCTTCGGAACTGCTGGAGGCCTTTTCCTTGAGATACGCGAAGAGTTCCTTGTTCGAGATCTGCGGACCTTCTTTCCATTGCGCGTGAATGGCGGCAACGGCGTTTTGTGCTTCGCGCTCGCTGGGCGCGGCTGCGCCAATGAAATCGCCATCGCGGACGATCGCCACGCCCGCCATCGCTTTTGCGGCGCTGTCATCACAAGAAAGGAGCGTTGCGCCGAACGAGGGCGGGCGGAGGACTTTGCCATAGAGCATCCCGGCCGGGCGCAGGTCCGGCGTGTACTGGTGACGGCCGGTAACGAAAGCACGGTCGTCGACCTTTGGAACCGGTTTGCCGGCAATCTTCCATTGCGCCGCCGGTGTGACAGGATCTTCCGCGGGCAGATTTTGTGCCAGCGTTTTTCCGCGCGCGAGCTCCGCATATCGCAGCGATCGGCCTGAAGCGGGATCACTGACTTTTGCATCAGCGGCGATTAGCCCTTCTGGTGCAACGTTCCATTCCTTCGCCGCAACGCCGATAAGCAAATCGCGCGCTGCCGCGGCCACACGGCGAAACTGCGGGGTCATCGTGGGCGTCGTCCGGCTGCCGAAGGTGCCGGCGTCAAACGGCGTGAGTGCGGTGTCCGCCGTTACCATACGCACGCTTTCGAAAGGGACGCGCAGCTCATCGGCGATAGTTTGCGCCAGGGAGGTGCGGATATTCTGGCCGATTTCGACTTTCCCAGTGAATCCTGTAACCGAGCCGTCTTCGCCGACGTGCAGCCAGGAGGTGATCTCTTTGGGCAGCTCTTCGCCGTGGAAAGACCGTGGCCCCGGAGCCGTTTCCTGCATCGCGGAAGAATTCTTCGCAATGGCGAAAACAGCTATGCCCGCGCCGAGGAGCTTGAAAAAATCGCGGCGATCCAATTCGAAGTGATGAATGGGGGTCGCGCGGAATTCGTATCGCTCCGGCTCAGGGACAAATCTTTGCGCGGGTCCGTTCATGGCCGACCCCCTTGCATCGTTTTTGCGGCTTGACGAACCGCGTCGATTATGCGCGGATGCGTCCCGCAACGGCAGATATTCCCTTGCAAGAATTGAATAATTTCCGAGGATGTGGGATTGGGTTTCGCGTGCAGGAGCGCGACGCTGCTTATGATCATTCCTGGTGTGCAGAAAGCGCACTGGAAAGCGCCCGCATCGAGAAAAGCCTGCTGCACAGGATGCAGGAGGCCTTCTTTTTCCAGCCCTTCGATGGTCGTAATTGATTTTCCCACTCCTGCGCTGACTGGGACTTGGCACGAGCGACGCGGCGCGCCTCCAATCAAGACCGTGCATGCGCCGCACTGCCCTTCTCCGCAGCCATACTTGGCGCCGGTCAGGCCAAGTTCATCGCGCAGCACCGTTAGGAGCGATGCATCCGGAGGGTATTTGACGAGGGATCTCTTTCCGTTAACTTGAAGTTCGATCAGATTAGCCATTTCTCTATACTCCTGAGCAAAACCCTACCACGTTCCAAGGGCCCGCGCGCAAGGATGCAGATCATCGGGAGTGCCGCGACACAGTGCCTCCTCCGAGAGGGGAGATCGTTGGAATGGTTGAGCTAACGGCCTTGCCGCGAACTGCTCTAGAATAGATGTGGCACTTCATGTCGGGGTGTAGCGCAGCCTGGTAGCGCGCCTGCCTTGGGCGCAGGAGGCCCCCGGTTCAAATCCGGGCGCCCCGACCACTAACTTGTTAAACTAACCGACTTTCTTCCTGCGTTGTATTTTTACTTCCTTCCAACTTGGGAAACCCCGTGACGGAGCCGGGCCTCTGACCGGCCGGTCCCGCGTCGAGATAGGTTGTGCCGAGATGCACCGGATAGAGCGATACCTCCGTTGTCCCGCCGGACGCTTCTGAACCGGGCACCCAGCGACCATAATTCGGCATGTCGGCAATCAGGTCAAAAATGGTCTCTGGAGAGCCTTCGATTCGCGCCGTGAACCGCGGGTGCGAACTGGACATCTTGTCTCCTTTCAACGGTCTCGCCCCATGATCGGGATGGCGCTGGCGTAACGTCTTCACACCGTGGGCACAGTGCCGCCGTCGATGACATATTCCGCACCAGTGATAGAGGCGGCGCGAGAAGATGCAAGGAAAGCGACAAGATCCGCCACTTCTCTCGGTTGGGTTGGACGTCCGATCGGGATGCCGCCGCGTCAAATTCGCGCCGATCCATGGTTCGCTCCGTTGTTGTCTAGGGGTTGAACTACTGAGGTCCTCGCTATGAGTCGTTATCCTTTTTGAGGGTTAGCTTATGTCGCTAGTTTGTGATTGACCGCGGGCTAAGCCGCCCCATACGACAGCTCGCTGGCGGTGGGAGCTACGGGAATTTGCGTAGGAACAAGGAAATTCGTCGCGAGAAGATACGCGTAGAGGTGGCCGAGAGGAGGTGCGAGACGCAGCTGTTTGGCGGAAACCCAGCCGTTGGTTTCGCTCCATTCCCAACCGCCGGCCGAAAAACTCTTGATCCATTCCTGCAAATCCGCCGCGGTCATCGGATAGGCGTAGATACGGACGTTCTGCGCGAAGAGACGCGAGAGGGCTTCCAGACGTCTGCCTTCCAGACTGCCGTAGGGGTCTTCAAATGCTCGGATCAACAGCGAAAGACCTGCGACGAAACGCAGGGGGGCTATTGTGTAGCGGTTCACGAAGGCCGTCATGGCGTAGAGCTCGGGTTCGCGGAACAGGAGCACGTCGGCGCCACGCGCAAGAAGCGCATCAATACGTCGCAACAGGTCAGGGATATCTGGAACCGGCTCTTTGGGCTTAAGCGGAGCCGCCGAGAGGCAGAAGATGCCAATCGGTGCGGAGTTGGTGTCCCCCAATTCCTTGCGAAGCTCCTGAATGCCTGCGGCCAACAATTGCGTATGAATCAGCGCATGAGCGGGATCCACGTGCTCGAATGATCCTGGCGCGAGTACAACGGCTTTCTTGTGCAGAACTTCGTTGGGGGGAACAGTGGCGTCTATGGAGGAGAAGAACACGGCCTCGGCAAGTCCCTCGCGCACGAGGTGTGCCAGGAGCGTGTGGCGATCCCATCCGGCGAAGGCGGGGCCGCGAAAATCCACGAAGTCGATTTCGATTCGTTCCTTGACGACCTCTTGTGCCAGGCCTTCGAGAAAGGATTCCCTCGTGTGTATTTGATAGAACGCGGCGTAGATGAGATTGACGCCCAGAATACCGATGGCTGCCTGCTGAAGGACATTGGAAGGATCGCGCATATTAATGTGCAGCAGGAACTCGTTGGGCGGGCCGCCGGGCTGCAACTGAAACCGGAGACCGACCCAGCCGTGGGAGTCGTTGGTTCCTGCGAAGTTACGCGCGGACACGGTATCGACAAAAGAGAAGAAGCGAGTATGCGCGCCGCGCGTCTTGTCCAATTGGGTGAGCAGCTGGGCCCACTCGTTGTCCAGCATGGCCTCAAGGCGTTGCTTGGAAACATAGCGCGAACCCGCGCCGTAGAGATCGTCGCTTACTTCCTTGTCGTAGGCGGAGATGGTTTTGGCGACGGTGCCGGATGCGCCGCCTACGACCAGGAACCAGCGCGCGACTTCCTGTCCAGCCCCGATTTCGGCGAAAGAACCAAAGGTGGATGGATCAAGATTCAGGGTGAGCGCTTTGCGGTGGGTATCAACTTTTTCGATGGAAGGCATAGCCAAGCTCCCGTCGACCCCACTTCTGAGGGGCAGACTTCTTCGAATTGCAATTCCGTTGCGAAAGTCGCATGGTGATGACGGCCGCCCACACACGCTGCGGCCTCCGATGCCGCGTTGAGATTCTGCCGGTAACAGCGGCAGACATTTGCGCCGGCATTCCCACGGGCACAGTGTTCACTGACTATTGCTGCCAGCCTCCGCCGAGTGCCCTGTAAAGCTGCACGAGACTCTGGTACTCAGTGCCGCGCGCCTCCGCGAGTGTGAGTTCCGCGGAAAAGAGAGAGCGTTGGCCGTCCAAGACTTCGAGATAAGTGGTGGTGCCTCCCTTGTAACGCATTTCGGACAGGCGAACGGATTCCTGCAAGTCCTTGACGGTGTCCTCCTGGCGAACTCGGACTTGATGGAATTTCTCGTAGCCAATCAGCGCATCGGATACGTCCCCGAAGGCGCGCTGAATCGTTTGCCGGTAAGCGATCAGGGCGGATTCATGCTGCGACTTCGCAAGCCGCAGATTTCCGCGAAGAGCTCCCCCCATGAAAATGGGCTGGCTCACTTGGGCACCGTAAGACCAGATTCCGACTTGCGAGCTCATTAGGCTGGAGAAAGCGCTGCTTCGTCCGAACGATCCGCCGCCGGAGCCCGTCAGGGAGATTTGCGGAAAGAACTGGGCCTTGGCGACTCCGATTTCGGCGTTCGCGGCGACCAGGATTTGCTCGGCCTCGCGAATGTCGGGACGACGCTCGATTAGCGAGGAAGGCAGGCCCGGCGGCACTTCGGGAGGAAGCGGCTGCTCCACCAGCGGGCGTCCGCGCGGCACGCCCTGCGGGTAGTTGCCAAGGAGAATGCTAATGGCATTTTCTTCCTGCGCGATTCGCCGCTCCAAGTCGGGAATTTGAGCGTTCGCCGAATCAAGAACTTGCTGAGCCTGCAAAACGTCAAGCTTTGTGGCCACGCCGTGATCGACGCGAAGCTTGGTGAGCTTCACCGAGTCTTCCTGCGTCTTGACGGTCTCGCGCGTGATTTGGAGTTGCAGGTCAAGTTGCAGGAGCGCGAAGTAGTCACTCGCCACGTCGCTCACGAGCGTCAATATGACCGTCTGCCGCGCATCTTCTGTTGCAAGGAGCTGCGCGCGTGCCGCCTCATTTGCGCGACGCAGCCTACCGAAGAAGTCCAACTGGAATGCTGCGTCGGCCGTAAGGAGCAGAAAGTTCGATTTGGTCTGGAAGTTATGTTCTTTTCCACCGCTGAAATCCCCGTTCGCTTGCACTTGCGGGAATAACCGAGACCGCGTGATGGCAAGCTGCGCGCGCCCTTCGTTGATGCGCTCTGTGGCGAGTTGCAAGTCGTAGTTTTGCTTTAGCGCTATGCGGATAAGTTCTTGTAATTGCGGGTCCCGGAAGACTTGCCACCAAGGAAGATCCGCATAGGACGCGGCCTGCGCCGGGACCTGTGGGTTCTCGCTCAGATCGCGGTAGGCCGTTGGAGGTTGAACGACGGGTCGATGGTAGCTCGGGCCGACTTTGCAACCAGCAACTATACTCAAGCCCATCATGGCAGCCACGACTGGCGCTAGTCTCTTCATTGGGTTTCTCCGCCGTTCTTCCTTTGCGTCGCTCTCGCAGTGGTCCATCTCAGTCTCCCTCCGCCGGAGCGGGCGCTGCCGGCAACGCTCCCGAAACGTGTTCCTTGCCGGCACCGGACCATTTCTCCACAAGGCAGAAGATCGCTGGGATAAAGAATATTCCAATCGCGCAGCCGGCCAGCATCCCACCGATAACCGCAGTGCCCATAATTTGGCGGGCCACCGATCCGGCACCGGTCGCCGTCCACAGCGGCACGCAGCCGAGAATGAATGCGAAAGACGTCATCAAAATAGGCCGCAGGCGAAGCCTGGCCCCTTGTAGCGCGGCATCCACCAGAGGCTTTCCGTTCTCGTACTCCTCCTTGGCGAACTCGACGATCAAAATTGCGTTTTTGGCGGCTAATCCGATGAGTACAATCAGGCCGATTTGCGAGTAGATGTCGTTCTCGATCTGGACCATATAAGGCGGCAGGAAAACACCGAGCAGGACGCGGCGCAACCAAAGGATTCCAAAAGCTCCAAAGATCGCCACAGGCGTACTGAGCAACACGCTGAACGGCAGCGACCAGCTTTCATACAACGCCGCCAGAATCAGGAACACGAAGAGCAGCGAAAGTCCAAAGATCACCGAAGCGGGGACTCCTTCTCGCGCCTTCTGCTCCTGATAGGACATACCCGAGTAGTCGAAGCCCATCTCCCGCGGCATGGTCTGTCTAAAAACATCCTCGAGGGCCGCCGTGGCTTGGTCCGCACTGTAGCCCGGCGCTGCGCTTCCGTTGATTTGCGCCGAACGATACTCGTTGAAACGCATCGTAAACTCCGGACCGAGTCGCGGCTTTACGCTAGTTAGCGTGGACAGCGGGACGTTCTCGCCTTTGCTATTGCGAACGTAGAACTGCCCGACGTTTTCCGCCTTGGCGCGGTATTCGTCTTCCGCTTCGATATAGACCTGCCACTGACGGCCGAAGCGATTGAAATAGTTGATGAAGTACCCACCCATGAATGCTTGGATCGTCCGGTAGACATCGTTAAGGGGCACACCCTGCTTTAGCACTTTGTCCCGGTCCACTTCGACAAACTGCTGTGGGACACTGGGCAGGAAGGTAGTGCTCAAGCCCGCAATCTCAGGGCGCTTGCGCGCCGCTTCTAGAAACGTGCCCAGATTTTTGGCCAGGAACTGCACATCGTTTCCGGCGCGATCCTCAAGGACAAAAGTGAATCCTCCCGACGTGCCGACTCCGGGAATCGCTGGCGGCGAGAAGCTGAAGGCGATCGCCGCAGGCAACCGGCTCAATTCCCGGTTCAGATGTGCCTTGATGGCTTGAAATTGTTCGGCTCGGGTCTTGCGCTCATCCCAGGGCTTGAACGTAACAAAAAAGAACGCGTTATAACTGGTGCGCACATAGCTCAGCAAACTGAAGCCGACGACGCTGGTCGCATATTCAACCCCCGGAGTATTGGTCAGGATTTTTTCCACGTCAGCCGCGACCGCAGTCGTGCGTTCCAACGAAGCTCCGTTTGGGAGTTGGAGATTCACGAACGCATAGCCCTGATCTTCGTCCGGAAGAAAACTCGATGGCACTCGGCTGGCAAAAAAGCCGGCCCCCATGCCAAAGGCCACGAGGAGAACGACCATGACAACGGCCTTTCGGATTAGAGCTGCGCTCCAACGGACGTAGCCTTCGGTTGCACGCTCGAAGATGCGGTTAAACCAATCGAAAAAACGCCTCAGTAATCCTCGGCTCTGTTTCTTTGGCCGGAGCAACAAGGCGGCAAGCGCAGGGCTGAGGGTAAGCGCGTTGAACGCAGACAGCAGCACCGAAATCGCGATCGTTACGGCGAACTGTTGGTAGAGCCGGCCGGTGATGCCGGGAATAAACGCGGTCGGCACGAATACGGCGGAAAGAACCAGCGCGATCCCGACGACAGGACCGGAGAGTTCTTCCATTGCCTTCAAAGCCGCGTTCTTGGGAGTCAGGCCCTCCTCGATGTGGCGTTCCACGCCTTCGACCACGACGATGGCGTCGTCCACCACAAGGCCAATCGCCAGTACGAGACCAAAGAGAGAAAGCGTATTGATGGAGAAACCGAACACCGGGAAGAGCACGAATGTGCCCACGAGTGAGACCGGTACCGCGAGAAGCGGAATCAGCGTGGCGCGCCAGCCCTGCAAGAATAGGTAAACCACAAGAATCACCAGCGCCAAGGCGATCAAAAGCGTTATGACGATTTCCTTGATGCCTTCCGTGACCGCGCGAGTCTGGTCGAGCGATACGACATAATCCATATCTGGCGGGAAGCGCTCCTTCATCTGGGCCATTAGCTTCTTGACGCTTGCGGCTGCTTGGACGGCGTTGGAACCGGGCAACTGATACGTAGCGACAATCGCGCTCGGTTGTCCGTTGAGGCGGCCAAGAACGCTGTAGTCCTGCGAACCCAATTCGATCCGAGCCACGTCCCGGACACGCACGGTCCCGCCGTCCGGCGTTTCACGCACCACGATCTGTCCGAATTCTTCCGGTGACGCCAGGCGGCCTTGCGCGAGAACGGAGTAGGTAAATTCCTGGCCCTTGGGCGCCGGTTCGCCGCCCGCCTTCCCAGCCGGGTTCACGGTGTTCTGCGCCTGAATCGCGCTGACGATTTCGGGAACCGTGATACCCAACTTTGCCAATTGGTCGGGTTTTACCCACAGCCTCATCGCGTATTGGCCCGCACCGAATACCTGAACGTTGCCGATACCCGGCGCGCGCGTGAGGGGATCGGTGATATTGATGTACGCGTAGTTCGCCAGAAATTTGGCATCGTAAGTTCCATGCGGCGAGTACAACGCAAGTAACATCAGAGGAGCGCTTACCGACTTTCGGACGGTAACCCCAAAGTTATTGACGTCGGCGGGAAGCTGAGAGGCAGCTTGTGTTACGCGGGCCTGCGTGAGAATCAAATCCGTGTTCGGATCAGTCTTCACATCGAAGTTTACGATCAGCGTTGTGTTCGAGTTGCCGGTGGCGTTCAGCGAATACATGTAATTCATATTGTCCACGCCGCTCACCTGCTGCTCGATGGGAGTGGCCACCGCCTGTTCGAGGGTTTGGGCGTCCGCACCGACGTAGGTTGCCAATATTTGAATCTCCGGCGGAGCGATGTTGGGGAACTGGGCGACGGGCAGACTTAATATGCTAATTGCGCCGACGATCACCATGACGATGGAGATGACCATGGCGACGATGGGACGGTTGATAAAGAATTTTGACATGGTATTACCTTCCCTTACTTTCGACGGCAAACGGCTTGGGGTTCACCTGCACGCCTGGACGTACCTTTTGTACGCCCTCGGCAACCACGCGTTCGCCTCGTTTCAGTCCGTCCAAGATAATCCACTGGGCGCCGATCCGGTCGCCCACCTTAACCGTCCGGATGCTCACTTTGTTCTCGTCGTCCAGCGCCGCGACTTGATAGCCGCCTTGGAGCTCCGACACAGCACGCTGAGGGACAAGGAGCGCGTCTTTCTGGACGCGCTTAGCTGTCCGAACTTTGCCGTAGCCGCCGGGGCGCAGAATATTTCCAGGATTCGGAAAAAGCCCGGCGATCCGGATTGCGCCCGTACTCTGATTCACCTGGCGGTCTGCAAAATAGACTGTGCCCTCATGCGTATAAGTGGTCCCGTCGGCCAGGATGAGTTCGAGGCGCAGACTCTTCCTCGCCGCCTCCCGGGTGGTCTCCGTTGGGAACCGTTTGTTCCAATCGAGATACTCACTTTCGCTGACGGTAAAATAAACCTTGATAGGGTCGACGGTGGAGACGGAGGTCACGGGCCCGCTGCTTGGATTGGCCAAGGCGCCTACTTGAAGTTGAGCCTGCCCGGCGATGCCGTCGATGGGTGCAATGAGGCGGGTAAAATCGACGTTAATCTTGGCCGTTTCAACGGCGGCCTCCGCTGACCTAATTTGAGCCAGGGCCGTTGCCACCGTGGCTTTCGCCGCCATATTGTTCTGGACGGCGTTGTCCAGATCCTGCTGGCTGGCGGCTTGCTCTTTCGCCAGGGGGGCGTAGCGGTTGACATCAAGTTCGGTCCTGCCTTGCACTGCCTGGGCGTTGGCAAGCATGGCCTTGGCCTGCGCCAACTGCCCTTCGGCTTGGTCGAGCGCGGCCTGAAAGGGACGCGGATCGATCTCAAAGAGCAGCTGCCCCTTCCTGACGAATGCGCCTTCCTGGTAGCCCTGCCGCAGGAGATAGCCCGTGACCTGTGCCCGGACGTCGGCGTTCGTGAATCCGTCGAGCGTGCCGATCCACTCGCCAAAAATCGGAACATCCTTCTGCTCAACCTGCACGACCTCAACGTCGGGCGAAGCGCCCGGCTGCACTCCCGATGTATGCTTTGGGCGCGTCGCTCCAACAATCAGGCCGATGACGACCAGGAAAAGCGCGCCGCCTATCCAGAGTTTGTATTTCAAAAGTGTGTTCATGTTTTCCCCCGGTAGCGCGCCTTTACTCTAGAATCGATGTGTTAAGTTTCCGCGCTTCGCTGAGTCCGCGCGCCGTCTGGTGCAAGGTATCAAATTCATTGGTTAAAATCGAATCCGGTCGGTCAAGCCGTTGGGCGAGTAAACCATACCTCGTGAGCGAAACTTGGAAAACCATGCAACGCGATGCCCTGCGTGCAGCACTGGCTTCCCTTCTATGCCGCAATAAGAAACCAATCTATCAGCCTGTGCAGCCTTCTACCCGCCTCACCAGGCGCAAGGAATTACGCAACCCTCGAACCGCGCGGCCCCTGGCCGAAAACTGTCCTTTCGGCCGTTGCATTTTTAGCCCAAT
>QHYE01000001.1 GCA_003224055.1 Acidobacteriota bacterium | reverse complement strand
GGTAGGCGCTGATGCCGAACTGCACCACGAAGTTGGGAACGACGCGAAAGAAGCTGGCGTTGTCATAGAAGTGATGCTTCACCAGATTATAGAAGCGGTCCGCCCCAATGGGAGCCCACGCGCGAGTGACGCTCACCGTGAACTCTCCCCGAGTGGTCACAAATTTCACTTGATACGTTTCAGGGGCCTTTTCGTTGAACAGCGCGGGGCGAAGCAAAGCCCGATCATAGCTTCGCGCGGTGGCCGTCTTTGGTGCCGTGCCGGCCTTAGGGGCTGTGGCGGTTTTGGGCCTAGCGGGAGCCTGCGCGGGAGTTTGCGCCTCGGCTTGCGTGGCAATTCCAAGCGCTCCGGTAACGAGTAAGATTGCGAGTTTTCTCATTTCGCTTCGTTTCTCCTTTTCAAATGAGTTTCCAGAATTCGTGCGTTACTTCTTCGGCGCTGAGTTCAGCTCTCGGCTGACGCGTTCCACTTCCGCCATCACGCGCAGAGTATTTTCGCCGAGAATCTTCTTTACGTCACCCTCGGAATAGCCCTTTTGCAATAGGGCCTCTGTGATGACCGGGAGCTTCGTCGCATCCTCCATTCCGTACGGCATGTTGGCGCCGTCAAAATCCGACCCCAGGCCCACATGATCCACGCCGGCGGCTTTCACGGCGTGGTCAATGTGTTCGATGATTTTCGTGTAATCCACGCGCGGAAGTTTTCCCTGCGCGACGTACTCCCGCGTAATGCGGTCGCCTTCGATCAGCTGGCAGCCTTCGTTGTTGCCGCAGCGTTCCATGACTTTTGCGCTGATGGCCTTGTTGATCTCGGGATCGGCTTTTTCGGCGTTGCGGAATTCCTGGCTCAGGAATCCTACGTGATAGTTGATTTGGACAACGCCGCCCTTCGCGGCAAGGTCTTTCATCATTTGGTCGGTCATGTTGCGCGGAGCGTCGCAAATCGCGCGACACGACGAGTGCGAAGCGATCAGAGGTGCTTTGCTGGCTTCCAGCGCGTCATAAAACGTCTTATCCGAAACGTGAGAAACGTCCACCATCACGCCCAGCCGATTCATCTCGCGCACCACGTCCTTGCCGAACTCCGTGAGCCCGTTGTGCACTGCTTTGTCCGTGGAAGAATCCGCCCATTCGTCATTGCCGCTGTGCGTCAGAGTCATGTAACGCACGGCTAGCGCGGCATAACTCCGTAAGATACCGAGATCGGAATTGATCATATGGCCGCCCTCGACGCCCATGAGCGCGGCGATCTTGCCTTGCTTGCGGGCTTCTCGAATTTCGGCCGCCGTCGTGGTCAGAACCATATCGTTCGGATGCTTGCGGACTTGCTCGCGGACCGCGTCAATCTGGACCAGCGCGCGGTCCACGGCCTCGGGGCCGGTCACCTTGCTGGGGATCCAGATCGAAAAGAAAATTGCGCTCAGATTGCCTTCGCGCATGCGCGGAAGGTCAATGCTGCCCGTGGAGCCGCGCGTTCCCAGATCGAATTTTCCGTCGAGGAAGCGCTGCGTGGTGTCATCGTGCGTGTCTACGACGATGGACGAAAAGTGCAGCTTGCGAGCCTTCTCCGAAATGCCCTCCGATTTCATCGCACCCGCCAGGAGCACGCCGGCCGCAGCGCACGCACCTGCGCACAGAATCGCTCGCACCATTCCACGTCTCCTTGTTCTCCTATTGCGTCGCCTGCATCTCTTTGCTGACTTTTTCCGACTGCTCCATCACGCGGAGTATGTTGCCGCCGAGAATCTTGCGGATGTCGTCCTCCTTGTAGCCCTTTCGCAGAAGCGCTTCCGTGATTTTGGGAAGTTTAGAGCAATCTTCCAGGCCTTCAGGCATGTCCGCGCCATCGAAATCCGAGCCCATGCCGACGTGCTCCGGGCCCACAAGTTTAACGACGTGGTCAATATGTTCGACAATCTTTTCCCAGCTTACGTGCGGGAGCTTTCCGGCCTCCGTCAAATCCCTCGTGAGCTTGATCTCCGCTTTGCCGATGCACACATTGTCGTCGCCGCATTCTTTCTTGAATTTCTCCTCCATGCGGCTGACGTCCCCCGCGATAACCGCAAAGGCGCTCCGGTATTCCTCGCTGAGATAATTTCTCTCATAGTTGATCTGAATGACTCCGCCCTTGGCAGCCAGCGCCTTGATCATGTCGTCGGACATATTGCGCGGGTGATTCGAAATGGCGCGAACGGAAGAATGCGAGGCGATGAGCGGCACCTTGCTGGCTTCGAGCGCATCGTAAAACGTCTTGTCGGAAACGTGAGAAATGTCCACGAGCATTCCTTGCCGGTTCATTTCCCGGACCACTTCTTTGCCGAAATCCGTCAGACCGTTATGCGCCGGCTTGTCCGTGGAGGAGTCCGCCCACTCATCATTGTAGAAATGCGCGAGCGTCATGTAGCGCACACCCAGGCGCGCGTAATTGCGGACCATGTGGATGTCATTGCCGATCATGTGGCCGCCTTCCATGCCCATGAGGATGGCAATCTTGCCTTGCGCGTGGGCGCGGCGGATCTCCTCCGCGGTGGTGGCCAGCATCAGGTCCTTGCTATGTTGCTGGACGTTTTGACGGACGATATCAATCTGGTCGAGAGCTTGTTGTATCGCCGGTGGCCCGAGAATTCTCCCGGAAATGAAAATGGAGAAAAATTGAGCGTTCAGGCCGCCTTCGCGCATGCGAGGTATGTCGACATGGCCTTCCTTATCGCGTTTGCCAAGATCGAAGTTGCCGGTCAGCATGCGTTGCGGCGTGTCCGCATGCGTATCGAGAACAATGGATGAGAACTGCAATTTTTTCGCGCGCTCCGCGATGTCATCGGCGGAAGCTGAAAATGCAAAAAAGAGGCTGGCACACAGACAAGCACTCACGCACAAAAACGCAAAGACACGACGCATTACTTTTCCCCCAGTTTGCGAATCGCGAAGAGAGTTTACCCTAGCCAGCCGAGAAGCGCCTGTTTCCAGGCATCGCGGTTGACGGCGGCAATCGATTCCGTCAACGGAATGTTCTTGGGGCACGCATGCACGCAGTTTTGCGCGTTAGCGCAATCCTGGATGCCGCCGGGACCCATAATCGCCGCAAGGCGTTCGCTCTTGTTCATCGCGCCCGTCGGGTGCATGTTGAACAGGCGCACCTGGCTGATGATCGCCGCTCCGACGAATTGACTGTGTTCATTCACCTGCGGGCAAACTTCCAGGCAGTTTCCGCAACTGATGCAATTTGATAGCGGGTAGCCTTGCTCCTGAATCTCCGGTGAAACGCGCGGCCCTTCCCCCAGGTCGTAAGTCCCGTCGATCGGAATCCATGCCTTCACGCGCTTCAGGCTTTCGAACATGAACTGGCGATCCACGGCAAGATCGCGCACCAGCGGAAATTTCGACATCGGCTCGATTCGAATGGGCTGGTCGAGCTGGTCCACCAGCGCGGAACAAGCCATGCGAGCTTTCCCGTTGATGAGCATGGCGCAAGAGCCGCAAATTTCTTCCAGGCAATTCGAATCGTAGGTGATGGGTGTGGTTTTTTTGCCGTCGCGGGTCACGGGGCTCTCGGCGATGTCCCGCAGACAAATGATGACGTTCATCGACGGGCGCCACTTCAGCGAAAACTCTTCCCAGCGCGCGGGCTGCTTCGGCCCCGCCTGCCGCTTCACCTTGACGATGACTTGCTTTCCGTCTCCCATAGACCCTCTCGTGGTTCCGGCAATAATTCCCTACTTCGCCGCGTCGTAACGGCGCGGGCGCGGCGTGATCTGCGAAATATCCACCGGCTCGTAGCTGAGCCGAATCTCACTATTCACCCACTTCGCGCGAGTGGTTTTCAGCCAGTTGGCGTCGTCGCGCTCCGGGAAATCCGGTTTGTAGTGTGCGCCGCGCGATTCGTTGCGCGCCAGCGCTCCGAGCGTCACGACACGCGCCAGGATAATCATGTTCTCCAATTCGCGCGCAAAATTAAGCGTCTGATTCGACCACCGCGTGCGATCGCTCAGGTTCATTTTCTTGGCGCGCTCTTGCAGCACGCGAATCTGCGCGTCAGCCTTCTCGAGATTCTTGTTGATGCGCGTGACAGTGACGTGTTCGGTCATGATGTCGCCGAGCTCGCGCCAAATCGTCATCGGATTCTCTGTGCCATCCTGCGAGAGCAGCGCTTGATTTTTCTCTTCTTGCCGCTTCTTCTCGCGGTCAAATACGGTGGAAGCGGCGGCTTCCGCCCCTTTTTCAAGACTCTTGGCGTACTTCACCGCCGCCGGGCCAGCCAGTCCGCCCCCAAAAATGCAGGACACCAGCGAATTGGCGCCCAGCCGGTTCGCGCCGTGGTATTGATACTCACATTCCCCCGCCGCGTAGATGCCTGGAACGTTGGTGGCCTGGTCTTCCCCATTCACCCAGACGCCGCCCATGGTGTAATGCATCGCTGGGAAAACCTTCATCGGTTCTTCGCGCGGATCGACTCCCAGGAATTTTTCGTAAATTTCCAGGATGCCTTCGAGCTTGCGGTCCAGTGTTTCGCGCGGGATGTGCGTCACGTCCAGGTAGACCGCGGCCTGCCCGTCAATGCCAAGCTTTTCCTGATAAACGATGCGATGGATCGCGCGTGTGGCGATATCGCGCGGCACAAGATTGCCGTATTTCGGATACCACTCCTCGAGGAAATAGAATCGCTCTCCCTCGGGAATGCTTCTCGGCGCGCGCTTCTCCGCCGGATTTCGCGGCACCCACACGCGTCCGCCTTCGCCGCGCGCCGATTCGCTCATCAAGCGCAGCTTGTCTTCCCCGGGGATCGCCGTCGGGTGCACTTGGATGAATTCGCCGTTGGCGTAATCCACGCCTTGCTGCAAGAGCGCCGACTGCGCCGAACCCGTGCACACCACGGAATTCGTCGAGCGGCCGAAAATCGCTCCAATTCCTCCCGTTGCGAAAATAACCGCGTCGGCCGCGTACGTTTTCACTTCCATGGTGCGAAGATCCATGGCGCAAATGCCGCGGCACACGCCGCAATCATCGATCACTGCCGAAAGAAACATCGAGCTTTCGAACTTGTGGACCTTCCCCTCCGCTTCGTGTCGCCGAACCTGCTCGTCCAGCGCATAGAGAAGTTGCTGCCCCGTCGTTGCGCCCGCAAAAGCCGTGCGGTGGTACAGCGTGCCGCCAAATCGCCGATAATCGAGCAGACCCTCGGGAGTTCGGTTAAACATCACGCCCATGCGATCCAGAAGATCGATGATGCCCGGCGCCGCCTCGCACATCCGTTTCACCAGCGGCTGGTTCGCCAGGAAATCGCCGCCGTAAATCGTGTCGTCAAAATGTTTCGCGGTCGTGTCGCCTTCGCCCTTCTGATTTTTCGCCGCATTGATGCCGCCCTGCGCACAAACCGAATGCGACCGCTTCACCGGCACGATGGAAAAAAGATCGACCGGCACGCCGGATTCGGCCACGCGAATTGTCGCCATCAGTCCAGCCAGACCACCACCCACGACAATGATCTTTGGCTGTCTCATTTAGTTATGTAAAAAGCAAAGGGATGCCAGTTCAGCCGGAAGCTGAGAATAATCAAGATTCCGACAACGCTAAATGTAATTCCGACCACCGCGCCGAGCCGCCCGGCCGCCTGCTGCGCCCTGGCGGTCGCGGCCAGGCCCCACTTGCAAAGAAAATTCCAGACGCCCACGCCTAGATGAAACGAAGACGCCAGCACACCCACCACGAAAAACGCGAGGTACCAAGGATTTCGCATATCGTGCGCCACAGTTGCATACGTGGACCTTCCATGCGTCAGCCAGCGCTCGGTGTAGAGGTGCCAACCAATGTAGGCAAACGCAATCAGTCCTGTGTAGCGCTGCGCGGTGTAAAGCCAATTCCCTACCCAGGGGTACGCGGACACGTTGGATTTGCCCCGCCACCAAATGTAAACGCCATAGCCGCCGTGAAAAAGCATCGGCAGAAAAATCGCGCCCCACTCCACGATCAGGCGGAACGGAATCGTCTGCAGATCCTGAGAAACGTCGTCGTATTTCCTGGCACTTACGAGCGCGGCGCTGTTCGACCAGAAATGTTCCGCCAAAAACGCCCCAACGGGAAGTAAACCGGTAAAGGAATGAAGCTTTCGAAGGAAATAACTGGAATCAGGCTGGGTTTCCGTTGCCGACATGCCCTCTCCGCCGCGTCAGTCTTGACCAGTTCGCAACCAGCGAAACGGGAAGAGCGCTGAGAAATCGCGGCGAAATCAGTATAGGCAGTTGCTGGAGGTGATGCAAGTTGGACTGTTCTTTCGGCAGACACAAACGTTTCGAAATCTTCTTGCCGAACCGCATGTACTCACTTGAAAATAGAGTGGTGACGGATGGGATCTGCCGGGCCGAGCCCCTGCTGCCCCCAGACCCGGCTAGAGACACCCACCAAATGAGCTCAACCGCAGGCCTCGTCACCGAACTCGAACGCATCGCCACCGCCCTGAATGCAGACGACGGCAACGCGTCGCAGTTTTCCCTCACTTCGGTGGCGGAAAAAATCGCCAAAACGCTTTCCGTAGGAAAAGATGAAGTCGCCATCATGGGGGTTTCAACCCGCTGGCGCCATCTCCATTTTCTCGTGCCCGAAGCACTAAAAAACGTCGGGTTCATTCCCCTCTCCAGCAATTCGGCCCTCGCCGCTCGAACCGCACGCGATAGCCGGCCCGAAATCGACAACAATTTCACTGTGGCACGGCACGCGGCGGTCTTCGAAGGCGTGAAAATCAATTCCGAAGCGCCGGAATCCATCCAGAAAATGCTCAGCGCGCCCATTCTCTCCGAAGGAAAAGTGATTGGCGTCATTCAGATCAGCCGGAAGGGTCCGAGCGTGGCAAGCGTGGGGCCGGATTTCACCGCCGATGATCTCGGGAAAATTCTTGCGCTGTGCAAACCGCTCGGCAAACTGTTGCGCCGCATCACCGGCGAGTAGTTTTCCACCGGCAAAGCTTTCATCTCCCATTCACATTCGAACCTCCGATATTCGAACGGACGTGAAATGCATTGACACTGCTATACCTTCTTGTTACTTTTCCACAGCGAGAAAATTTTTCGCGTTCACTCTACTTACGGAGGCACGGCCAACCGGCACCATGGCGTTCGTTGCTAAGAAAATTTTCCTCACCAAAGGCGTCGGTAAACATCGCGAAAGACTTTCGAGCTTCGAGCTCGCCCTGCGCAACGCAGGCATTGCGGCGTGCAACATCGTCCGCGTTTCCTCGATTTTTCCTCCCAACTGCAAATTGATTTCCCGCAGCGAAGGCTTAAAGCACATTAAGCCAGGGCAGGTGGCCTTCACGGTCATCAGCGAGAATTCCACGAAGGAAGCGCACCGCCTGATCGCCGCGAGCATCGGTTTGGCGCTCCCCAGCGACAAATCCATGTACGGCTACTTGTCCGAGCATCATTCTTTCGGAGAAACCGAAGAAGTCGCCGGCGAGTACGCCGAAGAACTAGCCGCGGAAATGCTCGCAACCACTTTGAACGTGGAGTTCGATCCGGACTTGTCCTTCGACGAGAAAAAAGAAGTCTACCGCATCTCCAACAAGATCGTCCGCACCATGAACGTCACGCAATCCGCCGTCGGCGACAAGCGCGGTCTTTGGACCACCGTCCTCGGCGCCGCAATCCTCATCGGCGAGGACGACTAACTTTCTCCTATTTCAAGGCATCCTTGAGTTTCTGCCATCGCGACTTGTTTATTTGGCTTGCGAAGATGCGTTTTTCGCCGAATCTTTTGACCACACGTTTACTTCCATATCGTCCCCAGGAGAATCCGTCACCCAGTTTAGGTGCCCGCAAGTCGACAAATTCATAGCTAGCATCAAGCGATCTGGCAAATGCTCTTAAATCCTCATCTTTTGAATCCGCACATTCCTCAAAACTCAAGACTCCCGGATTTTCCAACCAGATCCGGTTAGTGAACCCATCGTGGACATCCGCGATTTCACTCTTCCAGGGCCGGTTGCCTCCCTTCAGGGCCTCTTCGATAAAATGTGCGAGACTATCCGTTTGGTAGACAATTACGGGCGCATCGTGACACGCATAAAAGACTGGCCCCCACGACTTGGAATCGCTGGTCAGGTCAAGCACCCAGAAATTGCCGCACCCATCACCGGCGATTGACCTGGCATGGGGAAAAACCTCCTCAAGGCCGAACTCAGCGTCCAAACCTGACAAGTCGAATTCGGTCAGCAACCTGTGCGGGTCTTTCTGCAAGTTTGGCATTTGAAACCCGCGCGCATATTGGAGCAGCACCCGCGCCTCCTCAGGGATTGGACACGGAACACTGGCTTCCAGCCGGCGGAACTCTTCGTCAGTCAAATGTGGCATCAGCAACAGCGTCCGTTGGTTCCCGTCGCGATCCCTAAAGATGGTCCCTACGGCGGCCTTCAAGGTCTCAACCAGGGGGGGCATTTGAGTGAACTCCGCGCCTGCAATCAACAACATCAACCAGGAATTGCTAGCCTAGTTACCAATCTAATTCGTACGCCGTCATCAGCCACTTCTTCACGTCCCCATCGATCTCTTTCACGGACGTGAGCGGAATGCGGTGCGTGATGCGGTCTTTCTTGGCCAGCCCACCGGTATCGATGAGCCGCTTCGCCAGTTTTCCCTTGTAGTGCGTGAGCGAAAAGCCCAGATCAATGCGCGTATTCGTCGTTGGCTTGATTTGCGCAAATACGTGCTTACGATACAGGGGCACGATGGTCTTGCACGGGCAGGCCTTCACGTCATCGCCCAGCGATTTGCCTAGCGTCAGCAGTTCGCCAAAAATCGGCCGCAGCTTTTCTTTTGGACCCGCGTACTGCTCCTCGACGTACTGAGCGGCGGCCTTCAAATAGGCCTCCGGTGTGTCCTCCCAGCCCTTTCCCTCCGCGCGTTCCGCAATCCACCAGGCGCTGTTGGTAGCAATCTTGTGTTTGGTCTTCAGCCACTCGCGCCGTGATTTCTCGTCCTTCGGTCCTTCTTTTTTCACCAGCGCAAGCCATTCCTCCATGGAACGACCCGTTTTTCCCTTCAGCTCCGCCAACCACTTCTGCAGCATCGCCACACTGGGATGCACTCCATACAGCGATTCGCTTTTCGCAAGGCTTGCTTTTGGCATTACGTCACCTCCCGCCGGTTCTTGCGGACCAGCGCTCCAACCGACGAGCCAACATTTCCTATTTCTTGCGTTTGAAGTAACCGATGCGCTCCAGCACGGCCCTCACGATCAACGGCAACGCGACCGTAGCGTCATCGAAGACTTCCGCAAAGCGTCCGCCTTCTTCCGGCGGCACAAACTTGCCCCACGAAACCGCTTCCGTATACGTGCTGCCGCTGAGCCCGCCCCAATGGACCGGCTCCGGGCAAATGCGCACGCCATAGTTATATCGCTTCAACGGAAGTCTCTTGTAGCCTCGCCGCGCCAGCAGTTCCGCGTACACGCCGAATTGTTGCGACCAGTTGCGCGGTACTCCTCCGCCGATCGTCAGAATCCCCATGCGCCTGGTGGCCAGCATGGTATCGGCAAACTTCTCGAAGTCCATGAATGGATCGAAGCGCAGCAGCGGGCGCTTATCTCTCTGCCGCGCGATCTTGTGCAGCGCGAAATCAATCCCCAACTCCGAATCGCTGAACGCCGGGACAAACACCGGAACATTGTGCTCGTACGCGGCCTTCAGAATTCCACGCCCGGGCATCGTCTTGTGAAGATATTCGCCGATGCGCCGGTGGATCTTCCAGCTGCACGCAATGTCCTCCGCGTCCCAGGCGTTGAGGATGTGGTCCATCACCTCTTCGACATGGTCGAGATTCGTTTCTGGCTCCAGTGAGTCGTAAACGCGGTTGTACCCGGCGTGGAAGAGTTCCCGGTCATCCATCTTGGGGTTATAGCGGAAATGAGAGTAACCCGTGGCTTCCACGAGCCCGTGAGCCATGAGCGCCCCGGTCGAGACGATGGCCTTGACGATGCCCGATTCAATCAGGTCGCAGAAGACAAGCCCCATCTTGCCAACCGTCAACGCGCCCGAGAGTGTCATCACCACAAAACAATCCTTGTCGCGCGCCATTTGCTCAAAAACATCGGCGGCATCGCCGATCTGCCGCCCGGTGAACGCCGTGTCTCCCATGGCGCGCACTAGTTCATCGACGGTTCGGCATTTGGATAAGTCCAGCGGAAACATCGGCCGGAGTTTATCCTTCACTGGATCGTGGAGTACTCTCCCGGTCACAGTTTTCTCTCGCTGCTTCGCCATCGCGTCTCCTCGACGAAAATTGAATCGGAATTACAGCTAAAGTTTGGTTGCAAGCGTGAAACTTGCATTCATGACGCTGATTGATATTACAAGCGCTGCGCAAAAGATACTACAAAACGGACGCAAATATTTCCTTTCCTCCTCGTGCTAAACTAATTTTCATGGCTGACAAATTTACCATCGGACTCGTGCAGATGAAATGCACGGCGAATGGCGACGAAAACCTCGCGCGGGCCATCCAGAAAATCCGCGAAGCCGCGGCGCGCGGCGCGCAGATTATTTCCTTGCACGAACTTTTTCACGGCGAATACGTCTGCCGTACCGAAGACCCGGAACTTTTTAATCTCTCCGAAGCTGTTCCGGGACCTACAACCGAAGAACTCGCCCAAATTGCGAAGGAAAAGAAAGTCGCGCTGGTCGTTTCTCTCTTTGAACGCCGCGCCCCCGGCGTTTACCACAACACCTGCGCCGTTCTCGACGCGGACGGATCATTTCTCGGAAAATACCGCAAGATGCACATTCCCGACGATCCCCTGTACTACGAAAAATTCTATTTCACTCCCGGCGATCTCGGTTTTCCGAATTTTGATACCAAGTACGCGCGCATCGGCGTGCAGATTTGTTGGGACCAGTGGTATCCGGAAGGCTCGCGCCTCACCGCCCTCGGCGGCGCGCAAGTGATTTTTTATCCGACCAGCATCGGCTGGCACCCGCACGAAAAGGCGCAGTTCGGCGCTGCACAACTTGACGCCTGGAAAACGATTCAACGCGGCCATGCCATTGCCAACGGCGTCTACGCCGCGGTCGTCAATCGCGTGGGATTCGAAGGCAAGCCGGAAAAAGGCGATCCCGGCCTGGAATTCTGGGGCAATTCGTTCGTCGCCGACCCCTTCGGCCAGGTTCTCTCCGAAGCTTCGAACGACAAGGAAGAAATCCTCGTCGTCGAGTGCGACCCCGCAAAAAGCGAAGACACGCGCCGCAATTGGCCCTTTCTGCGCGACCGCCGCATCGACGCGTACCCGCCAATCCTGAACCGTTGGCTGGGCAAAGAATAGTGCATCCTTCTCCGTGCTCGCTGTGCTCTCTGTGTTAAATTCTTTTTCCGGATGAAGACACCCTCGCAGCCCAAAACACCGTACGCTCTTGGCTTTCGAATGCCCGCCGAATGGGAGCGCCACGAATCCACTTGGCTCGGCTGGCCCCACGAACTTACCGACTGGCCCGGCAAATTCGCGCCCATTCCCTGGGCGTTCACGGAAATCGTTCGCCACTTGTCGAAAGTCGAGTGCGTCTATCTGCTCGTCGAAAATCGCAGTTCAGAATCCCGCGTTCGAACCATCCTGAAAAAGTCCGGAGCAAATCTCGATGCTGTGGATTTCTTCCGCGTTCCCACCGATCGCGGCTGGATGCGCGACTCCGGTCCCATCTGCGTTCGAAACGATAGCGGCGAAGTGGCCTTCAATCATTTCGTTTTCAACGGCTGGGCAAAATACCCAAACCACAAAAAAGACGCCGCCGTCGTCACCAGAGCAAATCAAAAACTGAAGCGACGCATCTGGTATCCCGAGCACAAAGGCCGTCGCGTCGTCCTCGAAGGCGGCAGCATCGAAGTGAACGGCCGCGGCACGCTCTTGACCACCGAAGAATGTCTCCTCAGCAAAATCCAGGAACGGAATCCCGGATTCACCAGGGAAGATTACGCGCAGATTTTCCTCGAATATTTCGGCGTCACTAACGTGCTCTGGCTGAAAAATGGAATCGCCGGAGATGACACCCACGGCCACGTCGACGATCTGACGCGATTCGTGAACCCCACCACAGTAGTTACCGTCGTCGAAAACGATCCGACCGACGCTAACTTCGCTCCGCTCCAGGAAAATCTTGCTTTACTCAAGACCATGAAAGATCAGGACGGACGGGCGTTGCGCGTGGAAACTCTCCCGATGCCGGCGCCCGTCTATTTCGATGGGCAGCGCCTTCCCGCAAGCTACGCAAACTTCTACATCGCCAATAAGATCGTGCTCGTCCCAACGTTCAATGATTCGAACGATCGCGTGGCGTTGAATACGCTCGCGGGCCTGTTTCCAGATCGCGAAGTAGTTGGCCTTGCCTGCCGCGATCTGGTTCTCGGACTCGGCACACTGCACTGCATCACCCAGCAGCAACCGGCTGCGGAATAGTCCCGCCTTTTCGCAGCGCGATCACCGGATTGCCTCGACCGCCATTTCAGATACAATCGCTGTTCCCTTTAGGAGGCTTCATGCTCGCCGCTCTCTATTTCAACCTGCTTCAAGAAGCGATCCGCAGTGTATGGGTTACGCTCCCACGCGGGTTTCTTGCGTGGCTATTCATTGGTTTGATTGCCGGCTGGCTCGCAGGAAAAATCGCGCGCGGCCGCGGTTTCGGCTGCATCGCGGACATCGTGCTGGGAATTGTTGGCTCGTTCATCGGCGGATGGGTTTTTATCAAGCTGGGTATCTTCGGCGGAGGCTTCTGGTATTCGCTGGCTGCCGCAACGCTGGGTGCCATCATTCTCGTCTCCATCGCTCACCTCTTTGTCGGCGGCAGCGATCGTTGAGTCCGCCAGTTCGGGCCCTCTGCTTTTCACGAGTCACCAGTCACGAGTCACCAGTCACGTCCATATGATACGATTCTCGTTTGCGTCTCGGAGATGACGCCTCATTGAGCAAGACCTCGCAATCCCTCACAGCCATTCCTCTCGGCGGTCTCGGCGAATTCGGCATGAACATGATGGCGTTGCGGCTCGGCGACGACATCCTCGTCATCGACGCGGGCATGATGTTTCCGGAATCGGAATTGCTCGGCGTCGATCTGGTCATACCGGACATTACGTATCTGAAGCAGAATCGCGCGCAGGTACGCGCAATCGTGCTGACGCACGGCCATGAAGATCACATCGGCGCGCTGCCCTACATTCTGCGCGACCTCAATGTTCCGGTGTATGGAACGCGGTTCACGCTGGCGCTGGTAAAAAAACGCCTGGATGAAGCGGGATTGCTGGAATCCACGACGCTGCGCGAAGTGATTCCCGGACGGCTGGTGGAGATTGGTCCGTACGAAATTGAGTTTATTTCCGTGACGCACAGCACGGTGGACTGCGTCGCCCTGGCGATCCGCACGCCCCTCGGCGTAGTCATTCACACGGGCGATTTCAAGATTGACCAGACGCCCGTCGGAGGCGCGCCGTTCGACCTTCACACGTTCGCGAAGTACGGCCACGAAGGCGTACTCGCGCTATTCAGCGATTCCACGAACGTGGAGCGTCCGGGCTTCACGCCGTCGGAACGCGCGGTCGTTCCGCGCATTGAAGAGCTGTGCCGCTCGGCGCCGCGGCGCGTAATTCTCTCGTGCTTCGCTTCCTCCATTCACAGAATTCAGCAAGTGATTGACATTGCTGCGCGCGTAAATCGCAAAATTGCTTTCGTCGGCCGCAGCATGGTCGATAACGTCGAGATTGCGCACTCGCTAGAACTGCTGCGCATTCCCGACGGAATGGTGGTGCGCCAGCAAGACATTCGCGGATTCGATCCGAAACGCATCGTAATTCTCGCCAGCGGAACGCAAGCCGAACCGATGTCGTCACTCTCGCGCATTGCCGTAGACAATCACCGCTTCGTCTCCGTGGACGAAAACGACAGCGTCATTCTCTCCGCGCGCATCATTCCCGGAAATGAAAAATCTATTTTCCGCATGCTGGACCACATGTTCCGGCGCCGCGCTCTGGTTTATTACGATAATTCCGCGGGAATCATCCACGTTTCCGGTCACGCGAGCCAGGAAGAACAAAAACTTTTGCTGCAACTCGTGAAGCCGAAATATTTCATTCCCGTGCACGGCGAGTTTCGGCATCTTTTCCGCCACGCCGCACTCGCGCATCAATTGGGCGTGGTGTCCGGAGAGATTCTGCTCGTCGAAGACGGCCAGCAGATTGAATTCACAGAAGACGGCGTGTTCCGGCGCGATCCAGTGACCGCAGGACGCGTCTGCGTGGATTCCGGTTCGCTCGAAGAAATCGAAGACGTCGTAATCCGCGATCGAAAACATCTTTCCGAAGACGGGATCGTCGTGCCGATCATCGCGATCGACAAGCACACCGGCAAGATGGAATCGCACCCGGAAATCGTGACGCGCGGACTGATGAGCGACAACGGCCAGGAGCTTATTGCCGGCGCGCGGCTCGTCATCCTGAAGACCGTAGAAGAATCCAACGCCGAAGAAAAATCCGACTGGGGCGTCATCAAGGAAAAAATCCGCGTGGACCTGAAGCGCTACATCAGCAAGCAAACCTCCAAGCGGCCCCTGATTCTTCCCGTCATCCTCGAAGTCTGAGCAAGTTCGCAGCTCCAAGGCGTTCTGCGATTGCCGCGTAAGATTCTTACAATTCACAACGTCCGACTCCCCGTATGATCGGCAGCCAATTGCGATCTCGTGTTCTCCGATTTGCTTGCTGTGGCGAGGTTTCTGATTCCCCGCTACAATCTTCCTTCCTTAGGAGCTAGCTTTGCCCACCGCCGCGCCGCCAACGCCGCAACCCCAAGCCAGCCGCGCCGCCTTCGTCTTCATCCTCGTCACCGTACTCTTCGATTTTCTGGCCTTCGGCATCATCGCCCCGGTTCTCCCCAACCTCATCATCCAATTCGAGGGCGGCAACATCGCCCGCGCCGCCGCCATCACCGGCTATTTCGGCTTTGCCTGGGCGCTCATGCAATTCATTTTCTCCCCCATTCTCGGCGCCTGGTCCGACCGCTTCGGCCGCCGCCCGGTCATCCTCATTTCCTGCTTCGGCCTCGGCCTCGACTACATCTTCATGGCCCTCGCGCCCTCCCTCAAATGGCTCCTCGTCGGCCGCATCATTTCCGGCATCACCGCCTCCAACATTTCCAGCGCCTTCGCCTACATCACCGACGTCACTCCCCCCGAGAAACGCGCCAAGCAATTCGGCTATCTCGCCGCTTCCTTCGGCATGGGCTTCATCATCGGGCCGGCCGTCGGCGGATTCCTCGGCAACATCAACCTGCGCTTTCCCTTCTGGGCTGCCGCGGTACTTAGTCTGTCCAATGCAATGTACGGCCTCTTTGTCCTTCCCGAGTCCCTTCCACCCGAGCGCCGCTCCAAGTCCGCGTGGCACATGGCCAATCCGCTCGGCTCCCTTACCCTGCTCCGCTCGCATCCACAACTCTTCGGCCTCGCGAGCGTCATGACTCTCTTCTACCTCGCCCAGCAATCGCTTCCCGCCGTCTTCGTCTTGTACACGCAATATCGCTACGCCTGGAACGGCCGCGACGTCGGCTTGGCCCTCGCCGTCGTCGGCATCAGTACCAGCATCGTCTCGGGCCTGCTCGTAGGCCCCTTTGTTCGCCGCTTCGGCGAGCGCCGCAGCGTCCTATCCGGCCTGACGTTCGGTACACTGGGCTTCTTGAGCTTCGCCTTCGCTCCGCGCGGTTGGATGTTTCTCTGTG
Organism: Acidobacteriota bacterium; assembly: GCA_003224055.1. Classification (GTDB taxonomy): domain Bacteria; phylum Acidobacteriota; class Terriglobia; order Acidiferrales; family UBA7541; genus Acidiferrum. The sequence continues at coordinate 7,579 of QHYE01000001.1, read as the reverse complement.
CCATTCCCTTCCTCGGCCTCTGGGGCATCGCCGGCCCCTCCGTGCAATCTCTGATGTCGCGCCGCGTCGATCCCACTTCCCAAGGCAAACTGCAAGGCGCCATCAACAGCGTCCGCGCTATCACCGGCATGATCGGTCCGCTCCTCTTCACCCAAGTCCTCGCCATCGCCATCGCGCCACGCGCTCCCGTGCATTTTCCCGGCGCGCCCTATTTCCTCGCAACGTTGCTGCTCGTTTCCAGCCTGCTCTTGGCGGCGTACGTCACGCGCCCGACAGCCGCTGTCCAACCGTCTGTTCAAGCCGCCCCAAACGTCGATCCTTTGGGTTGAAGAGATCGGGTTTCCCAGGTGGACCCTTCGTCGCGATGGTCCCAGGCCAGATATCCTTTACCAGAAATCTAGTTAACAACCTCCGCCCTATGTTTTTCATAAGTATATGATTCTAAATGCGTTAAAGTTGTTTATTTTGATAGACTTTTGTAAGTCTGTATTTCTAAAGGAATTACGGCAGCGGGATACAGGGACGGAGCGAAAGGGGGGCGCGCACAGATTCACAGGCTGTTGTATGAGAGACGCAAAAACTTCAGTCAACTACTTTTTCGGTACTGTTCGAATGAAGGACGGCGAGTGTTCGTGAATCGGGGGAGTGAGGGGAATATTCTATGGTTTGAGGATGGGCCGCCTCCGCGCCAGGACGAACAGATCAGGGGTAGTCAGGGTGGGGGCCCTGGCAAGGGAGGCGGCCCACTTTCCCGAAGTGCAAGCATCTTTCCTCAGAGTACCGGTGACTGCAATCAAGGGGTTGACCTAATCTTGTGTCAGGTATTTACCTTAGGAAACCGCCTTCAGAAGCCTAAGTTCAGATGTAGCAATGTGTTCCATAGCTGAATGCAACGCGGGCTGCAGATTCTATTTTTGCTTCTGAACCTGGCTTTCTCGCTTGCGAAAAATCAAATCGTCGGTTCGCTATCTCGCAGAGAATTCAACTAAATCCCTTTGCCAGCTGTAAGATAGCGCCATTTTTTGTTTTCTGGATTTGCTCTGCCTTTGTTCATTTTGCGCCAGTTTCAGTGACAATTTGGTGACACTTGAGGCTGCGAAGCTTCTCCCCACTTGAGTGTCACAGACTAAACCTAAACCTGCCCCACAACCGCCAAACTAGACAGCACTCGTCAGATGGTATTTCTATTCCTAAATTCATCTACCTTCTTGACTTCTACAAGCCACCAACATAAAAACCACGAATGCTAGGGTTCTGTGCAGAGAAACAGTTGAAATCGGAAATTCCGGCTAATATAACGCCGCGCGTTCGGGGCTCTAAAGATTTCAAATGGAGGCGAATAGAGTGATGAAGACTCTTCTCTTGCCAGTGATCCTGCTCTCGCTCGTTTTAGCAGCGCCGGCAAATGGACAGACACCGAACGAGCCTGCGCTGCCATACACGCCGAGCCTCGATGTGAACTCGATGGACAAGTCCATCGATCCCTGCTCGAACTTCTACCAGTACGCGTGCGGAGGATGGCGAAAGAAGAATCCCATCCCTCCGGACCAAACCTCCTGGAGTGTTTACGGGAAACTTTACCAGGACAATCTGAACTTTCTGCGCAGAATCCTGGAGCAGGCGTCGAGCAGCACGAATCAACGCGACGCGGTGACGCAACAGATCGGAGACTTCTATGCCGCTTGCGTGGACGAAGCGGGCATCGAGAAGAGCGGGCCGGACCCCATCAAGCTGGAATTGGAAGCCATAGCGCGTTTGAACTCGGTGCGCGAGCTGGCGCCACTTGTGGCGCGGCTGCAGATGGCCACCGGCGGGTACAGATCCATTCTCTTCCGGGGCGGGTCGGATCAGGATCCAGACGATTCGGAGCACATGATTGCCTCGCTGGATCAGGGCGGATTGGGGCTGCCGGACCGCGACTACTACACGAAAGAGGATGCGAAATCGAAGGAGACGCGCGAGCAGTACGTAAAGCACGTACAGAAGATATTCGAACTGCTGGGCGACAACGCGGAAACGGCCAAGAAAAATGGGGAGACGCTGATGCGCATGGAAACCGCGCTGGCAAAGGCTTCGATGGCACGCGTGGAGCGGCGCAACCCGTACAACCTGAAACACAAAATGGAGATTCCCGGACTGGAAGAGCTGGCGCCGAATTTCGACTGGAAGGCGTACTACAGAGTTTTACAATACCCCAAGATTGAAATTTTGAATGTGGGGGATCCGGCATTCTTCAAACAGGTGAACGCAGCGCTGGCGAGTGAGCCGCTGGCAAACTGGAAGACGTATCTGCGGTTTCACGTGGCGGACAGTTCCGCGCAGTATCTCTCCGCGAAGTTCGTGCAAGAGAATTTCGATTTCTATCGAAAGTACCTGCGCGGCGCAAAGGAGCAGCAGCCGCGGTGGAAGCGCTGCGTGCAGTACACGGACTACATGCTGGGCGAAGCGCTGGGCCAGGCTTACGTGCGCACAGTATTTTCGCCGGAGCTGAAACAGAGCACGCTGGACATGGTGCGGCGCATCGAAGACGCCATGGCGAAGCGCATTGAGCAACTGGACTGGATGAGTCCCGAGACGAAGCAGCAAGCATTGACAAAGCTGAAGGGCATTCGCAACAAGATCGGGTATCCGGACAAGTGGCGGGACTACAGCGCGGTGAAGATCACGCGGAGCGAGTTTCTCGGGAACGTGCAGCGGGCCACAGAGTTTGAACACCGCCGTGAAATCGCCAAGATCGGCAAGCCGGTAGATCACGGCGAGTGGATGATTTCACCGGCGACCGTGGACGCCTACTACAATCCGCAGATGAACGACATCAACTTCCCCGCCGGAGTGCTCCAGCCGCCGCTGTATGACTCGAAGGTGGACGATGCACCGAATTACGGGGACACGGGCGGCACCATCGGGCATGAGCTTACACATGGGTTTGACGACGAGGGCAGCCAGTTCGACGCCAAGGGCAATTTGAAGGATTGGTGGAAGAAAGAGGACCGTGAGAAATTCGACGAGCGGACCAAGTGCGTGAGCGACCAATATTCGCAGTACGTGGTTGTGGAAGACGTTCACATCAACGGCAAGCTCACCATGGGCGAAGACGTGGCCGACTTAGGCGGGGAGATTCTGGCGTATATGGCGTGGGACTCAGCAACCGTAAGTAAGAACCTACAGCCCGTGGATGGCCTAACGCCGGAGCAGCGTTTCTTCATCGGCTTCGCGCAGTGGGACTGCGCGAATGAGCGCCCCGAGGACCTGCGCGTGCGCGCGCAAACGGACCCGCATTCACCGCCGGAGTACCGCATTAATGGTGTACTGGTGAACATGCCGGAATTCGCGCGAGCGTTTTCGTGCCGCGCGGGCCAACCCATGGTGAAACCGCCGGAGAATGTTTGCAAAGTGTGGTAGTAATTTCACAGGGACCTAGGAGAGATCAGCACTAAAGAAGAAAAGCGTTGCTACCTTAACCACGAAACCGGAAATCCATTCGTAGATCTCAAGACGGGTTTTGCTTTAACGTGCCGAAAGGCCGGGTTTGAGGGCGTGACGTGGCATCCGCTGCGCCACACGTTTGCATCCCGGTTCGTGGGACGAGGCGTGGATATAGTGACGATCCAGCAATTGCTCGGGCATTCGACGGTCACTGTAACGATGCGCTGCACGTATACGAATCTCGATTCCAAAGGTACTCTTCTAGTGAGGGAGGGGCCCTCTCTTCCCCGAATTCAGGCATTTGAGGAATGCGGTTCGCGAGAAATCCACTGCGTTTATTGACTTGCGGCCCATGAAGAGAGGAATGGTCTCGAACGGATGAAAGTTCTGGTCACAGGCAGCAGCGGACTGATCGGTTCGGAAGCGGTCGAGCATTTCGACCGGCAGGGACATGAAGTTGTGGGTGTGGATAACAACATGCGGCGGGTTTTCTTCGGCCCGGCAGGCGATACGCTCTGGAATCTGGAGCGGTTGAAGGCTGCGACCAAGCGGTTCGCGCACGCGGCGCTGGACATTCGCGACCGAACGGCCATCGAAGAACTCTTTCGAGCGCAACGCTTCGATTTGATCGTCCACTGCGCGGCGCAGCCTTCGCACGACAAAGCGCGCGAGATTCCCCTGCTCGATTTCGAGGTGAATGCGCTTGGCACGGTGAATCTTCTGGAAGCGACACGCCAGCATTCGCCCGAGGCGGTGTTCGTATTTCTGAGCACGAACAAGGTTTATGGCGACGCCCCCAATGAGATTCCGCTCGCGGAGTTGGAGAGGCGGTACGACTACGCGCGGGCGGAAGATTTCGCAGGCGTTGCCGAGACCTGCCGGATCGATCAAACGCTGCATTCGCTGTTTGGCGCTTCGAAAGCGGCGGCGGATCTTGTCGCGCAGGAATATGGGCGCTATTTCAACATGAAGGTGGGGATCTTTCGAGGCGGCTGCCTGACGGGGCCATCTCACTCCGGCGTGGAATTGCATGGGACAATATCCACAGTCATGACGTGGTGCGCGCGATCGAGGAGTTTGCCGCAAATCCGCGGCCCGGCGAGGTGTACAACCTGGGGGGCGGCCGCGCGAACAGCATTTCCATGCTGGAGGCGATCGAGCGGATCGAACGGATGACCGGACGCAAGCTGGATTGGCACTACGTGGACGAAGCGCGCAAGGGCGACCACATTTGCTATATCTCGAATCTTGGAAAATTCCAGAGCCACTATCCGAATTGGAAAATTACGCGCGGCCTGGACACGATTCTCGAAGAGATCATTGCGTCGCAACGGGCGCAGTTGGCGCAGGTCACGGCGAGATGAGCACGGGGATGATTCCAGTCATCGAGAAGGCGATCGTGAGCCTAATTTGTGAGCACGCGTTCTCGAACGAACTCATGAAGATCTCTGTTGAAGTTCGTATGCAGCATTAGGTTTGTTCTGCGCCACCCAGCCGTCGGTAAAGCTGTGCGTGCGCTTCTATCATACGGCTCTGTGGGAAGCTTTCGAAGATGCGTCTTCGAGCGCGGCCACTAAGCGCAGTCACAAGCGCCGAATCATCAAGAAGCCGCGCTATCTGCCGGGCAAGGTCCTTTGCATCCCCTACGCGAAATGTAAGACCAGCATCACCCAGAACTTCGGCGAAGCACCCAATATTTGATGCAATGACGGGGAGACCTCGCGACATGTTTTCAGCAAGGACCAAGCCAAAGACTTCGCCACCGAGCGACGGCACCACGACAATGCTTGCCCCTCTAAACGCGGAATCGATGTCGGCGGTGGCAATACGTCCCACAAAGTGTACACACGAAGAGAGCTGCCGCTTTTTGGCGAGTTCTTCAATGGCGATCCTTTCTGGGCCATCGCCGATCACCAGGAGTTCGAATGCTCGATTCTCTGAACGAAGAATACTCGCTGCTTCCAGGAGCACGGGCAAGCCTTTGGTAGTTACTAATCGCCCTTGGAAGATGATGCGAGGAGGTCCGGAGGAATGCGGGGACTCCGAGTCGGGGGCCATCGTTTCGATGCCGTGCGGAATAGATACGGCGTTCGGAAGGTGAATTAGCCCGCTGAGCCATTCCGTAGGCGTGATGTTTGCAGCAACGCGCGAGCAAAGGAATCGCCGAACAAAGGTTAATAACCAAAGCTTCCAAGAGGCCAGCCAGTTGTTGTTGGAGCGGCAGCGTAAACACTCGCGGTGACGTCCAGCCATGAAATAACCGGGACAAGGGGCGCTACTCGGCTCAATAAGGAGCTGGCCTGTAGGGCATATCGTTTGAAAGCCATGATGTTCAATAACAACAGGTTTTTGAGTCAGCAACCCGAGCAGAAGAGGAGTTAGGGCCGGACCAGCAACGTGAATCACGTCAGAGGAGCGGATCATCCGCAGCAACTGGGAAAGGCTGGGCTGGCGTAGAACACGAAATGGAAGTAGGCGATCATCAAAGTCTTCGGCAGGTGTCTTCGTTACGAGAGTGAGGTCAAATTCAGTAGCACCGTTCGGAGTGCGCACCTCTGTAAGACCGCGGGCAAGTGAGAGTACGATGGTCTCCACTCCCCCGATGCTTGGTGCAAAATAGTGAGAATAGAAAAGAAGCTTCACGCCAAATTGTTCCTCGATAGACGAAGGCGATGGTAAATTCGGGCGAGCGGGCTTTTGCCGATCAGTATGCATGGTCGGCCGAATGGCTCGAACAAATGACTCTTTATCGTATGCTGACGGCCACTGCAGCCATCCAAAACGGACCACTTCATCGTCGGCTGTGCGCTGAAAACAATGGCTTTCGAGGAGTTTTCTGTCACGGCGGGGAATTTTGTAGATGACATCTACTGTACTTTACACCAACTCCTCGGCGCGAAGCAGTTCGTCACTTGGCCATCCTGCCTGGGCACGCTGGTCCCTTGAGGAATGTAGCGTGATCGTATTGTGGCAATGAAACAGAACTGCATAGCAATTCTCGGGAGACAAGATGAGCCCACCGACGCGGTGGAAGAGTATTGCCGTTACCTCGGCGAAGCTCTGCTGGCGGAAAATTTCGAATTGGTCATCGAGCGAGTCGCGTGGCCCGAAAGCGGGTGGACTCGCGCGGCGAGCGCGCTTCGCCGCCGGGCAGAAGGCTGGCGCGGAGCTTGGGTTCTGGTGCAATACACGGCGCTGGCATGGTCCGGGCATGGTTATCCGGTGCGATTTCCGCGAGTTCTTAGAGCTCTCAAAGCCGCCGGCGCCCGCGTGGCCGTGGTTTTTCACGACGTCGAACCCTACAGCGGAACGCGTGTGATTGACGGATTGCGGCGCCGCGCGCAGTTGCGCGCCATGCTCGAGGCGCTGCGTCTTTCCGACGCGGCTGTTTTCACCGTCCCCATGAAAAATATTTCCTGGATCAAACGTCATCCTGTCAAAGGACACTTCATTCCCGTCGGAGCAAATTTGCCCACATCCAGTGAAGCCAACTCGAGGAAGGGCATTTCCATGGGCGGAAAATTGAGCGTCGCGGTCTTTGGCATTACCGGCGGGGAAGCGGGACGAAAGGAGATCGAGAATATCGTCGAGGCCGTTCGATTTGCTGCCTCGCGCGTTGGGAATCTGCGGCTCATTGTTCTGGGCCGCAATGCAGAAAGCGCCGAGGCGGAGCTGAGGAAACGTTTTCGCGATAGCACGGTTGAACTCCACGTACTGGGCGTGCTACCGGGAAAAGACGTGGTGCGCAGTCTCACCGTTTCCGACGTTCTACTCTTTGTGCGCGGACACATTTCCACGCGGCGAGGCAGCGCAATCGCGGGGATTGCCTGCGGCTTGCCCGTGATCGCCTTCGAGGGTCCGGAAACGGCGGCGCCGATCACCGAGGCAGGGTTGGCGCTTTTTTCACCCGAGAGGAAGGGCGACCTGGGAGATGTACTGGTCCGCGTTCTGGAGGACGAGCACTATCGTGCTTCGCTGGCACAGCGAAGCTGGGTGGCCCAGCGGCAATATTTTTCCTGGCACACGATTGCCGCGCGTTACGCGGAATTCATGCGGAAAGAGAATTAGGATGCGCGGCCCGGCCTGGCAAGTGCCGAACGGAACCTAAGGGGTCACCGGCACAAAGCTTCGATCAAGACTTCCTTTTTTTCCT
>QHYE01000045.1 GCA_003224055.1 Acidobacteriota bacterium | reverse complement strand
TCAAAGCTCCGGCCGGTCGACTTGGCCGTCCCGGTGCCCCGGATGGTGGCATGGCCCTCTCGGACATGCGGTCGTTGAACATTCCTTTTCACACCAGGCTTAAGGGTAACTCGCGCAGCGCCCACTTCGTGATTTCCATCATCAATGGCTCCAGGATCGATAACGTCGTCTTTGTTTCCGGTGCGGAAGAACTTCGTAATGCCATAGCCGCCATCGCCGCAACCAAATTCTCCCAGCTCTCGCCGGACGACACTCCCATTCGCATCCTGCGCAAGGCTACGTTCAGTTGTTCAATCTATACCAAAGACTGTTTCCTTGTTCTCATGCCGGTCACGGATGCTGTGGTTCCGGACCCGGTCATAGTTTCCCCGGCTACGACCAACTAATTGGGCGAAGCTACTGACGGGTGTCCTAGGAGCCGGTTTTTGCACCTGTGGTTTTTGACTTTGCATTTTTCTGGCTCGTCTTGCTGCCGCCAGCACCGTTAATCCCGCCCCATTGCCGTCCACTCCTCAATTCTTTCCATTCCCTGCATAATATTTAGCCAGTTGATACTTCCATGCTATCCTTCTGCATGTTTGTACACACTGAGCCCCGAAGTGCCCATCAAAATCCCCGCCTGCAATTTACCTGTCCCCCCTTCCCCCTTTACTTGCCACTCATACGAATTGTTCGCAAATCACTGAAAACACAAATACTTTAAGTCCTGCATTTGCCACTCATACAGACTCCTCGTCCGTAAGCCCTGTATTTGCCACTCATACGAAAACAACCGGGGTGTATACCAACAATTCCCATTCTGGAACTCATCCCACGTGGGTCGTCACTTCTTCGCCGGCTCTTTCTTTTCATGCACTTACGAATTGCCCTCTTTGCAAATCCTTTGTTTTGACATTCATGCATCGGATGGGGGGTGTAGGGGGTAGTGGAGAACTATCTAGCCAGAAGTTTTCAACAAATGCTCTGAATGCTTCAGCCCGGAAGCTGAGTCACCGTTGCGGTGACATTCGCGAATTGCAATACGCTGCCGAGCGCTCCCGCCTCGCGGCGCACGTAGCCCATGCCGAGGATTCGCGGCGGAACAGAATCCCAAGCTTTCGCCGCGCGTGTCACGAATCCAACTTCTTTGCCTTCCATCATCAGCGGCGTGCCCGCTTCCGGCACCGCGTCGCCGGAGAAAGCCAGGCCCACCCGCTGCCGGTTGACCTGCCCGCGCGAACGCACGCGTTCCACGATCTCCTGGCCTGTGTAGCAGCCCTTCGTGTAACTGATGTGGCTGTTCTGCAACCCCGCCTCGTGCGGGATCTGCTTTTCGCCGAAGTCGTAGCCGAACCACGGAACGCCTTGCGCCAGCCGCAGACCGCTCAACGCCGAATAGCCCATCGGGCCACCGCCGTGTTTCCGCGCGGCGTCCAACAAGATCTCCCAGAGCGCCGTAAGTTTTTCACGTTCGACTACGAACTCCGCTCCGGCAACTCCACCCGGCGAACGCTTCACAATCCGGCAGGGAACTGTGCCGGCAGCGCCGTCCGTGGAAGAAAGCTCGCCGAGCGTCCCGATGTCTACGCCGGAAACTTCACGCACCACCGCAGCGGCCTTCGGCCCTTCCAGCGCCAGCGTGCCGAAACGCCCCGTCTCATCCGTCAGCGTCACGTCATCCATGATGATGAATTTATCCAGCACTTCCACCAACCGTTCGCGAATCATCGCGTAGGACACGCAAAACAATTTCTCCGCGAACGCGTACGTTTCAATCTCTGCGAGAATGTGCCCTTGCGGATTCAAAAGCAGCGAGACGTTTCCCTGTCCCGCGGACAAGCCCTTGATATCGTTCGTCAGGACGGCGTTCAAGTAACGCACACGGTCCGGTCCCGTGAACGAAAGGTACGCCCGATAGTTCTTGTCGATCAGCGCCACACTCTCGCGCGCCTGCCGGAATTCCGCAGCCGCGTCGCCGAAAGTATCCGGCAAGACACAGCCCAACCACACGCCCATCTTCGCGCCCGCGCGCGTGTGCGCCGCGGCCAGCGGCGTATCCTGAGCCGTTCCTGTCGAAGCCGTTTCCTCCTCCATTCATGAGTCTATCAAAGAGCGTCGCAGCTCGTGCTATGCCACCAGCGAATCCCCTCCGTTCCGATGCTATAATCCCCTTCATGAACGACGGCTTGCCCACCTTGAATGCCGCCACCGAAGGTTTAATTCACATCACTATCCCGGTGGGCATGCTCCAATGCAATTGTTCCATCATCGGTGATCCCCACACGCGCGAGGCTCTGGTCGTCGATCCCGGCGATGAAGTCACGCGCATCCTGGATCTTCTCGGGCGCCACCGCCTCACCGTGAAAGCTATCGTCAGCACCCACGCGCACATTGATCACGTCGGCGGCTTGAGCAAGCTCCATCAGTACACCGGCGCGCCCGTGCTCATGCATCGCGACGACCTGCCTCTCTATCGAGCCATGGAAATGCAGGCCGCGTTCCTAGGCGTTCAACCGCCCGAGCTCATCGAAATCGATCAACTTCTGAAGGAAGGCGATTCACTCCGCTGGGGCTCGTTCGAGGCGCAAGTGATTCACACCCCCGGCCATACCCCCGGGAGCGTCTCGCTCTATCTTCCGCACGACGCCGGCAAAGTCACGGTCGCTGATGCAGCGAAGAAATTTACCGTGAAAACGGAAGCGGGAGAGGAAATCGACATCGACGATCTGTTGAGAAAAGCGGCGAATCCCCAGAGCTCGCAGGAAATTGCAGCTTCTGAGGAATTAGAAAAAGGTGCCGTTCGCCCGCCGCAACTTTTTTCCGGAGACACTCTATTCGCCGGCAGCATCGGCCGCACCGACCTGTGGGGCGGCTCGATGCACCAAATCATGGAGTCGCTCCGCACCAAGCTGATGCACCTGCCCGACGACACTGTCGTCTTCCCGGGCCACGGTCCCGTCACCACCATCGGCCATGAGCGCCACTTGAATCCCTTCCTGCAGCCGGGGTAGAAGAATTTGAGGAATATTTGAGAGCTGAATTAGCACTTGGAGGAATTTGTAGCCGGCAAACGTTGCTGAATCGAAGGAGCAATTGCGGTGCTGAGTCTTTAGGATTTTTGTTTGGCCAGCCGCAATTCTTCCATCACCGATTGCACTAATTCTTTCGCGTGTACCAGCTCCTGATTAATCATCCGCAGATCCATCGCCGGCAGCGTTGGATTACGCTGGCTCGTGCAGTACACGCCATGCTGCCCGACCAGGACTAGCGCGTTGGTCATGCGGTCCAGCGAAACGGCAAGCCGCCCGCGTTCCCGCCCGAACATCTGTTCGTAGCGCTCCAACTCCTCTTTGTGCTCTTGAAATGCCGACATCGTCGTTTTCCCTTCGAACGCGTCCCGGACTGGAGTTGCAAATCGGACACACGCCGCACGCACCAAACTTTACCGCATCGCGCAGCCGGAACATAATCCGCTGAAGCCACCAAGCAGTCTCTTTCACTGTGCGTGGCACGAATTTGATTCCGTGCGGATAGGGTCCGGCCCTCATCGAACCTAGGAAGGGGTTGGGCTGGAGCAACCAAACAATGCGACGTTCCGACCTGGTGCAGCATAAGGAAAGGGAAAAAGGCGCAAACACGCGCACCTCGCAAATTATTTTTGGCGAGCGGCAGCACCTTTTGCGCGTGCTCGATTCCCTGGAAGGCACGGAACTGCCGATCGCGCGGATGCAGCAGGAGCGGCGCATCCTGGAAGAATTAATTCACGCGCGGACACGCGACTTGAATCAAATCAATACGGCGTGGGACGAAAAAATCGGATTGGTGCTCAGCGCGGACGCGAAACCGGAAATGCTGGAAAAACTTGTGAAGCAAGCGCCGCGAGAAGATTTTTATTTGCTGCGATTAATCAGCGAGCACCCGCGCGCGAACGCCAAAACTTTGAATAAGCTTGCGAAGCATCCGTACGGCGCGATTCGCGAAAATGTTGCGCGGCATCCGAACGCGGATGCGACCACGCTGACATGGCTATGCAAAGACCGCGGCCAGCCGCTGTGGTACCTGGTGGCCTTCAATCCCAATACGCCGACGCCGCTGCAGCGGCGGTTGCGCGACCGGCTGAAGCGGCTCGGGGAAAATCAGATTTCGAAGTAAACGCGGGCCGGCGAAATTCGGCGGACCAGATCTCCATCGTTCGAAAGACAAACCCTCCAAGCTCAGAAGAAAAAAGCCCCGTTCGAACGCAGTTCGGACGGGGCTTTTTTTCGGGCGGAAAAATCGTTCACTGGACGGTGATGGTGGACATGGTGCGGCCGAAGGCATTCGTGGCGTAGAGGGTGTAGGTGGCGGTTTGCGCGGGAGTGACAACAACGCTTGTCGAACGGACGGCGCCGACTTGCGGCGAGACGATGATGTAGGACGCGCCATTGACCTGCCACGACAACGTAACGGGCGTAGCTGCAGAAACGGAAGTGCTGCTGGCCGCGAAGGAAGAAATTTGCGGGGACGCGCCGGTGGGCAGAGTGTTCTGCGTATATAGCGGTGTCATCTGCAGGACTTCGAAGTCGGATGCTTGCACCTGGCCGAGCACATGGAGATCGTTGTTGTCCCAGCGGTCGTCGGGGGAGCCGCTGAGAAACATATTCGAGCCGTTGTCGGCCATGATCATGCCGTACTTCTTCAGCGCGTTGAGGATCACCTGATTTGCGGGGGAGTAGGCTGAGACGTTGAAGCTGGCTTTCAGCCGCATACGCATGCCCATGGGCGCCGCCAATGCATTGCTGGAATTTGCCGCCCAATGCGAAGCGGGAGGCACAATCGCGGCGCGGCTGTTCTGCAGAGTGAAGCGCAACGCGTGATTGATTTTTCCGGCGGCGACTTCGTCGTAGCGGGCAAGGCCGGGAAAAATCGGAAGGCCGGCAGCGTCGGCGCTAGTCCACGTATAGGGACGCTGTTCGTTCGAAAGAAGATCCCAGACGGCAGCGGAAGCGGCGTTCCAGGAATTGCCGGAGACGGCGGAGCCGAAAAGTTCATAGAGAAAACAATTCGAATTGTCGAGGACGAGGACGTGGCGGTCGCCGGTGCCGGGATTGGGATAGCCTTCGATCGGCGCAGTTACGGGAATGGGCATGGGACCGGGGTCGCTCTCGCTGCCGTAGGCGGTGAAATTCACCGTAACGGGCTGCTGCTGGCTGCCGACGATGAGGTAAGGAATGCCGATCGTGGAGCTTTGAAACTGGCCGGCTCCGAAATCGGCGTGCATGCCGATCGTGCCGCCGATGAAATTGATGATAGCGGTGGAATTCGAATCCACTGGATCGTTGGAAATATCCCGGTTCCATAGGCTGTCCGCGGGGAAGGGAACAAAGCCGTTGAGAGTCGCGCCCTGGCCGAGGGACATGCCGCTGCAACTGGAAGCCTGAGGCGATCCGGTGACTTGCAGATTGACGGAAGAAGACGAGCTGCTTCCGGGATTTGGATTGCTGACGCTCACGGCGTAAGTCCCGGAGGAGCTGGCTGAGCCTGTGGCAGTGAGCTGAATAGCGGAGCCAAAGATGGTTTGCATCGGCGTGGTGCCTAGAAGGACCTGAGCGCCATTGACGAATTTGCTGCCCGTTACGGTGAGAGTGAAATTGCCGCTGCCTATGCTGGAGGGATTGATGCCTGTAAGGACGGCGTGGGATTCAGAAGCGTGACGCTGCTGGAACCGCTAACCGATGCGTCAGCAGCGCTGGTGGCGCGTACGGTAATGGAATTCGGATTCGGCAAGGTGGCAGGGGCAGTGTAGTTTCCGGCTGAGGTGATCGTTCCGATGACCGGCGGGCTTCCGGCCGTGCCAGTGATGGACCACGTGACGGCAGTATTTGTGGTGCCGGACACAGCGGCAGAGAAGGGGAAAGAGTCGCCTGCGCGAATGTTGGCGGTTGGGGGCGAGACAGAGACTTGAACGCCGGCAGGTGGAGGTGGCTGGTTGTTCGGCGCGGAAGTACCCCCGCATCCGGCAAAGAACAGCGCAGATAAGAGAAGGCTGAGATGGAATGGCTTGCGCATTTTACCCGCAGACACACGGAGACATGAGCCTATGGGCCAAGTATGGAGTAAAGGGAAGCGCTTCGATACTGGACAAAAGGGCAGATGTGGTCGATGGCCGAGGAGCAGGACGCAAGAGCTGGTCTTTGGGAGAACTTTGTCTATCGTCCCAATTCAATTCGTCGAAACGCCGAGCTGCCAGAAGAGGTAGCTGAGGATGTCGGTGTATTCCTCGATGATTTTGTTGATGGGGCGGCCGCCAGAGTGGCCGGACTTCGTGTCGTAGAGGAGCAGGATGGGACGGTCCGAGCCGGTGGCGGCCTGGAGGCGCGCGGCCATTTTTCGCGCGTGCAGGGGCGCGACGCGCGTGTCGCCGTCGCCCGTGACGAAGAGCGCGGAAGGATACTTGGTTCCGTCGATGACGCGGTGATAAGGCGAGTAGGAGTACAAGTACGGAAACTGGCGGAGGTTCTCAGCGCTACCGTACTCGGGAACCCAGTATGGGCCTTCCAAGAATTTTTGATAGCGCAGCATGTCCAGAAGGGGATAAGCGCAGACGACAGCGCGAAAAAGGTCCGGGCGTTGCGTCATCGCGGCGCCGACAAGCAAACCGCCGTTGCTGGTGCCGTCGATGGCGAGTTTGGACGGGTTCGTATACTTGTTTGCGATCAAGAACTCTGCGGCGGCGATGAAATCGTCGAAGACCGTCTGCTTTTTCTCAAACATTCCGGCGCGGTGCCAATCTTCGCCGAACTCGGCGCCGCCGCGAAGATTGGCGTCGGCCAAAATTCCGCCGTGCTCGGCCCAGAGAAGCGCCGCAGGCCAATAATAGGGCGTTTCACTGAGATCGAATCCGCCGTAGCCGGTCAGGAGAACTGGAGTTGAGCCGCCGGGCTTCAGGCCTTTCTTGTGAAAGAGAAACATGGGAATACGTGTTTTGTCTTTGGACAGATACCAGACTTGCTCGGCTTCGAAAGCGGAAGAATCCAACGGGACATTGTTCCGGGCCCAGACCTGGGATTTGGACTGTTTGACATCGTAACGGAAAATGGCGGGCGCGTAGTTGTAGGATTCAAACG
>QHYE01000044.1 GCA_003224055.1 Acidobacteriota bacterium | reverse complement strand
TCCCCTCAAGGCTACCGCGACCGGCGGGCGTCAGGGCCGCCCCGCCGACGGGGACGCCTACGGAAATTACAACGTCCTCTTCCACTATCCCGATGGCGCCGACGTCACCTATAGCTCCACGCAGTTTGCCAAGGGTTGGTGGGACGTCACCGAACGCTTTTTCGGAACGAAAGGCACCTCGCAGTCTCCGTATACGGGGCCCCTGGGGATTTGGGGAGAGGAGCCCTGGCAGGCTGAGGGCACTCCCGCGAAGGACACTGGGCAGATATCGTTTTCCGCAACAGGGAAGTTCACTTCGAACCTGGAGTTTGCGGACCGGGAGAAGAAGAAAGCGTTCGTCGAAAGCATCGCTAGTGGCAATTTCCATAATCAAGCCGACAAGGGCGCCGAATCCGCCCTTTCCTGCATGATGGCCCGCACCGCCGCGTATTCGGGGCGCGAGGTGACCTGGGAAGAGACGCTGAAGTCCAGGGATACCTGGGATGCGAAGATTGACCTGAACAAATTGCGCTGACTTTGCGCTCCCGGATTTCATGTTGTCTCTGAACCGATTCCGGCGGTGGGCCCTGCCGGAAAAAATCTGCGGCGAACGGCGGAGTTTCGAAAGCTCTTTTGAGGTGCATATGTGCAATCCTTCGCGCCGTGAATTCCTGAAATCCACCGTGACGACAGCCTGCTCCGCGGGGCTCAGCGTTTGCGGCTTTGCGGACTTGCTTGCAGCCTCTCCCGCGTCACGCGGCACGCTCGCTCCGGCGGCAACCCTGCCGATCAAGAAGGGTGTGCTACTCGATATGCTGCCCGTCAAGCTGAGTATTGCGGACCGTATGAAAATGGCCCGCGACGTAGGCTTCGAGGTGATGCAAGCGCCCACGACGCCCGACGAGCACAAGGCCGAGGAGATCAAGAAAGCCGCTGACGGCGCGAACATTCGTATCGACTCGGTGATGAACATGGACCACTGGAAGTACCCGCTGTCGTCGTGCGACCCTGCGGTCGTCGAAAAGAGCCTGGCAGGGATGCGGACGTCACTGCGCAATGCCAAGCTCTGGGGTTCCGATGTGGTGCTGCTTGTCCCTGCTGTTGTCAATCCGCAGACTTCCTATCGTGACGCCTGGAGTCGTTCCCAGAAGGAGATCCGCGAGCTTCTTCCTCTCGCTGAGGAGCTGAAAATTGTGATCGCCATCGAAGAGGTCTGGAACAAATTTCTGCTGAGCCCCATGGAGATGGCCAAGTACATTGGAGAATTCCAGAGCCCGTGGATTCAGGCCTGGTTCGACGTCGGGAACGTGGTGCTTTATGGCTATCCGCAGGACTGGATCCGCACCTTGGGGAAAAGCATAGTCAAGGTTCACCTGAAAGACTTCAAGCGCAAGGAAGACGGATACGCTTGGGTGAACCTCGGTGATGGCGATGTGGATTGGGGAGCCGTGCGTGAGGCCTTTCGCGAAATCGGGTATTCGGGGAGCGCCACTGTCGAGCTCGAGGGGGGCGACGAGGCTTACCTCCGAGACGTGAGCCGGCGCGTGGACCGGCTGGTGCTGGGGCGCGCCTGAGCACAATCGCGGAACAGGAATATTTCCATTTCCCACGGGCTAAGAAAACAACCAGAGATGGGCAGAGCTTCAATATAACCGGGAAAATTCTGGACACATCCCCGCAGTCCAATGACAATTTCACATATGGGCCATCCACTACAGGTGTGTAACCGAAGAGATTTTCTGAGTGGAGCTTGCGCTTTTCTGCTTCTGCAGTCCCGCAGAAAGAATCTCCCGCCAGCGCTGCCGTCCGTGCGGAGTCCCATTCGTTTTCGCGAGGTTGCGAATCAGGCAGGACTGAATTTTGTGCTTCAGAACAATCCCACGCCGCGCAAACACATGATCGAAACTATGCCCGGTGGGGTTGCCGCTTTCGATTACAACGCCGACGGACGGACAGACATTTTCTTCACGAACGGCGCGTCGATTCCTTCGCTAGAAAAGGATTGGCCAAAATTTCTCAACCGGCTTTACCGCAACGACGGCGGGATGAAGTTCACCGACGTTACGCTGGAGGCCGGAGTGGCGGGCGCGGGCTATTCGATGGGCGTCGCGGCGGCAGATTACAACAACGATGGCTACACGGATTTATTTGTCGCCGGCGTCTACCGGAACATTCTCTATCGTAACCTGGGCAACGGCAAGTTTGAGGACGTAACCGAAAAGGCTGGCATCAAGAGCGACAAGTGGTCGGTTGCGGCCGGTTGGTTCGACTATGACAACGATGGATGGCTGGATCTGTTCGTAGTCAATTACGCCCACTGGACACCCGACTTTGATCGCTTTTGCGGCGAGCGCGACCGCAACCTGCGCGTCTACTGCCACCCCAAGTATTTCGAGGGGTTATCCAACACGCTCTACCGGAACCGTCGCGATGGGACTTTCGAGGACGTCACTATGAAGGCAGGCCTTGCCGGGCACATTGGCCGCGGCATGAGCGCCGCTTTTGCTGACTATGATAACGACGGCCTGACGGACGTTTTTGTTACGAACGACAACATGCCGAACTTCCTGTTTCACAATCGCGGCGACGGAACGTTCGAAGAGATAGCGCTTCAGGCCGGCGTGGCTCTTACGAACAATGGACTGCCGGTGGCCAGTATGGGAGCGGACTTCCGCGATTATGACAATGACGGTTTGCCTGACCTCAGCGTCACTGCCTTGGCAGGTGAAACGTTCCCATTGTTCAGGAACATGGGCAAGGGTTTATTTCAAGACGCAACGCATCAAAGCCGGTTGGCTACCCTGACCACAACGCGCAGTGGCTGGAGCAACGGCTTCTTTGATTTTAACAACGACGGCTGGAAGGATCTTTTTACCGCCAATTCGGACGTCAATGACCTAATTGACTTGTTTCAAGCCACGCACTACAAGCAGCCCAACAGTCTCTTTGCTAATCTTGGGAACGGCACTTTTGAGGACGTTTCCGCGGAAGCCGGCCTTACCATCTCCCGCGCCCACCGCGGCAGCGCCTTTGCGGATTTTGATAACGACGGAAAAATCGACGTCGTCGTAAGCGCGCTTGGCGAGCCGGCGGAGCTTTGGCAGAATGTCAGCCCCGATGTCAACCACTGGCTCATCCTGAAGCTGATTGGCACGCGCAGTAATCGCGACGGCATCGGTGCTAAGGTCCGGCTAGGCAGTCAGTCCAACCATATGACCACAGCCGTGGGCTACGCTTCGTCCAGCTCACAGGGCGTCCATTTCGGAGCCGGCAAGCTGGAAAAGATCGATCAGATAGAGATTCGCTGGCCGAGCGGCACGGTTCAAATGCTGCGAAACGTTGCTACCAACCAAGTTCTCGAAGTCCACGAGCCCTCGAAATGACCTTGGACACTGCAGGGTTCTTTCTTAAGGTGGTGTGATCTCCACCTCCCGTTTTGAGACCTCTCTCGCCGCCGCCGCTGATCCCTGAATTTTCTGATAATCCGCGAGGACCTGTTCCGCGAGCCCTGGCTGGCCGTTCGTCTGGTAGGCTCTCGCGAGCTGGTAATGCAGGCTGCCGTCTTCGTCGGTGGCCAAAGCTACCTTAAGGTGGGGAATCGCTTCGGCAGCCTTTCCAGCGGCCAGGTCTGCGCGAGCAAGGGACTTATGCGCGGCCAGCAGTTTCGGGTCGCGGTCCACGGCGCGCTTGAGCAGGGGGATTGCCTCTTCCGCCCGCTGGAGGTCGAGCAGTGTGTCGCCTACCAGATAACTCAACTCTGCAGACCCCGGCCGCCGCCGAAGGAGATCTTGGAACAAGGGCAGAGCCCGGCCATAGTCCTGGCTGAATTTAAGACTAATGGCAAGCTGTTTCTGAATCTGTGGATCGCCGGGAGAAAACTTCCGGGCTGCTCTCCATTCGTCCGCGGCTTCGGCGTATCTTTTCTGTCCGCTGTAAATATGGGCTTTCAACTCGTGCTGTTCCCTGGAAGGCGGCAACCGGCCAAGGCGAGTGAAGGCTTGGAGAGCCAACTCGTTGTAGGCTCGCGAGCGCCAATAGTACGACTCAGGAGTATTCGCACGTTGCGCGGAGACGACAAGCCCACTGTATTGTCCCGCCTGGAACTCGCACTCGAGTGTTTGAGTACGACAATCCGGTTGGGGAAGTTGGCGCTCCTTCTCTTCTTCGACATTCGCCCAGTCCGGATGTCCGGTCTGGCGATAGATCTCCGCTACTGCCGCGTGCAAACTCCGCATCGTTGGCATCTTCTCTACCGCGTGACGGTACAAATAAAAAGCGCTTGAGAACTGCTGCTCGCGGAGTCGAGCTTCCCCCACGAGCGCCAACCAGTACACGGACTCTGGTGCAGTCTTCTGCAGCTCATCGAATGCGCGCAAAGAGAGCGATTCATAGCTGCGCCCTAGTCCGTACCAGGCCGGCGAACTTTCGGGATCAAGATCAGCGAGCTTCCGGTATTGATCGGCTGCCTCTGCGGCGCGGTCGAGCGACAGCAAAGCGCCGGCTAGCATCTCAAGCGCGCCGCGGTGATCCGGCTGCAGGCCTAAGACCACCCTGAGCGCCTCGACGGCTGCGGGTGTCCTGCCCAGTTGCAGACGAGCTGCGCCAAGAAAAAGCCAGGCGGGCGCCAGTTTGGGATCAAGCTTTACTGCCGCCTCCAATTGCGGGATGGAGTTGTGCTCGTCTCCGGCCATGTGGAGCGCCATGCCGAGGTTCAATAGCAGACCCGGATTGTTGGGCACGGCCTGGTTCAATTCGCGGTAGAGAGGAACGGCCTCTGCAAACTTGCCATCCGCCATGAATTCCTTGGCGCGCTGCGACTTCAAGGCTAAATCGTCGGATTGCCCGAAGTTGCTCGATGGTGACAGGAACGAAATGAAACAGAAGAGGAATGCCTGCGCAGCTTTCACCAGTGTCCCCATGCTCCAAACGCAGGGTAATTATAGGCCGATGCCTTCTGGGGCGTCATCACGCAAATCGTTAGCGTAGTCACCATCAACTTCTGGTCTATTTGAAAGTGCGCCTTCGCCAGATTTCCTAGCAGAGGATCCGACTGGGTCAATAGCAGGGACCAATCGCTGGCAGTTAAGGATAAAGAACAAGAAGCGCAGGCAGTTATGCCTGCGAAGAAAAAAACGGGGCACGCTCCGTCGCGTGCCCCGTTTTTGAGTGGATTCAGCAGATTAGAACGCCACGCGGACTCCCAAGCGGAACTGGCGCTCGTCGTTCTTGGCGCCGGTGATTACTAGGAAGTTCCCGCTGCTGCGGGAGCCATTTGGATTATTAAAGTGCGGCGAATTAAAGAGATTGGCAGCATCCGCGCGGAGCTGCACGTCGAACCGCTCGGTGAATTTGAAGGTGCGGAATAGGCTGAAGTCCATATTCACGGAACCCGGTCCGTATAGCGTGTTGCGGCCCACCGTCCCGTAGCCAACCCGCGTCACCGCAACAAACGCGCTGGTGTCGTAGAACGGCTGACCCTTACCGATTCCACCGAGCTTCTTGACGGGCCCAACTTGGTCGGGAGTCTGGCGCTGACCGACGGCGTTCAGCGAAGTACCGGACGCCGTCAGGGAAAAGGGCTGGCCGTGGATCGCGCTAAAGATCCCGCTCACTTGCCAGTCACTGAGGATCTTCGTAGCCGCGCCGCCCCCGTTCGCCCACGGCTTGTTCTTACCGACCGGCAGTTCATAGATGTATGCCAATTGGAAGATGTGCGGCGTATTGAAACCCGCCGCGGCACGGTTGCGCCGCAGGATGTTGGGATCGTTCCAGGCTAGCCCGGCCCATCCGTCATCATCCGTCCAATCGATGGCTTTCGAGTACGTGTAGGCGCCCTTAACCATTAGACCCTTTGAGAACTGCCGCGTGATGGCGGTCTGGAGGGAGTGGTAGTTGGCGCTCAACCAACCTTGGAAGAGAAGCGTGTCCGAAGTACGGCCAAAGGACGGTACCGGGCAGGTCGGTGGAGTCGTTGTAAAATCTGCCGTCTTACAGAACAAGGGCTGCCCGAATTTGCCCGTGCCGGGCTGGGAGGCATTGATATTGAGATCAGCGAACTGATGAACCGTCTGAGTGCCAACGTATCCCACAGACACCAGGAAATTAGCTGGAAGCTTGCGCTCCACCACGAGATTCCAGGACTCGATGTAACCTCGCTTTAGCTCGCCAGGGCCCACGGTGCGCTCCAAAGCTTGGGCAGGCAGCGGAATTGTCCCGCTGCTGATGTTGGGACAGCAAACGGACGGAATGCCGACTGGAATCGGTCCGCCCGGAAGGGGCGAAGCCAAAGGCGAAAACGATGAGAACGGAACAAAGCTGTGTGCTCCGACAAAGTTCGAACCCACGGTGAGTGGGTAGAAACCGCGAAGTGGCCTGGCCAGAGGCAGCGGATCGACTGATATGCCGAAGCCCGCTCGCACCACGGTGTTGTCGTTAATCTGGTAAGCCAATCCGATCCGAGGGGCCAAGAGCTTCTTGCTGGTAGTAACTCCCACGTGTGAGGGGTTACCACCTATTCCGCCAAGCAGCACATTGTTCGTCGTGAAGTCATAACGGTCAAAC
Organism: Acidobacteriota bacterium; assembly: GCA_003224055.1. Lineage (GTDB taxonomy): Bacteria > Acidobacteriota > Terriglobia > Acidiferrales > UBA7541 > Acidiferrum. The sequence goes on along the minus strand of QHYE01000044.1, from coordinate 120,516 downwards.
TGGAAAGCGCCATCGCGCGTCATGAGCGGATAGTATTCATACCGGAGGCCCAGTGTGACAGTGAGCTTGTTGGTGATGCGATAGCGGTCCCCAACAAACCATCCAAACTGCCATTCCTTAGCCGTGGCTTTGATAAATTGTTCGCTCCTGCCAACTCCCACGCTCCCTCCAGAGCTCACACCCAGTTCGCCAGCCAGGCCGAGTTCGAACTGCGCCAGGGCATTGTACTGGTTGGGAGCGGGTGCCGGACAGCCCGGAGGTTGAGGGGCAGGAGGAGCAGGACACTTCAGCGCTGTCGCGCCACCGCCGAAGTCAAACTCTCCGCGCGGGCCGGCGCCAAGTTCTGGCTGCCAGTGGTTCAAATGGTGATGGACGATGTCCGTCCCGGCGCTAATCTGGTGTTTGCCATGCGACCACCGGACGTTGTGCGAGGTGGTGAAGCTCCAGTCATTGCGGAAAGCGGGGTTCCATCCCTCAGAGTTGCCGAGATTGGCGTAGCCCGAAATCGCGAAGAAGGGAATACCGCTGCTGCGCAGGTCCGAGCCGTTGTTGGTACCGGGAATCCCCAGCACGTCCGACCCAATATTCGTGCCAAAGTCCGGAGTTTGGCCGTACTCGCTCATGCGAGTAAAGCCAACGGTGCCGTCAACGACCAAAGTGGGCGAGAGGGTCAGCGTATGACCGACAGTAACTAGTTGTACAAAATCATGGAAGTCACCGAGTCCGCCGTCGCAGGCACAGTCTCCAATGGCCTGGCCCAGGCTGGGCTCACCGTGAAAGACCGACTTCATGGCGCTGTACTTGGCAAAGATGCTGTGCCTGGAGGTGCGGTTCCAGTCCACCTTGCCGTCAAAGTTGTTGCGATTCAGTTTCTGAGTAGCCGACTTGAAATAGTTGGCGTTGTTGCCGGCCCCAGTCGGCGGCGGAATCAGAGCCAATATTTTCGCCGCGATGGGATCTATCGGGATGGCGGCCTGGTTGGGAAAGGGCGTGCGTCCGGTGCCGTCAGGGTTTCCTGTGTGCGGGTCATAAATGACCGTCCCTGTGCCGGAAAAGTCTCCGGCGCGAAGCGCCGCAGTCGGCACGGTTACAAGGCCGGTGCTGCGGTTGTCGCGTTCATAGGTCCCGTTGTAGCTTCCGAAGAAGAACAGCTTGTCCTTCTTGATGGGGCCACCGAAAGTGCCGCCAAAATCATTGAGCTTACTGTCCCCCTTGGGGCCAGTCTCAAAGAATTGCCTTGCCCGCAGAGCCTGGTTCTGAAAGTACTCAAAACCAACTCCATGGTACTGATTGGTGCCTGACTTGGTAATGACGGTGATGGCCGCGCCTCCCGTCATCCCCTGCTCCGGATCGAAATTATTGGTGGAAATGTTGACTTCCTGGACGGTCTCCGCCGGCGGGATATAAACGGCATGGTGAGGCAGCCAGACGAACACGTCCGCGGCGCCGTCCACGCGGGTGTTATTATTATTACGATTGGTGCCATTGATGTTCGTACTCAGGGCGCGTTCCGGGGTGTCGGCGATAGCGTTCTGAAATACTCCGGGGGTTGCGCCGGGCACAAGATTGATCAACGTCTGGAAATTCCGGTACTGGTTGAGCGGCATATTCAGGATGGCTTTTTCGGTGAGCTCCGTATGGACATCACTCTTTTCGGTCTGCAGGTTCACGACGGATGCCTCGACGGTGACCTGCTCGGACATCGCGCCCACCTGTAAATTCACATCAACGTTGGCGACGGTATTGGCGGCAACCATCAGATTGGTCTGAGTAAGGGGCTTGAACCCGCTGGCTGTAACCTTGAGGTCGTAATTGCCAGGCGCAAGGTCAGTAATCGTGTAATGGCCGTTTTCGTCGGCGTCAGCTTCACGCACAACGCTTGTGGCGCGGTTGGTGGCAGTCACATGAGCCCTCGGCACTCCCGCGCCGCTCTGGTCAGTCACTGTGCCCACGACCGAGCCGTATAAAACCTGAGCGTTCAGTACAGGCACAAACATGACGGTTTGAACGCTCACGGCGGCAAGGGTAACAAGTCCAAGCAAGAGCAACCAACTTAATTTGCTCATCATTCCTCCTTTAAATAATCAAAGCACTGCACCGTGGTTACCCTCGACAGAACAACCATTAAAGACGAACACCAACTCAAACACAGCAGGCGTTACGAACACTTCGCCATTCCCTCGAGTGCGAAACCACCGGTGGTCCAGTTGGTTTCGCTCTTGGTTTCCTCGACGGAAAAACAGCACGCTTGGCTAAAGTATGGCCGAATGGGCAATAGCTATATAGCTGTAGATGGTAGTTGTCAAGCGAAAACTTGTGATTTATAAAGGGACCTGCAAGGCGCACCATAGCACTTCGTTGGAATGTGCTCGTAGGAATTAAGACCAAAGGTCGGGCCCGCGCCGCAGGATGGGTGCCTCTGCATGTCCTGATAGCGATCGGTGTGTTTTGGAGGAAGGACATAGGCTCACCTTGTATTCATCCAGTCGAGCGGACTGTTCGCCGGATGGCCTGCGCACAATTACAGCCGAGCTACGCTGACCGGCAGATTCGAGAGAGAGGATGCCGCCTAAGAATCGAAACGGCTTGCCTGCTTACCAGAGGATCCAAAACGTCCTTCGCAAGCGCATTGAGTCTGGGGAGCTCCACCCGGGGGACGTAGTTGCATCGGAAAGAGACTTGGCAAGGATTTACCAGGTTAGTCTTATGACAGCACGCCATGCGCTCACCTCGCTCGAGCGCGAAGGCATCGTCGAGCGCCGCCAGGGCGTCGGCACATTCGTTGCGGCTCCAAAGATCCACTTCAACAAACTGATGAGCTATACGGAGCAGATGGCCAGTCGCAGCCTGACCGCAAGCTCCAAAGTGCTGTGCTCGAAAATCGTCACGAACGAAGACGAAGCCACAGCGCACCTCTCCTTGCCCCCGAGGAGCAGTGTCATCAAGCTCGAACGCCTGCGCCATGGTGCCGGCGAGCCGTTCGCCCTCGAAACATGCTATCTCCGCGCGGCCGAATTTCCCGATCTTCTTTCGGCCCCGCTTGACCGCGAATCACTCTTCGCTTTCCTCGAACGGAAGTATAAAGTGGAGATCGGCTACGCGGATGAGGAAATTGACGCCACGGCTGCCGATCACCGGATTGCCGATCTCCTCGCGATTCCGTACGGCGAGCCGCTCCTCCGCATTCGTCAGGTCATCCATTCCACCGCAGGCAAAGCGATCATGTACGTTCTGGGCTTCTACCGATCTGAACGGCACAGCCTTGTGGTCCGCCGATTCCGCTAGGACTTTCCGGCGGCGGACAGCCGCCGGGCGACTTGTCGTTTTGTGGCTGACGATTTTGTTTCTGTGCAGTCCTCACGTCACCTTCTCCGCAGAGTCTCTCCCTCCGCTCCCGAAGCTCTACCTTCAGCAGTTCCTTCCTGCGGTTCGCAAGCAGGTTCAAGAAGCATACGATGCGGCCGTGGCGCATCCCCGCAACGCCACCGCCAATGGAAAGCTGGGTATGGTTCTGCAGGCATACAGCCAACTGGAAGGAGCCGAGATCGCCTACCGCCGCGCCCACCAACTCGCGCCATCCCATTTCGGCTGGATCTATTATCTGGGCCGGTCCCAAGCCGACCAGGGAAACTGCGACGGTGCCGTCAAATCACTCCGCAAGGCATTGACCCTAAGTCCTGGCTATCTCCCGGCCCGCCTGAAAGTAGCTGAGTGCCTTCGTAGTTCCGCACAATGGGAGGAAAGTGAAGCCCTCTACAAGGCGATTCTGAGGGACCATCCCGACAGTGCCGAGGCGTACTACGGGCTTGGGAAGGTTCAAACCGCACGGCACGAGGTGCGCGCGGCCATTGATTCGTATCGCGCCGCCTGCAACTTGTTTCCGGAGTTTGGCGCAGCCTATTACGCCCTGGCACTTGCATATCGAACGATAGAAGAAGAAGAAAAAGCGCGTGAAGAATTTCAAAACTACGAGAGGAACAAAGACACGGGACCACCAGCTCGCGACCCGTTAGTGGAAGAAGTGCACGCGCTGAATCGCAGCGCTACAATTCAGATTCGCTTAGGGAACGACCTCGACCGCGCTGGAAAATTGCAGGAGGCTGCCGAGGCGCATGAAAGAGCGCTGAAAATCGATCCGGCAATGGTGCAGGCCCATGTAAACCTGATCTCGATTTACGGCCGTCTGAATGAACTGGAAAAAGCAGAGCAGCACTACCACAAGGCGGTTCAACTGGCTCCTGAAGAGGAGGGAGCGCACTACGATTACGGTGTACTTATGACAGGCGCGGGGCGCTACGAAGAAGCGGAGATGGCCTTCCGGAAGGCGCTGGAGATCAACCCTTCCCATGCTGAGGCCCACAACAATCTTGGCGTTCTTCTGGAACAACGTGGCGGGCTAGCTGATGCTGAACTGGAATTCCAAAAGGCGGTTGAGCAAGAACCGGGATACCGTCTCGCCCACTTCCATCTGGGGCGCCTCTTAGTGAATCGCCGCGACTTTGCGGCAGGTATTCAACATTTACTGAAAACCATTGCGCCTGAGGATGAAAGCACGCCGGGATACCTCTATGCTCTGGGCGCAGCCTATGCCCGGGCGGGTGACCGGGAAAACGCTATCCAATATTTGCGTGAGGGTCGCGCTAAAGCGCAATCGCGCGGGCAGCACCAGCTTGTGGCGAGAATCGACAGTGATCTAAAGATCCTCGGATCGCAGGCTAACTCTCATTGAAGCACGAAAATTCCAAGCTGAGAGGCGGTCGTTCGCTGGCAGCTGCTATGAGCCGGCGCGATTTTCTGTTTTTTGTTCCTGTCGCAGCTGCCTGGGCGCGCAGACTGAATTTCCCGACCTTCGACAGATCCCTGCGGTCCCCGGTGTTTTCTGAAGTGGCTTCCGAGGTGGGGCTAAATTTCCATCATCTTAACGGAGCTACCGGCGAATATTTCATGCCCGAGATCATGGGCGCAGGCGCAGCCCTGTTTGATTACGACAACGACGGCGCTCTGGACATTTACCTCGTGCAAGGAACACTTCTTGATGCACGGAAGGGCGCCCCTCAACCGCTATTCCCCCCTCCCGCCGGATGGCAGCCTGGCAACCGCCTTTTCCGCAACGAACTGATGAGGACGGGGCACCTGAAATTCACCGATGTCACCGAACAGGCAGGATTGACGAGCGCTGGTTATGGCATGGGTGTTGCAACCGGTGACTACGATAACGATGGCTTCATGGATCTCTTCGTAACCAATTTTGGGCGCAACATTTTGTATCACAACAACGGCGACGGAACATTCACAGATGTGACGCGCCAGTCGGGGCTTGAAAACAAGGCTTGGGCAACCAGCGCTTCTTGGGTTGACTATGACAACGATGGGAACCTTGACCTCTTCGTTGCCAATTATCTGGACTTTACCATCAAGGGCAACAAGCGCTGCTTTGCTCCCACGGGCGAACTCGACTACTGCACTCCGAAGATGTACCGGCCCGTTTCAGCGAGACTGTTCCACAATCTGGGGAACGGCAAGTTTGTCGACATCACGGAAGAATCGGGTATCGGAGCCTTTCCCGGCCCCGGTCTCGGTGTCGTCTGTGCTGATTTCAATGGCGACGGCTGGATGGACATCTATGTTGCCAACGACGGCGCCCCCAACTACCTTTGGCTTAACCAGAAAAATGGGACGTTTAAGGAAGCAGGTTTGGCTTCCGGCGCCGCATACAATGGTGAAGGTACCCCTCAAGGGAGCATGGGCATCGCCCTTGGGGACATCAGCAATCGCGGCGTGGAAGACTTGCTGGTAACCAATCTTACCAAGGAAGGCTGCGTTCTTTATCGCCATGATGGCAAGGGAAATTTCTATGATGCCACGGCAGAGTTCGGCCTGTGGCAACCGACTTTCCCCTACACCGGATTTGGCACACAGTGGTTTGACTACGACAACGACGGATTCCTCGATGTCTTCATCGCCAATGGAGCGGTTACGCGCCAGGAATCTCTGCGCGGCAGCAAGTTTCCTTTCCATCAGATCAACCAGTTGTTCCACAACGAAGAGGGAAAAAGGTTTCGCGAGACCACGCGCTTGGCAGGTCCGGCATTTGCGCTTTCGGAGGTAAGCCGCGGAGCGGCTTTCGGAGATGTCAACAACGACGGGAACATCGATATCCTGGTGACCAACAACAACGGGCCGGTCCGCCTTTTGTTGAACGAAACCGGTAAGCACAATGGCAACCACTGGTTGCAGGTACGCCTGGAACAATCCCGAAAGAACCTTTTCGGGATTGGCGCGCGCATCGAACTCCAACAACGAGGACGCAAACTACTTCGCCGCGTGCATACAGATTCCAGTTACCTGGGCGCCAGCGATGTCCGAGTGCATTTTGGCCTTGGAATAGACCCCAAGATCGAGCTTGTGGTGGTTTACTGGCCTGATGGGTCGAAGGAGTCGTGGGACAAAGTTCCTGCGGATACGATCATCACGCTCCGCAAAGGCACTGGATACAAAGGATGACTTCCGACTTCCTCGGCGCTGTCCGAGTATAATGCGTTCGCCCACTTGAGTGACGATGACCTTGATCGCGCAGGCGGGTAAGGAGGGCGTCAATGTCTGCGGTTTCGAGAAGAGAGTTTTTAAAGAATGCGGCGACGAACGTCGCCGCGGCTAGCTTCCTTTCCGCGTGTGCACTGGAGCTTTGCGCTAATCCACTTGGCATGCCCATTGGATGTCAGACCTGGCCTGTGAGGGAGATGATCGCCAAGGACTTTCCCGGCACGATCAAGCAGCTTGCCAAGGCCGGATTTCAGACCATTGAGCTGTGCTCGCCGGTAGGTTACGCCGATTCCGGCTTCGCCGGCCTCGCCAAATACACGGGAACCGAGCTACGGAGAATTCTGGGCGATGCAGGCGTCACCTGTGTGAGTTCTCACTTCGGCATAAAGGAACTCAGGGAGGGCCAGGAGGGCCGAATTGCCTGGGCGAAAGACGTCGGCCTGACGCAAATGATCGTGCCAAGCCTCGACGGACCCGGGAAACCGACCATCGATGATGTGAAGCGAGCGGCTGACGAATACAACAAAATGGGCGAACAGTCGGCCAAGGCTGGCATCCAGCAGGGCCTTCACAACGAGGACTTTGAGCTGTCGATAGTTGACGGCAAGCGGACCTATGACTTATTGCTGGACTTTCTCGATCCGAAACTGGTCAAGTTCCAGTTCCAGGTCTCCACAATTAGTCACGGCTACGACGCCGCAGAGTATTTCACGAAATACCCTGGTCGCTTCTTTTCAATGCACGTACAAGGCTGGTCAGCGGAAGCCAAAAAAGTCATGCCGGTGGGACAGGACAGTCTGGATTGGAAGAAAATCTTTACCGCGGCGAAGACGGGCGGCATAAAGAATTACTTCGTCGAAATGAACCTGGAAATGATGAAAGCCAGCGTTCCTTACCTTCACGATCTGCAGGTCTGATGAACCTGCTTGGTTACTCTTGGGGAGCGGTTCCCGACTGCGCCATTCTAAGAACAGACCGCCTAAGATGAGCCAGGGGCCTTCGCAGTGCTGGCGCGGACGACCAAGTCTGGTTCAACGACGATTTCCTTTGGGTAGGGTGTATTTGCGGGCGCCGTAATACGGCGAAGCAACGTTTCTGCCGCGATCACGCCCATCGCTCGCAAAGGCTGCCGGACCGTGGTCAGGGCAGGATTCTGGAACGCCGCACTTTGAATGTCGTCAAAACCCACGACGGAGACATCTTCGGGAACACGGCGGCCTGCCTCCCGCAGGGCCTGAATCGCGCCAATCGCTGAAATGTCATTGAAGGCAAAGAGAGCCGTAAACGGTTCGCGCGAAGCGAGAAGCTTTTGTGTAACCTGGTAACCGAGTTCCGGCGAAGACGATTCTCCCTCGAGTTGCACGACCAAACGATCCTTGATCTCGATGCCGAGTTCTTCGGCTGCGCCGCGCACGGAATCCCACCGCACTGCCGTGTCCGAGCTGAATTCCTGCCCTTTGATGAAAGCCATCTTGCGGTGCCCGAGCTTCGTAAGATGTTCGAGGGCCAGCGTGGCTGCGAGCGCATGATTCAAAATAATATTTGTTACGCCAGGCACATCGCGATGGCCGGAAACTGCGACGAGCGGCACCTGTACGCCTTCGGTGAATGCCGTGTCCACCGCGATCAGTCCTTCGACAGCCCGCTGCTGAAGAAGCAGAGGATATTCTTCGATTAGATCCTGGCGGTGGCGGTGGCTTACAACGAAGTAGAAGTAGCCTTCTTGAAGAAGATGATCCTCAATTCCCGACATGACCAGAGCCGCGTAACCTTCGCTGATTTCCGGCACAACCACGCCGATGGTATAACTACGTTGCTGCCGGAGCGATCGGGCGAGCTGGTTCGGCCTATAGTTGAGTTCGCGGGCGGCGGCACGAATTAATTCCTGGGTACGATGTGGAATTGATTTCGCGGCAGGTGAACGGTTAATCACTAGGGAAACAGCAGCTTGAGAGAGTCCGAGGTGCTCTGCGAGCGACTTCAGACTGACGCTCTGTCGTGCAGGTTTGCGCGCGTGAGAATTCAAGCCTGATTTCGGCCGAGACATAGGGTGTATGGCCTCGTAGTCTCGCACATTCGGCAGAAGCGGGACAAGGCATGCCTTACTGCAAGCGGGCCCATCATACTTGCTGCACGGCTTGAAAGACGAGCTAAATCGGTTTAGTATGCTGTTTCCATCGTTGCCACTGGGGGCGTCGCTGCTGCTCGAGGCTGCCTGATGATGGCGATGACACTGCGAGTTCTTTGCATTGAGAACGGCGGGGAAGCTTCATCGTACTTGCTTGAGCGGTGACGGAAACTGTTTGACGGCTGAGCCAGTTCGATCGGCAGGCGACGAACGGCTCCATGCTCCGGGAAATCATGGGAGAATTCGAATCGTGAATTCGCTGCTGCTTCGTTCCGCAGTTGTTGCCAGCTCCTTGCTATTTGTTTGCCCGTCTCGGCACAGACTCGTTCTTCGTTCAGAGTAGCCCATGCGACAAGCGCGCGCCCAAGTCTGAACGATCCAAACTCAGAGCGAAAAATAGAAGCGCTTTTGCAAAAGATGACGCTCGAGGAAAAGGTCGGCCAGCTAGTTCAATATTCCGCCGGACAGCCAACGGGACCGGGCACGGGACGCACCGATTACGACAGCATGATCCGCAAGGGAGAGGTCGGGGCGCTCTTTAATATCACGACCGCGCGCGAGGTAAATGTCTACCAGCGCATCGCGGTGGAGCAGTCCCGCTTGCGCATACCGCTCCTTTTCGGTCTCGATGTGATTCACGGATTTCGCACGGAATTTCCGATCCCTCTGGGCCTCGCTTCCAGTTGGGATCCTCAGTTAGTGGAACGGGCCGCGCGCGTGGCAGCGCGCGAAGCCTCCGCGAGCGGTATCCGTTGGACTTTTTCGCCGGTGGTGGATATTGCGAGAGACGCCCGATGGGGACGAATGGCCGAGGGCTCCGGAGAAGATCCCTATCTCGGCTCGGCGATGGCGAGCGCCTACGTGCGTGGCTACCAGGGCACCAGGCTGGATGCGGCAGACAGCATCGCGGCGTGCCCGAAGCACTTTGTCGGCTACGGTGCTGCGGAAGGCGGACGCGATTACAACAGCGTAGAGCTTTCGGAGCACACGCTGCGCCAATTTTATTTGCCGCCCTTCCATGCCGCAGTCGATGCGGGCGCCGCAACACTGATGGGCGCGTTCAATTCCCTGAATGCAGTACCGGCTTCCGCAAACCCTTTTACCCTGAGACAGATTCTGCGCACGGAGTGGGGCTTCCAAGGGGTTGTTGACAGCGACTGGACTTCGGTTGCCGAGCTCGTGGCACATGGCATAGCTAACGACGGGGCGGCTGCAGCACGCAAGGCGTTTTTGGGCGGCGTGGATATGGACATGGCCAGTAGTCTTTATCACGACCATCTCGCGCAACTCGTCCGCTCGGGTGAAGTGCCGGAGGCGCGCGTGGACGAGGCCGTTCGGCGCGTCTTACGCGTGAAGTTTGCGCTGGGCTTGTTTGAGCATCCCTACAGTGACGAGGTGAAGGAAGCAGCGGCCATGCTCCGGCCGGAGAGTCTGACGCTCGCGCGCACGGCAGCGGAGCAGTCTTTCGTTCTTCTGAAGAATTCGGCTTCTCCGGGAGGAGCGCCAATTCTGCCGCTTTCCACGGAAACGAGGACCATAGCTCTGATTGGGCCATTAGCCGATGATCAGAACAATATGCTTGGCTCCTGGGCTGCCCGAGGCCGCGCTGAGGACGTCGTCACGCTTCGCGCTGCGCTCACACAGAAACTCGGAGTCGATGGCCTTCGCTACGCGAAGGGAACTGAAATCATCGGAGGGTCCGATGACCAGATCGCCGATGCTGTCAGAACGGCGGAGCAAGCCGATGTCGTGATTCTCGCGTTGGGAGAAGATGCGCCGGCGATGACCGGCGAAGCCGCTTCGCGCGCGCACCTCGGCCTGCCGGGACGACAGCAACAATTGCTGGAGAAAATTGTCGCAACGGGAAAGCCCGTTGTATTGCTGCTTTTCAGCGGCCGGCCACTCACGATGCCCTGGGCCTTCGAGCATGTCCCTGCTGTCGTGGCCGCGTGGTTTCCAGGGGTGCAGGCTGGCCCCGCGCTGTTGCGCGCACTCTTCGGAGAAGTGAATCCGAGCGGAAAATTGGTGGTGAGCTGGCCGCGCGCCGTTGGGCAGGAGCCCTTGTACTACAATGCCTTAAACACGGGCCGCCCCGCGGGGAATATTGATCTAACGCGCCCACCGAAGAATGGGGACGAGAAATTCGTTTCGCGATACATCGACGTGCCAAACAGCCCGCAATTTCCCTTCGGCTACGGTCTCTCCTATTCGAACTATCAGTACGGTCAGCCGCGGCTCAGCAAGGAGCAACTGAGCGCAGGGGCGTTGAATGACGAACTGTGCGCCGGCGGACGAGCATCGAATGCGGCAGTGGAGGTCAGCGCCGATGTCACGAACACTGGAACCCGCGCGGGCGAAGAAACCGTCCAGCTTTACGTTCGGCTGCAAGGAACGAGCGTGGCGCTGCCGGTCCGGGCATTGAGCGGGTTTCAGCGCGTCACCTTGACGCCGGGTGAGACAAAGAAGGTGACCTTCACGGTGGGACCTGACGCTTTCGCTTTCTGGAACGATCAGAACAAATTCGCTGTCGAGCCCGCGCGCGTCACCATCTGGGTGAGCCCGGACTCGAGCAGCGGCTCTGAAGCAACACTCCAAATCGTGAAGTAACAGAGGACGAGGACATGACGCGCGAGCGCTTCCTTAGCCGTAGAGAAGTAATGCGGATTGGCGGAATGAGCTTGCTCTGCTCTCCGCTGGCAGCACTGGCAGGCTGCGGAGCGCCCGCCTCCCGCACCTACACCGAGCCGCGCGGCGCCCCCTACGAAGGAACGGACGAACAACTTCTCGACGAAATTCAGCGCGCTACGTTCAGTTTTTTCTGGAATGAAGGGAGCCAGAACACGGGCCAGGTGAAGGACCGCGCCCTGGCCAATGGAAATGACTCGCGCCTGATGTCCAGCATTGCGGCGACTGGATTTGGCCTGGCCAGCTTGTGCATCGGCGACCAGCGCGGCTATGGGAAATCCGCCGATATTCTGGAAAGAGTTCGGAAGACTTTGCGCTTTCTCGCGAATACGCTGCCGAACGAACATGGCTTCTTTTTTCATTTCATCAACATGGAGACGGGGCAGCGCTGGGAAAAGTGCGAGCTTTCGTCCATCGATACTTCGATTCTGCTGTGCGGCGTTCTGACGGCGCGGCAATATTTTGCGGACCTGGAAATCAAGGACCTCGCCACGACCATCTATGAACGCGTCGACTGGCTGTGGATGCTCAACGGCGGCGCAACGCTTTCCATGGGCTGGATGCCCGAATCCGGCTTTCTCAATGCGCGCTGGGAGCACTACTGCGAACTGATGATGATTTATCTGCTGGGCATCGGTTCGCCGACGCATCCGCTCCCTCCTACGAGCTGGGACGCCTGGACGCGGCCCACGATCAAATATCAGGGAATCGAATACATCTCCGGAAACGATCCGATTTTCACGCACCAATATTCTCAAGCCTGGTACGATTTCCGGAACAAGCGGGACGCGTACACGGATTACTTCGACAATTCCGTGAAAGCCACGAAGGCTCACAAACTTTTTTGTTTGTCCCTGCACGGTCAATTCCCGGACTACAGCGAAAACCTGTGGGGAATCAGTGCCTCGGATTATGTGAAGGGCTACACGGCCTGGGGCGGCCCGCCGCCGCAAGGACCGATCGACGGAAGCATCGTCCCCTGCGCTACCGGAGGATCTCTCCCGTTCCTCTTCGACGACTGCGCGCGCGTGCTGCGAAACTTGCGGGGCCGCTACAGGGATAAGGTCTGGGTGAAATATAGCTTCGTGGACGCGTTCAATCCGCTGACCGGCTGGTACGACACGGACGTGCTCGGCATCGACCTTGGGATCACCATGCTCATGGCCGAAAACCACCGCAGCGGCCTCGTGTGGAACACCTTCATGAAAAACGCCGAAGCTCAATCGGCCATGCAAAAGGTCGGTTTCCGATCCACGTAGAAAAGCCTTCCGGTTCTCGATTCAGGCAGTCTCCACCATTCCGGTGCACGAGAAAAAAGAACCGCGGCCAGCGGAAGTCGCGAGTCGGGCATTCCTCGCGCCAAAAACGCTTATTGCTTCATTTCGAAGGCGTCTACTATCCACGGGCTACTCAGGCGGTTTCGCATCCGCTTCCGCGCCGAGCTTCTCATGTGTCAGTCCGGAAGTCTGTTCACCATAGAAGTTGTCGGCTGGTTCCTTCTTGCTCTGCGCTTTCAAGCGCGTGAATGTTGCGCGTGCGCGCGTCGCTGCCGCCTTCCGGCCCGAACGCGCGTAGGCGTTGCCGAGAGCAAAATACACTTCCGGAACATTCGGATAAGAACGTTTCGCACTTTCCAGCTCGGAAATCGCGCCCGTGAAATTGTTCGTATCCAAGTAAAGCAAGCCGAGAATGTAGTGTCCGAACGGCCGCTGCGGATCGAGTTTCACCGCTTGTTCCGCATACTTCACGCCATCTACGGAATCCAGCCCGTAGCGTACAGCGGCAATCTCAAGCCGCGCGAGAACGTGTCCTGGATTGTTCTGAATCTCGCGCTGAAACTCCGCGACGGCCGCGTCGATCTCGCGGAGCTCCAGCAGGAATCTGCCATAGGCGTAGTGAATGTTTGCCGTTTGTGGGCTCTCATCAGCGAGCTGGCCGTATTCCTTTCGCGCTTCATCAGAGTGTTTTGAAGCGGCAAAAGATTCTGCTCTCCCCGCGCGAAGAGCGATTTCGCGCGCAGTGGACCCTTCCGGTGGCGCGTTTGCGGGAAGAATGCGAAGAACGGACATCCCAAGGTACAGCAACAACTCATTGCCCTCGACGCCATCTCGGCTCACAAGATCAAACACTTGCTGCGCGTTCTCGAAATTTCCTTTTCGTAGCAGCAGCACTCCTTCGTGAAACAGCACCACGCGGCGGAGTTGCGGGTCCGGGTGAATGCCAAGTTGTCTGCCCTGGTGAATGTCTCGAAGGGCGGCGGAATCCTGCCCAAGCTCGAACTCGCACAGGCCGAGCATAGCCCGGGCGCTGCCATGGTCTGGCTGCAACGCCACCACTTTCCGAAAGGCTCTTGCGGCCTCCAAATAATTGTCACGGTCGTACAGAATCGTTCCGAGCGACCACCAGCCCTCTGCCCACTGGGGGCGCAGCGCAAGAGCGTGCCGATATAGCGGAATGGCCTCCCTGAGATCGTTTGCTTCGCTGGCCTGCTTCGCCAATGCGGCAGTCTGTTCAAATGAATGACTTGTGGGCGACTTCTGCTGCGCGGTAGCGGCGGGGCAGCTAAGCACCGCAACCGCCAGCAACACAGCGGAAGGCAGAACACTTCCGGGGAACTCCGCCACGATGGACGGACGACTACCCATCCGGCTTGCCAGATGGAGTCGAGGTGGAACCTTCTGACTCTTCCTGCTTTTTTAAGTATCGAAACTTCTCGTTCTCTTTTGCAGCTTCCTCCAGACGACCCAGCTTCTGGTACGCACGGCCGAGGGCGTAGTGGATCGTTGCCCCCTGAGGGCTAAGATTCTCAGCGACTTTCAGCTCTGCCACGGCGTCCTCGTACTTCTCCTGCTGGAGTAAGAGCCTTCCAAGATAGTAGTGCGCCTCCGGATTAGATGGCTCTAGCTTGAGACAGGCCTGGAGGTGTTCCCCGGCGCGGGGCTCCACGCTCCTGTCGCCTGCCTCGGCAAGGTCCAAGAGGAACTCTGCATACTGCAGGTGAAACATGGCATTGCCGGGATATCGAGTTGTTCCTTGCTCAAAGGAATTTCGTGCTTGCTCCGTTTCATTGGCTGCCCACTGCGCCACGGCCACGCCCAGAGAAGCTTCCGCGTCTGCAGGTGCAATCTTCTGTGCCTTTAAGTACCATTCGACGGCTGCTTTGGGCTCTGCCTGATGCAGCTTTGCGGAACCGACCAACTCATAGGCACGAGCAGAAGGAGGAAACACTTTCAGTACACGCCGTATGATCTCCAACGCTCCTTGAAAGTCTTTGTTTTCGGACAAAACCTCGGCCAAGTCGAGGAAAAGCGTGTCCCGGGACGAGTCGAGGCCGATGGCTCGCTGAAAACTATGCACGGCTTCCACGTGCTTACCCTGGCGTTGGTAGCACCAGCCGAGCAAAGCATACATATCGGCGGTAGGAACGCCTGTGGCGATCGCGGCTTGCAATGTTTTCTCGCTGTCCGCAAAGCGGCCCACACTGAATTCAGAGAGAGCGATATTGTACTCGAGGATGCCATGGTCCGGGTAGGTAGCACGTAACGCGCTGAACAGCTTCTGTGCCGTATCATAGTCGCCAAACTCGGCGGCAGTTCGGGCTGCTTGGAACACTCCCTGCACATCATCGGGATGATAGAGCAGGTCAAGAAGTGCTTCGCGGGCCTTTTTCTGCTCGCCGAGGTGATAATAGGCCCGGGCTAGGGCAGACACGCTGGCCGGCCGCTGCCGTACGACTTGCGGAACAGACTCCAGAAGCTTCGCGGCGCTCGGGTGATCGCCGAGATCTTCCGAGACGAGCCCTAGGAGGAGAATCGCGAGGGAGTCCTCCGGATGAACCTTCAGAACGGTTTGCAGATTCTCACGTGCTTCAGCGAGACGACCGAGCCGCCAGTGACTCGCGGCAAGATTACGGCGCGTCTCTTGGTCGCCAGGATTGAGTCGGAGTGCCTTTTCGAACAGCTCGCTCGCCTCTTCCTGCCTGTTCTCGCTTGCTAGCAGTGCGCCAAGTCTTGCAGCGTAGGTTGCATTTTCAGGGGAGCGCTCCATCGCGGCGCGAAGCTTCGCCTCCGACTGGACCGGATCGCCGGCCTGCGCCGGAACGGCCCGAGCCAGGCCGCCGCCAAATGGCAAGCACACGCCAACAAGCAAAAAGAAACGAAGGAATTCGCCGCGGCTTCGCACAGCGAGTTACGCTCCGCCTTCATGGTATCGCGCGTCGCTGGGAGTTAAAAGCTAAACCGCGCCTGGAATTCAATAACGCGTCCGCCAAGCGCCCCAGTCGCACGTCCGAATAGTGGGCGTTCGATCGTGGTACTGTTGCTGTGGAACCCGAAGGGCGCCAGGTTTAGTTTGTTGAATACGTTAAAGAAGTTGGCGCGTAAATCGATTCCCGCCCCCTCACCGATGACCCAGAATTTCGGCAGCCCAAACCTCTTCGCAATGCTCATATCGAAGCCGGTGTACCGCGGGCCGCGGAACGAGTTACGGCCGACACCCGGGACTGGCGGAATGCTATATCCGCCCGGCGGAGCCGTTGGCGGAGTGAAGAAGTTAAGGCCACCGCCCGGAAAATTGCCGTTATTTTTGAGGTTGTCTGTGCTCGTGTCATTCCCGGCTCCACCCTTATAGGCGACGGGCCGCACCGGGCAAATAAATCCTGCGTTAACGCTGGAGGCACAGGAAGTACCCGAATCCGAAACCGGTGTCCAGGGAAAGCCGGAGTTGAGCGTCAAGATGCCGTTGAGCTGCCAGCCTCCGATCAGCTTCTGCCTCCAGTCGTGCCCTGTTCGGAAGAGAGGTAGGTCGTACAAGGCGTACGCCGTGAAGGAATGGGTGACGTCGAAGTCCGAAGGTCCATGCTCTGTGCGCTGGTCAAACGGATAGGTCTGCTGGCAGTTCTGGTCGCTCGAGCACAAATCCATGCTCTTGCTCCAGCGGTAGTTGGCGTTGAACTCCAATCCTCTCGAGAATCGGTGAGTAATGCGCGCGAGCATTGCATTATAGTTCGCGTTGACGTCCGACTGAAAGAGATTAACAATCCCGAGATGCGGGTTGGGCTGGTATAAGAGGCTGTAATTTAAAGTCCGAGGATACTTTCGGCTCCCGCTACCTTGATAGCCGAGCGCCGCCACCCACGAATGCCCGAGATCATACTGCCCCTCAAGGGAATAGTGATAGGTGTACGGCGTACGCATGTTCTGGAGAGGACCGGTGATACTTGGGCTGCCGTTCAGCGGGAGGTTTGTGGTTGGATCGAACGCGATAATCGCATTCGGATTAGCGGGAAAGCCGTAGAAAGCATAGATCCCATTCGGATTAATGGTGTAAACGCCAGCCGGGAGTTGGCTTGCCGGGAAGCCTTGTGCAATGAAAGACGGCGGGTTACCACGCGCCTGCAGCGTGAGGGATTCCGGGATGCGGTTATAGCCGACTCCAAAGCCGCCGCGCCAAACCAGTTTGTTGCCAAACTCGTGCCCGAAAACACGCCCCGGACTCCATGCGAAGCCCAATTGCGGCCCGAAGTTGTTGTAATCGGGCTTGCTGAGATTCCCGCCAATCTTGATGCTGGCACCCGTTAGCGTGTTGGCGCCTGTTCCTAAAACGAGGTTGCTGAGCTGCCCGAATTTATCATGGAGAGCACCTAAATACTCCCACCGCAAGCCGAGACTCAGCGTCAGGTTCGGCCGGAATTTCCAAGTGTCCTGACCGAAGAACGCGAGATCCGTGACACGAACATATTTGCGAAAGTCGGTCGGAGCTCCGGTCTTCGGGTTATACGTGACGGTCCCCTCATCCGTCGGCGCATCGTTGCCGAAGCTCCACAGGTTGTTGAAATTGAAGTTTGGGCGGTCACCCCAGAGTGAGGTGTCGTTGTTTTGCTCCTTGGAGAGTTCCCCCCCGAATTTTAAGACGTGGCTGTTGTGTATTTTGCTTAGTGTGTCGCGGAAATCGTAAGATGTCTCGTTGAACTTGCCAGGGCCGGGATAGCTCGTGTGAAAGCTGCCGTTCGGAATATTGATGTTGTTGTTGGGGACGCCCCACGGGATCTTTGGATTCGACGGGATTTCGTCGAAATACCAGCGGGTCACGTTGAATCGCGCTTCGTTGATCAGGCTCGTGGATATCGTCCGAGTCCAAAGGAGCGCCGCTGCTTCGTGGTGGCGGGCGGAGGTGAAAAAATCGTACTGGCGTGCACTACAGCACCAGCTGCCGGGTACGAATGTATTGGTTACCGGTGTGTAGTACATGCTGAACGTGACCAGGTCTTTTTGAGTGGCCTGAAAATCCACGCGGGCATTGTACTGCGTGGCCTTTGTGCCGCTGGGCTCCTCAACTTGCACTTGCTGCAAGTCGGGCGATCCGTCCAACCCGCCTCCGTTAGTGGAATTCACAATCGTCCCGGGAGTCCCCGTATTACTCCCGATGTCCACGCCGCCAGAGACATCCGCGCAGTTTGGCCCCACAGCAACACCGAGAGCGGCGCAGGTCGAGGTGAGCTGCTTAAAAATCTTGGGCTCCGAGCCAGGAACAGCAAAGATCTTTGCTGCAGTACTATTGGGCGGAAGCTTCTGTATCCATTGAGGTGTTTCGATCCATTCCGACTCAAGACCAGTCGCATGTGTCGAGATGTGCTCAAAAGAAAAGAAGCCGAAGACCTTGTTCTTCCAAATGGGTCCGCCCAGGCTCCCCGCATAGTTCCGGAGCAATGTGGTGTCGCGCTGCGGAGCCTCACCATTCGGTCCTCCCCACCTCTGAAAGGCGTTCAAGCTCGGGCTGTGTAGCTTGTAAAGGAAACTGCCGTGAAACTGGTTCGTGCCATTCTGCGAAACCACTTCAACTAAAGCGCCGCTATTGCGCCCGTTTTCAGCGGAGTATGTGTTCGACTCGACCTTGATCTCTTTGACCGATTCGGAGTTGGGCGTGATGACAGCGGCCCCGCCCCAGGTCTGGCTGTTGACGCTCACGCCGTCAATCGAGTAGCCGTTGGCCTCCACGCGCTGGCCGTTCGCGCTGACCTGGACGGCATTTTCCGTCTGAAAGATCGAGTTGTTCGATCCGCCCGGGCCACTGTAATTGGGCAAGTTCGTGGACTGGCCATTCGCATTGCGTGCGCCGAGACCGAAGACTCCGGGAGTCAGACGAACCAACTCATAGGGGTCTCGCCCGACTTCCGGAAGTCTGTTAATTTGATCGCTGGTGATTGTACCGCTGATCGAAGCGTCTTCCGTCTGAAGCGTCGGGAGCGTGTCCCCGTTAACAGTAACCTCTTCCGTCACGGCTCCCGGGTCGAGGACCACGTTTACGCCACTCGTATCCTCGGCATTGATCCGGATGTCCTTGATCACCTTGACCTTGAAACCAGCCATAGAAGCACTAACGGTGTACAACCCCGGTCCAAGATGGCCAACACTGTAGAATCCGGCATCGTCCGCAATGGCATCCTGCGACGCGCCGGTCTCCTGATTCGTTACGGTAATCTTGGCGCCCTTTACGATCGCCCCGGACGAATCCGTCACTGTCCCCTGAATACCCGCGCGAAACTGCGCGTGTGCGGTCACAGCCAAAAACGCTGCGCAGGCAAACACTAAGACCACCTGATTCGAAAGTTTGGATAGACTCATGACTTGCTCCTTCACCCCAAAAATTGCGAAGGGCCCGACACCCTCAGCTAAATCGGTTAACTACCCATTTGGCGGGGAGTATAGCCACCTGGAATTTGAATGTCAACGATTCTTAGTTTGAATATCCACGCCCCACGCCCGTTTGTACTGGTTTGGCGCGCCTCAGTATGTCTCTTTTGGGACGCTTCTGGACTAGTAGTGCAATCGGGCAATTCGCTGTTGCTACAGGACGGTTGGCGAGGCTTGGGCAGTCTCTTCACGAACCAGAGGCAAGAGGAATTCCTGCAATCGCTCGCTCTCGGTGAGATCCAGGCGGTCAAATTGAATTCCCATCTGGCTTCCACCCAGAATGCGGACGACCGAACCCGTGGCAACCACGGGCCTCATGCGCCCAGAGAGGTGCAGGCTTACGCGCACTGGCGAACCCGCCGGAAGGATGCGACGAGCCTTGACCAACACGCCAGTCGGGCTGAGATCAATCGTCTAGCCTTCAAAGTCTTCTCGGCCAAACCTAAGCTGCACTCGGGACTGAAGCGGAACGCGCCTCGTGCGGCGTCGATCATTTTCCATGGCTCCCTGAGTGGCCCGAACCAGCTTTAGTAGACGATCCCTGTCGATGGGCTTGTAGAGAAAGAAATTCGCACCCTCTTCAAATCCCATGGACATTGCGCTTGGGCGCTGATCGTCACTGATCAGGATGATAGGCGTCACACGGTTCGACTCCGTACGACGCATCTGCCGCGCAAGTTCGATGCCATCGGGAGGGGGCATGTGCAAGTCCAGGAAGACCACGTCAAATTTTCCTTCTTCGAGAAGACCGGGAGCTTCCGCGCTTCTCGTGAGCGTCAGGGCTTCTAAGCCGGCGGACAGCAACACCTTCTGGATCAGATCGCAAATCGCCTGTTCATCATCCACGACGAGAGCTCGCCTGTACATGATTCCTCTTCCATTCTGCCGTTCACCCGACTGTCCTGGACTTTGAAACTCAAGTAGCCGCGACGGCTGCGTCTACAGCAAGCCGATGCCTCACAAGTTTATGATTGTCGCGTTTGCCGGCGCGGCTGCCAATCACGCGATGCCGATGGACGCTCTGCCCGCCGAGAAACCTCATAACAATCAAATTGAACGCCCACTCCCAACTTGCCCCTTGGCGAATCAAATGACTCGATGCGAACCACGTGGCCCGAGCACAGCCATTCGTTTGTGGGCTCGCCGGTAATCTCTTCCGGCATCTTCAAAAGAACCTGGACGGCAGTACCGACGCGCAGCGGCGAATTCGTCGGGAAGTAAATACCTCTCTCGGAGAGGTTCACCGATTCAGTCCGCTGCTCTGCAATCGCCGACTTCAAAATGCGAACGCACAGGGGCAACTTGAAGTTGTGACGAGCAGAGACACGGCGGTCTGACAAGGCGATATTCATTGGAGGCTCCTTGCGCCGAGGAAGGAAGAAGGCGCACGCTAAGATTGCGAAACGAAAGGGGAAGTAAAGCATAGCATCGCAACAGCAAGGGAGCGGCGAAATTCTCAGAGGAGTTTCCTTCCCCGCTGATCCTCATCGCGCTGAGAAAAGTGAATGCAAGCCACGAAAGTGCAAGTTGATGCATCGAATCCTTGGGTGGATTACTATGAAGAGCAAGGAGAGTGGAAGAAATGCTGGGACTCACTTTTGAAGCCGTCGGGGCTGCGAGAAGGCCCATGAAAGCCAGACCACTGCTCCTGATCGCGAGTGGCTTGTTGGCGGTGACCCTGGGGGCGCAGCAGAAAGGCCCATTGCCTCCGCCACCGCCGGGCACTGTGGCACCCACAAGCGCGCCTACGGCGCCATCGAAAGAAAGTTCGGGCGTGCCACAAAGATCCTCGCACATCACGAATGAGCCGCCTTCCATCCCGGTAGAGAAGATCATTCAAAAATTTACCGAGAACGAGGACGAGTTCCGCAGGGAGCGCGAGAATTACACGTACACGCAAATCGTGGTGCTGCAGACCGTGGATGACGACGGGCAGATCGACGGGGAGTATAAGCTGACGAGCGACATCCAGTTTACGCCGGCGGGAAAGCGCTACCAAAAGGACGTGTTCGCCCCGGTTTCAACCATCCAGCGAATTGTCATGACGCAGCAGGATTTTGACGATATCGAGAAGGTCTGGCCGTTGGTGCTCACCCCCAACGAAGTACCCAAGTATGACGTCAAATATGCGGGCCGGGAGCAGGTGGACGAGCTCGGCACGTATGTTTTCGACATTAATCCGAAACAATTGGAGAAAGGTCAACGCTACTTTCAAGGGCGCATCTGGGTCGAAGACAGGGACCTGCAAATCGTCAAGACCTCGGGAATTTCCACGGGCTTAAAGAAGAAAAAAGAGGACAGCGCCTATCCCCACTTCGAAACCTTCCGCGAGAATATCGAAGGCCACTACTGGTTTCCGACCTACACGCGGGCAGATGACACGCTGCATTTCAAGTCAGGCCAGGATGTGCGTTTCCGAGTCTCGGTGCGATATCAAAACTACAAGCGGTTCGGCGCAACGATCAAGATCGGGACCGCGAAGCAAGTGGATCCGGAGAAACCGGAGAAACCGGAGAAACCTTAGCGCGGGCGTTTTAGGAAGAGCGGACTAGCGTCTGCTGAGCCAGACGAGCGTTACTCCGACACAAACAATTAGGACACCCAGCCAGCGCTGCGGGCTGACGCGTTCGTGCAAGAAAAGCTTGGCCCCTGTAGTACCCGCCGCATAGCTCAAGGCGGTCACCGGTACGACTAGGCTCACGTTTTCGATCGACAACATGGCCAGAAGAGAGAAGAAGGCCAGCGTCATCATGCCAATACCGATCCACATCCATCCGACGCGCATGGCGCGGAAGACAAACCGGGCGAGCGCAGCCGGTCGAAAGTCGTGAACCTCGCCAATGACCTTCATCGCGCGAGTGACGCAGAGTTCGCCGCCCGTACCCGCCACAATCACCAGGAACAAGAAGAAGAATTCACGCACGGTTAGGCCTTCTCCGTGGTGCGCGGTGGAGTGCGGCCGACCACAAATACGCCGACGCAAATCACGGCGATGCCGGCCCAGCGCAGAGGAGGGACAACTTCCTCCAGGAGGAAGTAACCCAGCACGGCAACGACAGCGTAAGAGAAAGCAGAGGCCGGCTGTACGTAGCTATAGTCCGCCCAGGTGAGCACGAGCATGTAGGCAACAAAAAACGCGAGGAGACAGGCGATACCGAGCCAGATGTAGCCGGAAGTCAGAATCTTGAGGAGAATATGGAGAAGGTCCGCCGCAGCCCAATTCTTGGCCGAACCAATCCCTTTCATCCCTTTGCTCAGCAGGACATTTCCCAGCGGAGCGAATAAGACCATGAGCAGAAGTAGAAGGTAGGTCTTGAAGTGCAGGCCGGGAGAATCTTTCATGCGATTTCGGCTTCGCCTTTTGCGTTTGGAATGATGCCATCATGATTTTACTTGATGTTCCAAAGTTCCCAAAGCCTCGCGCAGCTAAATTTCCGGCTTTTTGCTATTCTTTTTCTACGGTGCGAGCTTGTGAAAGCCAGGGAACAGGACAGGACTTCGATGCACGATCGATGAATCGAACCCTGATTCAGTTCAATTGGCTTCTGCGGGAGATAACGGGATCCAGGAAATACTTTCGTTGCTGTCGACGGAGCAGCGAAAGCTTACGGCACGAGAGGTGAAATGATTTCGCAGGCCGCCGATTACCTATTCTTGGTCTTAGCCACTACTCCGTTCATCTATTACCTGCTTGTTCTCTATAGCTCGTGGCGTTTCTTTTCACAATCCGCGGGGCGAGTGCCCGTGAATTCAGATTTCACGCCACCCGTCAGCAATTTGAAGCCTGTTCGGGGATTAGATCCCGAAGCCTACGAGAATTTTGCGAGCTACTGCCGGCAGGATTATCCGGACTACGAGCTCATTTTCTGCGTGAGCGATGAAAATGACGCCGCGGTGCCGGTTCTTGAGAAGCTGATGCACGATTTCCCTGAGCGGCGAATCCGGGTGCTGTATGGTTCAGGTCGCAACGCCATTAACGACAAGGTAGCCAAGCTGGTCCGGCTCGTGACTGAAGCGCGCAACGAAGTCCTGGTAATCAACGACAGCGACGTTCGCGTCGAGCCAAACTATTTGCGGACCGTCGTGGCTCCTCTGCGCGATCCCAAAGTCGGCGGAGTAACCTGTCTCTACGTTTCCACCCAGGACAAGACTTTCACGCAACATCTCCAGTCCACCGGCATGTATTCCGATTTCTATCCTGGAGTCCTGGTTGCCCGGCAGTTGGATGGTATTAAGTTCACCCTGGGGCCCACCATTGTCACAACCCGCGCGCACCTTGCTGGATTTGGCGGATACGAAGCCATTGAAAACAAACCCGCCGATGATCTTCTGGTTGGACGCTTGATCGCGCAACAAGGCTTGCAGGTCGAGCTGCTTCCCTATGCAGTGCAGACCGTACCAGACTATGACTCGCCACGCGCGCTTTTCAGCAAGCGGCTCCGTTGGATGACGGTGATGCGGCACATGCGTCCTTGGGGACATGTGGGCCTTGCTTTCACACAGGGACTGCCATGGTGTCTGGCCGTTGCGCTGACTCATCCTTCTGCAATTGGCCTCGCCTATGTCGGCGTTTATCTGGCGTTCCGCGTGGCAATGACGTGGCTGGTCGGCGTTTGGGGATTGCACCAGAGAGGACTCTGGAAATGGATGCCGCTCATCGCGGTCTGGGATGCGACCGCGTTTGTGATCTGGTTGTTGACGTTCGGACGCAACAGTATAAGGTGGCGGAACGTCGACTACAGGATTCAAGAGGGCATGCTCGTACCCGCCGCCTCGAGTCCTGCGCAGAGTCACTCCCAATAAAAGCCCGGCGGAGTCCTACGCCTTCTTGGCTTTTGCCGCCGCTGAAGTCGCAAGATCCGAACGCGGTTCCGATACTGAGGATTTTCCTGGCATGCTCATCTGCATGCGGCGGTCGTTTCTTGGCTCGCGCCAGTTGACTTGCGGGAGCATGAGGGAAGCATCCACGCGATCGCGGTACTTCAGGGCGATGTTCATAAGCGAATCGAGCAACGAATCCGACAGATGATGCGGCTGCAGGCCGAGGTCAATGAGCTTGGAGTGTTTCGCGTTGTAGTAATGCTGCTCGGCTTCAACGCGCGGGTCGGGAATATGATCGATCTCGGCGGTAATCCCCATTTTCTTTGCGGCAGCTTCCACCAGATGGGCCAGATTCAAGACCGAAAACTGCTCTGTGAATTGGTTGTAGACCCTGCATTCATGCCTGGCAGCAGGGTTGTGGCAAGCGAGTTCGACGCATCGCACCGTGTCGCGAATATCGAGGAAGCCGCGTGTCTGCCCGCCCTTGCCGTAAACGGTAAGCGGCTGTCCAATGGCGGCCTGAACGCAGAAGCGATTTAGAACGGTTCCAAAGACATCGTCGTAGTCGAAGCGATTGATCAGCGCCTCATCGAGCGCGGCTTCGTCCGTCATAGTTCCGTAAACGACGCCCTGATTGAGATCCGTGGCGCGAATGCCCCAAATCTTGCACGCAAACATCATGTTGTGACTGTCGTGCACTTTCGAGAGGTGATAGAACGAGCCGGGTTGCTTGGGGAAGGGCACCACATCCTTGCGGCCGTTGTGCTCAATCGCGATGTAGCCTTCCTCAATGTCGATGTTCGGCGTGCCGTATTCGCCCATCGTTCCCAGTTTGATCAAGTGGCAGTCCGGCATGAATTCGCGGATGGCGAAGAGCACATTCAGCGTCCCGACCACGTTATTCACTTGCGTAAAGACGGCGTGTTTCCTGTCGATCATCGAATAGGGGGCAGAGCGCTGCTCGGCGAAATGCACGATGGCTTCGGGCTCGAACGATTTGAGGGTGGACGCTAGGAAGTCATAGTCGGCAACATCGCCGACAAACATCTCGATGTTCTTGCCGGTCAGGTTCTGCCAAACCCGGACGCGATCCGTGAGCGGACGAATCGGGGTCAGCGTCTGCGCGCCAAGTTCGTGATCCCAGAGGCGGCGCAAGAAATTATCAACAATGGCGACTGAATGGCTTTTTTGTGACAGATAGAGAGCTGTCGCCCAACCGCAATAGCCGTCCCCACCGAGCACGGCAATCTTCATGAACCCTCCTCCAGGCAATTCTTAATTGTAATGTCTGCGACGTTTCGCGCCGCGAGTGACGTTTCCGTCTAGCCCGCACTCGGAAACAAGAGGCGCTGGGTAAGGCCTCAATAACGGTGGACTTTCTTTTTTACCTGTATCCCGGCGGCATTGCAAGCGAGTTCTTGGAAGCTTCCGATAGATAGCGCATTCCCGGCATCAGCCCGGTGTGGTCCAAAGGATGATTGGCGAAAACCAGTTTGCCTCCGCTTGACGCCAGCAAGTTTAGGTGGTTGCGGCCGACGAGATTTTCGAAGCGGGACAATTCTTTCGGATAAGCAACGAGATAGTAGCACTGAGAATCCAGCCAAAGACTCTTGAATCGCGCATCATCGATAAAGACATTGGGGGCGCCGGGTGCATAAGAACCATATTCCAAATTGTTGTAGCGGCCGTTGAGAATCAATACGTCGCTATTCGTGTAGAAAATCAGCGAGGAAAATGGGTAATAAGGATGATCGACGATTAGCTTGCCGGGAGGCGATTGCAGAATGGCCTCGGCGAGAGGACGTGAGGTCAGGTAGGGATCGAATACGACAAGGGCCAAGCGAGCGGCATGGAAAAACAAGACCATCATGAGTGCCGTCGTCAGGAAGGCGCGTTGGCCAAGCCAGCGAAATGTGCCCAGCGCTCCGGCCAAGAACGCAATGGCGGCCACCAAGAGAGGTAAACGGAGATACGCGAAGGAGTCAAACGTGAGGTCCAGCATATGACCCAGGGAGAGGGTATAGACACTGGGGTGGCGGCTGAGAGCATCGGAGATATCACCGGGCGTCGGGAGATTTCGAACGGCAACAAATATCGCGAAGCACGCAACGGCGGCGACTCCGGCGACTCCGCAAAGCACGCGCGTTCCACGGCGAATCCATTCTCCTCCAGTGGCCATGGCCGAACCCAGCAGCAGCGCGAGCGCAGGGTAGCAAGGCATGGAATAGTATTCTTGGGTTGTCGAGAAAGTGAAAAAGATCAAGAGAAAGCCGGTCCAACAAAGCGCGAGGAGGCGTACCCGTCCGGCGCGGTCGACCGGCTTGTAGGAGAGCTTGGTGATCGCGGGAAAGTAGACGCTCCATGGAAATAGCCAGAGAGAGTGGAACAGCCAGAACCAGAGTCGCGGAACCGTATTGTAGTCGCGCGGATAGCGCAGGTTCAGAAAGCGAAGAAACTGTTCATTAATGAAATAGAACCATAAGAAGCCATGGTACTCACCAGGACCGCTATGTAGGGAGAGCGAAAAGTACGGCGGATTGCGAAGCGTTGCCAGAATGTGCCATGGCGCGGCGATTAAGAGAGCGACGAAAAATCCGCTGATGGGTTTGAGGCGCTGCCAAGTTCGGAGAGCAAAGAGTTGTTTGGTCAGGAATAGATAGATCAGCGCCCCGGCTACCGGGAACACGACTCCGACCAAACTCTTCAGGAGGAGCCCAACTCCGAGGCTTGCGGCCATCACGAATGCCCAGAAGCGCGGATGAGGCTCCTCCTCGTCAAGGCTGCGGAGAAATGCCCACATTGCCAGCGCGGTGGTAAATGTCAGCGTCACGTCGGGAATCAAAATCCGCGTGAACAGGAAGATTCCGATGCAAGTGGCCATGCAGAGTCCGGCGTAGAGGCCGGCGCGTTTGCCGAAGGCCCAAGTGCCAAACGCAGCGGTAAGCCACGCAAGCGCCATCACGGAAAGTGCGATGGGGATGCGCGCGGCCCAGTCGTATACGCCAAATATTTTGTAGAAAATGGCGATAATCCAATAGACGAGCGGCGCCTTTTCGAGATATGCGACACCGTCGAGCCGGGCGGTCACCCAATCGCCGGAAGCCAGCATGTTCCGCGCGATCTGTGCCTGGACCGCGTCCACATCGTCCATCAGCGACGGCGGAGAAACGATGCATCCCAGGTAGATGGCTCCGGCGACGAGCAGAACGGTCAGGTAGACGCGCCAGCTCTTGCCTGTAATAAAATCTTCGGCGTCGCGGACGACGCTGCCTGAATTCGCCATTTTTTCATCCAGAGAAAAAGTATCAGCAACCCCCAAAGGTGATACCCAACGTTTGCTTTTCTCTCCAAATGGAGCCGGAGATAGGTGTCAATCACGTCGGTCCGGAAAATTTCACCACACTCAGCAGCGCCGTAGTGCAAAGCATCGATCAACAGCGAACGTAGCGGGCCCCGCAGCCATTCGTGCGCGGGAATGTCAAAACCGATTTTCTTGCGTTTTAAGATTTCGGTAGGCAGCTTGTCTTTCATCAATTCCTTGAGTATGAATTTCTGCTGTGTGCCGCGGATCTTGAAGGAAGCCGGCAGCTTGGCGGCAAACTCAACAAGGCGGTGATCGAGAAACGGCGGCCGCACCTCGACGGAGTGGGCCATGCTCATGCGGTCGCTCTTCGTCAAAATGTCATCGGCGAGAAAATATTTTTGATCGAACCAAAGATAAGGCGCCAGATCATCCGGCGTGGGCGGCAATCCATCAAGTTCGGCCAGTATCCGGTTGAGTGAATCGGGCAAACCCTGCTTGAGAAGCGCGCTTTTCTCTGCATCGGAAAAAGTCCCATTCCAGTAGACATGCGCGCGTGCGGGAGGCATCAGCGAGCCTTCCAGAAAACGCTTCACCTTGTACTCGAAGCTGATCTTCTCATCCGAGACCGGCCAATACTGAAACCCTGCCAGCGCCAACTCGGAAATGGTTCGCGGCAGAAGGCGCGCGCGAGCGGCGAGACGATTCGCCCGATACGTCAGGTACCCGCCGAAGAGTTCATCCGCGCCCTCGCCGCTCAGGGCGACGGTGGTCTTCGTTTTGCAAAGCTTCGAAAGGAACCATACCGGCAGCGCTCCGGCATCGGCGCCCGGTTCGTCGGAGAAGTAAGCGAATTCTTCGATCGCCCCCCGCAAATCCTCTTCGGGCGTGAGGTCCAATTCCTGGTGATCCGTGCCGTATTGTTTTGCGGCGCGATGAACATATTCCGTCTCGTCGAAGCTGCGCCCGCGGAAGGAAATCGAAAAAGTCTTCAGTCGCGAGCTGGAAGCTTTTGCCGCGTAGTGCAGGATTGTCGAAGAATCGATCCCCCCGCTGAGCCAGACGCCGAGTGGAACATCCGAGATCAGGTGTTCTTGAACCGCGTCTTGCAGCAGTGAGTCGAGTTCTTCCTTGGCCGATTCAAGAGTGACATTCTCAGAGACGCCAAACGGCAAGCGCCAATAGGAATCGGTGGAAATTGTTCCGTCGGTCCATTCCAGCCAATCTCCCGGCGGAAGTTTCTCAATGCCGTCAACCAGCGTCCAAGGACAGGGAATATAATTCAGCGCGAGATAGCAATCGAGCCCCCGCAGACTGAGACGACGATCGATCTCCGGATGAACGAATAGCGCTTTGAGCTCGGAGCCGAAGAAAAGATCTTCCGCGATTCGCGCGATGTAAAGCGGTTTGATCCCCATGCGGTCGCGGGCAAGAACGATGCGTTTTGCGGATTTTGTCCATAGCGCGACCGCAAACATTCCTCGCATCCGGGAAAAACAATCCTTGTCCCATTGAAGGAACGCGCGAAGAACGGTTTCCGTGTCGGAGTGCGAAGCGAAGCGGTGTCCCAGTTTTTCCAGTTCGGCCCGCAACTCCAGGTGATTGTATATCTCGCCGTTGAAAACGATTCCGGTGTCGCCGTCTTCCGTCAAAATCGGCTGATTGCCGGATTCCAGATCGATGATCTTCAGTCGCGTAGCGCCCATCGAAAAAAGATTTGATTGGAAGATGCCTTGCTGGTCGGGGCCGCGATGGATGAGCGTGGCCGCCGCTTCGCGAATGCGCTCGGTCGGCGCCGACCAATTCTTAGTCGTGAACCCTGTAATTCCGCACAATTCCGCACACCCCGCGTTCGTTCCCGAGTGGAACTTGAGATTTCTACTTCATTCGCATTAACCATCTCAGGATATCATCTCTTGGCTTTGCTTCACGCCGCTGCGTAGGTTTCGCATTCATCGAGGACCGAGTGGGAGAGAGCGCAGCAAGGCGCTAGCTCCATTCCAAAAAATCTGCACCCCAATACAAACGAGGAGAAAGGAGGAAAGCCGAAGGATGACACTCATCCCGCTTTCGCCGATGATCGCGGCGAGGCGACCGGCGAAGCCGTAGCAAAGATAGATGCTCACTGCCACGAGCGCTGAAGCAATTACCGCGGCGAGAATCGCGAGAAGGTTGGGGCCAAGTGGGCGGGGCTCGTTTGCACCGAGGGTGATGGCGATGGAAATCGATCCAGGGCCAACCGTGAGCGGCAGGGTCAACGGATAAAACGCGCTTCGAGAAATATCCTTCAAGTTCACTTTCTTCTGAGCTTCGCGGCTGCGGTCCACTTCCTCCTTGCTCTTCAAGAGTGCCCAGCCGTTGGAAATGACGATGAGGCCGCCGCCGACTTGCACGACAGGAATGGAGATTCCAAAGAAACCAAGAATGTGCGTGCCCACGAGAAAGGAGGCAATCAAGAGTATGAAACTGTTCATTGCGACCTGGCGCGCGAGGATTCTTCGCGCAGAAGGGGGATAGTCGCGCGTCAATGAAAGAAAAACGGGGCTGCCGCCCAGCGGATTCACGATGGGGAATAGCGCGCTGAGGAGCAGCAGAGTGCTCTTAGCAACTTCAAACACGAGATCCCTCCGAGCTAGCAAATTTTCTAGTTAACAATAACCACCGCTCCCCCCTGTTTTTTTGTAAGTATATATTCCAAAGAGGGTTAAAGTCCTTTGTTTTGATAGACTTTTGCAAGTGTTGATCCTAGAAGACTTAGAGAAGCCGGAAACGTGAACAGCGAAAATGGAAGATTCCCAATCAGAAGGGAGGTGGCAGCAATCCAGGTGGAACACTGGGCAGCTTCCTGGCAGGACGAGGTCAAGCAGGGTAAACGCCGGACACGGAGACCGGGAGAAAAGGAAGCAATTCGAGGCAGCAAACTAGCGAGCACAAGGCAGGATATCACGAGGGTATGAGCTAGTTAGCGTTTTGCAGGGAACGGCGAAATTTGAGGATTGGACGGCGAGGAAGGCGGGATGAACGTGCCAGAAGACACAAGGCGAAGCGAAGAGTTTCTCCACGCATTCAAAAACCGAAAGCTCGGCCAGACCGATCTTACTTGGTCAGTTAGGGTATGTCACCAGCGCCGCCAGCGTCAGCGCGGACATCAAGAAAAACGCGGCGGCCGAAGCCGCCGCGTTTGACAGGTTTGTGCCAGGAGCTTAGAAGTGGAAGCGGGCGCCAATCTGTATCTGCCGCTGAGTCAGCGACCCCGTGCTCGTGGTTGAACCGGTCGGAATCGCGAACTGCGGATCAAACGTCAGCGTTGGCGCCGCGGCCGTGCCAGTGATCGAATAATTGCGAGTGCCTACGCTAGTGACGTTTACGTGGTTGAACAGATTGAAAGCTTCGCCGAACAGCTCCAATCCAGTCGATTCCCAGATCGTAAATTTCTTGGCGATGCGCAAATCCACGTTCGCAATCCGCGGCATCTGGAATCCGTTTCGAGCAATGTCCGGCAAACGGCTGGAACCACCGGCTCCCAGGATGCCCGACTGAACGCGCGTAAATCCCGCGGGAACAGGGGCGTTCCCCGAGACCGTAGCGGTGAAAGGCGCTCCCGAAGAAATAGAGATGACCGGAGCGACTGTCCATCCATCAAGCGCCGTTTTCGCTAGCCGCCCACTATGTTGGAAGTATTCCGGCCGCCACACCAATGTCGCACCGCCGCGATGCCGTACATCGAAGTTTGCGCGCCCGTTTTCTAGGCTAAGGTCAAACGGATTGAGTACGTTATTCGCGGATGTGAAAGTCTGCGAGCTCTGTCCTGTGTCGGTAGTCTGAGAGTAAGTGTAAAAACCCTGAAGCTGCAGCCCATGCGTCATGCGGCGATTGAACTGCAGCACTAGGGCGTTGTATTTGGACGTGACGCTGTCGGAAATTGTCGTAATCCGGCCAAAGAGGGGATTAGGCCTCAATATAGTTGCGCTGGACGGGGTTGCGGTCGGCACTTCGAATAAGGGGACCGTAATGGTGTCCCCGGCATTGGGCGCACCCGGGGCAAACGTGTAGGTGATGGTATTTGTTGGCGCAAACAGATTCCTGTCGATGAAAATTGGCAGGTTCCGTCCAAGGCTTCCAATGTAGGAGACGGAAACAGCTGTATTAGTTGCAATTTGCTGCTCAAAGACAAAGTCAAATTGGTGAATCAGCGGATTCGGCGTGTTCGCCGCGAAGACGACCACATCAGGCGGGTTTGTAGTTCCGGTAGGCGCGGTCGCAACCACGTTTGGATACGCCGGAGACCCTGTCGGTGCCGGAAAGAACGTAAATTGGAGCTGCCCATTTGTCACGCCAGTGTTCGTAATGGCATTGGAAATCGTGGAATTGATGATCCGGCCGTAGTAGATGCCGTAACCGCCGCGGACGACGGTTCTCCCACGTCCTGACAGATCCCACGCAAATCCGACACGTGGGCCAAAATTGTTTTTATCGTCTGGAAAGCTGTTCGTGGCGGCCAAATTCGAATTGGGAATTTGGGGACTGGGCATTTGTTCGTATTCCCAGCGGAGACCAAGGTTGAGAGTCAAGCGCGGCGCGATGCGCCAGTCATCCTGGAAGAAAAAGCCATAGTCGATGGTCCGAAACTCGAACCGCGGAGGGCCAAAGCCCTGAACATAGTTCGAATAGCACGCGACTTTCGTCGTGGTTCCGCAAGCCGGCTGCGCCAACGCATCGACTGCGACCGTGTAGTCGCTGATGAAATCTACGCGGTTATTGTAATTGTAGGCCCCGCTTTCCTGGAAAAGACTATCCAGCACGTCATTAAACCGAACAACGTCGCCGCCAAACTTAAACATATGCTTGCCGCGGCTGACCGAATAGGTGTCCGCAAACTGAAGGCTTCTTTCGTCGGGGTAGGAGCGCCGGTCCAGAAAATTCGGTTTGCCGAAGACAATGCCCGCGCTGCCACTGATTGTGATTTGCGGCGAGATTCCCTGGCTTGAGACAGGCTCTCCCGGAAAGGCCGGCTGAGTTTTTTGGAATTCGAAGTCTCGGCCATATTGGAAACGAAATTCATTGATCATCGTCGGGGTCACTGTCGAAACAAGGCGCGCGATGACCGTATCGTCCTTTACGAAGTCGCTTCCGAAACTCTCGACACCGCGGAACACGACACCGGCTGTTTGGACGCCTGCGGGAGACGACCAGCGCATGCGATTGTATTCCGCGGAGAAGCGGTGCGTAGCGCTAATGTTCCAATCAATCTTGGGAAAGAGGAGCAATTCATCGCCCGTTCTGGGCACGACACCAGTCACCGATTGAAGGAAATTCAGTCCTGCATTGCCCTGCGCGGTCGTAATGCCCCGGCCATTGAGCGTGGCCGTTTCATTCGTTTTATTGCAAGGGTCAGTGGGGTTAGCAGCAGTCGTCAATGGCGCAAAGAAGCAAGCCGGCCCACTCGCATTGGCAATCCCTGGGAACTGACGCTTCTGTTGATCCGCGTTAAAGAAGAAAAACAGTTTGTCTTTGATGATCGGACCGCCGACGTTGCCGCCGAATTGGTGGCGCTTGTCTTCTGGCTTGACGGGCGTGGTCACGGGAGTTCCGCTCTGCAATGTGGTAAGAAAAGCAAAAGGGTTGATGGCTCCAAAGTCGCTGCTCCGGAAAAACCAAAACGCTTCGCCGTGGAGGCGGTTCGTTCCGGACTTGGTCACAGCGTTGGTCACGCCGCCAGCAGAGCGGCCGTATTCCGCCGAATAGTTCGAGGTGTTGACCTGAAATTCCCGGATGGAGGACTGGCTGATCGAATAACTGATTCTCGTCCGGCCTTTTTCCTCAGAGAAGAAAGCTTGGTTATTGTCTCCGCCGTCCACCGTGTTGTTATTCAGCAATCCCGAGATGCCGCGGAAGCTGACCAATCCGAATGTTCCGTCCGGAACGGCGCCGGGGGTGGAGAGCGCGAAGGAAGACCATCTGCGCCCATTCATCGGCAGATTATCGAGAGCCTCGTTATTGATATTTGTTGAAAAATCGGCCCTGTCGGTAGTGATGACGGGGGCTTCCGCAGTAGCGACAACCGTCTCCGTCAGCGTCTTGACCCCAAGCGCAGCGTCAACTGTGGTTACCCGGCCGACTTCAACAGTGACACTGGTTACCTTGTACACGGTGAAGCCGCTAGCAGTAAGCTCCAAAAAATACGTACCTGGCTGGAGATGAGTGATCAGATAGCGTCCGACATCGTCGGATGTGCCGTTCGAGGTCGCACCGGTGCCAAGATTATGCGTCGTGATGCTGGCGTTGGGTATCACTGCTCCCGATTCATCAGTTACGAGGCCGCCAATGGCGCCATCGGTCGTCGACTGTGCGAAAACGCCACAAGCCAGCAGCAGCATCGCCATCCAGGCAAGGCAACAACGTCCGACGGTTCCCACTCCACTCGTTCTCATAGAAATTCCTCCCTTGGATTTGCCGACGCCTCGCACACGTGAGCACGTGTCTATGACCCTCCGGGGGTGGAATGGAGGGCCCCCTAGTTTGGGGCGAGGCACAGTGATCAAGAGCGCCTACTGCAGACTGCAACTAAACACCTTGTTCTTTGACCACACCTTCTATCACAAGAAGTACTTCAGCTAAAGCCAAACGCTGTGGAAAACTTTAGCGCGCCCGCAGCGAAAAATATCGATTTACTTTGCAGCTGTCAACGCCCGAATTTCGTTCCCGAGACCATACTGAGTCCAGATTGCTGGAATATGAATCCTGCAAAAATGGGAGGTGATGAGTGAGCCTTGCCCCGCTGTACATCGGTGCGTTACAGTCTCGCTTCCACATTCGAGGACGCTGATGCCCAAACCCAGGAAGATTCGGCAGCGCGCTGCAAACCGGCGAGGAGAGCGCGTCAAAATCCTGATCTCCGGAGGGCGCATTCAAAGGCGCATTCAGGCGTTAGCAAAGCAAATCCGAAGAGATTTTCCAGATGAACCACTGCATCTGGTGAGCGTCTTGAAGGGCGGCGTGTTTTTTCTCACCGATCTTGCGCGAAGCATTGCCGGAGAGGTCTCCTTCGATTTCATTGCCGTCTCCAGCTACGGAAAAGCTACACGCTCTTCGGGACAAGTGCGATTGACCCGGGACCTGGATTCCAGCATTGAAGGAAAAACCGTGATCCTTGTGGAAGACATCCTGGATACCGGTATGACGCTGCAGTACCTCCTAAAGCTATTCCAGCAGCGCAAGCCGAAGCACCTGCGCGTCGCGGTCTTATTAGACAAGCCCGAACGCCGCATCGCCCCGGTGCGCGCTGACTACTTGGGTTTCTCGATTCCCAACGAATTTGTCGTCGGGTACGGGCTGGACTACGCCGAGCGCTACCGGAACCTGCCGTACGTGGGAGTTCTATCGCTCGACTCCAAGGTGGCGAAGAAGGCTGCAGAGAAATAGCGGGCGCGCA
This sequence comes from Acidobacteriota bacterium, assembly GCA_003224055.1. Lineage (GTDB taxonomy): Bacteria > Acidobacteriota > Terriglobia > Acidiferrales > UBA7541 > Acidiferrum. The sequence continues at coordinate 85,915 of QHYE01000044.1, read as the reverse complement.
CAAATTTATCCTCAGGTCGCAGCGGATTGCCATGACGCGCGGAGCGGTTCCTGTACAAAAGAAATGATCCATTTTGGAAAGCCATCGAAGAGTGCAGGCGCGCTCTTCGCCGCCTGCTATAATAAAGTGAGTCCATGAATCCTCCAGGCGCGCAGGCAGAAGCACAGACGACGAACACCGGAACGGAGATTTCCGCCGAAGTTTTGGCGACACTCGCAGAAATCGGGGAAGAAGTAAATTCCTCGCTGGACCTCGACGAGGTTTTGGCGCGCTCGGCAGCCCTCATCAAACGTCACATTGACTACGAGATCTTTGGCGTGCTGCTGATCGAAGGAGACGGCGCGTTCCTGCGACACCGTTTTGCGATTGGATACTCGCCCGAACTGGCGGCGAACCTGCGGATTCCGCTGAGGCAGGGGATTACGGGAACGGCGGCGGCTACGGGCCATTCCGTTCGTGTAAGCGATACGACGAAAGACCCGCGTTATATCAACGCCATTGATAGCGTGCGGTCCGAGCTCGCGGTGCCGCTGATGCTACGCGGAAAATGCATCGGCGTGCTGGACATCCAGAGCCGCCACCTCGATTACTTCACTCGCGACCAACAAAATATTTTGACGCTTCTCGCGAGCCGGCTCGCGGTGGCCATTGAAAATGCGCGGCTGTTTGAGAAGGTGCGCACGCAAGCGGATACGCTTCTACTGTTGAGCGAAGTCGGCCGCGAAACGGGCTCGATTCTGGAAGTCGAGGAACTTCTGAGGCGCGCTGCGGAACAGACGAAGCGGGTGATCGACTACCAAATCCTGAGCATCATGCTCTATGACGAAGAGCAGAAAGTGTTTCGTCACAGGGTGGATGTAAAGCACGGACATCGCGTGCAGGGAAAACTGCGCGTGGCGGTGAGCGAAGGCATCGTAGGCGCCGCGGCGACATTGAAAGAGCCCGTGCTCGTGCCCGATGTGTCGGCCGATCCGCGCTATCTAATGGCGAATCCGGAAACAAAATCGGAACTGGCGATCCCGATGATGCACAAGGGCAAAGTCATCGGCGTGCTGGACCTCGAAAGCCCGCAGTTGAATTACTTCACGGACGATCATGTGCAGACGCTTTCCATCCTGGCCGCGAATCTGGCGGTTTCGCTGGAGAACGCGCGGCTCTACGAACAACTCGCAAAGGAAGAAGCGCGGCTTGAACGCGATCTCCAGGCAGCAAAACGGATTCAAGGGGCGCTTCTACGGCCAGTGCCCACCGAAGATTATAGGCTCGATATGGCGGCGCGGTACCTATCCGCCCGCGAGGTCTGCGGCGATCTCTATGAGTTTTTGCGCTACGGCCCGCAGCAACTGGGAATCGCACTGGGCGACGTGAGCGGCAAGGGAACAGCCGCCGCCCTCTATGGCGCAGTGGCCATCGGAATTATGAGGAGTCTCGCGCCGCAAAAATTGCAGCCGGCGGAAATGTTGCGGCAGATGAATCAGCTGGTGGGGGAGCGGCGTATCGAAGGCCGGTTTATGACCGCATGTTTCGCCACCTGGCAAAGGAACCGCCAGAAACTGCGCGTGGCGAACGCCGGTCAATCGCAGCCGCTGCTATACAAGGATGGCCGCTGTGGAAAGATTGAGTTAACGGGATTTCCCCTGGGCATTTTTGAGGATGTCACCTACGATGAATGGGGAGTCACGCTCGAGCCCGGAAACATTCTGGTGTTCCATTCCGACGGCCTTGCCGAGTCTTCGAATAATGAAGGCCAGTTCTTCGGCTCGACGCGGCTTCAGAACCTGGTCGAGAAGCACCACGAATCGTCGGCGACAGAATTGGCGGACGCAATCCTCCGAGAAGTGGATTGGTTCACGCAAAGCGCGCCGCTCTCCGATGATCGAACTCTCGTGATCGTAAAAGTCCGATGAGCGGTTCGCGATCCTCTTCCCATCGCAAGCTCGAATACATTGATCCCGTCAGTTTCACGCCACACTTTTCCCGAAAGAGCGTTCGTAAGCATGGTTCTTCCACAGATGAAATCTTGTGCGAAAAGGTTTCACTGGAATCGGTGGCTGAGGCAACAGGAACTCCGGTCTATCTATATAGCCGCGCGGCTATCGAAGATGCTTATCAAGAACTTGACCGCGGCCTTGGTTCGCTGCCGCATACGCTGTGCTTCGCCGTCAAGTCGAACGGCAATCTTTCCATCTTGAACCATTTGGCGCGGATGGGGAGTGGCTTCGACATTGTTTCCGGGGGTGAGTTGGATTACCTGCGAAGAATTGGCGTTCGCGGCGATCGCATCGTGTTTTCCGGCGTGGGCAAAGACCAGCACGAGATTCGCGAAGCATTGAACTATCGCGCTGCTGGGCATAAAGGCCGGGCTGGAATATTGCTTTTTAATGTTGAATCGGAAGCGGAACTTGAAGTCCTGAGCGGAGAGGCCGCGCGGCAGGTCCAGAAAGGCAACGCGCCTCCAGCCGTGGCCATTCGTGTCAATCCCGATGTGCAAGCCGGTGGCCACCCGCACATCGCAACCGGACGCCACGAGCACAAGTTCGGTTTGGATTGGACTGGAGCACGAAGACTTTATCTCGTCCATCGCGATTCGAAATGGATCCGCTGGCAGGGAATCAGCGCGCACATCGGGTCGCAGATCACTTCGCTCGAGCCGTTTCGCCTCGCGGTCGGCCGTCTTGCCGGCTACGTCGGGGAATTACGCCGCGCGGGGATTGAACTGCGGTACCTGGATGTGGGTGGCGGCCTCGGAGTGCAATACACCGATCAAAAGGTGCCGCGACGCACAACCTACGCTCGCTTGGTCGCGCAGCTCGTCCGAAAACTCGGCGTGCACTTGCTGTTGGAGCCTGGGCGTTCCATCATCGCGCCCGCTGGCGTTCTTCTGACTCGAGTTCTGTATACCAAGACGAACCACGGCAAGACGTTCGTGGTCGTGGATTCGGCGATGAATGACTTGATGCGGCCTGCGCTGTACGGCGCGATTCATCCGATTACCAAAGTCCGGCGCGAAAACGCGGACAGAGGAGCTCCACGCAAGCGCGTGGACGTCGTTGGTCCGGTATGCGAAACCGGGGACTGCTTTCTTCACGATTGGCCGCTCGGGGAAGTGCAAACAGGCGACGTGCTTGCCATTTGGGTGGCCGGCGCGTATGGGATGGCGCAAGCGTCGAACTACAACGCGCGATGCCGCCCCGCGGAAGTTCTGGTGGAAGGGAAGCGCTTTCGTCTCATCCGCAGGCGTGAAACGCAAGACGATCTGCTGCGCACGGACTCTTTGGCAAAATAAATAGAGCCAGCAATTGCTATTCTACGCTTCGCCCCACTTCAGCTTGTTGCGCAAGATCTCAAAATAGGATTTCCGCGGTGGCTGGATGAGCTTCAACAATTCCTTACTCCTGGAGATGCGAACTATGTCCGTTGCCTGCAGCGGGATGCCCCTCTGCCCATCGAGCGTGAGAAAGACAGATTCCGTGTTCCCGGAAAGTTTCATTTGAATGGAAGAAGAATCCCGGACGACCAGCGGACGGTCGCTCAGCATGTGCGCGCAAATGGGCGTAATAATGAAGGACTCGACTCCTGGATGCACGATGGGGCCACCTGCCGAGAGGGAATAGGCCGTCGAGCCCGTTGGACTTGCAACGATCAAGCCGTCGGCACGGTAGCGGCAGACAAAGTCGCCGTCAATGCTGAGCTCCAGTTCGATCATGCGGGCCAGCGCACCTTTGTTGACCACGGCTTCGTTCAGCACCCGCTGAGTTTCGATGACTTTTCCGCCTCGTTCGAGCTCCACGTACAACATCACGCGTTCGCTGACGGAAAACCGACCGCCAAGTGCGTCTTCGAGCGCGGGGTAAAGCTCGTCGAGGGTGAAACTGGTAAGGAAGCCCAGACTTCCCATGTTGATCGGCAGGATGGGAATCCCGCGTGGCGCGGCGAGACGCGCGGCGGCAAGGAGTGTGCCATCACCGCCAAGAACGAGCAGCAATTGCGACGCATCCGCGACTTGCTGACGTGTTTTTCCTTTTGTTGAACCCGTCAGGGATCCGGCTGTCTCTTCGTCGTAAAGAGCCTGCACCCCGCGCTCTTCGAGCCATTTCAGCAAAGGCGGGGCAACCACGGATAAGTTCGAACGGCGGGGACGCGAAATGATGCCGATGGTTTGGAAGGATTTTCCGGGCTGCATGTGTGCCTAAGATTCTACTCCACTGACTTTTTGCGCGCGTGCAGAAAATATTCCTGATTGCCTTCGGCCCCAAGGAGATGGCTAGGCTGCACTCCGATAAATGCCAGGCCCAGAGATTCGACGCCTTGACGCACTTTTACGATGGCCTTTTCGCGCAATTTCTCGTCGGTCACAACACCACCAGGGGGAATCTCCTCGCGAGACAGTTCGAATTGCGGCTTGATCAGAATCAGGAAGTCGGCGTTCTCTTCCGCCTCCGAAATGGCGGGCCCCAGCACTTTGCTGGCAGAAATAAAGGAAACGTCGATAACGACGATGGCGGCTTTCTGGGGAAGCTCTTCGCCGTCCAGTTCCCGCGCATTTCGCTCGATTCGAACGACGCGAGGATCCTGCCGCAGTTTCCAGTCAATTTGTTCTGTGTTGACATCAACGGCGTAGACACGCGAGGCGCCGTGCTGCAAGAGACAGTCCGTGAACCCCCCAGTAGAAGAGCCGATGTCCAGGCAAATACATCCTTTGGGGTCGATCGCGAAATCAGCAAGCGCGCCTTTCAATTTGACGCCGCCTCGGCTGACGAATTGTTGCGTCCGGTTTGTCACTTCGATCTGCGCGTCAGAAGCGATGGGGGTGCCGGCTTTGTCGGTCCGCTTGCCGTCCACCTGGACTTCACCCGCGAGGACCATGGCAAGAGCATCCTTCGAAGACGCGGCCATCCCGCGCTCGACGAGGAGAATATCCAGCCGCTTGCGTATCGCTTTGGGTTTCATAATGCGTTCGAAACTTCAGGCGCGGCGAAGAACGAGGAATTCCGCAATTTCACGAAGCCGCGAGGCACGTTCTCCAAAGGGCGCGAGTTCGGCGATGGCTTTCGTGGCGAGATCGTTGGCAATGGCGTGAGAGCGTTCGAGGCCGTACACGGCAGGATAGGTCGCCTTTTCCTGCGCGATATCCTTGCCGGCGGTTTTTCCAAGCGCGGCAGAAGATTCTTCGACGTCCAGAATGTCATCGGTAACCTGAAATGCCCAGCCGATGGTCTCGCCAAAGCGGCGAAGGCGCGCGACGTCGTTGTCACTTGCGCCGGCGCACAAAGCGCCCGCCGTGATGGAAGCGCGGATGAGCGCAGCCGTTTTCGAGCGATGAATATATTCGAGCATTTGCGGCTCGACTCGCCTGCCTTCTGCTTCAATGTCGGCGACCTGGCCGCCCACCATTCCATTCACGGTCCCCGCGGATGTAGCAACTTCCGTCAGGATGGCCACGCGGCGTTCCGCAGGCACGGGTGTAGCGCCGATGGACTCGAACGCCAGCGTCAAAAGCGCATCGCCCGCAAGAATAGCGATGGCCTCGCCGAACTTCTTGTGGCACGTTGGCTTGCCGCGGCGAAGATCGTCATTGTCGAGGGCCGGCAAGTCGTCATGGATGAGCGAATAGGTGTGGATGAATTCGATCGCGCAGGCAGGATAGTGTACTGCCGAGACGTCGCCGTTGAAAATGCGCGCCGTCTCAATACAAAGAATGGGACGGATCCGCTTGCCGCCTGCAAAGACGCTATACCGCATCGCCGTGTGAATGGACGACGGCGGCGCGGACTCCGCGGGCATCAGCCGCACGAGTGCAGCGTCCACGGAAAGGCGGTCTTCCTCGAAAAAGGCCGGAAGTTTCATTGCGGCGGAAAACTCGCGCACGGGAGACAGCGCGGCCGCTTCACGATTCACTCTCTCGTTCGGGATCAAACGGTTCGGCGGCAAGCTTGCCGTCGGCTTTCTTGAGCAGGATTTCCACGCGGCCTTCCGCCTCTTCCAATTGTTTCTGGCATTCTCGCGAGAGCGCCACACCTTCCTCGAAGAGTTTCATAGCGTCATCCAGGGAAAGCTGCGGGCTCTCCAAGCGGCGGACGACTTCCTCCAATCGCGCAAGGGAACGCTCAAAATCAGGTTTCTTGGGTGCTTCCGGCTTTTTGGGTGCAGGTGAATTCACGCGATTGACCTGTTTCCTTCAGAGTCGATTATTTCTGACAATGGGCGCAATAGTAAGTGGAACGGCCGCTTTGCGCAATGCGACGGATTGGTTCCCCGCAGCGGCGACAGGGCTTTCCTTCCCGGCCGTACGCCCGAAGAATAGTTTCCAATCCCTGGAACCACCACTGCGGATTGCGAAAGTCAGGCGCCTGATGCAAACAGCATTCTAAGGCACGCCTGAGAACGGACACAATTGCTTTGTGGAGCCGGCGCGCTTCTTCTGGTTTTAACGTGTGCGTGCGGCGCCGCGGATGGAGTCTTGCGCGCCACAGCGATTCGCAGGAATAGATATTCCCGATTCCCGCGACGCGCGACTGGTCTAGCAGGAAATCTTTCAACGGGCGCTTCGAACGATACAGTAGCTCGCCGAATCGGGTCGGCGTGAAACTGGGCGAGAGCGCGTCAAGGCCCAATTCCGCAAGCCCGGGGCATTTTGCGGCGGAGTCCCAGGCGTGCACCCGGCCGAAATGGCGCCGGTCCGCAAACCCGAGAACTCCCTTCTCCAATTCCAGGGCGACATCCACATGAACACCGCTTTCCGTGCGGTTGGCGCACCTCAGAAATTCCTTCGCATTCGAAAACCAAACGAGCTGGCCATCCAGGCGGAAGTGCATCGTCAGCAGGCCGCGGTCCAGAAGCAGAAGCACATACTTCCCTTTGCGCTCGACCGTTCGAATTCTTTGACCCTGCGCAAACCTGGAAAGATAGGCCGCTGCCTGCGGCTTTGCAGCAATCGGGTGCAAGACGTGAACACACCGGATGCGGCGTCCCTGAACCAGCGGACGGAGGGTGCGAACGACGGCTTCTACTTCGGGGAGTTCCGGCATGGGAACAGAAGGGAACTACGATCCTGGCTTTAGAGTCAGTGAATGTTTTCGCGAGGCTGCCTCAGCGGCATCGCTGAACGGCGCGAAAATGGGTTTGCCTTCGTACCAAAAGGAAAATTGATCGGAATAGTGGCTGCTCCCCGGCTGGCCGGATTGTCCCGCGGGGAGCAATAAGATCGAATGGTCCCAATCGCCCAGGTTTGCCACAAAGCGCATGGCCGGCCCATGGGTCTTCGTCGTCGCCCGGATGCTGTAAACAGTTCCCGATTGCGGTTTGTCCGTAATGCTGAGGAACTTTTTCAACAATCCTTCGCGGCCGATCGGATGAACCATGTCCAGAGAGTTGAAGCGTTTCCAGGCCCAGTCCTCGACCCGTTGGCTCCCGCTCTGCTCCGCGAGGCGCGCCACCGCCTTGTCGGCCGCGGCCGCCAGCAACTCGTCATAGCTCTTGAACGCGGCAGGCAGCCACTTCGCTGGCCGATTCGTAAGTATCTTTTGCAGGAAAGTGGTAGATCGCCATTGGTAGATTGTGGTTTCTTTTCCCAGAAACGGTTCGAGAAGGATCTCGATCGCCGCTCGCCTTACCGCATGCAGAAAGGAAACCTCCGGCGAACCCGCCTCCGCGATGCCATTCCAATCCTTCAAGCCCTCGATCAGCTTTTGAGCGCGGACATCCTTGGGTTTCGCTGCTTTTGCCGCTGCGATCAGTTGGTCGGCGACGAACACATGCGGATAGCTGTACGTATCCGTCTGCACTTTAAGCATGTCCTCGGGGCGCAGATCATGCCGGTCGTGCAACAAGTCGTAGATACGCGCGGTTCGGTAGGGCTCTTCCCATCGGTCGGTCAGATAGGGTTTGTAATTCGGTCCCACAACGCGTGCATTGGCCGTGACGATCAGTCCGCTCTCCGGGTTCAGCGCTTGAGGAAGTTGGTCGAACGGGATGTAACCCGTCCATTCGTAATCGTCCGTATCTCCAGGAACGGGCACTTCGCCGTGGCCTTTCTTTCGAATCGGCACGCGAGCTGCCATGACGTATCCGATGTTGCCGTCAATGTCGGCATAAACAGCGTTTTGTGCCGGGCCCCAAACGTGCTTCATGACCTCGCGAAATTCCTTCCAATTTTTCGCCTGGCCGAGCCAGTTGTAACTGTTCGCGAGTCCGCCGGGTTCCGTGGCCGTCCAGCGCATGGCGTACGCTTTGTCTCCGTCGCGAGCCACCACCGGGCCATGGCGAGTGACCACTACTTGCAGGTGTTCGTCCGGTGCGCCCTTGATGTGAATCGTCTCATAAATGATCTGTGCCTTGGTCCACGAGCCCTTCACGCGGTATTCGTCGGGCGCCGCGGGATTGAATGCCTCGAGGTAAAGATCCTGCACATCCGCCTCATTGTTGGTGAAGCCCCAGGCGATGCGCTCGTTGTGGCCGATAATGACCATCGGCGCCCCAGGCAGCGTGAAGCCTTTCACGTTCCAACCCGGGGCCGTGAGGTGAACTTCGTACCAGATGGAGGGGATCATGAGCTCGAGATGCGTGTCGTTGGCCAACAAGGGCTTGCCGGTCGCGGTATGCGCGCCGCTTACCACCCAGTTGTTGCTGCCGAGCCCCTGGCGAATCTCGTTGCGCGATTCTTCGAGGAATTGCTGAATCGACTGCGACAAGGCTGAAGTCAGGTCCGGCGAGCCATCTGGTGCGGCAATCCCGTTGACACCGGCGCGGCGAGCCTTCAGCACCGCGTCGGGTTGGATATCGTCATCATCTTCGTCGTCGTCCGCGGCAGAGCGTTGTGAACCGTCGTTGGGCACACTCGGATCGCCAACGATGAAATGATCCATCGCGGATTCTTCGGAGAAGAGGTCTTTTGCCCGATCCGCTCCGGCCCGCTCTGTCACTTTGGCGCGATTCAGCTCTCTTTCTCGCGTGTCCGTCAACGTTCGATACATGTAGCCCGAAATCGCCAGCGTGTCCGAAGGCTGCCATGGCAGGGGCTTGTAGTGCAGCAAAGTGAACTCCAAAGGCAGCCGGTCTTGATGCTCCTCGATAAACGCGTTCACTCCCCGCGCGTACGCCTCCATCAGCTTGCGGGATTCGGCGTCCAACTGCGCCACGTCGCGCGCCGCCGCCCAGCTGAATCCCAGCGTCCGAAAATCCTTGTCAATGGAGAGCGTTGCGGGACCAAGGATTTCGGACAGCTGGCCGCGCGCCACTCGCCGTAGCAGGTCCATCTGCCAGAGGCGATCCTGCGCCATGACGTAGCCCTGCGCCTCTTCCAAATCCTCCAGCGAAGCAGCGCGAATGTGCGGAACGCCCCATTGATCGCGCTCGACAGTAACTTCGTGTCGGAGTCCGGGAAGAGGCGCGGTCCCGTCAATCTGAGGCAGTGGCCGATAGACAAACCACCAAGCCGCGGCACCAACCGCAACAACGAGAATGGCAACTACCCATAGAAGGATTCGAAGAAACGTTCGCAAGTACTCTCCCACGCGGCTTAGGCAAATAGTCAGTGTAGAGGACGCTCCCAGTGGCGCGCAACCGCCGGATAGCACGGATTCAATGCTGCCTGACGGAGGCCACGCGGCAGGGGCTTGCTCGCTTCGGGCAACGATCAAGCATGGCCCGCCGGGGTGCTGCTACAATGCCGCAGGGAGCCCATTCGTCCATGTTCGCGATTCGTCTACTCGGCGTGCTGGCGCTGGTCGCTCTGAACGCCTTTTTCGCGGCGACGGAGTTCTCGCTCGTTGCCGTGCGGCTCTCGCGCATCCGCCAGCTCGTGGCCAAGGGAAGTGCACGAGCCCGCGTGGTGGAGCTGCTTCTTGGGGATCTGCACCACGTGGTCTCCGGCGTGCAGCTCGGCATGACAATGACCAGCCTGGCGATCGGTGCCGTCGGTGAAGCCACCTTCGCGAAACTCTTTCAAGCCGTGTGGACGGGCACTTCTGGAACTCGCTCCGCGGTCATCGCTCATGCCCTCGCTCTCACGTGTGCTTTTGCCCTCTTGAGCGCGCTGCACGTAGTGATTGGAGAGCTGGTCCCCAAGACCTTGAGCCTGGCCCGGGCCGAGCGCGTTGCGCTTATGGTGGCTGTGCCGTTTCACTGGTTCCTGAATACGTTCCGTTGGGCGATCAGCACGCTGGATGGAGCAACAGGGGCGATCGTAAAGGCCATGGGAGTCACCTCGCCGCACGGGCACGGCGTTGCGCATTCCACGGAAGAGCTGCAGATCCAAATTCAGCAGGCGCGCGAGCGCGGACTGCTTGCCCCCGGCGAAGAAAAATTCATTCTCAGCGCGATTGAACTCGCGCAAATCCAGGTGCGGGAGATCATGGTGCCCCGGCCGGACATGCACACCTTATCTGTGGAATCCACACTGGATGAAGTGATGCGCGCCTTCGCGACGACGCAGCGTTCGCGAATTCCGGTCTACCGCGGCACGGAGGATCACATACTCGGCTTTGTCCATATCAAGGATATGCTGTGGATTCTCCTCGATCGCGAGCGCCGCCTCGAGGAGAATCTCTCGCCGCCGCCGTTTGATTTGCGCCGCGTTCTCCGCGAAGTGCTTATCGTTCCCGAAACGAAGCCCGCCAGCGAGTTGCTCCAGGAATTACGCACTCGCCGCATTGGCATGGCCATGGTCGTCGACGAGTTCGGCAGCATTCTCGGCCTGGTTACGCTGGAAGACATCCTCGAACAAATGGTCGGAGAGATTCACGACGAATTCGACGTGATCGAGCGCCCGCTCACGCTCGCGGACGGCGCATTGATATTTGATGCGGCTCTAAACGTGAGAGACTTGGACGCGCAATACAACATTACCGTTCCAGAAGATCCGGCCTACGCCACAGTCGGGGGATTCGTGCTCGATCAATTGGGATTCATTCCTAAAGGCGGAGAGAGCTTCGAATACGGCAACTTTCGCTTTTCGGTCGTGGAGATGGATGGAAAACGCGTCGCCCGAGTCAAAATCCAGCGTCTTCGAAGTACTGACGCTGAGAAAGAGACTTCGGATCCACAGATTGCAAGTCCGCCCTCCAAGGATTCGAAACCGGCGAGCGTGAAATCATAGTTTCCCAGTCACACATGACTCGCTACTTCCTCAAACGATTCCTGCTGACACTCCCGGCGCTCTGGCTCGTGCTTACGCTGGTCTTCCTGATGATTCACATCGTGCCGGGTGATCCCGTCGAGCAAATGCTCGGGGAAGGCGCAGCGCCGGGGCAAGTCTCGCAACTGCGTCATTCGCTCGGGCTGGATTTGCCGCTTCACTCTCAGTACGGGCACTATCTCCGGCAACTCGTGCGCGGCGACCTGGGACAGTCGTTCAAATTCCAGGCGCCCGTGCGCCGCATCATTTTCGAGCGCTACCCCGCCACTCTTCAACTCGCGTTTCTCGCACTTATCGTTTGCGCGGCCATCGCCATCCCCGCGGGTGTGCTTGCCGCTCATCGCCGAGGACAAGTCTCCGATCGTGCCGTCGGTGTTTTCACTCTCTTCGGCCTGGCATTTCCAAACTTCGCTCTGGGCCCGGTGCTGATTCTTTTCTTTTCCATTGAACTCGGTCTGCTGCCGGTCTCGGGACGCGGTGGGCTGCTCAACTATGTGTTACCTGCAGCGACCCTCGGTGCAGCACTGGCTGCCATTCTCACTCGCATGGTTCGCAGCGCCATGCTGGAAGAGCTTTCGAGCGATTACGTCCGCACAGCAAAGGCCAAGGGTCTCTCCACGTACGTCGTCTTGCTGCGACATGCATTTCGCAATGCACTCATTCCTATCATTACGATTCTAGGTCTCCAATTCGGAACTTTGCTGGCGGGCACCATCGTCACAGAAACGATTTTTTCCTGGCCCGGCATCGGGCGCTTGACCGTGCAGGCCATTTCTTCGCGCGATTACCCGCTGCTCCAAGGATGCATTTTGGTGATCGCGGTCTCCTACGTCGCCGTCAACCTGCTTACGGATGTGTTTTATGCCGTGATTGATCCCCGCGTGAGGCTGTCTTGATTTCGTCCCAGGCGCTCCGGGAGTTTCTTCGCCAAAGTATTCTCGCGCGCGTGGGATTCATAGCCGGCCTAATTCTCGTCGTCGCGGCTCTGCTCGCGCCGTGGTTAGCGCCCGCGGACCCCGCGGCGCAGAACTTGCCGGCCCGGCTCGAGTCTCCTTCGCGCGCACATTGGATGGGAACCGACGAACTCGGCCGCGACATCCTTTCGCGCACTCTCTATGGCGCGCGCATCTCGCTCCTCGTTTCCGTATGTGTGGTTTCCGGTTGCGGTCTCATCGGACTAACGATGGGCATGCTCGCCGGATACGCCGGCGGCTGGTGGGACCACGTCATCAATCTTCTGCTCGTCAACGCGTTTCTTTCGTTCCCGGGGATCCTCCTGGCCATTGCGTTCACGGCATTTCTCGGTCCCGGCATCGGCAAAGTGATTTTGGCGCTGATCATTACCGGTTGGGCAGGCTACGCTCGGCTCGCACGTGCGCAGGTACTGAAAGTCAAAGAGATGGAATTCGTACTCGCCGCGCGATCGCTCGGCGCTTCTCACCTGCGCATCATGGTGGGACATCTTCTGCCCAACATTTTGCAGCCTATCCTGATTCAAGCCACCATCGGCATGGCCGGCGCCATTCTCGCGGAATCCACGTTGAGTTTTCTCGGGCTTGGCGTGCTCGCGCCCATTCCCAGTTGGGGAGCGATGCTGAATGACGCGCGCGGCCACCTCTTCGATGCGCCGCACATGGTGGTCTTTCCCGCCTTGGCCGTAATGACCGCCGTGCTTTCTTTCAATTTGTTGGGAGACGCCTGGCGCGACTGGCTCGATCCTCGCCTGCGCTCCCAAATGGCCGCACAGGAATTTTCGCGTTAAACGTTGTTTCGATGAAGAGAGCTGAAGTTGTGGGAAGGGAACTTATTTTGTCAGGGTAACCGTTGCGCCCCGGCCCAAGCCTAAAGTACGCGCCGCGTTCGCCTTGTTCACTCCAATTTCGAGATATCCGCTCGAGCCCACATAGGCAATCGCTTCGCCGTTGTTGCCGCTCGCAAACGTATCCACGAGTCGTGCGACCTGATGAGTTCCTACTTGCAGCTTGATGTTTCCGTCCTTCAGCACCGCTTCCGGCAAATCTTCCGAGCGAAAATTCGTAATCAGGTTGCCGAACGCATCGGCGCGCAAGACAGCGCCTTTCACAACGCCATCCGTTTCTTTGGGGCGAGGAAGTGCGAATTTCTTGTAGTCACTGATCTCATCTCCCATGCTGGGGGTCTGCCAGCCTTTTGTAAGCCAAGAGGCGACCGGCGCGAAGATGTCTCGGCCATGAAAAGTCTTGCTCACCGGCTGCAAGTAATAGTGCTGGACGTTGGCATGGCGGACGACAAGGTTCTCCTTCTCGCGTTCATAAATCACCGACAGCACGCCGTTATCGGGCGCGACAAAATACTGGTTTTGCGCGCTGACGAGCAGCGGCCGCCGTTCCGTTCCCACGCCGGGATCCACAACCACCACGTGGACCGTTTTCGCCGGAAAGTAGGAATACGCCGAGCCAATCGCCAGCGCGCCGTCGAGCAAATCGAAGGGCGTGACGTCGTGCGTGATGTCCACGATGGTCACGTCGGGATTGATCTTGAGGATGACGCCTTTGAGCGTGCCAACCAAATGGTCGTTCGTGCCGTAATCAGTTGTCAGTGTAATGATCGCGTTGGCCAATGGATTCTCTCACCCGGATAGTTTTGCGCGATTCGCGCCGGCAGAGTAGGGCGGCACTCCGCATACTTCGACGCTAGCGAAGGCACGCGCCTCCGTCAAGAATTCGCGCGCCGGGTGCTGTGCAAGCGCCAACGGGGCTTTCTGCGGCGCAAAGTGCTTCGAATCAACTCTCGCCCTGCTCGGGCGCACACGCATGCCAGTCGGGGTCGGGGAAATGGGCTCGGCAGAACCATTGGGTGCACCGCTCGCAATACTGCTGGGCGCTTTGGTCGCAGGGTTCATCCAACCGCGAAATTCCCTGACAAAGTTGTGGTTTGGATTTTGCGGCCGTTGCGTTCATCGCATCCTCCGCGGAATAAAAAGCGGCGCAGGGAAGAGGCACTCAGCGGGTTGGTTCGACCACTCCGACTTTGTTCACGCCGCTGCAGGCAATATACACCCGCCCGTCGGCCGTCGCCACCATATGGCGCACCGTGCCTCCTCCGGAAGGGATCGCCGCACGGGCGAATTGTTCTGTTCTCGGATTGAACTGGATGATCGTATTCGGCTTCACTCCCGATTCGCTGTACCAAACCAGCCCGTCCGGCGTTATGGCGATTCCGTAGGGACCGGAGTTCGCTCCGCCCGGCGAAGGCCACATTTTGACGGCGCCGGTTGCGGGATCGAGCCGGCCCAGATTTCCGCTCTGATAGTCCGTGAAATAAATCTTGTCGCTCGCGTCCACTGCAATGCGCCGCGGCCGCGCGCTTTCCGGCAGCTTGTATTCGACGATCGCCATAGACTGTGGGTCGATCTTGGCCAGCTTGTTGGTGCCGAACTCACAGAAAAACGGAATGCCCTTGCTGTTGACGACAATTCCGTAAGGCCGTGCGTCCGCCGTTTGCATCTTTTTCAAATCAATTCTGCCGGTTTGAGGGTCGAGCCTGCCGACCATGTTTCCGACCTGCACCGTAAACCAGAGGATGCCGTGGGAATCGAAGACCGCGGTGTGCGGGTCATCGGCCTTGGCGTCCGGCATCTTGTATGCGACCACCGCGCTTGTGCCCGGATCGAGCTTGCCGATGTAGCCCTTCCCGTTCCCCGTGAACCAGATGTTTCCGTTCGAATCGGCGACCAGCCCGTGCGGGCCGGAGTCCTCGATCTTCAGCGCATACTCCTGGAACACTCCCGTCTTGGGGTCGACGCGCCCAAGTTTGTTCTGCAGTTGTTCCGTGAACCACAGCGCGCCGTCCGTTCCGACGGCGGGATCATGCGGATGCGCGCCTTTCGTCGGCACATCCCATTCGCGAATCGTCACTTTCAGTTCGCCGACATCCCCGCCAGGCGCCGCTCCTCGCGACGCAAGCGCAATTCCCAGTCCCAAGCCCAGAATCACCACTCCCAAAATCATCTTTTTTCTACTTCTCATAAGTACCTCCCGGAACGAATTCATTCTCGCCGTGTGCCGCCTCCTATCTCTTCTTGTGCCCTGGAGAACGGCACGCCGCTCTGGCTCGCCTCTTGCGAGCCCCTCTTCCATTTGATAATTTAATCACCAGAGCGGGCGTCGTACAATGGCAGTATAGAAGCTTCCCAAGCTTCGGACGTGGGTTCGATTCCCATCGCCCGCTCCATAACTTCCGTGACTCAGTAGACCGTATATAGGTGTGAACCGGTAGAGATCACGATTTGCTTGATATCCTCCCAAAACGGGTGTATATACATGGATTGTGAGAAGAAAAGTGAAGACTTATCCCGGAGCAACCTTGCCGGTGCTGCCGTGTGCCTGTGCAAACCTTCGTCGCACGGCTCGGGCGGTCACCAGGATGTATAACCAAGAGCTTCGAGCGACCGCGCTTGAGCTGACACAATTCACCCTGCTCATGGCCTTGAACATTACGGGCGAAACCACGCAGGGAGGTTTAGGCAAATTGTTGGCGTTGGACACCACGACCTTGACACGCATGCTCAAACTCTTGACGAAGCGCGGATGGATCGGAGTGAAGGCGGGGGACGACCGGCGGCTGCGGCTTCTGCGGCTCACTCCCTCAGGCCGGCAGAAGTTGCAGCAATGCCAACCCCATTGGGAACGGGCGCAGAGACGATTACGAAGAGGCCTGGGTGAACCAGCCTGGAGCCAAATGGGCGGACTGCTCGCTGAAATCACACTTGCTTCCGCAGCGGCTTGACCTTTTTTTGATTTATTAGATGTATATACATTTAATGTCCTGAACGGGGGAAATTCCAATGGCGCAACTGGCTGAACATCCTACGGTAAAGCAATTTCGGGAACGGGAAGCGGCCGGCAATCAGCCGGCGCGGCCGCAAACGCTAGATAGCACCTGGCTTCGCCAGGTGTGCCTTGAGGCGGGAGCGGACGATGTTGGGTTTGTGGAGGCCGGGCGGCCGGAGATCGCCGACCAGCAGAGTGACATTCTCGCAGTTTTTCCCAGCACTAAGACTCTCGTGAGCTTCGTTCTCCGCATGAACCGCGAGAATATCCGTACTCCGGCGCGGTCCATCGCGAACGTAGAGTTCCACCACACCACGGATCAGACCAATGAAGTCGCGCGCAAAATCGTGGCGGCCTTGGAACGGGCTGGAGTTCGCGCCATCAATGGCGGCGCAGCCGGCTTCCCCATGGAGGCGGATCGGTGGGGTGGAAAGATGTGGGTGATATCGCACAAGCCCGTCGCCGTCGCCGCCGGTCTGGGACACATGGGAATCCATCGCAATGTGATTCATCCGAAATTCGGTAATTTCGTTCTCCTCGGTACCGTTCTGGTAGACACCGAAGTAACCGCATTCTGCCGGCCGCTCGATTACAACCCTTGCCTTGAATGCAAGCTGTGTGTTGCAGCCTGCCCGACCGGCGCCATCGGTGCCGATGGTCACTTCAACTTTTCTGCCTGCTATACGCACAACTACCGGGAGTTCATGGGCGGATTCACCGATTGGGTGGAAACGATTGCCGCGAGCGGCAGCGCCCGCGAATACCGGGAAAAAGTGTCCGGCGCGGAGACAGTTTCCATGTGGCAGAGCTTGTCGTTCGGTGCGAACTATAAGGCGGCCTACTGTATGGCAGTCTGCCCCGCCGGGGAGGACGTCATCGCTCCGTTCCTCACGGATCGGAAGCGATTCCTGGAGGATGTGGTCCAGCCGCTGCAGAACAAGCCGGAAACGATTTACGTGGTTCCAAATTCCGACCCCGAAGAATACGTCGCGCGGCGCTATCCGCATAAGAAAACAAAGCGAGTGGCCAATGGACTGGCCGGGCAAGGCTCCATTCGCGGCTTCCTGCGTGGGTTGCCATTTGTATTTCAGCGGGGCCGATCCGAAGGGCTCGACGCCACC
Organism: Acidobacteriota bacterium; assembly: GCA_003224055.1. Classification (GTDB taxonomy): domain Bacteria; phylum Acidobacteriota; class Terriglobia; order Acidiferrales; family UBA7541; genus Acidiferrum. Next base: position 68,849 of record QHYE01000044.1, on the reverse strand, counting down.
TATCACTTCACGTTCACGGGCCACGAAGAACTAAAAGCCACCGTCGTGATTCAGAACAAGACGCTGCAAGTATCCGAAGGCCACACCGGCACTCCAAATCTGCGCCTCATTGCGGATAGCCAAACGTGGCTTCACTTCTTGCGCAAGGAGGCAAACCTCGTCTGGGCCCTGCTCAGACGAAAGATCCGCATCAAAGGTTCACCCCGGCTCTTGCTGGCTTTCGGCCGCTGCTTCCCGTCGTAGCGATTGGCGCTGCGAAGGGAAGCATCTGAAAGAACCCTGCCTGGCACCGCATTCACCTCGTCGCATTCCAGCCTGCTCGAATAGCTCTGCAAGAAAAACCCGCGCCACCGTTCTACTGCTATGAGGTACCGGTAGTTGCAAGACCAGGCTTCGCTCTTGCAAGAAAATTACTTTATGAAACAACCATTTTCGCGCGACCTGACATCCCATTCCATCAACACGTCATTCCACTCCCGGGTTGCTCAACGGATGTACGCGCTCGTCGGTTTTCGAGATGAGGAGGCTACTTCTATGCCCGCACGATTCGATTTGACTCTAATGCCAAAGAAAAACTCCGGACTGGCCAAGTTCCTCGGTTTCTTTCTCGCTGTTCTGTTCTTCTTTGTGGCGAATTCTCCCGCACAGACCGCCGCACATTCTCCCGGATGGGTTGTTTTGCCTGTCGACGAGTACCGCACGCTGCACGCCCGGGCGTACCCCACCGAACGCGAACCGGAGCCGCCGCCCGTCGAAGCCACCCTCACGCGCGTGGATTACGATCTGCGCATCAACGGCGATCTCGCCTCTGGCCGCGCCGGCCTGACCGTGGATGTTCTGAAAGATGGCTGGGTGCGCGTGCCCATCCCCGCCGGTCTGCTCGTACGCGAGGCCAGACTGGACGGCAAGCTCGTCTCTCTGGTGCCTATTGTTGGCGGCAAAGCCGGCGGCCAGCTCTCCGCACTTCTTTCTCGTCCCGGTCGCGCCGTTCTCGTCCTCGAGATTGCTCTTCCTGTGGCCACATCGGCCGGAGAAGAAAGCATCTCGCTTCCTTCTGCCGCCTCAGGCGTCACTCGGGCTTCCGTGCAGATTCCTCGCCAGGGCGTGGACGTCCGCCTCGCGGGCGGTCTTCTTTCCGAAAAATCCGAAAGCGGCGCCGAAAGCAAATGGATCGCCTACGGTCGCGGAAATGAAGTCCTCACCTTCACCTGGCGGCGAAAAACCGAGGACCATCGCGCCACGCAGCCGCTGCGCCTGCGCGGTTCTCTGACGCAACTCCTGGGTCTCGGCGAAGATTCCACTTCCATCAACGCCGAAGTAAATCTGGAAGTCACTCAGGGTGCGGCGCACGAAGCAAAAATCCAGATCCCGGACCGGGTCACGATCAACCAAGTTCTCGGCGCGATGGTGGCCGATTGGGTTGTGAAGGACAATGAACTCTCCGTAACCTTTCTCGAACCGGTCGAGCAGCAAGCGCGCTTCGTCATCACGGGCGAAACTCGTACCTCTCGCGAAGGGCAAATTGACATTCCGCTGCTTCGCCTCCTCAACGCCGAGCGCGAAACAGGCGGCGTTGCCGTCGAAGTTCTAGGCGCCGGCGAGATCAAGGATGCCAAATCCGAAGGCTTGGAAAGCGCCGACGCCACCGACCTCGGCGAAATGGTCGCCAGCCGCCAGTCGCAGTCGCTCAACGCGTTCCGGTTTCGCCCTGGTCCCACGAAACTGGCGAGATCGCTCCGCGTGGACGTCGCGCGGTACACGCCGCAAGCGGTCTTGATGGCCAACGTCGAGGAAGCCCGCTATCAGGTGCTCATCACCGGCGAAGGAAAAGTCCTCGTTCAGGCACGCTACGCCATTCGAAACAATCAGCGCAACTTTCTGAAAGTCACTTTGCCTGCCGGCGCCACTCTGTGGACGGCTTCTCTGGCCGGTCGCGCAGTCCGGCCCGGTCAATCACCCGACGGCAGCCTCTTGCTTCCGCTCGACAAGGCACGATCGGGCGAAGAAGCACCCGAGTTCGCGGTCGAAATTGTCTATCTGGCGCGCGGCTCTGCCTGGAACGACAAGGGCCAGTTCAAACTCTCGCTGCCCGCACTCGATTTGCCGGTCTCCCACACCGGCCTTCTCGTTTATCATCCGCCGCTTTTCAAAGTGACGCCGGAACCGGGAACCTTCCGAATCGTCGCCTACGTGAATCCCTCCTCCGCCGCTCTCAATCCCCACATGCCATTGAGCAGCCCCATTGGTGGAGCAGGCGGAGGAAAAAGAGGTGGAGTTGTAGCAGGAGTCGGCTCTGACGTTGCCATGTTGGAGATGGCTCCGTCGGCGCCGGTACCGGAGCCAGATTTGGATTTCAAAGACGAAACCAAATCCAAACAAGCGAAGGCCGCTACGATGTCTCTCCTCGATAAATTCAGAGCCGATGCTTTGGCGGGGAAGCGCGCCGGGATTCTCCCCATCCGTGTTTCCTTTCCGGCGTTCGGTCCGTCTCTCTTTCTCGTTTCTGAACTCACGGCGGAAAATCAATCTCCGTCCGCGGAAATCACTTTTCAGCGCGACAAAAAGGCAGGTGGCAAATGAAAAAGCTTCTAGCAATTCTCTTGGCTTGGATTTTGATTCTCCCCGGGCTCGCCAAAGCAGACGGGTCCGCGCTTCCTCCCGTCCCGGCTTCGGGCAATGTCACGCTCCCGCTTGACGAGTACAACCATCTCCTGGAACTCGCGAGCAAACCGGTGCGCAAAACCGACACGCCTCCCGTCCCTTACTCGATGAAGCGCGCCGATCTGAAATTCCGCGTCACCGACGAATCGGTGCAAGGCACCGTCCAGTTGCAGGGAGAAATTCTTCACAAGGGCGCGACCAAAGTTCCCCTCACCACCGGCATGGCCATCCTGGACGCTCGCCAGGAAGGTAAGAGCCTGCCTCTCGCGCTGGAAAACGGAACGCACACCGCCGTTCTGAATGGTCCCTCAGAATTTTCCGTGAGTCTCGACGCAGGTCTCCCGTTGAATATCGAAGCGGGTCGTGCCTCTTTCAGCCTTCCTGCGCCGTCGGCAGGAAGCGTGCGCTTCGCCCTCGTTGTTCCTGGCGATCACACTAATGTGCGCGTCAGCCCTGGCCTCATCACCGCGAGGTCGTCCGCGAACGGCCAGACCTCCATCGAAGCGACGCTCGTTCCCGGCGTGCAGGCAAATATCTGGTGGACAACTCGGGAAGCCGCCGCTCCCGTCGTGCCGAAAGAAGTCCGCTTTCTGTCCGACGTGAAAACACTCGTCTCCGTCAGCGAAGCTGAAATTCGAATCGCCGCGCTCGCCGACATTTCCGTGGTGCAGGGAGAACCCGCTCAATTCGAAATCGAAATCCCCGCCGGTTACGAAGTTACCGGAACCACCGGCGCTTCCATCGAATCCAGCGAAGTGGAATCCGGCGTTCTGGTTTTGAAAGTGGGAGCCCCCGCGCAACGTTCGCATCAATTCCTGATCTCCATGGAAAAATCCATTACCGCCACCAACGTGGATGCGCCGTTTCTAAGCTTCAAAAATGCGCAGCGCGAAACCGGCGAAGTGCTCGTCGATGGCGCCGGAACCATCGAACTCACCGCGAAGGAGGCCGGCGGCCTCAAGCGCATGGATTTCAAGGAAACGAATCCGTATTTGCGTTCGCTCTCGCGGTTTCCGATGCAGGCGGCATTCCGCTATCACAAGCAGCCCAGCGAAAAGCCCAGTCTCGCACTGGAATGGACGCGCTTCCCGGACAGCAGCGTACTCTCCGCGGTTGTGGAACGTGCCGTCGTCACAACGCTCGTCACGACCGAAGGCCGTTCGCTGACGGAAATAAAGCTGCTCGTCAACAATCAGGCCCAGCCATTTTTGAAAATCGCGCTGCCCGCGGGCGCAAGCATCCTCACGGCCGAAGTCGCGGGAGAAAAAGTAAAACCCGTCGAAGGTCCCGACGGTAACCGCGTCCCACTTCTACGGCCCGGCTTCCGTCCTACGGATTCTTACAGCGTGTCTTTTGTTTTCATCCATTCCGGCGCGCCTTTTGCGAAAAAAGGCGGCTCCGATATTTCTCTTCCAAGAATGGACATCCCCATCGATTTGTTGCAGTGGGAAGTATTTCTCCCCGAAAGATACAAAGTGAAAGATTTTGGCGGCGACGCCATCGCTGCGAATCTTTTGCCGCCGGCCCCGCAAGATGTTTCCGGCGCGGAAGAATTCCAGAGCCTCGAACTTTTCGGAAGAGTCAGTTCCGCGAGCCTCGGCGCGGCGACGCAAACCGTAACTGTCGAAGCCTCCAACGGCCCGTATAACGCGCGAGATTCCGAGCGCCTAGAGCGCAACGCGCGAAAAATTGCGGCTCAGCAGCAGATGGCGGCTTCTGCGAACGTGACGAATCTTCAGCAGCGGGTTTCCGGCGTGCTGCCGGTTCGCATCGATGTACCAAGAGCCGGGAATTCGTATCACTTCGTCAGGCCGCTGGTCCTCGACGAAGAAACCAAAGTGAGCTTCACCTACAAATCCAAATAGGATTCGCTACCGCGAGAGAGCAGGATCGCGGGTCGCAATTTTCATCGCGCGATCCAGAGCCTGCTTCTCTTCCTTCTGGATCGCGCGCGTCTTGCCTTTGGCAAGATCGCCCAGCGCCAGCGGCCCGATCGCTACGCGAATGAGCCGCAAAACTTCAATTTGCAACTGTTTCAACATCCGGCGGATCTGGCGGTTCTTGCCTTCGTCCAAAACAATTTCGATCCAGGAATTGCGCTCGCCGCGACGCAGAAGGCTCGCGCCTTTCGCCCGCAGCAATTCGCCGTCCTCGGAGGACCGAATTCCGGTGCGCAAAGCATTGAGCAAATTCTCATCCGCGATTGCATCAATCTGAACGTGATACGTTTTTTCCAGATGCGTCTCCGGCGCCGAGATTCGCGCGGCCCATTCGGAATCATTCGTCAGCAGCAACAACCCTTCGCTGGCCATGTCCAGTCGGCCGACGGGTGCAACCCATGGAAAATCTGCGGGGAGATAGCCGTAAACCGTTTCGCGGCCTTTTTCGTCCGATGCGGTGGTGACCAAACCACGCGGCTTGTTGAGCGCGAGATAAATTCTTTCGCTCTTCGCGAGCGGACTCCCATCCAGTTCGATGCGATCTTTTTCGATGTGTACCGGAGTTTCCGGATCGCGGCGCAATGTTCCGTTCAGCTTGACGCGTCCCGCGCGAATCAGTTCGGCGGCCTGCGAACGCGAGCAAACGCCGAGCTTGGAGAGCGCCCGAGCCAGACCGATGTTTCGCGAAGTTTTGGATCGAGGCGCAGCCAAGTTGCCGGCACGATTCCTCATAGGCTCAACTTTTCTTCGGCGCGGTCTCCGTTTTTTCCGGGTGCTTTACTTCGCCGTAACGCCCGGCCAGCCAGGCGCGAGCTTCGCCGGGCTTATAGTTAAACGGGCCCATTCCGCCGCGATAGGCGATGCGGCCGTTTTCATCGATGATGTAAAGACGCTCCGGCCACGCGGAGTACGCAAGATCGGCCGCGTTGGCCATGTCATCCACGCCAAAGGGCAGTGGATACTTGAAGCGCTTGGTGAAGTCGTTGGCGATGGCCATGCGCTGTTCCAAAGTTTTCGGCTGCGCGTAGCACACGTCGTCTTTCACGTTCGATTTCATCTGCCATTCATCGGTGGGATGCGCTTCGCGCACGTAGACGGTCAGGAAATCGGCGTGGTCCTTATAGTCGTTGTAAATCTGCACGACGTCGCCGACCTGGCGACGAAAGGGCGGTCAAGTAAAGCTGCCGAAAACGAGAACGAGGGGCCGGCCCGCGGTGCGTTCGCGGATGTGGAAACGGGTCTGACCATCGAGAGCGAGGAGCCGGGCATCGGGCGCATCGTCGCCCACTTTCAGAGTGCCACGATGCATGTGCGGCAGCGCGTACCGCACCATGTACAAGGCATCCTTCGGGCTGCCGGCCAGATAGGAAAGCGCCCCAAAGGCCACGACCAAAAGTCCCAGCACAACTCCCAGTGTCCATTTCAAGAACCGCTTCATGCCGTCTCGCTCCAGCAGATAGACTTAGGCCCGCTTCAAAAAGGCAAACCCCGCGCGTCGCAGGCGCACCAGAAACTCGGGCCGTTTCCACCGCTGCAAGCTAGCACCGAGCTCAGACCGTAAGAATAGTGCATTTGCATTAGTAGCGACCCGTCGCGCGAAGGGTTTCTCTTTGCTCCTTGTAGCGCGCCAGCGACTGTTCTATCACTTTCACCGCCGCATACGCTGGGCGAATATCTTCCACTTGTACCTGCTTACCTTCCAGCTGCTTGTAATCCTGGAAGAACCGTTTCAAGACGAGCAAGCGATGCGGCGGCAATTCGTTGGCTTCGACGTAACTGTTGAATTCCGGATCGTTGGTGGCCACGGCGATGACCTTGTCGTCGCTCGCTCCGGAATCGATCATCGTCATCAATCCAATGGCCCGCGCTTTGATGAGCGCCAGTGGCTGTACCGGCTCCTGGCACAAAACGAGGACGTCGAGAGGGTCGTTATCGTCCGCATACGTCTGCGGGATGAATCCATAGTTTGCAGGGTAGAAGACCGCCGAATGGATGATGCGATCCACCTTTAATAGCCCACTCGCTTTATCCAACTCGTACTTCACGTTGGAGCCCAGAGGAATCTCGATCACCGCCTGAAAATCCCGCGGGAGATCCTCCCCAGGAGAAACGTCATGCCATGCGTGGAGCATCGTTAAGGGTCCTCACGAACGCGGCGCAGGACGGCATTATGACGCGAGATGGCCTTGAGCGCCAGAAGTTGGAGCGGAGGCCGGGTTCCAGAGTGGAAATTGTTGGTACACACCCCGGTTGTTTTCGTATGAGTGGCAAATACAGGACTTACGGGTGACAAGTCTGTATGAGTGGCAAGGAAAGGACTTAATGTGCTTGTGCTTTCAATGATTTGCGGGTGGCTCCTAAGAGTGGCAAACAAAGGACTTACGGACGCGCGATGTTTATAAAAAGGTAACGATAGAGGGCGGATAGAATCTGAAGGAGTTAGAAGGACCGCTGCGCGGGAGAGCATCGCCGTCTGGGCGGAAGAATCACGCCGTCACAACGAAAACATTATATCATGACTGTACCCTTTGTCAAATGATAATTCGTAGGTGGTTTGTTTGCTGTGAGATGGCTGATGCTGGGGTGGATTGCCGCCGCGTGAGAGCCGGACGAACCTGGGTTCAGGCGCGGGCTTTGTCAATCATCTTTTCCCAGATGCCTTTGGACCGGAGGATCAGCTCGACGAGCTCGCGGGCGGCGCCTTTGCCGCCAACGGCCTTGGTGATGTAGTGCGCGGCGCGTTTTACTTCGTCGGTGGCGTTGCCGACGGCCACGGCGAGGCCGACCCGCTTCATAACCATCAAGTCCGGCAAGTCGTCGCCGAGGAAGGCGACCTCGGATTCGTTGACGCCGGTTCTTCGCAGAACGTCTTCGTAGGCGGCGATCTTGTGGCCCTGTTTCTCGTACACATACGTAATATCGAGTTCCTTGCAGCGGCGGCGAAGCGCGGCGCTGCCGCGGCCGGTGATGACTCCGGTATGGAGACCGGCGGTGACGGCCAGGGTCAGGCCCTGGCCGTCATGGGCGTCAAAGTTCTTGATTTCGAGCGCGCTGCCATCCGATTGGGAGAGCAGGGTGACGCTTCCATCCGTGAGTGTGCCATCCACATCCATCAACAGAACTTTGATGCGGCTTGCGCGCTTCTTGACGATAGGGGTTGCACTGCCTGGTGTTCGTGCCAAATTACTCCTCCGGGAATAGTTCTCTAACTCTGAACCGAAACTGTCTCAAAATGTTCTTGCTAGATTCCCGACCGCTCCCTCAGGGGCTAAAGCCCACACTTCTAAGGCTCCGTAATGTCGGAGCTGAAGCTCCGACCCCCAAAGACGATTCTGAGAAAGCGAGATATGTCCAAATGGTCTCGCAGGTTCCAGAACGTTCCTCAGGGGCTAAAGCCCACTAAGTACCGGAGCTTCCGGCACGGCTAAAGCCGTGCCCTCCTAGGTCGCGTTGGCTAGATCAGCTCCAGCGTCCACAAATCATGCAGATGCACCACGCCAAGGACGCCGTTCGCTTCATCCACGACGACGATCGAGGTGATTTTTTTCTTTTCCATCAAATTCAAGGCCTCACTGGCAAGCACGTGCGGGCCGATGGTTTGGGGATTCTTCGTCATGCCATCCGCGGCGCGCATTTCGAGAACCGCTCCTCGATGCTTTTCCATTAACCGCCGCAAGTCGCCGTCGGTCAAAATTCCCGCGAGGCGTCCATCCGGTTCAAGGACAGTGGTCATTCCAAGCTTCTTGGCGGACATTTCGTGGAACACGTCGGGCATCGGCGTATCTTTCGAAACGCGGGGCAGCGCGTCGCCCGCGTGCATCAAGTGTTCGACGCGAAGCAATTTCTTTCCCAGGCTTCCGGCGGGATGCAGCGCGGCAAAGTCATCGGGGCGGAATCCGCGGCGCTCGAGAAGTGAAACGGCTAGCGCGTCACCTACCGCCATCGCTACTGCGGTGCTTGCTGTTGGTGCGAGGTTCATGGAACAAGCCTCTTCTTTCACGCTGACGTCCAGTGCGACGTCGCTGGCTTCGGCCAGCGTCGAATGAATTTTGCCGGTGAGGGTGACAAGGCGCATCTCCAGCCGCTTCAAGGCTTCGAGCAGACGCACGATCTCTTCGGTTTCGCCGCCGTAGGAGACGGCCAGGAGAGCGTCGCCGCGGGCGAGCATGCCCATATCCCCGTGAAGAGCTTCGGCCGCGTGCAGGAAAAAGGAGGGGGTTCCCGTGCTGGAGAGTGTTGCGGAGATTTTTCGTCCGATGAGGCCGGATTTTCCCATGCCGGTGACCACGACGCGGCCTTTGCAGGCGAACAAAAGGTCCACCGCTTTTTCGAAGCTGGAATCGAGACGCGCCAAGACGTCTTGAATCGCTTGCGCTTCGATTTTGAGAACGCGGCGCGCGGTGTCGAGGCTCATGGGTGGCCCCATATGACGCCCAAAAGTCGGATCAACCGTAAGGGCACGATATATCGTGCCCCTATGAACAGACAAATCGGAGGTGCGTCGAGATGGCTCAATCTGTTCTCCAGCGACGAACCAAGGTGCCTAGTTCTTTCAATTTCGCCAACAGGGCGGGGAGCTGCGCCAGGGGAAGAGCGTTCGGGCCGTCGGACAAAGCCGCTGCGGGATTGTCATGAGTCTCCAGGAAAATTCCATCTACTCCGGCGGCTACACCTGCGCGAGCCAGCGGCTCGATAAATTCCGGCTGGCCGCCACTGGCATGGCCTTGCCCGCCGGGAAGCTGCACGGAATGCGTCACGTCAAAAACGACGGGATAACCGGTTTTCTGCATTACTGGGAATGAGCGGAAATCCACCACAAGATTCTGGTAGCCGAAGGAAGCGCCGCGCTCCGTGAGGAGGATTTTCGAATTGCCAGTGCTTGCTACTTTTTCGGCGACGTTGGCCATATCCCACGGAGAGAGATACTGCGCTTTCTTTATATTGATGATGCGACCGGTCTTGCCCGCCGCGATCAGCAACTCCGTCTGCCGCGCGAGAAACGCGGGGATTTGCAGCACGTCGCATACTTCCGCTGCCGGTCCGGCTTGCGATGCATCATGGATATCGGTGAGCACAGGGACCTTCAAGTCCGCTTTGATCTTGCCGAGGATCCGCAGGCCTTCTTGCGCTCCCGGCCCGCGAAATGACTTCACGGAAGTCCGGTTGGCTTTATCGTAGGAGGCTTTGAAGATGTAGGGCACGCCGGCATCCGTCGCGATTTTCGCAACTTTTTCCGCCATCATCCGCGCGTGGGCTTCGCTTTCGATCACGCACGGCCCGGCAATCAGGAACAGCGGATTCCCGCCGCCGAGGCGCAACGAACTAAGTGCAATTTCACGCGTCAGACTCATCTGAGATGTCAAATATACAGCAAGCCTCTAAGGCTACGCAGGCCGCGCCGGGTTTGCAACGTCAGAAGAATACAGGCAGCGGGCAGTTTCCGATTAAGCGACAACCAGGCGCTAGCGCGGAATTAGTCCCTAGAACTAAGTGAGTGTGTCTCAGGTGATTTTGTCAGCAGCTAGACTTGAATTCACTAAGGTGAGGTTGTCACGCAAATCTTGGTATTGCCCAAATGGCGAGGAATATCAAGGCCAGCAGGACGAGGATTTCAAGAAGATTCAGCCAAGTAGACCGCCGCCACCACAGCGGCGGCAGCTCGTCGTGGTACCAAGCTACATGTCTTATCCACGTGAACAAAGCTAATCCGGCGACAATCTTGAACGATACCTTCCACGTCAGCTGTTTTAGAGCGAATCGTAACAGGTCGGCCCCGCCAAGCAAGTACAGTGCAGCGAGGAACAAGGCGGTCAAACAGATTAAGGGGATTCCGACCAGTTTAGAAAGCACCTGTATCGGCTCGCGCAGGGCCGCAAATGTTCTGGTTCGTAGCATGCCTAGGTTCGCCATACTCCATCCCAAGTTACTGCCGAAAACCACTCCTTCGCAGTGTGCTACACCTTCTGCTTGCTTCGTTTTTCCATCAAGTGTCGCGATGACGACATCCCGCCCGAATAGATTAACCGAATTTGTCGCGGATGGCCCACATGCCTGGTTAACGCACAAGTCGGAAACTCGAACGACGCCGCTGATCAGATGGGTTATGCAGTTGCCCGAGGCGCTGCGTGCAAAGCCGGAGCATGCTTCGACTCGGCTATGGCTGTCGCTGGCCGCGACTTCTGCTTTTTGTGTTCCAGCGCCGCGCCGATGAATGCGGCGAATAGTGGATGGGGCTCGAGCGGCTTGGATTTGAATTCCGGGTGGAACTGGCAGCCTAGGAACCAGGGATGATCGGGCGCTTCAACGATCTCCACGTAATCTTCGTCCGGCGTGCGTCCTGTGATTTTCAATCCCGCAGCGACCAAGGTCTTTTCGAAGTCGCGATTAAATTCGTAGCGATGACGGTGGCGCTCGCTGATTTCGAGTTTTCCGTACGCTTTGTGCGCGAAGGAACCCGGCTCCAGCCTGCATGGCCAGGCGCCCAAGCGCATGGTGCCGCCCATTTCGTCGACCCCCAGCAGCTCGCGCAATTTGTAAATCACGCGATGCGGTGTCTGCGGATCAAATTCGGTGCTGTCCGCCTGCTTCAATCCGGCGACATCGCGGGCATATTCAATGGTGGCGCACTGCATTCCCAGGCAAATCCCGAAGAACGGCACCTTGTGTTCGCGCGCGTACTGAATGGTGTGCACCATTCCTTGAATGCCGCGTTTGCCAAAGCCGCCGGGAACGAGGATGCCATCGTAGCCGTGCAAACGGGCCGCCGCCGTGGCCGCTGAATCAATTTCTTCCGCTTCGATCCATTCGAGAACGGTCTTGTGATTGTGCGCCAGCCCGCCGTGGAGCAAGGCTTCGCGCAAACTCTTGTAGGCGTCTTCGAGTTGCACGTACTTTCCAACCACTGCGATACGCGCGTCGCCCGCGGGATGATGCATGCGGTGCACCAGGTCCAGCCACGGCTTCATGTTCGACGCATGGTCCTTCAGCTTCAGCAGCCGGAGGATCTGCGCGTCCAGTCCCTCTTTGCTGAGTTCCGCGGGCACGGCGTAAATGGTGTCCACGTCTTCCATGGAGATCACGCAAGATTCCACGACGTTGCAGAAGAGCGCGATTTTTTTCTTCAAGTCGGCAGGAATATGGTGATCGCTGCGGCAAAGCAGGATGTCCGGCTGAATTCCGATGCTCAGCATTTCTTTCACGCTGTGCTGCGTGGGCTTGGTTTTGAGTTCGCCGGCAGCGGCGATGAAGGGAACCAGGGTGACGTGCACGAAGAGAGTGTTTTCGGCGCCCAGTTCGAGGCGCATCTGACGGATGGCTTCGAGGAAGGGAAGCGATTCGATGTCGCCGACCGTGCCGCCAATCTCCACGATGACGACGTCCACGCCGTCGGAAACTTTCTTGATGATGGCCTTGATTTCGTCGGTGACGTGCGGGATGACCTGAACGGTTTTGCCGAGGTAATCGCCGCGGCGCTCTTTGGTGAGAATGGTTTCGTAGATGCGGCCGGTGGTCCAGTTATTGTCGCGGGAAAGTTTGGCGTGGGTGAAGCGCTCGTAGTGGCCGAGATCGAGGTCGGTTTCGGCGCCGTCTTCGGTGACAAAGACTTCGCCGTGCTGAAAGGGGCTCATCGTACCGGGATCGACGTTCAGGTACGGATCGCATTTCTGCAGGGTGACTCTGAAACCGCGACTTTCGAGGAGACAACCAATCGAGGAGGCTGCGACGCCTTTTCCCAATGAGGAAACAACACCGCCGGTAACAAAAATATATTTTGGCGCCATCCTTATAGCCCGTATCGTGCGCCGGGCTTGTCTGCCCTCCACAGGATTGACGTACATAGAATTATGGCCGCAACCGGGGATTCTGTCAAATCGAAGTGTTCGTTCTGCAAAAACGATTTTTCTTATTTGCCAAGCGCGAAGATCCTTTTTTTGGTCCAGGAAGTGGAATTTTTCTACTGGAGTTTGCCTCCGGGAGGAGGAGGCTTCCAGTGGAGAATTGGATACATTTCCCTGTTTCCAAAGCAACAGGATTGAAGAGGAAGCCGTCTAAAGAATTGAATCGTTGCAAATACGCGAAGACAGGGGCGCAACTTTTCTGACACGACAGGGTTCTTATAGAACGGAATCGATTTAGAGCTGGTCGAAACTCGCTGCAGAGTGACAGGTTTAGTGTGGTGAATTGGTCTTCGGGAGCTGAGATGCGCAGAATGAATCTCGTCAGAATTGCAGGTTATCTCTCGGTGCTGTTGCTGTTTTCCGGCTATACCGCTTCGGGACAGAAGTTGGGGGAGCGGCCGCGACAGTCCGCGACGCGCAGCCTCGCCTATAACGCGACCCAGGAGACGATGATCGAAGGAACGGTCCTGAGCTATTCCGCAGAATCCGCGACACCGCCGATGGGAGCCCACATCGTACTGCAGACCGCGAGCGGCAGCACTGACGTTCATCTTGGGGCGGCCTCTTACCTTGAGGCCAACCACTTTTCTCTGGCAAAGGGTGATTCGGTGAGAGTCGTGGGAGCGAGTTCCGCGACACGGCAGGGAAGCGTCTTTCTTGTTCGCGTAATCCAAAAGGGCGGGCAGTCCCTTGCGCTGCGAACCGCGAAGGGCGCACCGCTCTCTCGCGCCGGGGCGCGCGCGCTGTCTCCTGCCCAGCGCTCCCAGCTCGCCATCCAAGCAGGTCCGCGATGAACGCCTCCACCCAGCGCTTCACCCTGTTCGCTGCAATCTTGCTTGCTTCGGTTACGGCAGCTTGCAACAGTGGAACTACAGTGGTCGGACCGCCGCCACCTCCGCCAATGGGGAACTTTTCCAACGCAAGCTTGAAGGGCCAATACGCTTTCTCGATGACGGGCACGGAACTCTGTGGCCTTAACCCCGGTTTTCCCAGCTTCTTCACGCGAGCCGGGAGTTTCACTGCTGACGGCAATGGTCATATATCGGGTGGTCTTGAGGATGTCAACGTGTGCGCGGGGGTTTTCACCCTGCAATTCACCAACAGCACGTACTCCATAGGTGCCGATGGCCGCGGCAAGCTTACCCTGAAGAACAGCACGGGGACGACCAATTACAGCATCACACTCACTTCCGCGACACAGGGGGTCGTTGCGCAGACCGACGTGAACTCGACGGCCACTGGTTCGTTCCAGAGACAGAACCCGGCGGCTTTCTCCAATCCAGCGATTGCGGGAGGTTACGTTTTTGATTTCGCGGGCATCAACGTCAGATTGAATCCCGAATCGGTCATCGGACGTTTTACGGCAGATGGCGCGGGCGGCATTAATACTAATACTGGTCTGTTTGACTCCAATGAAGCGGGTACGCCCTCCAACCAACAGCTTTTTCCAGCGGGCGCGTTCTATCAAATAGATACAAATGGCGACGGCACTAACTTTGGCCGCGGCACGGCGAACATTGCCGGGCACAATTTTGCATTCTATATCGTCGATGGCACTCGCTTGAAACTGCTCGGCACCAATTTTCCCGCCGCGCTCTCCGGGGAAGCGTTTGCACAGCAAAATATGTCTTTCAGTGACGCTTCGGTGAACAGCGGCCTTGCATTTCTGATCGGAGGCAGCAGTTCGACGGGGCCCATTGCCACGGCGGGGCGCTTCACCGCAGATGGCGCCGGAAAAGTTTCCGAGATATTTCTCGATGAGAACAACAATGGAGGCCTTACGCTCCTTCCGTCGCAGGGCGGCACAGTCACCGGGACTTATACTGTCGATGCCAATGGGCTGGGCGGCGGTACCGCAACATGGACGGACTCCAACGCCGGAACTTTTTCCTTCATTTTCTATTTGATTTCGCCAACGCAGGCAGTTTTTCAAGAGACGGACGGCGGCATCACAAGCGACGGAACGTTTCTGACGCAGACCGCCGGCCCGATCTCGCCCGCTTCGCTTGCGGGCGACTTCGCGTTCGTCTGGACCGGCGTAAGCAGCGATGAGGAGGACTTTGTCGGGCAAATGAAGTTGACTTCGGCCTCCGGGAATAACGCCAGCGGCATCATGGATTTCAACGAGTTCAGAACGGGGACGCAATTCTTCGATATTCAGTTCAAAGGACCGCTCACCATCACCGCGCCAGGCACCGGTCCAAACACGCTCTCGGTGACAACCAACTTCCCATCGGCGAGGACGTTCGATTTTACGGCCTACGCCGTGGATTCGAATGCCGTGTTTCTGGTCGGCGCGGAGGCCGGCACGGATCCCAACCGCGTCCGTGTGATCGCTGGCTCACTATCGCGGCAGCCCTGAGGAAGGATTGATATTGCGGTATTGCGCCCGGCGGAGTTCCCGCCGGGCGGTTTTACTTTTGCAGGAGTTTTTCCACGCGCGCGACGTCTTCGGGGGCGTCCACGCTGACCGCATCGTGGGCTACTTCCGCAACGCGAATCTTCCAGCCGTTTTCCAGCCAGCGCAATTGCTCGAGTTGCTCGATCTTTTCGAGTTCACCTTGCGGCAGGGTCGGATATTCCAGCAGGGCCTCACGCTGAAAAACGTAGAGCCCAAGATGCTTCAAGTGCTGCACGTGGATTTTGCTTGCGGTATCGCGGACCCAGGGGATGGGGGCGCGTGAAAAATAGAGCGCATTGCCTTCGAAATCGAGCACGGTCTTCACGACATTGGGATCCATGATGTCCGCCGGGGTTTTGATCGCTGTCGCGACGGTGCTGATCGATGCCTGGGGCTCTTCCAGCAGGGAATTTACGGCTGCGTCCACCGCCGCAGGATCCAACAGTGGCTCATCTCCCTGGACGTTCACGAAGACGTCCCCTTCCACGTGGGCGGCCACCTCCGCCACGCGCTCCGTTCCCGTGCGGTGATCCTGGCGCGTCATTTTGGCTTCGCCGCCGAACTCTTGCACCGCTTTCACAATACGTTCATCATCGGTAGCCACAATTACGTGGTGGACGTGTTTCGAAAGTTTGGCTCGTTCGAATACGCGCTGGATCATCGGCTTTCCCGCGAGCAACACCAGTGGTTTCCCGGGCAGCCTCGTGGAGCCATACCGCGCAGGAATGACTACGACTACTTTGGCCGAACTCATCGCTTCTTGCTCTCCGTGTACCGGGAATAACAGAGCTTCCGGGCCGGTCCTACACAAACGGGAGAGTGCCCGTGGGGCGATGCTAACACACGCCGCTCGCTCCGACCGGCCCATCAAACTGTTCAATACGGCACAGCAAGTAATTGAACTTGTTTTCGCGAAGCCGAGTGATAGAATTCCGGTTAGTCCGAGCCGCGCGGCCGTCCCAGTTGGCCGGGATGTAGAGGGTGCCGTGAAACGCGATGCGCCAGGTTTTCGGGTCCTTATTCTGTCCTTTCGAGTTCTGCTGCCGGTATGTCTGTTCGCCCTGCCAGCCGGATTTTCCCTCGCTGCACAGTCCACGTCGGACGAAAACAAGCCCAGAGACGAAGCCAAGCGCGAGGAAGTGAAGAAAGATGACGTTCGCAGGGATACGCCCGGAGTTTCCATCAAACCGCGCCAGCTTATCAAACTGGATGTCGACCTCGCATTATTGAACGTCACCGTAACGGATCCTTACAACCGGCTGGTCACGGGGCTTGAGCCGGATAATTTCCGGGTGTTTGAAGATAACATTGAGCAGGAGGTTGTCACCTTTTCCGCGGAGGATGTGCCGATCTCCATTGGCGTGATTTTCGATTTCAGCGGCAGCATGTCCAACAAAGTCGGCAAGGCGCGGGAAGCTGCCGTGCAATTTTTCAAGACCGCCAATCAGCAGGATGAGTTTTTCCTTGTGAGCTTCAATGAGCGCGCCGAGCTGAGCAGTTCCTTCACCAACAGCGTGGAAGATTTGCAGAGCCGCATGATGCTGACCGCGCCGAAGGGCCGCACTGCGCTTCTCGACGCCCTCTATCTTGGCCTCAGCCAGATGAGGGGTGCACACAACGCCAAACGCGCCTTGCTCATCTTATCGGATGGAGGCGATAATCATAGTAGGTACAACGAAAGCGACATCAAGCGATTGGTGAAGGAAGCGGACACCCAGCTCTATGCGATCGGCATCTTTGATCCCATCGGCTCACGCAACCGGTCGCCGGAAGAACTTGCCGGCCCGTCGCTTCTCAGTGAAGTAACGGAGATGACCGGGGGCCGCGTCTTCAACGTGGAAAGGTTGGAGGAGCTTCCGGACATCGCCTCGAAAATAGGCATGGAGCTGCGAAATCAATATGTCCTCGGCTATCGACCAAGCAACAAGGCCCACGACGCGCGCTGGCGCAAGGTCAAAATCAAATTGCGTGCACCCAAGGGACTCCCGCCTCTTAGCGTCTTTTCAAAGACGGGTTACTACGCTCCCAGCCATTAGCTTGCGGCCCCGCGTTCTTTGCTGGGTGCAGACTTTATCCATTTTGCTGTGCGCGGTCGTCCTGCTGGCATCGTCGGCATCGGCGCAGCTTCCGGTGCCAAGCCCGCCCCCGCCTCCGCCCCCGGGCCAGGCCTCGAATTCAGGCAAGCAGGGTTCCAGCATTAAAGTCGACGTGAACCTCGTGGTGCTACACACCACGGTGCTCGACGACCGGCAGCGGTTTGCCGACGGACTGAAGCAGGAAAATTTCCGGGTCTTCGAGGACAAGGTCGAGCAGAAACTCTCCGTTTTCAAGCGCGAAGACGTGCCGGTCAGCATGGGGCTGGTCATCGATAACAGCGGCAGCATGCGCGAGAAGCGGCCGCGCGTTAACGAAGCGGCGCTCACCCTGGTGCAAGCCAGCAATCCGCGGGATGAGGCCTTTGTCGTGAACTTCAATGACGACTTCTATCTCGACCTGGACAAGGATTTCACCAGCAGCATCCCGGAGCTGAAAGAAGCGCTGGAGCGGATCGATTCACGCGGAAGCACCGCGCTTCGCGACGCTATTATCGGCTCGCTGGACCATCTCAAGAAGGGTTCAAAGGACAAGAAAGTGTTGCTGGTGGTCACCGACGGGGAAGACAATGCCAGCCACAATTCGCTGGAAAAAACCCTCAGGGAGATTCAAAAGACCGACACGGTGATCTACACGATCGGTCTTCTTGGCAGTGAGGGCAAGAAAGAAGCCAAGCGCGCCAAGAAAGTTCTGCAGGAGATCGCCGCGGCTTCCGGCGGCGTGGCGTATTTCCCGGAAAATGTCGAGGACGTTCACAGCATCTGCGAGCAAGTGGCGCACGACATCCGCAATCAGTACACCCTGGCCTACTACCCCAGCAACGCGAACCGGGACGGCAGCTTCCGTGCCGTCTCCGTCGAAGTAATTCCACCGCGAGGCCGCGGCAAACTCATGGCACGCACGCGCAACGGCTACTACGCCCCCAGCGCCCCCGCTGCCTCCACCACGTCCGGCTCCGGCAACTGAGAAGTTTTCCTCACTTGTATTGAAGAGCGGGCGAACCTCAGTCCGCCTGCTTTTCGCTCGCGAATTTTCTTGACAATAGACAGAGTTAGGCTTACATGTAGAACTTAGACAGGTAGCATAGCTAGGTGTCTACGATGCCTCAGGAAAAAGCAGAGTTCCTCAAGGGGACTCTCGACATGCTGATTCTCAAGGTGGTGGCTGGCGGCCCCATTCACGGCTACGCTATCTCCCAGCGGATTCAGCAAATATCCAAAGACTTCTTTCAGGTTCCGCAGGGGTCCCTTTATCCCGCGCTGCACCGGCTCGAGGAACGCGACTGGCTGGAAGCGGAGTGGAAGGACACCAGCACGGGCCGCGAGGCGAAGTTTTACAAGCTGACGCGGAAAGGCCGGGCCCAACTCGAAACTGAAATGCTGAACTGGGAGCGGCTTTCCGACGCAGTTGCCCTGATTCTCCGGACTGCGGGGTAGGAGGCTCGCCATGCGCTGGCTCCGCCGTCTCTGGCACAAATCGCTGACCGAGCGCCGGCTCGACTCGGAGCTGCAATTCCACGTTGAGCAGCAAGCCGCCGAATATATCGCAGCCGGGTTCCCCCACGAGGAAGCGCGCCGACGCGCCTCCATCGAATTCGGCGGGGTTGAGCGCTTCAAGGAAGAATGCCGCGAGGCACGGTGGGAGAATCACCTAGAGATTCTTGCGCGAGACTTCCGCATCGCCTTTCGAGGCCTTGCAAAGGATCGCCACTTCGCTTTCATCGCCATTTTCGCATTGGCCCTCGGAATTGGCGCATCCACCGCCATCTTTAGCGTGGTTGACAACGCTGTCTTCGAGCCCTTGCCCTACAAAGACTCGCGGCACCTCGTGACGATTAGACTCCACGATCAGGACCAGGCCGACCGTTGGCGCGGCGCCTTTTTGTTTGCCGAATTTCAGGACCTCATGAAGCAGAACCATGTGTTTGATGGCATGGTGGCCAACCTCGAGGATGACATTGTCTACACGGCCGGCGATGGCAATCTGCAATTGGGCGGCAACTACGTTACTTCAGGCACCTTTGAGTTCTTTGGCGTTGCCCCGTTCCTCGGGCGCTCCCTCGAGGCCGCCGACTATCAGTCTGGCGCTCCCCCTGTTTTCGTCCTGCGTCATGCCACCTGGGTTGGCAAGTTCAATTCCGATCCTTCCTTGATCGGCAAGACGTTTACGCTGAACGGTGTTTCCCGCACGCTCGTTGGCATTGCCGCGCCGCGCTTTGCCTGGGGTGGCGCCGATCTGTGGATGCCGCGCGGGCCGGACGAGCCGAGGGTTCTAAGGGAAGGCGATTTCCCTCGGCACTGGGGAGTTGTCGCCCATCTCAGACCTGGTGTGACCGCTCACCAAGCGTCAGCGGATCTCGCCGTCATCGCCCAGCGGCTCTCCGCGGTTTACCCGAAAGAATATCCAAAGCATTTTACCATGGAGGTTCTATCCTTCGGCTCTGCGGTACTCTCCCCGCGTTTTCGCAACAGCCTGTATGTTTTCCTGGCAGCAGTGGGACTTCTCCTCCTCATCGGCTGCGGCAATGTTGCCAATCTCTTGCTTGCCCGGGCAACCGCTCGTGAAAAAGAATTTGCTGTGCGTGCAGCCCTGGGAGCAAGCCGTTTCCGTGTCGTACGCCAACTGCTTGCTGAAAGCTTTCTTCTGGCAATCAGCGGCGCGATGCTCGGAATTTTTCTCGCCTGGGCCGGCGTGAAAACTCTTGCCGCGGTGATTCCTGAGTTCACCATTGCCTCCGAAACCGTCATCGCAATGAATGGAGCGGTCCTTCTCTTCGCGTTGGTTGTTGGCGTTGGCACGGTGTTTCTCTTCGGCCTAGTTCCTGCGCTCCAGGCTTCGCGCTGCGACCTCCACGATTCGCTCCGTGACACCGGCAAAGGGGTCGGCCGAACGGTTGGCCGCGCCGGACTGCGGAATGCCGTAATCGTCCTGGAAGTGGCCCTCTCACTCGCGCTGCTTTTCACTGCCGGTCTGTTCATGCGCAGCTTCGTCGCTCTTCAGGAAGTGTCTCTTGGTTTGCGGATGGATCATGTTCTGACTGCGCGTATTCCGCTGCCGTCGGGGCACTATAAGACCGCTGCTCAACTCACATCTTTTTTCCGGCCCCTCCTGGCCCGTTTGAAGTCCGTGCCTGGTATTGCCTTCGCAGCGGAAACCAGCACGCTTCCGCCTTACGGCGGAATTCGCAGTGAAGTGGAAGTCCCCGGCAAAGCGCACACGGAAAAATGGAACACCCTATTTCAGCTTTGCAGCGAGGATTATTTCTCGGTGCTCCGAATTCAATTCCTTGATGGTCGTTCTTTCACCGAGGCCGAAGTCAATGACGCCCGGAAGGTCGCGGTCATCAACCAAACGTTTCGGCGCCGCTACTTCGGAGACGAAAATCCCATCGGCCGCCGCATCCAGTTGAAGGAGCTGAAAGAGTTTTCAGATCCCTTGAACGAGCCTTGGTTTGAGGTGATCGGTGTGGTGGCCGATGTGCGAAATCAGGGTTTGCAGGAACCGCTCTGGCCGGAAGTCTGGATTCCCTATACTGTTACCGGATCATTCATGCGCGGCATCCTCGTGCGTACCACGAACGAGCCCAAGTCCATGATCAAAGCCGTCGGCAAGGAAATTTGGGCCACCGATCCGAGCGTGGCCATGGCGCAACCCGAAACTCTTGAATACTTTCTCAATCTCTTTACGTTTGCCCAGCCGCGCTTCGGGCTCTGGCTGGTCACCATATTTGCCGTCATCGGTTTGGTGTTAGTCAGCATCGGTGTTTACAGCGTGATTGCTTACACTACGTCGCGCCGGACACACGAAATCGGCCTCCGCATAGCCCTGGGTGCCGCACGAGCCGATGTCCTGAAGATGGTGCTGCGAAAGGGATTGCAGTTGCTGCTGGCGGGCATCATCATCGGGCTGGGCGTGAGTTTCGCGCTCTCCCGGGTGCTGGTAAGCCAGCTTTGGGGTGTTTCCCCGTACGACCGCCTCACATTTGTCTCCGTGTCCGGCCTGCTCCTTCTCGTAGGCCTGATCGCCTGCTGGATTCCCGCCCGCCGGGCAACACGGGTCAATCCATCCTCCGCCCTGCGCTACGAATAATTCTCACGAAATCTGCTTCTTCGCCGTATTTTTCATGGAACATTTCCATAGATAGAACGTCTATGCGTGTAGGCAGATGTTCTACAGGTAGAAGTTCTATCCTAGAGCCTCTTGCCTTCAGCTTTTTGTCGCTCTCGCGACTCGAAGGGGGAAGTATGAATGTACTTGAAGCAAAATCCATTTTTCCGGTGTTGCGCCGCATCAGCAGCTACTGCTTCCTGGCCGTTTTAGCCTTTTGGTGCCTTCCGAACCGGGTTCGAGCCCAACAAAAGGTGGCCTCGACTCCGTCTGCCTGTGCTCCGTCCGACCTGGCTTCCTTGATCGTGCAGGAAGGAAATTCGGTTCGCGTGAGCGCAATCCCGGAGCGGAACGGCGACCAAACGCGCCGGCAGGAGGCGGCGGCCTATGCTGGTAGGGTGCGTGGCCTCTCCCCGGAACGCCCGACGCGGGCAGCATACAAGATTTTTGAAAGGGAGGCGCGCGGCGGGCGTCCGGCAGCGATGGTAAATCTTGCGGTGGCCTCGCTGGCCGGATGGGGCACGCAGCCGAATGCCGGCGCTGCTTTGTACTGGCTGCAAGCCGCTGCCGATCGAGGGTACGCTCCGGCCCTTTACAACCTAGGCATCCTTTACTTCAAGGGCTGCGGCGTTTGGCAGGATTATGCCGAAGCATTTCGTTTCTTTGCAAAAGGCGCCCAGGCAGGCGATGCCGCCGCCGAAGTAAATCTTGGCTACATGTACGATCACGGTCTCGGGGTCGCTCAGGATCATGGCGCGGCCGCCCATTGGTATCGCCAAGCTGCCGAATCCGGTGACTCGCAGGCGCAGTACAATCTCGCCGATCTTTACCTCCACAACGAAGGCGTTCCACAAGATGACGCAGCTGCTTTCGTCTGGTTCCAGAAGGCTGCTGCGCAGGGACACGCGGGAGCGCGCATCATGCTCGGGTCGATGTATGCTGCCGGCCGCGGCACGGCGAAGGACCTGCCCGCCGCGTACATTTGGATCTCGGCGGCCGCGCTACAGGGGGACACTCGAGGAAACGCCACGCTTCACTCTCTGGAGCGGCAACTCACTCCCGCTCAACTTGCGCAAGCCAAACTGAGGGTGCGATCGCTTGTTTCTTCGTCCGGGGTCTCTCGCGACGTCGCCTCGCTGCACTGAGGCAGAAGGAGCGGAGCAGGGAATAACTCCCGATTCTGCCGGGTCGGGGCCCGACCGCGCTGAACTTGCTATTTTGAATCTCTTGGCAGCGTGCTGGCCAGGGCGTGAGCACTTCCACACAGGGCCAGGATTTCGAAGCCGCTGGTCCACGGGCGCGGATCGTGCAGATTCGCCAAGATACGAGGAATGTGAAGGAACAGAAAAAATAGAAAAAGAATCGTTCCAACAAAAGTAGCCGCGAGTCGCGCATGTTTCCCGATGACAATCGCCGCGCCTGCGACAACCAGGGCGGTGCCGGTGAGATACGCCCAGAGGGGCCGTCCCGGAAACCACGGCGGGCCGACCCGAACGGTAAGTTTCTCGTTGAGGAAATGCTGAACGCCGAACGCCACGATGGCCAAGGCAAAAAAGTAACGCCCGACTCTGAAGAACGGAAACGGTGTTTCGCGCTTGCCTTCCAGTGAAGTAGCGCCGGCAAGAATCCAGGCGCCCCCACACATGGCCAGCGCCACAAATCCACTGGTCCACTCATTTCCATCCCGCGAGTGGGCGGCAATTCTCGGGATATGAAGCGTCACAACGAAAAGAAAGAACAGTATTCCCAGCAGAATCCCCGCAGGCCGCGTCATTTTTGGGACGACGGCTCCGATTGCGGCTGCGACGAACGCGACGCCTACAAAGTACGCCCAGAACAGCCGCCCCGGCACCCACGCGGGCACCAGCGTCGCCACGAAATTGGCATACAGGAAATGTTGAATCCCGAAAACTACCAGGGAAATAGCGATGAAAATCCGTCCGGGTGAGATGATTCTGTCCACGTGCGCTAAGCCTTTCTTTTCAGAGTGCGTGCTGCGCGATTGCCTATCTCGCGGCGTCTGCGAACTTGCCGCTGATTTCACGGAGGAAGCTGGTGCCGTGGGGAATTGCGGTGCCGAAATTCTCGGCAATCGTCTGTCCCATATCCGCCAGCGTGTCCCGGACGCCGAGGTTCACACCAGCACCAGTTGCGGCCGAATACGCCAGAATCGGCACGTACTCACGGGAATGGTCGGTGGTGGGCCAGCGCGGATCGGGATCGCAGCCGTGGTCCGCGGTAATCATCAGCAAATCGGAGAGGCTGAGCAGCGGCAAAAAATCGCCGAGCATGCGATCAAATTCTTCCAGGGACTTGGCGAAACCCTCGACATCCTTGCGGTGGCCGTAGAGCATATCGAAATCGACGAGATTTGCGAAAACGAGGCCACTCTTGCGGTCGCTGACTGCCGCGGTCAATTTTTCCATGCCGTCGGCATTGCCTTTGGTGGTGACGTATTCTTCGACGCCGCGGCCGTTGTAAATGTCATGGATCTTGCCGATGCCGAAGACGCGGACTTTGCGTTCGGCCAGAACGTCCATGAGCATGGGCTTGGGCGGATCCACGGCATAGTCGTGGCGGCGCGTGGTGCGCACGAAGTTACCCGGAGTTCCCGTGAACGGCCGCGCGATGACGCGGCCGACGCGATGCGGCCCAACCAGCAATTTCCGGGCGATCTCGCACATGCGGTAGAGCTCGCCGATCGGAATAATGTCCTCGTGGGCGGCAATTTGAAACACGCTGTCGCCCGACGTGTAAACGATGAGCTTACCCGTGCGAACGTGTTCTTCACCAAGTTCCTTTATGATTTCCGTGCCGGAGGCGGGCTTGTTTCCGATGGTTTTCCTGCCGATCTGCCTCTCAAATTCCTGGATCAACACGGGCGGGAATCCATTCTTGTAAACAGGGAACGCCTGGCCCAGCCATACGCCCGCCATTTCCCAGTGCCCCGTGGTCGTATCTTTTCCCGGAGAGTGCGTGGCACCCTTTCCGTACGCCCCAAGAGGCGCTGCTGCCGGCGTTTGGTGTTTGAGCGGCGCGATATTTGCGAGTCCGAGGCGCACCAGATTTGGGATTTGCAGCGCGCGCGACTCCGCTATGTGCCCGAGCGTGCTTCTGCCGACGTCATCGTAGTCCGCGGCATCGGGAAGTTCGCCGATTCCCACGCTATCGAGCACGATCCAGAAAATTCTCTCGAAATCCCTCACCGACAACCCTCGCGGACCTGGCTATGGCGAACTTTAGCACAACGGCGTTTGGGAGTGCGGCAACAACGTGCCCTTGGCCTGCCTCGATGGCTGTGTGTAGGACGGAGGCGATTGCGCTATGCTTTTGGTAGTTTGAGGCGGGTGCCTGAACTTTTTTTGAATCTCGCGCGTAGTAATAGGTAGCGGAGGTGTGCCATGGCCCAGGACGGAAGTCCGAGAAGAACGTCCTTGGTGTTCCCCATAGTGTTGATCGGATTTGGGGCGCTATTTCTGCTTCGGAGATGGAACCCTGCGTTTGAGCCCTGGTCGATTCTCCGGACGTACTGGCCGCTCATCCTGATCTTCATCGGGATCGGCAAAATTTGGGACAACGTCCAGAGGAGCCGCAACCCCAACGCGCCGCCCGGCATTTCGCTCGGCGCCACGTTTGGCGCCGTGGCGTTTGTGCTGGTTATCGGCATGCTAATCTGGCATGGCCGCGGATATTTGCGCGGGCGAGGCGGAGTTTTTGGCACAAAACACACAACAAAAATTGTCGAGCCACAACGAGCTAAATCGGCACGTGCGAAATTGGAGATGGGCGCTGGGCAGCTCACCATCAATGGCGGTTCGGCGAATCTGCTGGAGGCTGATTTTAGTTTCAGCGATTCGTACGACGAGCCTCGCGTGGAGTACAACGTGGCGGAGGGCGTGGGTCAACTCACTGTCTCGCAGGATTCGCGGTCCGCGCACATCGGCCACTCGGAAAACGATTGGAGCCTGCATTTCAGCAAGGACATTCCACTGGAGCTCAAGATCGACATGGGCGCGGGGCAGGGGAATTTGCATTTGCGAGATGTGCCGCTCACGCGCCTGGATCTGAACATTGGTGCAGGGCAGGTGGACGTCGACCTGACCGGTGACCGCAAGACGGATTTAACGGCCGATATCGAGGGAGGCGTGGGCCAGGCGAACATCCGTTTGCCGAAAAACGTTGGCGTGATTGTGCACGCTTCAGGTGGAATCGGGAGCATTGATGCTCACGGGCTGAAACATGAAGACGATTCCTACACAAACGACGCATATGGAAAAACTCCTGTCACGATCCGTCTGAAGGTGGAAGGCGGGATCGGCGAAATCGTACTTAGCCAGGAACTCTAGGAACCCCCGCGAGGCGTGCGTCCCCAGGTTGCATCGAAATTGGGCCAACGAGCACAGACAGATGCTTGACCGCCGCTCTGGCGAAGAGCCCTGGGCGAGCCCTGCTGTGTTCAAGCGAGCTCAGAGCTTCAAGAAGATGTTCCGTTTGTACAGCCAATAGCACAGGTACCACATGACGAAGAGGACCGTGCATGCCTGCGCAACGGGAGCGAGTGTCCCAATGAAATTGTAGTGAAAGGTGAAAACTCCGACGGTGTGATCCAGCCACTCCGGCAGAATCACGCTTAAGGAATAAATGAAAATTGAATTCATGCCCACGACGACAAGCGGAAACGTCCATCTGCGGTAGCCGCGCACCTCAATGAGCCAATAAAACCCGATGAGCATGAAGAGAACCCAACCGAGGCTATACAAGACGAAGGACGCCGTGCCGACCTGTTTGATGAAGGGAATCCATGGATGTAAAGCGAAGGCCAGAGCAAAGGAGACAACCATACCTGCCGCGAGCTTGGTCAGATTCTCTCGATGGGATTTATTGCTCATGAGCAAGCGGCCCACCCAAGCGCCCGCCAGAGTCCACACGGTGCTGGTGAGAAAATTCAGTGTGGAGTAAGCGGGATCGTAATCGTAGCGAAAAATGGCGCGGTCGACTCGAAGCCCAATGTGATCCCGGTGAGAGAACGGGCCGTCGGGACCGGGGAAAGCGAAGAGCAACGCGGTCCATCCTGCGAGCAGCACAAAAGCCGCGAGGGCCTGATATCGCCACGGCCATCGTATGATGAGATAGGTAAGGACGTACGTGAAGGCGATCTGAGAGAGAACGTTGATCAACTGCGGCTTGATCTGTCCGGCGGAAACCCAGATGAGGATCTGGCTCAGGATGATCAGATGGACAAAGCGCGTCAGCACGTGGCGAAAATTCTCTCGAGGTGTGGCGCCCAGTTCCGTGCGACGGGCAAGGGCGAGCGGCATGGCCACACCGACCATAAACATAAAAGAAGGCTGAATCATGTCCCAGAACACGCCGCCTTCCCAGGGCACGTGGTGGAACCAGCTCGCCACGCGGCCCCAGGTGGGATCACCCTTTAGAGCGGAGAACCCAAATCCCTCCGCGGCGAGGGTGAGCATGATGAAGCCGCGAAAGGCGTCGAGGGCCAGATAGCGCTTCGTTGCCGGCTGGGCCGCAGACGAAGTGGATGACGGCAAAACGCCTTTTTCAGAAGTCGCGAGAGTTGTGGCCATGGTTGTACCTCGTGGACCACGATGGATGCAGCGAACTTTACACGAATCTCCTGAATATGGGCAAACGATTCGGAAATCTGCCGGTCACACCGTTGCGACACGATCGGGCGTTTTTGCGGCGCGGTAGATGGCTTCGATGAGGGCGAGGCTGCGGCGGCCTTCGATGCCGTCGCAAGCGGGGGCGCGATTCTGCTGGATGGCTTGGAGAAAATCCTCGAGGACGGACTGGTGGCCGCGAAAATCGCTGACGGTGGCGGTGGAAGAGCTCAGATTTTCGTCGAGGGGAGCAGATTCGATGGCCGCCGCTGCGTTTCGGAGATTGGCGGCGATTATGCGGTCATGCTCGAGGATGACGGTGCCCTCGGTGCCGGCAATTTCAACGCGGCGAGGATAGCCGGGATAGGCGGCGGTGGTGGCGTGGAAAACGCCCAAAGCACCGCTGGCGAATTCGAGGATGGCGGCGGCGGTGTCTTCGGCTTCGATCTTGTGGAGCTGGGTGGCGGTGCGGGCTTGCACACGAACGACATCGCCGAGCAGCCAGAGGAGCAAATCCACGGTGTGAACGCCCTGATTGATCAACGCGCCGCCGCCGTCGAGAGCGAGCGTGCCGCGCCAGCGCGAGCCGGCGTAGTACTCGGGAGGGCGATACCACTTCACACGGGCGTCGACGAATAGGATCTTGCCGAGCAGGCCTTGATCGATCCACTTCTTGAGTTGGCAAATGTGTGGCTTCCTGCGGTCCTGAAAAATCACGCCGAGCTGAACCTTGGATTGTTTTGCGGCTTCGATGAGGGCGTCGGAACGCGCGATGCTGATTTCGATGGGTTTTTCCGTAAGGACGTGCAGGCCATGACGGGCGGCGGCGATGCCTTGGGCAGCGTGCAGGCCGGAAGGACTACCGATAATGACGAGCTCCATGGGGCGATGTCGCAAGAAGGCGTCGAAGTCTTGATAGGGAGTGCCGCCGTGTTCGCGGCAGAGGCGGGCGATTTTTTCGGCGTTGGTTCCGTGGATGGCGGAGATTTCGGCGCCGGGGATGGCGCGCGCGGCGCGGGCGTGGGTTTCCGTGATGTTGCCGCCGCCGATGAGACCGATATGGGTAGTCATAAAGAGTTTTTAGTTGCTGGCTATCAGCTTTAAGTAAGGAAGAAGAATAGTCGGGAATGCGGTTTTTTCCAAACCATGTCGACGTGAATTGTCGTCATGCGGCTCGGCGAATCAGCGATAGGCGGCGACGAAGTCCTTGTAGGCGGCTTCGGTGGCATCGGAGGTGGCGATGGCCGAAGAGATCAGGATGCGGTAGCGAAATGTGGCGCTGGCACCGGGGGCTAGAGAAAAATTCAGGGCTTGTTTGCCTTCGCTGAAAATTTTCTGGCCGAGCGGATTGGCGGCGAAAAGGCCGTAGCCGCGGGCGTGCCAATAGGTGGGAAAGCCGGGATTGGCAGGGTGATCGAGAATAGTGATGGTGACGGGCTCGTCGCCAACGAGACCGCTGAGACTGCACCATCGGCCGCGCGTGCCCCAGGCGGCGTCGCCCTTTTTACCTTCACTGGTGAGGTAGGTGCCGTTGACGCCGGTGTTGTCCAGCTTGGCGACGGTGGTGGGGCGGCCGCTGGCGTCGGTGTAGACCTCGGGCTTGTCCGAAGGGATCTCGAGAGCACGCGCGACGCGAAGGCCCAGGACGCCGTCTTTCTCATCCTTCAAATCGACTTTCTTGTCGACAGCGCGCAGGGTGGTGATGCGGTCCACGCTGCGGAAGCCGGGCCCACCGCGAAAGACGAAGTGAGTATGTTCCTTGAGCAAAACTGTTTTGTCAAACGTGATCCAATCGGTTTCGACGTCGAGCTCGCCCTGCTGCGAACCGCTTTTCGCGGCGACAATGGAGCGATGGAGAATGGTGCCCATCTTTGGAGCGTTTTCCGGTTTGATGGCGTCGGAATTGTTCCAGAAATCGATGCCGTTGACGCTTTCATAGTTGAACCAAAGGCCGGCGTGGTGCGGGTGATCGATGCGTTCGCCGGGGCGCTGCTCGAGCGGAAAGCCGCGAGTAACAATCGTGCCCTTGGCGGTTCGCAGGGGATAGAGAACGGGTTTCTTGAGCGTCGTGGGCCAAATGTAGGAAGTGAAAGGCTGTCCATCGATGGAGACGTCGACGCGACGGTCCTTTTCGTTGACGGCGACGGTGACGCGGTCGGGGGGATGAGGGCCGGCAGAGACAAAAGACGTTAGAGCGGCAGCCACAATTACGAGGATGAAAAATGCACCGGCAATAGGAATGCGCATGGCTAGCTGTGTTCCTTCCCTGGAAACTCGCCGCTTGGCGTCGCGGGCATTGTCAACTCTCTCGCGAAACCGCTCCTCCCATGAAGTGCCGACGTTTGTGATGTGTGAGAGCTGCATCTCTTTTGACGCTGAATGGCTCAAATCTCTTCCGACACAATATAGGGTGCGCGATAGGTTCCGCGGAGGAGGCGATTGGCTTCGTCATCGCCAATGACCTGCTCCTTCGCGGGATCGAAGCGCAGCGTGCGCCCCAGGCGGTACGAGGCATTTGCTAAATGCACGAGTGTCGTCGAGATGTGGGCTTCCTCGATCGGCGAATGAATATCCTGGGCACGGCGGCTGCGGATGCAATCAGTAAAGTTCGCGTAGTGGTCACCAGACGACTTGCCGGACGGCCCTGGTGCGACTTCATCTGTTAGCCACGTCTTGTAAGCGTCGTAGCCGTCGATGGCGAGATAGCCATTCGACCCGTAGAAAATGTTTCCGACGGTGTTGGTCTTTGCGTCCTTTGGCCCCAGGGACTGTTTGCTGTCAGGGTTTTTCTTCGTATCGGCGGTGAGTCCCGCGGGGGGCACGCCACTGGCCCCATAAGCACCAGTGCCAATCTCCACCTCGTGATTGGTGATCCAGTGGCGGACTTCGAGTTCCATCATCTTGCGCTTGCCACCGGGAGCATCGAAACAAAACGTGGCGTTCAGGGTGTTGGGCGTCTCCTGGTCGTCCTCGAACATAAAGTGTCCACCCATGGCGGACACCGATGTGGGGAAACCCACACCCAATCCCGCACGTGCAATATCAATTTCGTGGATGGCCTGGTTGCCGACCTCACCGTTACCGGTGTCCCAGATCCAATGCCAATTGTAGTGAAAGCGGTTGCGTGTAAACGGTTTCAGCGGTGCCGGTCCGGTCCACAAGTCATAGTTCACGCCTGCAGGAACGGGTTCCTCGGAAGCGTGCCCGATGGATGCCCGCCACTTGTAGCAAAGCGCACGGGCCATGTAGACATCACCGATCGTGTCGTCACGCATATGCTTCATGGCTTCCAGCATGCCTGGGTTGGATCGCCACTGGCTTCCATGTTGGCAAATTCGGTTGTACTTTTTCACGGCACGCACCAGCTGCCGTCCTTCAAACCAGTTATGCGAACACGGCTTTTCCACATAGACGTCTTTCGCCGCCTGGCAGGCCCAGATGGCCATCAGCGAGTGCCAATGATTGGGCGTAGCGATGGAAATTGCGTCAATATCTTTGTCCTCGAGCAGTTTGCGGACATCGACGTAGGATTTGGGCTTTGGCAATCCCAGCTTATCGATGTCCCCGAGGCGACGGTTTAACACGCTCTCATCCACATCACAGAGCGCGGCAATTTCTGTCCCTGGGACACGCGAAAAGCCGTGGATGTGATCGTTGCCGCGGCCTCGCACTCCGCAGATTGCCACTCGGACACGGTCATTTGCGCCCATGATTCTTGCGTAGCTGGATGCCGAAACGCCCAGAGCAGTGCTGGCGACGCCGGCGCCAGTGATTTTCAAAAAGTCCCGCCGCGAAGCTCTTTGTGCAGACATATAACCTCCATCAAATGCGAAGAGAATGCGCCGACTAGAGGCGACAGTTCCTTGGCATGTGACTGGCACCGGTAACCTTAGGTTCCGTTGCCAGGAATCTCCGAGCGAACTAATAGTAAGCCAAGTCAGGAAATTGGGGTGTTGAGACTTTCTAAAGGAATCGTTTAGGTATTTTCCCCGCAGCATCAAGTCTCGACCAGGGTGGTCCGGA
Organism: Acidobacteriota bacterium; assembly: GCA_003224055.1. GTDB lineage: Bacteria > Acidobacteriota > Terriglobia > Acidiferrales > UBA7541 > Acidiferrum. Next base: position 38,101 of record QHYE01000044.1, on the reverse strand, counting down.
GAAAGCCGGCGATGGATTCCGTCAGCTTTCGAGGACACTCGGTATTTGCCATCGCGAGTGCCAAACTCCGCGTCAGACGATGACCTTCGACGCGAAACTTTTGAAGGAACTGCGACCGCCCCCTCACAGCATGCTCGGGAAGTATCGAGTAGCCGAAACCAGATTCCACCAAGCGTTTGATGGCTTCCGTGTCATCTGCCTCCATCAGCACACGCGGCGTCACACCGAGCTCCTTGAAAAACCGGTCAATGACCAGCCGCACATTGCTTCGCTTCGGGTAGAGCAGAAATGGTACGTCGGTTAGTTCCGAAGCGCGCAGGGAGCTGACATGTCCGCTCCCGCCCTTGTTTGCCAAAGGGCGCACAATGAGCAGCTCTTCGTCAAAAAGCGGAATGAGCCGGAGGCCGGACTCAGAAACCGGTAGCGAGATGAGCGCCAAGTCGAAGCGGCGATCGAGCAAGCCGGAAACCATTTCCTCCGTTACGCCTACGGTCACGCGGATTTCCGCGTTGGGATAGCGCTTTCGCAGCTGTCGCAGCGGGCCCCCCAACTGGTAGATCAGGGTGGTGACGCCCGTCGCGAAATGGAAAGGGCGAATATCTTTCGAAAGATCATTCTCAAACTCTTGCTGGATGTGGCCCATCAGCTTAACAACTTCCTTGGCCCGCTCCGCAAGGCGCAAGGCTGCCGGAGTCGGAATCAACCGCTTTCCACGCCGTACGAAGAGTTCCGTGTGAAGTTCGTCAGCAAGGTTATGGAGCTGGAGACTAACGGCGCCCGGCGACAGGTGAATCTTTTCCGCCGCGCGCGTCATGCTAGGGGAGTCCATGACGGCTAGGAACAGTTCGAGTTGGTGAATATCCATTTGCCTGCTCCAATTTGCCCCGGCGCGAACACAGGCGGGACGCGTCGGAGTCTTCCATCCTTGTTTTTCGCATCCGTGAGAAGGCGCACCGCATTCTACACTGCCGACAAGTGCTTGCGGCAAGTTCCACTCTCATGTACCCTCCCAACTTTGTGAATGCCTACTTCTGGAATGGTGCGCCGCGGACCCACAAGCCTTGGTGCGACGCAAAGAAAAAGGAAGGAGTGCTTCCGGAATGGCTGGAATCGACTGGCTCATTCTGAGCCTCTACATCGTCTTTGTCGTAGGCATCGGCTTCGCCCTGAAAAGCTCGATGAAGACAAGCACGGACTTTTTCCTAGCAGGCCGCGCCATTCCCGCCTGGGTCTGCGGGCTGGCATTTATTTCCGCGAACCTCGGCGCGCAGGAAGTCATCGGCATGGGCGCTTCCGGCGCGAAGTACGGCATCGCCACGTCGCACTTCTATTGGGTCGGCGCCATCCCCGCGATGGTGTTCGTTGGCATCTTCATGATGCCTTTTTATTATGGTTCGCGCGCGCGCTCCGTACCCGAGTATCTGCGGCTGCGCTTCGATGAGAAAACGAGGGGGCTGAACGCCATCTCGTTCGCTATAATGACGGTTTTTTCTTCGGGCATTTCGATGTACGCGATCGCCAAGCTTGTTCAGACCTTGCATGTCCTGGATGGCCCATTTCAGCGGTTTGGAATCAGCAGCTCTCGAATATTCGATTTTGCGATCCTGATTTCCGCGGTGATTGTGCTCGCGTACACCTTTCTTGGCGGCCTATCGAGCGCCATTTACAATGAAGTAGTGCAGTTTTTTCTGATCGTTGCGGGATTCCTGCCGCTCACCTGGATTGGCTTGAAAAACGTGGGAGGCTGGACGGGGTTGAAGGCCAGGCTCGACCCGAGTTTCACGCACTCGTGGGTCGGCCTCGGCCATGCGCACACCAACCGGCTCGGCGTCGAATGGTTTGGGTTGGTGATGGGATTGGGTTTTGTCCTTTCGTTTGGCTACTGGTGCACGGATTTTCTCGTGGTACAGCGAGCGATGGCGGCGAAGTCCATGAGCGCAGCGCGGCGCACGCCGTTGATCGGCGCCGTCCCGAAAATGTTGTTTCCCGCTCTGGTCATCCTGCCGGGATTGATCGCCATCGCGCTGCCGACGCAACCTGCGGTTCCGAACGCGAACCTTGCGGTGATGGCGCAACCGCAAGGGCAAGGCATCATTCCTTACAAGGTGGACGCAAACAGCGGAAAGCCGGCCCTCGACAAGGACGGTAAGCCGCAACTTGACTACGACCTTGCGGTGCCCAACATGCTGCTGCATTATTTTCCGCCGGGGATGCTGGGACTCGGCCTCACCGCGCTGCTCGCGAGCTTCATGTCCGGCATGGCGGGAAACGTCACGGCGTTCAATACCGTTTGGACGTACGACATCTATCAGTCTTATATTCGGCCTAACGCCACCGACGAGCACTACCTCTGGATGGGCCGGGTTGCCACCGTTTTTGGGATCACATTTTCCATTGCGGCGGCGTACATGGCAAACCGCTTCAACAACATCATGGACATGCTGCAGCTTGTGTTCGCGTTCGTGAACGCGCCACTCTTCGCGACGTTTTTGCTCGGAATGTTCTGGAAGAGGGCCACAGGGCATGGAGCATTTTCAGGTTTGCTTTCGGGGACGGCCGCGGCGGCCGTGCATCACGGGCTGACACTACCGGCGGGAGCGGCGGCGGGAATCAAGGGCGGGTGGCTGGGGCTGGGACTAGTGCACACGTATCCGAGCGAGATGGCGCAGAATTTCTGGACGGCGATTTATGCGTGGACGACGTGCTTCCTGGTCACGATCTTCGTGAGCCTTCTCACGCGAGCACCGGAAGAGGGCAAACTAGTTGGGTTGGTATACTCACTTACCGCGCGGCCCGAAGAGGAGCCGCTGGCCTGGTATGCACGCCCGGCGCCGCTGGCGATCATAGTCCTGAGCGCAACGGTTTTGCTGAACATCATTTTTTGGTAGGAACTTTCATGAACCTGGACATTCGTCTGCCGATTGGAATTTTATTTTCGCTGCTTGGGGGCATCCTGGCTGGGTACGGTTTGCTCGGGGATGCCTCGCGTAACGAACAGTCGCTCGGAGTGAACCTCAACGTAGGGTGGGGATTTGTTCTTCTAGTGTTCGGCTTGGTGATGTTTGTCTTCGGCAGACGCGCCATGCGTGAAGCGGGGAGGAAAACGGCGCCGCGTTCCTAGGAACCATCTTGTGCTGGAGTTCGGACGACCCGGAGCCCGGCCTTTTCATTTCGATTGAATTTCCCCGGGACGAAGGTCTATGAGAGGGTCCACGTCCATCGCCGAACAGTTTCGCGCAAAATTTGGCGCGAATCCGCGTGTCTACCGCGCGCCCGGCCGAGTGAACCTGATCGGAGAGCACACCGATTACAACGAGGGCTATGTGATGCCCGTGGCGCTCGGGTTTTACTGCTGGTTAGCCATTAGCCCGAGAGACGATCAAAAGCTGGTGATCAGCTCCGACGGTTTTTCAGACACCGCTGAGGTGGAATTAGATTCCCCAGAGATCCACCCACGCAAGACCTGGAGCGATTATCCGGTTGGCGTTGCACTGGAACTGAAGCGCGCTGGCGTTCCTTTGCGCGGAGCAAATTTGCTCATCCACGGTGAGGTCCCGATGGGAGCGGGGCTCAGCTCTTCCGCGGCGATCGAGGTGGCCACGGCACTCGCGCTTGCGGAACAATCCGGCCACTCTCCGGATCGCGTGCAGTTGGCCCTCCTGTGCCAGAAAGCGGAAAACGAATTCGTCGGCGCGCGCTGCGGGATTATGGATCAATTCATTTCACTGCACGGACGAAAGAATCACGCGTTGCTGCTCGATTGCCGTGCGCTCGATTTTGAATTGGTCGCGATTCCCGAATGTGTGCGGCTGGTTATTTGCAACACCATGGTTAAGCACGAACATGCATCGAGCGGTTACAATCAGCGGCGCGCGGAATGCGAAGAGGCGGTCCAGCGTCTTGCAAAGGTCCTGCCGGGGATTCGTTCCTTGCGCGACGTAACGCTGGATCAATTGGACCTGCACCGCGGAACGCTTTCCGAGGTCCTCTACAAACGCGCGCTGCACGTGATAGCGGAGAATGCCCGCGTGCTGGGTGCCACGGAGGCGCTACGGGCGGAAGATCTTGAACGGTTTGGGAAACGCATGGCCGAGTCGCACTCCAGCCTCCGGGACTTGTATGAAGTGAGCTGCGTGGAGCTCGACTTGATGGTGGACCAGGCGAATCGGCAAGAGGGGGTCTACGGAGCGCGCATGACCGGAGGCGGGTTCGGCGGGTCCACGATAAATCTCGTGGAGAGCCGTTTTGCCGATGCATTCGCGGAAAACATGGCCAGAGGCTACGAAAAAGAAACGGGAATCGTTCCGCAGATTTATATTTGCGCGCCGGCCGAGGGCGCTGGCGCAATCCGAAGTTCAAGCGTAGGCGAAAAATCAGGATGAATTGGAACGAGTTTCGAGAAACACCGCACCGCCGCTGGAACCCGCTGCTGCGGGAATGGATCCTTGTTTCACCGCATCGGACGCAACGCCCCTGGCTTGGGCAGGTAGCCAGGCGCGCCGCCCCGCAGGCGGTCGAATACGATCCGGAATGTTATTTGTGCCCGGGAAACGCGCGGTCGCAGGGGTTGCGGAATCCTGCCTATAAGACGACGTTCGTATTCGACAACGATTTTCCAGCGCTGCTGCCGGATGTGCCCGAGGGCAAATGTGAAAAGGACGGGCTGATCGTCGCGCGCACGGAGAGAGGGATCTGCCGCGTGGTGTGTTTCTCTCCGCGGCACGACCTGACGATACCGCGCATGAGACCAGAAGAAGTTCGCGCGGTTGTCGATGCGTGGGTGGAACAGTATCGCGAACTCAGCGCACTCCCGTGGGTCCGGCACGTCGAAATTTTCGAAAATCGCGGCGAGCTGATGGGCGCGAGCAATCCGCATCCGCATTGCCAGATTTGGGCAAACGGGGAAGTGCCAAACCTCCCCGCGCGCGAACAGGCCGCGATGAGCGAATATCAGCAAGTTCAAGGCAATTGCCTGCTGTGCGCGTACCTGCGACTGGAACTCGAAAGCGGGGAGCGGATTGTTTGCGAAAACGAAGAATTCGTGGCGCTGGCGCCTTATTGGGCGGTGTGGCCCTTCGAAACGCTGGTCTTAAGCCGGCGTCATTTTTCGAGCCTCGCGGGGTTAAACGAAAAAGAGAAAAACGGCCTGGGCGACATCCTGCAGCGTCTGACGATTCGATATGACAACCTGTTTGAGACCGCGTTTCCATATTCGATGGGATTCCATCAGCAACCGACGGATCAAATGGAGCATCCCGAGTGGCACTTTCATGCGCACTACTTTCCTCCGCTGCTGCGGTCTGCAACCGTGCAGAAATTCATGGTCGGTTACGAATTGTTGGCAGGGCCGCAACGCGACATCACAGCGGAAAGTGCGGCGGCGCGATTGAGGGACATGCCTGAAACGCATTACCTCGATCGCTTGACCCGCGATTTCGAAGATATCGCCAAAGGGGATGTAAACCAAAAATGAGAATCACCGATGCCAAAGTGATTGTTTGCAGTCCGGGGCGGAATTTCGTGACGCTAAAGGTTACGACGGAAGACGGGATTTACGGCCTGGGGGATGCCACACTAAACGGCCGAGAACTTGCGGTTGCCAGCTACCTCACCGACCACGTTATTCCACTCCTGATCGGGCGAGATGCGCGGCGGATTGAGGACCTCTGGCAATACCTTTATAAGGGGGCGTACTGGCGCCGTGGCCCGGTCACCATGAGCGCGATTGCCGCCGTTGACACGGCGCTCTGGGACATCAAGGGCAAAGCGCTGAACACGCCCGTCTATCAATTGCTGGGAGGCGCTTCCCGCGATGGCGTTCTCGTTTACGGACATGCCAGCGGGCGGGACATCGAAGAGACCGTCAAAGCGGTCGCCGACTACCTCAAACTTGGATACAAAGCGATTCGCGCGCAAAGCGGCATTCCCGGGTTGGAAAGCGCGTACGGAGTGGGCCGCGGCAAAATGTATTACGAGCCAGCGGAAAAAGATGCTCCGCCGGAAAATGTCTGGAGCTCCGAGCTGTACCTGAACTTCGCGCCGCTCTTGTTCGAACGGCTTCGCAAGGAGTTCGGAGCGGAAGTTCACTTGTTGCATGATGCGCATCACCGGCTCACACCGATCGAAGCAGCGCGCCTGGGGAAGAGCCTCGAACCATTTCATTTGTTCTGGCTCGAGGATCCAGTTCCGGCAGAGCTGCAGAAAAGCTTCCGCCTGATTCGTCAGCACACCACCACGCCCCTGGCCGTGGGTGAAGTCTTCAATACCATTTACGATTGCCAGCAGCTTGTCCAGGAACAACTCATCGACTACATCCGGACTACTGTGGTGCATGCCGGAGGCATTTCACACTTGCGAAAGATCGCTAGCCTGGCCGAGCTCTATTACGTGCGGACGGGATCGCATGGCGCGACCGATTTGAGTCCCGTGTGCATGGCTGCGGCGCTGCATTTCGATTTGAGCATCCACAATTTTGGCATCCAGGAATATATGCGCCATTCCGATGAGACCGACCGCGTGTTTCCGCATTCGTATAGTTTTTCCGGCGGGATGATGCACCCTGGCGATGCCCCAGGTCTCGGCGCGGATCTGGATGAAAGCCTTGCATCCAAGTACCCCTATCGCCGGGCGTACCTTCCTGTGAATCGCCTCCGCGACGGCACCATGCACAGTTGGTAGGCGGATGCCGTTCGAAACGGAGCGGGTCATGGCAAGTCCATTCGATGGCTACAATTTCGCTCCGTGTGTTGTTGAGTCCCACTGAATGGGAACTTCAGTTTTTACGGTTTGACTCCAGGGCGGGCAGTTCTTATAGTTCGCAATGAATCTTGCGAACAGGTGTGCCTCGCCGCTTGGATCGCGCCAAGCTATTCTGGACAAGGAGTTTCCATGACTGCGCCGCAGCAAGCCGCCGTAGAGAAAATGGTTTTCCGCAAGACCAACGCGCATGCGGGCCGGCATGTTTTCATTACTCCCGGAAATAGCTCGATGCGCCATCTTGCGTACGGCCGCATCCTGCTGAGCTCGTCAAAATCCGCGGAGTCCTTTTCAACGGGAGATCGCGAGACCGGACTCATCTGTCTCTCGGGCAAGGCCGTCGTAGCGGTGGATCAGAAAGCCATCGAGATTGGGCAGTACGATGCGATCTACGTTCCGCGCGATGCTTCCGTCACCATCACGACCAAGACAGGCGTGGACCTTGCCGAGTTTTCCGCCGACGTTGACAATCGCTATCCGCTGCAAGTCGTGCGCTCCGCCGACATCGCAATGGACCCTGGATTGAAATTCAGCACGGGCGGACCCGGATGCACGCGGCACCTGCAAATGCTGCTGGCCAAAAACATTGAAGCCGGGAGGCTCATCGCCGGAATCACGCAAGCCGACCCGGGAAACTGGACGAGCTGGCCGCCGCACGAGCACGCTGCGATGCTGGAAGAGGTGTACGTCTATTTCGACATGCCTGAGCCGGCCTACGGCATTCAGCTGGTCTACAACAACACGGAAAATCCGGAACTGGTGACCGTGGTGCGCGATGGCGACGCCGTGCTTATCCCTAATGGATATCACCCGAACGTTTCCGTTCCCGGCCATCGCATCTGCTTTTTGTGGGCCATGGCGGCGCACCGTGAGGTCACCGACCGTCAATTCGGCGTCGTCAATGTGCAACCCGGGTTCAAGCAGGGACCATCCGGCTTGGAAGCCGGCCGCAAGAAGTAGTAGCTTTCCATTCACTCCATGGACCCAGCGCGCCCCACCTCCGCATCCGGCAGCCTGGCAGCGTCGGCGGATGCCGAGGCCGCGAAGGGGAATGAACAGGCGCCGCCGGCTGTTTCATCCTACGCCGGCTATTTTCGCTGGGTGATCTGCACACTCCTTCTCTTCGGCACCACCAAGAATTACATGGACCGAAATGTTCTCGGCGTGCTCAATAAGACGCTGCAACATGATCTGGGTTGGAGCGAGATTGACTACAGCAATCTTGTGGTGGCATTCCAGGCGGCTTACGCAGTGGGAATGGTCGTGGTCGGCCGGCTCATCGACAAGCTCGGCACTCGATTGGGTTACGCGCTGGCGATGATTTTTTGGAGCCTCGCTTCGATGGGGACCGCGCTGGGGAATTCGCTGACGAGTTTTGCTGTTTCGCGGGTCGCCCTTGGTTTGGGAGAAGCTGCGGTCTTTCCCGCCAGCATTAAGGCCGTGGCCGAATGGTTTCCGAAGAAAGAACGTGCACTGGCCACGGGGATTTTTAATGCCGGGACCAGTGTTGGCGCCATGCTCACGCCCGTCGTCGTGCCGTGGATCAACGCGCGGTGGGGCTGGCGCGGGGCCTTCCTTGGAATCGGCGCGCTGGGTTTTGTCTGGCTGGTGTTCTGGCTCTTGATTTATCGCAAACCGGAGGAGCATCCTCGCGTATCAAAAGCGGAACTCGATTACATCCGCGGCGATCCCCAGGCATCGGCGGGGAAAATCAAATGGGCTGCCTTGCTTCCGCTCCGGCAGACCTGGGCGTTCGTCCTCGGCAAGTTTCTGACGGATCCGATCTGGTGGTTCTATCTCTTCTGGGTTCCGGGTTTCTTGCAGAGCCAGCACGGCCTGGCCTTGACGCGGATCGGAGCGCCCATCGTGGTGATCTATTTGCTCTCCGATGTTGGCAGCGTGGCCGCAGGCTGGTTGTCGTCCTCGATGATTAAGCGCGGCAGCACCGTAAACGCGGCCCGCAAGATTGCGATGCTCATTTGTGCGATTGGCGTCACGCCCGTTGTGTTTGCATACCGGGTGGAGAGCACGTGGTCTGCCGTACTGCTGATCGGGCTGGCAGCTGCGTGTCATCAAGGTTTTTCAGCGAATTTGTTTACACTAACCTCCGACATGTTTCCGGCTCGCGCCGTGGGCTCGGTCGTGGGAATCGGCGGCATGGCCGGCGCGATCGGAGGGTTGTTTATCGCCACCGTCGTGGGCCACGTGCTTCAATGGACCGGGAGCTACAGGGTGCCTTTCCTGATTGCAGGTTCGGCGTATTTGCTGGCGCTCGTCATCATCCATTCTCTGGTGCCCAGGATGGAGCCGGCCAGAATCACTTGAAAAATGCAAACGCGAATGTGGAAACATCCCAGGTATTTCATGAGAATGTGCCGGTAACAATTTTTCATTTGGATGGGCGGCCGAGGTGAGCGCATGGCATTGACGATCAAGCCGAAGAAAGAATGCCGCTGGGACCTGGTCAGCTTGGGCGAGGTCATGGTGCGGCTCGATCCGGGCGAGCGGCGCATTGCGACGGCGCGATCCTTCGAGGTTTGTGAAGGCGGAGGGGAATACAACGTCGCGCGCGGGCTGAAACGATGTTTCGGCCTGGACACCGCGGTGGTCACAGCATTCACCGATGACCCTGTTGGCAGGCTCCTTCAGGATTTAATTTATCAGGGCGGTGTAGACCAGTCGCTGGTGCGCTGGGTGGAACACGATGGCGTGGGACGCGCGGCGCGCAACGGCCTCAATTTTACGGAGCGCGGCTTCGGGGTGCGCGCGGCGCTGGGAAGTTACGATCGCGGGCACACGGCCGTCTCGCAGTTGAAGCCCGGCGACATCGATTGGGATCAGATATTTGGCAAGCAGGGCGCGCGCTGGTTTCATACTGGCGGCATCTTCTGCGCGCTTTCTCAGACGACGCCTGAAGTCACCCTGGAGGCCATGCAGGCCGCAAGGCGGAACGGCACGGTCGTTTCGTACGACCTGAACTACCGTGCATCGCTATGGAAGTCTCACGGCGGCAAAAAGCAGGCGCAGGATGTCAACCGCCGCATCGCACCGTTCGTGGACGTCATGCTCGGCAATGAGGAAGACTTCTCGGCGGCTCTTGGCTACGAAGTGCCCGGAATGGATGAGCATCACTCCACGTTTGAAGTGGAGGGTTTCAAGCAAATGATCGCGAAGGTTGTAAAGGAATATCCGTTCAAGGTAGTTGCTACCACGCTCAGGAAGGCAAAGACTGCGACACGGAATGATTGGGGCGCGATTTGTTTTTGCGATGGCAATTTCTACCAGTCAAGAAACCGTGAGAGTCTTGAAATTTTCGACCGCGTAGGAGGAGGCGATTCCTTTGCTTCCGGCCTGATTTACGGATTCCTGGCGGGACAAGATCCGCAGTGGTCGGTGGAATGTGGCGCCGCGCACGGTGCGCTCGCCATGACCACGCCGGGCGACACTTCGATGGCCACCATGCAGGAAGTCCTGCAAGTGATGAAGGGGGTCGGGGCGCGCATCGCGCGTTGACGAAGGTGTGTCGGAGGAAGGTGACCGCCCATGGATAAACAAAAGGTTCGTGATCGGATTATCGAGATTGGAATCGTGCCGGTCGTGCGTGCGTCTTCGGCAGGCGAAGCGCGTGTAGCGGCTGATGCTGTCTGTCAAGGGGGCATTCCCATCGTGGAAATCACCATGACTGTGCCCGGCGCCGTGGACGTCATTCGCGAGCTGGTGAAGAACTGCTCGTCCGATGTCCTCATCGGAGCCGGAACCGTGCTCAATCCTGAGGCGGCGCGCCGGTGCCTGGACGCCGGGGCACAATTCCTGGTCAGCCCGGGGTTGAACCTGAAAACCGTAGAGCTTGCGGTCCGGGAAGGGAAGCTGATCATGGCGGGGGCGTTGACACCTACGGAAGTGATTACTGCGTGGGACGCTGGCGCGGACTTCGTCAAGATTTTCCCGTGTGGCCAGGTAGGCGGAGCGAAATACATCAAAGCGCTAAAGGGCCCCCTCCCGCAAATTCCACTTGTTCCGACCGGTGGCGTCAATCTGAACACGGCGGCAGAATTCATCGAAGCGGGCGCAGCGGCGTTGGGGATAGGCGGAGAATTGGTGCAAGCCGACGCCCTGAAGTCCAACAAGCCGGAGATCATTGTTGAGAATGCGCGGAAATTCCTTGCGATCGTAAAACAGGCGCGAGCCCAACTGGCATCCTCCGGTATCGCTGCCAAGAGCAGCCGCTGATGAAGGTTTCCAGTCAGGTTGCGTGGAAAGCATGCGGCGCTATTGATTAACGCCACTGGCCAGAAACCCTCCGTCCACCACTAATAAGTGACCGGTTACGAAACTCGCGGCATCGGAAGCGAGAAACACCGCTGCGCCTGCCAGCTCTTCGATCTTGCCGAACCTGCGCATCGGAGTGCGCAGCAGGAATTCCCGGCCACGCTCGGTCCCATCGAGCAGAGCGGAATTCAAATCCGTGCGAAATACCCCCGGCGCGATGGCATTGACGCAAACCCCCGATGCCGCCCATTCGATCGCAAGAGATTTCGTGAGGGAAGCGACGGCCGCCTTGCTGGCGCTGTACGCGGCAACCTCAAAGAGCGCCACAAAGGAGGAAAGCGAGGCGATGTTGATGATGCGGCCGTAGCGATTCTCGATCATGTGCCGGCCGAATATGCGGCAGGCGCGCAGAGTTCCGTTCAAGTTCGTTTCCATGATCGCATTCCAATCGGCCTCAGGAACGTCGAGCGTGGGTGTTCGTTTCGTGCGGCCGGCGCAATTCACGAGAATCTGGACGCTGCCGAATTCGGAGAGCACCGCTTGCAGGAGCCGCTCGATGCTGGCGTTGTCGGTGACGTCGCAAGTCAGCGAAAGCGAGCGCCGCCCGAGCGCGACAACTTCCGCAGCCGCGCCTCGTACCTGTTCTTCGCGGCGGCCCGTCGGTACAACATTGGCCCCAGCCTGGGCCAGTCCTCGAGCGATCGCAAGCCCGATGCCACTGGTTCCGCCGATCACCACTGCCGTTTTGTTCGTCAGGTCAAGAAGCGAATGACCCATGAAGCGCTCCTCAGAATCGCAATTGCGTCCAACACCAAGCGAAGTGCCGGATCCAATTGTAATGCGAGACGCGATCTCCGAGCGTTGAGTATTGCTAAAGTCCATGTTCATCAGTCTTGAGTTGACACTGCACGCCAATTCAAATAATGGCCGTCCGCATGCAACCAAATAATGAAGGGAAGCGTCCCTGAGCGGCTGTCAAATGCAAAAGCTCGTTCCGCAAAGTTTGCTGTCCTTGTGAGTTCGCTCCCTCTCCGGGATCAATCTTTATTCCGCCATCAGATTCTGGAATCCCGCTGCCGGGCCAAAGCAGCGCGGTCGCATCGCGCCGGTTCCTCGATGGAATTGCGTGGCGATTACCCGTATTTACATGCGGCGCCGTAGTTTTGACCCATACGCACGCGGATGCAAGTTTCCTCGCGGCCGCTAAATCACGGAGACTCCATGAATTAGGAGAAACGTGATTCGGCCAGAGGATTGCACGATGCTTTTCGGTTTTGCACTGTCCAGAAGGATGCAACGGGCGACAGACTACTATGAGGTTTAGTACCACACCTTCGATTCCCCCGAAGGGCTGCCCCCATCAAGTTGCGTTACGTCCCCGGTCGGGCCGCTTACAAAAATAGAAACTCTTTGTAATTTGGGAGGCAGTCGTGAAATCGATTGTGCTTCTCCAGTTGAGACAACGGACGATTCCAGTTGTAGTGACTCTTGCGGCCGCGATCGTGGCTGCCATCATTATCAGTTGTAGCGGGGGGACGTCTACGATGCAGACCCCGAGCATGGGCACAATAAACGTGTCCTTGAGCGATCCGCCCTCCTGCGCGGCGGCCTCGTCCGGCGCTGCCACTGTGCCTGTGGGAGGTACGGCCGCGCCTACCGGGACATTTCAACATGTGTACGTCACGATTCGTTCGATCCAGGCGCATACCAGCGCGACTGCGGACAATGCCTCTTCCGGCTGGCAGGAACTTGGCCCCCAACTCGTTTCCGCTCCAGTACAAGTCGATCTTCTGAATCTGCCGCAGAACGGGCAATGCCTGCTCGAGCTGCTTGGCTCCACATCGTTGCCTGCGGGTGATTATCAGCAGATTCGCCTTATTCTGCTTGCCAACGCAGCGCCGAGCGGGCCTGCGCCGTCGAACGCGAAGAACGCATGCTTCAATGACCTCGGCGGCGACGTCTTCAACTGTGTGGTGGACAGCAACAAGGTCACGCACACACTGAATTTGAGCGGCGAGGCGAACACGGGGCTGAAGATTCCGCCCGGGCAAATTATGGGAGGCCCGATCCACGTGGCTGCGGGACAGTCGGTGGACCTGAACATCGATTTCAACACGTGCGCCTCCATCCACATGGAAGGCAACGGAGATTTCCGTTTGAAGCCGGCGCTGACCGCGGGCGTAGTGAACGCAAATATGACAGGGATCAGCGGGCAGATCGTGGATAGCGTTACGTCGCAACCCCTTGCCGGAGCTATCGTCACGCTGCAATTCGCGGACAAGTCCGGCACGGATCGCATCGTTATGCAGCAGCTGACGGATCCGGCCGGACACTTCAGTTTCTGCCCGCTCGCCGTGGGCGCGGTGTTCGATGTCGTGTCGGATGCCCTTACCGCTTCGGGCACAGCGTACAACGCCACGGTGGTGTTGAACGTTCCCGGAGGAACGAACCTGGGCGCAGTCCCTCTCGTCGCTGAGACGCCAGCGACAGCCGGCGCTTCGACCGGGCCGGGAACGATCCAGGGAACGATCACGGCGATCAATGGAACAACGGGAGCGACCATCGACGCGGACGTTAGCGCGCTGCAGAGCGTGACGGTATCGAGCACAAGCCACACGTTCACCGTTCCGTTGTTCGCGAATTCTAAAGCGGCGGACGTTAAGGTGACTTCGGGCACATCGTGCCCAACGGGAGCACCTACGGGAGCCTTCTGCGGAAGCTATACATTGGTCGTTCCAGCGAGCAATCCGACCGTAGGCACGTTCTCCGCGGGCAAGACCACAATCACGGCGCCGGCAACAGGCGACGTTCTGTATACGGTCGAAGCGGATGCGTCAAATCCAACATCCGACGCCGCGATGTGCTCACCGTCGTCTCAAACCACGAGTAAGGACGGGGCCGCAATGCCGCTGAAGGTTACTGCGGGAGCCACCACAACTGCGGCGGAGCTGGACTTCACGGGTTGTTCCTAAGCGGAGGAGCCAGCGGTGAGGTTGTGCAGAGTGCCTCCGCGCGACCTCACCGCGGCTCGTGTTCCCACGCAGCGCTGATCCTTCTGTTGTTCCTCCGCGAAGATCGCTCGACTCTCCCTTTGATCTCTAAAATAAATGTTCTGAGTGGTTATTGAAACGGTTTAAGATTGTGTCCCGGCAAAGTTGTGAATTCTCTCTGTGTGAGGAAAAATGCTTCGTTTCCGATGCGTGTGTGCTCTCGGAGTTGTCGTTGCCACGATTTTTATGTCTGCAAGGAGCTGGGCGGAAAACCTGGAAAAATTGCCGGCTTCCGTCGTTAGCTTGAACTATGGCTGGCAGATTCAGTCGTCTTGCGAAGCCAAGGCAACCGGCCAGCAGATTTCGACGCCGGGGTTTGAAGCAACCGGTTGGCACAAGACGACCGTCCCGAACACGGTAGTTGGCACGCTGGTGGACGATAAGACTTACCCTGCCCCCATGTATGGGATGAATCTAAAAAAACTCCCGGGAATGAATTACTCCGATAAGTCGTTCTTTGCGCTCCAGGACATGCCGGAGGGCAGCCCGTTCCGCTGTTCGTGGTGGTGGCGGACGGAGTTTGCGGTGAAGCCACCGTTCTCGGGCGAGCATTTCTGGCTGCATTTTCCGGGGATCAACTACAGAGCCAACGTCTGGGTGAACGGGAAGAAAATCGCCGACGCCAAGGACGTGGCCGGCACGTACAGGATTTTTGAGTTCGACGTGACATCGGCACTGAATACGAATGGGCAGAACGCCGTGGCGCTTGAAATCTTTGCGCCCGGAAAAGATGATTTGGGCATTACCTGGGTGGACTGGAACCCGACGCCTGCGGACAAGGACATGGGTATCTGGAAGGAGGTCACGCTGAGTTCGAGCGGGCCCGTGGCAGTACGGAATGCTTTCGTCAAATCAAAGCTCGGCGCGGAATACAAGACCGCGGAGCTCACGCTGAGTGGAGATTTGCGAAATCAAACTGATAAGAGTGTCAGGGGCACGCTGGTGGCGGATGTGGACGGGCAGACGTTGAAACAGGATGTCGAGCTGGCCGCGGGCGAAACCAAGACAGTGCGTTTCGCGGCCGCGCAGTTCCCGCAGTTGAAGCTCGAACATCCGCGACTCTGGTTGCCTTACACGCTGGGGACCCCAAACCTGTATACCGCGGAATTGCACTTTCACATGGACAAGGGGGAAAACGTTTCGGACCACGCCCAAGTGACCTTTGGCATTCGCGAATTCACTTCCGAGCTCACCGAAAAAGGCCATCGCCTATTCAAACTTAACGGCCGGAATATTCTGATTCGGGGCGCGGCCTGGGCTCCGGACATGTTTCTGCGCCCCATGTCCAAGAAGCTGGACGCGGACCTCGCCTATGTCCGCGACATGGGGCTGAATACGATTCGGCTCGAAGGCCGCATCGACCGTGACGAATTTTTCGAGAAGACCGACAAGCTCGGCATTCTCGTTATGCCCGGCTGGACCTGCTGCGACACGTGGGAGCGCTGGAAGCGCTGGACGCCGGAAACGCATGCCATCGCTAAAGCATCCATGGCCGATCAGGCGCGACGGCTTCGCAATCATGCGAGCGTCTTCGTCTGGCTCTACGGCAGCGACGGACCGCCGCCAGCCGATGTCGAGCAAATGTATCTCGACGTTCTGAAGGAGGCCGAATGGCCGAACCCCGCGCTATCTTCCGCCAGCAATACGCCAACAAAGCTGACTGGCAATTCCGGCGTAAAGATGACGGGCCCCTACGAGTACGTCCCGCCCGTGTACTGGCTGGCGGACACTAAAGCCGGCGGGGCGTATGGCTACAACACGGAGACGAGTCCGGGGCCGGCGATACCGACGCGCGAGTCGCTCGAGAAATTCATACCGACGGAACATCTCTGGCCCATCGATGACGTATGGAATTATCACGCCGGCAAGGAGCGTTTTACTACGGTGAACGTATTTACCGACGGGCTGACGCGTCGGTATGGTCCGGCGACTTCGCTCAACGACTACGAGCGCAAGGCTCAGGCTATGACCTACGACGGTCAACGCGCGATGTTCGAGGCCTATGGGCGGAACAAGTACACTTCGACGGGCGTGATTCAGTGGATGCTCAACAATTCCTGGCCCTCGTTGATCTGGCACCTCTACGACTACTACCTGGTGCCCGCGGGCGGATATTTCGGCACCAAGAAGGCCATGGAGCCGGTTCACGTGCAGTACGGCTACGACGATCATTCCGTTGCAGTGGTAAACGATACGCGGAACGCCGTGCCAGGAGTAAAGGTCAGCGCGACTATCTACAATCTGGATGCCACGCAAGTTGCAACGGATGGCGGGACGCTGGACCTGGCATCCGACAGCAGCACCAAAGTCCTCGATTTGCCGCTGCCCGATAAAATCTCGACCACCTACTTCCTGAAGCTGAAGTTGCACGATGCGCAGGGAAAGCTGTTGAGCGATAATTTTTATTGGCTTTCGACCAAGGTCGATACGCTGGACTGGGCCAAACGAAAAGATACGGTCTATACGCCGCAAAAGGACTTTGCGGATCTCAGCGGACTGAACTCTTTGCCGCAGGTCACGCTATCCGTGCATGCGGCGAAGACCACCGCGGGCGGCAGGGACACGATCACGGTGACGGTGAAGAATCCCAGCAGCAGCATTGCCTTCATGGCGCATCTGCGGCTGACGAGCGGACCGGGCGGCGATGATGTCGTGCCCATTTTCTGGAGCGACAACTATTTTTCACTGCTCCCCGATGAAGAGCGCGTAATTACAGCAAATTACGATGTATCTGGCCTCGATGGGAAGGCGGGCGTGCTGGTCATGGACGGGTACAACGTCGTCTCGAGCGCCGTGCAGCCTGCTTCCAGTAGGGCCGCCGCGAACTAGCGATGGACTAATTCATCAGGCAGGCACGGCAGAGATGCAGTTTGTCGTTAGACTGCGCGCGTGCGAGAGGCCTCAAAGGCAAAAGATTTCGATGAATCTTCGGGAAGCAACTCCAGGGCCAGGGCCTTACCAACTTGACGCGCCACTTCGGATTGCACATTGAGAACATCGCGCAGGTCGCGGTCGTAGCTGCCGGACCACAGGTGAGTCTGTGCCCGCGTTTCGATCAATTGGGTAGTGATGCGGACACGTTTGCCATCGCCGCGGACGCTGCCTTCCAAGACGTAATCCACGTTCAGTTCCTGCGCAATCTCTCCAATGGTTTTCTTTGCAGCCTTGTACTGAATGGCGGACGTCCGCGCGATGACTCCCAGCCGCTTCGGATCGAGCTTGGCGAGTTGTGAGATCATCTCTTCGGTGAGGCCATCGGCGAAGTAGTCCCGCTCACGGCTGTCGCTCAGATTTTCGAATGGCAGCGCCATCAGCATCTTCTTTTCGGCGGGCGAACTCGCGCGATGCAGTTTTGTGACGGGGGCAATGAAGCGGTAACCAACGCGCGGCACGGTTTCGATGAAGCGGGGGCTCTGCGCCGAGTCTCCGAGTAACCCGCGCAATTTGTTCACGGCGGTGTTCAAACTATGTTCGTAACCAACGATCGTATTCGGCCATAGTTTCTCACGAAGAGATTTGCGGGTGACGACCTGGCCGGCGCGATCGAGCAGCATTTCCAGAATCTGGAAGGGTTGCTCCTCGAGCCGGATGCGCATGCCGTGCTTGCGAAGTTTGCGCGATTGGAAATCAACTTCGAAGGCGCCAAAACACTCTACGGCGTCTGAAAATTGGGCGTCTTTCATGGTTTCATTTCAACGGTTTGCCCGGCCCGGCCCCCAGGTTGCCCGATAGTCCTCTCTGCTTGCCTTGATTTTCTCTCGTAAGTCTCTTCCTGCGAAGCGCCTCGACGCTGATAAAGACTTGTCCTCCCGGTGATTTATTCCCGGCGGACTTTTGCCATCTAAGAAAGGTATGCGGGTGGATCATACGTGGGCTATTCGAACCAAAACACTTAACTCTCAATTCGAAATGGAGAATATTCGATGAAAGAAATGGGAAAATTGTTCCCGGGTCGTACAAATCGACGTTCATTCTTGACGAAGGGAACAGTAGCAGCGGGCGCTGCGACTTTGGGTGCCGGAGTGCTGGCAGGCAAGACGTTTGCCTTCGACCGGGAAGATGACGGCGACCGCGCACCAATCACCAGGGGGGACATCGCCATTCTAAGGTTCTTGCAGGCCCTCGAGCGGGTAGAAGAAGACCTTTGGCGGCAATATGCGGAACTCGGAGGTACCCAGGACGACGAATTCACCGGACTTACCGGTGGGAATGCGGCTTATATACAGGCGCTGCAACTCCTCGACGGGGACATGCCACAATACATCCACGACAATACCGACGACGAGATCAGTCATGCCAGCTTTCTAAAGAATTATCTGGAATCGAAGGGCGCGGGGTCCGCTGACCTCACCCACTTCAAGGTGTTGCCGAGCAGTACGGCCGATGGGGCACAGCAAATTGGGCGGCTCACCAACCTGACCCAGCTCACCATCGACACGAGTTTTTGGTCGCGCTACCGCAGCATCACCAATCCGGATTTTGATCCCATGGCAAAATTTGCTCAGGCGGTTCCCAGCCTAAACGTCAATCAACACACGGCTATCCCGAGAAGCAACGCTGACACGCAGGGAAGCGTCATCAATCTCGGCGATCCCACACAGTCAACCTTTACTGACCACCTCAAAGCGATCGCCTTCACGGCAGGGTTTCACTTCGCTTTCATCGAGCAGGGTGGCACTAGCCTTTATCCGACGTTGGCACAGCACGTCACCAACCTGGAAGTCTTGAGAATCCTGCTGAGCATCGGCCCCAGCGAGACCATGCACTTCCAGACTTGGCAGGACAAAGCCGGCAATGCCACTCCTCTCACGGATGTGGATCCGGTGAACAACTCGACGGTGACGTTTACAACACTGAGTGCGGCTCAAGGGGAGACAAGCCCGGAATCCCTGAACGGGGACACTTTGCAGTCCAACTTGATCATGCCCGAGCCGACCCATTTCCTGGACAAGAAGTTCGGCCCAGTGGCCATCATACGCCCGACCTCCACAGCTTTTGGTGGCGCGGTCGCTTCTGTCCAGTCATTTGTGACGGACGGGCTTTTCATTAATCCCAAGACCAATAAAAGCGACACCGGGATCGTGCCGGTGCTCATGCGCCTGGCTGAAGAAGCCGATGAGGCCCGCCGTCAATTCTAGGCAGCAGGGCACGCAGCAGCAACCTCACTCATCCTAGCCGTGCGGTCGAAGCATCCGGGCCCAGGCCTTTCCGCTTGGGCCCTTTTCCTTATCATTCAAGACGGTGTTGCAACGGCACGCAGTTTTGCCTGGATACGTCCTAAAAAAGCGTTGCGTTGCTGTCCGGTATTGCCAGGAGGTTCTCTTGTTTGAGCCGGCGGGTCCCCCTGGCGCAACCATCCCCGCACGCCCCTCATCCAATGCGGTAGAATGGCCTGGTGCCCTGGGGCGCGCGGAGAACGCGCGAAAATTGCGTGGATTGCCTGGTCTTCCACCAGAGTGAGGGAGCAATGAGCAAACGGAATCGTTTTTTGACCGCAGCAGTTCTGGCCCTGTTTTTTGTCGGCATGGCGGCCGCGGACACCCTGGAATTGAAAGACGGCCGCGTGTTGCGCGGAAAGTATCTTGGTGGGACGCAAGCGGTACTGCGCTTCGAGGTGAACGGCGAAGTGCAGGCGTTCAACACGGTTGATATCGTTGCGCTGACGTTCACCGGCCGGTCTGTGGGTGGGCCTCCGGCAGTTGCTCCTTCAGCTATGGCTCCTACTACCCCTCCTCCGATGGCGGCCGCCTCGGCTGCTGGGTACGGGGACAGTGTGACTGTTCCTGCCGGTCAGTCTCTGCTGGTACGCATGATTGACGGCGTCGATTCCTCGAAAAATCATGTGGGCGATGTCTTCCACGCCAGCCTCGAGACGGATGTCATGGTGAACAACACCGTCATCGCTCGCAAGGGCACCGACGTGTACGGGCGCCTGGCGGAAGCCAAGGAAGCGGGACACATATCCGGCAGCTCCGAGCTGCAGCTCGAGTTGACGCGCATTGTGATCGACGGGAAGGACTACCCCGTCGTCAGCAGCGATTACAGTTTGAAGGGTAAAGGTCGAGGCTCCGATACGGCGAAGAAAGTCGGCGGCGGCGCCGTGGCCGGCGCGATCATCGGCGCGATTGCCGGCGGCGGCAAGGGTGCAGCCATCGGCGCGGGCGTCGGCTCCGCGGCAGGGGCGGGCGTCCAGGTCTTCACGCGCGGTCAGCAGGTAAAGGTGCCCAGCGAGACGCTGCTGGAATTTCGCCTGCAGCAGCCTGTCACGGTTGCGCCGACACAGCGTTAGGCCGATTGCGCCACCTGCGAAACGTACATATTCAGTGGGATTCGCAAGGGCGGGCTCCGGCTCGCCCTTCTCATTACGGCTGGACCTCTCTCGAGCAAATACCCCGTATCAAGTTGGCAGCATCCGCCCAAAATTCCCTCTTGCCACTCCTACTGTTAGTGACTAAGATACCCCCTCTGGTGGAAGACCATGCCAAAAGAAAAACCTCGTGTAAACATCGGTGAAGTCATCAAGAGCTATCGCAGCCAGCGCGGCTTGTCGCAGGGCGACATCGAGCGCCGCACCGGCCTCTTACGTTGCTACCTTTCGCGCGTCGAGAACGGCCACACCGTGCCATCGCTCGAAACGCTCGCCAAAATTGCGGAAGCCATGGACATTTCGCTCGCGGACTTTTTTCCCGGGACCGAAACGCCGCGCGACCGCGAAACCCAGAAGGCCCTCGGCGAACTCTCGCAGGACGAGATTCGCTTCCTGGCGGAGATCAAAAAGTACAGCACAACCCTTTCCGATGGTGACAAACGGCTCGTGCTGGCCATGATTCGAAAGATGGCCACGCTGCTTCCCGTCGCAGCGGCGAAGAAGCTGCTGGTTCGCCGCCCAACGGCCTGATTTCATCACTTCACAATGGAACGAAAGGGCGCGGCTTACTGCCGCGCTTTTTCTTTTTGGAGATTCAGTTGCCTTGGCCGCGGATGAGGCGAATGGCATCCGGCAAGTCTGCGGCGCCGCGCCCGTTGCCTGCGGAGGCTTCGCGCCCGGCGGGATCGTCGCTCTCGAGAGTGCTTTCACCGGGAGCAAGAAAAAGATTGGCCTCCACGGCGTGCTGCTTGGTGTAGAGGTCGTAGTAGCGCCCGTTCAGCGCATAAAGCGTTTGGTGATTTCCGCGTTCGATGATTCTGCCGGCTTCCACAACCAGGATTTGATCCGCGCGCCGAATCGTCGAAAGCCGGTGCGCGATGACGAATGTCGTCCGCCCGCGCATCAGGTACCGCAGCCCCTCCTGAATCAGCGCTTCCGATTCGGAGTCCAGGCTGGAGGTCGCTTCGTCCAGAATGAGGATGCGCGGATCGGCGAGGATCGCGCGTGCGATGGAAACGCGCTGCTTTTGTCCGCCGGAAAGCTTGATGCCGCGTTCGCCGACGACCGTGTCGTACTTGTTTTCGAAAGTCTCGGCAAATTCGTCCACGCGTGCGATGTGGCACGCGGCCAGAATTTCGTCTTCCGTGGCTTCAGGCCGGGCGAAGGCCACATTTTCGCGGATGGTCCCGTCAAAGAGAAAAGTCTCCTGCAACACCACGCCTAGCTGCGTGCGGTACGAGCTGAGTTTCACGGTCGAAAGGTCCTCGCCATCGACTAACACGCGTCCGCTCGAAGGAATGTAGAACGCTGCAATCAATCCGATAATGGTTGATTTTCCCGCGCCGGAAGGCCCTACGAGGGCCGTGACCGTGCCTGGTTCGGACTTGAAGCTTACGTCGTGCAAAACTTCTTTCCGCGTCTCGTACGCGAAGCTCAAGTGTTCCATTTCCACGAGGCCTTCCACGCGTTCAAGCGAGACCGTACGTCCCGGTGCTTCATCTTCGGGATTTTCTTTCAGGATTTCGCGCGTACGCTCCAGCCCGGTGATGGCTTCGGTAATCTGCGTGCCGATGGCCACGATCTGAAAGACGGGCGCAATCAGAAAGGCCAGGAAGGCGTTGTATGCGAACCACTGGCCCAGGGTCATGCTTCCGGAAAGAATTTTGTGTCCACCAAGCTCGAGCATCAGCGCGCTGACGATGCCCAGCAGCATCGCGCCCGAGAGGCTCATCAGCGAAGTGGCTGTGAGCGTTTTCAACACGTTGTCCAGCAATCGCTGCACGCCGGATGCAAAGATTTTTTCTTCCCGCTCTTCCGCGTGGTAGCCCTTGACCACGCGCACGCCTCCGAGCGACTCGGTGAGCCGTCCCGTGACTTCGCCTGTAATCTTCGGACGCGCGCGGAAAATCGGCCGGATCGTCGTGAAGGCCTTGCTGATGCCGAACCCGAACACCAGCAGTATCGAGAACGCGACGGCCGTCATCAGCACGCTGGTGTGAATCAAATATACGAGCGCGATCACCGCCGTCATCAGCCCGCCCACAAATTCAACCAGCCCCGTTCCGATCAGGTTCCGCACGCCTTCGACGTCGCTCATGATGCGCGAAACGAGCACGCCCGTCTTGTTCGCGTCGTAAAACGAGATGGGCAAGCGGCCAATATGCGCCTGCACTTTGCGGCGCAGTTCCGTGATCATTTTTTGCGCGGATTTGGAAAGCAATTGCGTCAAGCTGAAGGAAGTGAGGCCCTGGAGAATCGTGGCAAACAGGACGGCGAGGACGATCGGCGTCAGTACGCCTACTTCTTTCTTGACGACCACATTATCCACAAAATATTTCGTCGAAGCCGGGAGTACCAATCCCGACAAGCGGTTGATGGCCATGAGCAGGAAGCCCAGCGCGAGCAACCCGCGCCTCGGCTTCATCAATGCCCAGACGTCGGGAAGATTTTTCCACGTGTTTTTGCGCTTCTCGGTTTTCGATGGTGACTTGGGATCTTTTTCAGCGGCCATGATTTGTGGGATGAAGGGTACCCTGCGTCTTAGATGCCCGCAACCTGCGAATATCTACACGGCAATATTCTACGGAGGAACGAAGCTGCTTAATCTCCAGCGGTTCCTGTGCGAGGTACGCGCGCCCTCGTCGGTCCATCGAGATTGAGCACGCTGGAGATGAATTCGCTCAGGGTGATGCCGAGGTGGCCCCACAGCCGCCGCTTCAGGCTGGAATAATCCTGAGTGCCGCTGAAGAGGTCGCTCATCAATTGGCGGAAAACGGGGCTGCGGCGCAGGAACTGCACCATGCGCGTCGTGACCGCGCTTCCAAGAAACGACCCGCGATAAAACCGCCGCACGATGCGCGCCGCAAATTCGAGCTCCGTGGAAAACGCAGCCTTCACCCATGCGGGATATTTTTCCGGGCAGCCCGCGGCCAGCGAGCGCCCGAGCAATTCGCCGGAGCGTATCGCATAGAAAAGTCCTTCGCCGGTCAGCGGATCCACCCAGGCGGCGGCGTCGCCCACCAAGGCCCAATTTCTTCCGACCACGGGGCGCTGGGAAAGCGTGCGCTCCAGCGGAGAAGGCAGCACGTGACTGTAAAACTTTGCGCCCTCGGTGGAAATATCCTGCTTCTCTACAAACTTCTGCAGATGGCCGCGAAGTTCCGTGCTCGTGTGCGAAGCCATGCTGCCGCAAATTCCCACGGACAGGTGATCGCAGCGCGGAAAGGACCAGATGTAACCCTCAAAGTGTGGAAGAAATTTTATGGTGATGGAGTCGGCAGTTTGCGGAACGAAATACCCCTGCGTCATTTCCAATTCGTCGCGCTGCAAGGGCCGCGTCTCCGGCACCAGTTGGTTGCGGGCGCCTGCGGCGAGCACCAGAAAATCGGCTTCGTGCCATTCGCCTTCAAGGCAGTAACGCGGTTTCGTCCCGGCGGTATCCACGCTCATGACGTGCGAGCGCTGCACGCTGCAACCCGCCTCGCGTGCCCGATCCAGCAGCATGCCGTTCAGCACCGTCCGCGAATAAATCACGATCGGATGCGCCATGTCGAGCGTGGCGCGATGCTCTTCGCTGCTGATCAGGTCCACAGAATGTACAAGTTTTTTCGGGTAGGAATTTTCAAGCAGGAAAGGGAAGCACTGGATGGCTTTGTGCGTCAGCCCGCCGCCGCACGGCTTTTCCCAGGCCAGGTGCTCATCAAAAATGGCGACTTTGTGTCCCGCGCGAGCGAGCTGTTCACCGCACATTGCGCCGGAGGGTCCGCCGCCGACGATTGCTATCTCCGCCATGGTTAAAGTCTCGCTGCGTGCCTGGAATTCGGCTCACTGCCGCCGGGGTCCCGGCAAGTGGGCCATTAGCTGGTGGGGAAGATCACCAAGCAAAAACCAGCCTGAAGTATAGCACCGAAAACTGCCGCTGCTCCTGCCGATCCGGTCCCTTTGTGCACGATATGCACCGCACCAGTCTGTATCAAATTGAACAGTGCCATGTATACGGCCAGCAGGCCCATTAAAATTTCTCCGCTGTGCAGAATCAGCACCCCGGCCATCAGCGCGCCCCACGTAATGAGCCGCAGCGACAGCGCGAGGCTCATCCTGCGGCCTATTTTCCCGGCCTGGGGCGGGCCGAGGAGCGTCTCTTCGGCGAAATGATAGGGGAGCAAAACCGCAAGGAGAAACGGGAAGCGTCCCCACTTCATGGGAGTGAGCCACGCTTCGTAGAACGTTAGATCAAACCACGCGGTAACCAGCAACAACAGGACCAGCCCGGCGAATGCCGCGGAAATCATTTCCCGCGGAGAACTGGAGAGGGCGGTGCGGAGAGTGTTCCAATGGCTTGCCGCCAGAGCCAATCCAAGAATCAACAAGAAACTTGCAAGATAGTCGCCCTGAAAAAGTCCGAGCACTTTCAACGGAACCCAGAATTGCAGGAGCAGCACGACGAGGATCGAACCCGCGCCCAACTCCAGGAAGAGCCGCACAACTCCGATGCTCGCGCCCGTTGCGGGGAGATCTTGCGGCGAAACTTTTCCAACCGCTTCTCGCAGAAAAGGTCCCGCGATCAGCAAAAGTCCTGCGAAGCCGGCAAGCGCCCCGGCGAGCGGACGATGCGAGGGCAAATTCGGCGATGGGGGCAATCGCAGGACTTGCGCAGACCACTCCTGCGCGGCGCGCATCGCCGCGGAGCTGAAAAGCAGACTGACATGGGTTGCGCCCGGAATTTCCAGGTATTTCGCCGTGCCGTCATTTCGCGAGGCGGCCAAGTCGGCGGCATTCCGGCGCATGGATTCCAGTTCGAGCCATCCGGTGATCACCAAGGAATGAGGAGGCAGCTGCGGCGGATCACGGAAGAGGAGCTTTTCGGGGGAAACGCCGTGGGTCGGGAGCATCGGCGCGGGCGAAATCGTGATCAAGCCCGCGACAGGGACCCGCGACGCGATTCGAACAGCAATCGCACCTCCCATCGAGTGCCCCGCGAAAATCGTGCGGTCCGCCGAAATCGCGCCGCGCGAGAGGAGTTCTCGCACCAAGGCTTCGCCGCATTGTTCCGCGCGTGCGGGAGAAAATGGCCCTGGCGAGCGGCCGTGTCCTGGGAAGTCCGGTGCGAAAACGCGCAGCCCTTGCTCGGCGAACCCCTGCGCCAGGTACGACATGATCTTTTTGTTTGCGGAAATTCCGTGAAAGAGCACGACGGAGCCCTCTTTCGCGCCTCCAGACTTCTCCAGAACTGTGGTCGCCAAGCGGCAGCCGCCGGCGTTGATGAAATAGATTTGCTCGTGGTACGCCGTAGGAATCGCTAGCCAGGCGCCCGCCGCGCAGAGCAGGACTCCGGTGATGGCACGGTACGCGCTGGCGGATTTCATCGCGACGGCGCCCCGTGCAGGCGCCGTGCCTCCCGCGCGTGATAAACTTGGTTTTTCAGTGGGCTCATCTTGAGTTTTGTCCAAGTCCGCATGGAGACCCTTTGAACAGTTCGATCCTCACGCTGGAGGAAGCGATTTTGCGGTTTGGCCGCGAGAAACGCAACGGCCGCCGCGTTGTTTTCACCAACGGATGCTTTGACCTGCTGCATCCCGGGCATGTCCGCAGCCTGGAGCAGGCGCGCGCATTGGGAGACGCGCTGATCGTGGGGCTGAATAGCGACGCGGGCGTGCGTCAATTAAAGGGTGAAGGCCGTCCCGTCATCCCGGAACGCGAGCGCGCTGAAATTCTCGCTGCACTGGAATGCGTGGATGCGGTTGTCATTTTTGATGATCCAACGCCCCGCGAACTAATCGCCAGGCTGCTTCCCGATGTCCTGGTGAAGGGCGG
This sequence comes from Acidobacteriota bacterium, assembly GCA_003224055.1. GTDB lineage: Bacteria > Acidobacteriota > Terriglobia > Acidiferrales > UBA7541 > Acidiferrum. The sequence goes on along the minus strand of QHYE01000044.1, from coordinate 11,845 downwards.
CGATTGGCCCGGCGACCAAATCGTGGGACGCGAGGAGGTCGAAGCTGCGGGCGGCCGCGTGGTTTCTGTACCTGTGGTCCCCGGCTATTCCACTTCCGCCATTCTGAAGAAAATTCGTGAAGGGGCGCGCACCTCGCGCGAGGAATCCTAATCACCCAAGCATGATACTTCCTGCCGTCCGCGAAAGATTGGAGGCTTTGCTTCGCCATGAGGCGATGGAGGGCGCGTTGGCCGCTCTGCGCGGAGGCGCGGGCCACGTCTCGGTGGCCGGCCTGCATGACGTCGCGAAAGCTTTCGTTGCTGCGTATCTGACGCACGAACTTCGCCGCCCCGCTTTTTTCGTGACGGATTCGAACCGCCGCGCGGAATCGCTCGCGGAAACGCTGCGGTTTTTCAGCGGGATTTTTCCCGGAGCGGCGGGCGGCGTGGCCACGCTCCCCGCCTTCGACACCCTTCCCTGGGAATCGCGGAGCCCGCACGCGGACATTCTGGAACGCCGCGCGGCCACGCTTTTCCGGCTTGCGGATGGGCAGATTTCTCTGGCCATCGCTCCGGTTGCCGCTGCGCTTTGGCGCTATCAGGATCCTGCCGTTTACTTGTACTTGACGCGAACGCTAGCCAAGGACACCGAGATCCCCCACGACGAGCTCGTCACGCACCTTGGCTCCGTGGGCTATACGCGCACCGAAATGGTGGAGCTGCCCGGGCAGTTTGCGGTGCGCGGAGGAATCATCGACGTCTTTTCGCCGGAAGCGCCGCGTCCCGTGCGTATCGAGTTGCTCGGAGACGCCGTGGAATCCGTGCGTGAATTCGATCCGCGCACGCAGCGTTCCATCGCGCCGGTGCAGCGCACTACGCTCTTGCCGCTCACGGAATGGTCCGTGCCCGCGCCGGAGAAAATCGATTTGAATGCAGAAGCCGCCTGGGAGACGCCTCCCTTTTTTGGGCCGGCTGGCGAGCCGGGGCCAAGCGCACTCTTCGATCTGAAAGAGAGTTCGCTCCGGCCGATTGTTTTTCTGGACGAGCCGCAAACGCTCCGTGAAACGGCCGCGAAGTATCTGGCGTCGGCGACAGAGAATTACGAGCGGCACGGGCACGCAAACTCTCCCGCCGCGGGTCACTATTTCTCGTCGGAGGAAGAATTCGCGGTGGCCCTGGAAAAAACTTCGCAAATCCATATCGAGCAGCTCGCGCTCGGCATTGGGTCCGCGCACCAATTCGAACTCTCCTCGCGCCCCAGTGCGCGCTTTCATGGCGACGTCGTCGCCTGCATGGGCGACGTGAAATCGCAGCTCGCGAGCGGCGGAACCGTCTTTCTCACCGCCGCCAGTACCGGAGAAATTGAGCGCTTTGCCGACATCTGCCGCGAATATGAAGTGCCCTACGTGCTCGGGGAGTCCGAAGACGCGGCCGCGGGATTCACTGCCGAAGGCGCGCAGGAATCCGCCGCCATGCTTTTGATTCGCGCGCCGTTTGCGGAGGGGGTGACGTTTCCCGAAGCGAAGCTGACGATCTACGGCCATGCGGATTTGTTCGACGTTACTCCCACGGTCGAGCGCCCCAGCCGGAAGATTCGGACCTCGGGTTTCTTCAGCGATTTTGCCGAGCTGAAGCCCGGCGATTTTGTCGTGCACGTGGACCACGGCATCGGGCAGTTCGAAGGGCTCCGGCAGATTGCATCCGGGGGCCATCACGGCGAGTTCATGCTGCTCAAGTACGCCGACGACGCGCGTCTGTACGTCCCGCTGGAGAGAATGGATCTGGTCCAAAATTATCGCGTCCTGGAAGGCGCGCATCCGCCGCTGGATAAACTCGGCGGCACCGCCTGGAACACGCGCAAAACGCGCGCGCGCAAGTCGGTCGAGGACATGGCCGACCAGCTCCTTGCCCTCTACGCGCAACGCAAAACGACCCCGGGATTTTCCTTTTCTCAGGACGGAAATTTTCAGCACGAGTTTGAAGACGCTTTCGAATTCGAGGAAACCAACGACCAGCTCACCGCCATCACCGATATCAAGCGCGACATGGAGCGCGCCGAACCCATGGACCGCCTGCTCTGCGGCGACGTCGGTTACGGCAAAACGGAAGTGGCCATGCGCGCCGCGTTCAAAGCCGTCGCCGACAACAAACAAGTTGCCGTTCTCGCCCCAACCACGGTGCTTACCTTCCAGCATTTCGAAACCTTCAAGCAAAGATTCGCGGCTTTCGGCGCGCGCATCGAAATGCTCAGCCGTTTTCGCAGTGCGGCGCAGCAGAAGAAGATCCTCGCGGACCTCGAAGCCGGCAAGGTCGATGTGGTCATCGGCACCCACCGGCTCCTTTCGAAAGATGTGAAATTCGCCGACCTCGGACTTCTGATCGTGGACGAAGAGCAGCGCTTCGGTGTGGCCCACAAGGAACGCCTCAAGGAAATGCGCAAGAACGTGGACGCGCTGGCGCTGTCGGCGACGCCGATTCCGCGGACGCTGCACATGTCGCTCGTCGGCCTTCGCGATATGTCCCTGATCGAGACGCCGCCGCGCGACCGCCTCGCGATTCAAACGGTCGTCGCACCCTTCGAGGAAGAGTTGGTGCAGCGCGCAATCGAAACGGAGCTCGCGCGGGAAGGACAGGTGTTTTTCATTCACAACCGCGTCGAATCGATCTATTCACTCGGCGCCATGGTCGCAAAGCTCGTTCCGAAGGCGCGCGTCGTAGTAGCGCATGGCCAGATGGGCGAAAAAGAGCTCGAGAGCGTGATGCTGAAATTCATCCGCGATGAAGCCGATGTGTTGGTGGCCACGACCATCGTCGAAAACGGATTGGACATCCCGCGCGCCAATACGATTCTAATCAATCGCGCGGATCGCCTCGGCCTCGCCGAGCTTTACCAGTTGCGCGGCCGGGTCGGGCGTTCGAGCCAGCGCGCGTATGCATATCTGCTCGTTCCTCCGGAGACGGTTCTCTCGGACATTGCCCGAAAGCGCCTGTCCGCCATGAAGGAATTCAGCGAATTGGGCGCGGGCTTTCGAATCGCCGCCCTCGACCTCGAACTGCGCGGCGCCGGCAACATGCTGGGGCGCCAGCAGCATGGCCACATTGAAGCTATCGGTTTCGACATGTACTGCCAGATGCTCGAGCGCGCGGTTTCGAAACTGAAAGGCGAGGAAGCCGCACCGGAGCTGCGTACCACGCTCAGCCTCGGCTTTGACGTTCGAATCCCGCAGGATTACATCCCCAGCGAAAACCTGCGCCTGCGAACGTACAAGCGCATTTCTTCAATCGCCACCGAAGAGGACAAGCAGGACGTTCGAAAGGAGCTGGCCGACCGCTTTGGCGCTCCGCCCGTTTCGGTGGAAAACCTTTTGGAGTACGCCGTACTCAAATCCATGTGCGAGCGGTTGCGCATCTCCGCGGTAGAGCGGCAGGGCACCCGGATCGCCGTGCGCTTCCATCCGGAGACGACTCTGGACCCGGCAAAACTGGTGACCGTGGTACGCTCAAGAGCAGGCATTAAGCTCGATCCCAGCGGCGTGCTCTGGATGGAAGTGAAACGGGGCGAATCGTTCCCCGCGGCTTTGAGAAACGTATTGCTCGGCCTTCAGGGGCAGAGCTAAACTTCTGTTGTGAGGAATGAATGCGAAAACTAGTTGTCATTGCGGCGATGTGTGCCGCGTTGCCGCTCGCGGCACAGGAAAAGCCCGCCGACAAGCCGCAAGCGAAACCGCCGGCTCCGGTGCTGGAAAAACCGGGAATGGCGCCTGAAGCAGCTAAGCCCGCTCCTGCAGCTCCGGTGAAAAAAGCGGTCGATCCGAATGCGGGCAGGACCGTGGAAGAAATCATCGCGCGGGTCAACAACGAAATTATCACGCGGTCGGAATATGAGAAATCGCGGCAGAGCGCCGAGGAAGGCGCCCGTGAGGATTGCCAGGGCAAGTGCACCCCGGGACAGCTGAAAGCGGAGATCGATCAAAGGCAGAAGACTTCGCTGCGCGACCTGATTGATCAATCGCTGCTGGTGCAGCGCGCCAAAGACATGGGCGTGAGCGTAGAGCCGGAATTGATCAAGAGGCTCGATGCCATCCGCATTCAGAACAAAATCGAGAGCATGGAAGAGCTGGAAAAGGCGGTAACCTCGCAGGGGCTCAACTGGGAGGATTTCAAGAACAACATTCGCAATACGCTGCTGACGCAGAGAGTGATCGGCAGCGAAGTCGGTTCGCACATCACCATCAGCGATGAGGAAATATCGAAATATTACGAGGCGCACAAAAAGGAATACGTGCGTCAGGAACAGGTGGCGCTGCGGGAAATCGAGGTGAGCACGCAGGGGAAGAAGCCGGAAGAGATTCCCGATCTGAAGAAAAAAGCGGAAACCACGCTCCAGCGCATCAAGGACGGAGAGGATTTTGGCGAGATGGCCAAGCGGTTTTCCGACAGCAATACGAAAACGCAAGGCGGGTTCCTGGGCCTGTACAAGCGCGGAGAACTTTCCAAGGAACTCGAAGACAAAGTTTTCAAAATGAAGAAAAACGAGCTGACGGAAGTGACGGAAACGAAGCAGGGATTCCTCATTCTGCAGGTGCTGGAGCATTACGACGAGGGCGAACAGTCGCTCGCCAAAGTAAAAAATGAAATCATGGACAAGCTGTATGGCGCGCGGATGGAACCGGCGATGCGCGAATACCTGAAGACGCTGCGCGAGCAGAGCTTTGTGGTGATCAAGCCGGGCTACGTGGATGCCGCGGGCGGGCCGGGCAACTCCGAGATTCAGGAAGTGAGTGCCATGCCCGAAGCGAGCAAGGCGAAGAAAGGCCGCAAGAAATTCCTTCTGTTTGGCAAACGCTCCGGAGCACAATCGGGAACATGAAGACGTCGTTTGTCACCGATCTCGGCACGGAACAGAACATCACCTCGTTTTTTCTCGTTCACGAAAAAGAGATTCGCAATACCCGCGAGGGCAAGACGTACTTGCGCCTGGAGCTGGGCGACCGCAGCGGCACGATTGAAGCGCGCATGTGGGATCAGTTCGACGCCGCAGTGAAAGACATCAACCGCGACGATTTCGTTAAAGTACAAGCGCGCGTGGAGATTTACCGCAATAGGCCGCAGCTTTCGCTGCAGCAGCTTCGGCTTGCGAAACCCGAGGAGATTGACCTCGCCGATTTTCTCCTGCACACAAAAGAAGACGTTGGAAAGTTGTACGCGCAGTTGCTGGAATACGCGAACTCGATTGCAAATCCCTGGCTCAAGAAACTCGTCACGGGAATTGTCTCGAATCCGGAAATCGCCGCGAAGTACAAGCGCGCTCCCGCCGCGAAAGTGATGCATCATGCGTATCTCGGCGGTTTGCTCGAACATGTCATTAGTCTGTGTGGCCTCGCGAAGCAGATCGCAGCGCACTATCCAGAACTGGATGTGGATTTACTGCTGACCGCTGCGATTCTGCATGACGTTGGCAAGCTCGATGAACTTTGCTACGAGCGCGCCATCAACTATACCGTCGAAGGCCAGCTCCTCGGCCACATCATGATGGAATTCGAGACGGTTTCCAAAGCGATGGACGCCATCGAAGGTTTTCCCGCAAATTTGAAAACCGTCGTGCAGCATCTCTTGATCAGCCACCACGGCCAATACGAATTCGGTTCGCCGAAGCTCCCGATGATTCGCGAAGCGCTCGCATTCCACTATCTCGACGATCTCGATTCCAAACTCGCCGCCGCCCGCGCCGCGCTGGCGGTCGATTCCGGCGAACCCGAATGGTCCGCCTACAGCGGCGCCCTCGGCCGCAAATTCCTCCGCCTCGACCAATTCGTGAAGTCCACTAGTGGCAAAGCGGAAGAAAACGTGCCCAGCCCAAAGCTGTTTCAGTGATGACGATGAAATCCGGGAAGCTCTTCCCCTATGGGAGGAGATATGGCCGGGACCTGCGATGAAGCTAGTCGGCCCGCTTGCTGCTCGCTCGCCGGGGCTTCGACTTGCTCTTGCCCTTGAGATTGAGCGCCACTGCAGCGCGGATGAGATCCTTCAAGGCCGCCTCATCGACCTTGTCGCCTTCGTGGATGTCGATGGCGCGCCTGATATTCCCGTCGAGGCTGGAGTTGAATAGACCTGAAGGGTCCTTCAAGGCAGCTCCCTTGGCAAACGTCATCTTGACGACGTTCTTGTACGTTTCTCCCGTGCAGACGATGCCACTGTGGGAAAAGACGGGAGTTCCCATCCACTTCCACTCTTCGAGGATCTCAGGGTCCGCCTCGTGTATGATTCCGCGCACTTTCGCGAGCGTCTTCCCGCGCCAGTCCCCAAGTTCCTTGATCTTCTCGTCGATGAATGCAGAGGCAGATTCCACCGCGACGGGCCTTTTCATGTGTAGCTCCAATTCTCGCAGCTAGTTTTGCTGCGCTCATCCTTGATACGCGGGTAGCTAGCCGTTTTCGACGCGCGCCTTGATGTCAGAGTACGCTGCTTCGATGAGCGCGCTTAGCGCTGTGTCGTATGTCGACGTTCCTGGTCTTAGCTTCACATGGCGCATGAACTTGCCGGTGCCTTGCAACAAGTGAGCCGGATCCGGCAGCGCCGCGCCGTGGAAGAACCCCACGTTTACGTGCGAATGGAATACATTGACGTAGCCGAAGGGCGCATCTCCCAAACATGCAACCGGGCAGCCGTCATGCAAAAGCTCCCGGACTTCGTCCCCGCATTTTCGCATCACCTCAAACCACTGATGCGCGATGGCTCCCAATTCACCTGCATGCTCTTTCATCCACGCATCAATGGCGGGATCCCGCTCGACGGCGCCGTCGAATCGCAACAGCTCCGTTCTCATTGTCACTCTACTTTCTGCCTTCGGAATCGCTTTCGCGATTCTTTGCGGCTAGGAGTTATCTGCAGCACCTTGTTGAGCCGAGCCCTTCGAAAAGAGCCGTCGAAGGACATGGCCTTTCCACATCCACAATCCCGAAAGGACAAGCATAGGAACGAAGAAATACCGAGTGGGAGTGGCGTAGTCCGGAATTCTTTCAAACGGACTATAAATATAGCCGATTATCGGAATGCTAAAGACGATGTGAATCGTGCGAAAAATCCAACGTTTTGTGCCTGGGTTCATGATCCACCTCGCTTCACGAATTTTGAGCCGGCTTAGACGGCCATTTGGGCATTTCAACGCCGAACTGCTTGGCGTACTGGGCGTTCAATCTCTGCCAGCCGCTGAACTTCATCGCGTCGGCCCCGACGATCCGTCCGATGGGAGTTCCGCTGAGAAGGTGATCCAGAACATCGAAAGCAATGTGCCAGCCGGCGGCGCCCCACGAGATGAAGCGGCGATCGATGTTGTGCCACAGTGTCAGGCGCGTCCCGCCACCAAAGGCTTCGAGTTCCCACCGGGTATCGTTGTACTCGAGCACCTTGGGAGCATCGGCGCGCGTCACTCTTGTTTCGAGCGGCGTGGGCGTTCCCACCCAGGTGAGCTTCACCGTTCCAACCGTACCCAGGTTCCCATCGACCTCAAAGGGCGCCCACTCGCGCAGATGCGCCGGGTCGGTAAGCGCCTGCCAGACTTTTTCCGGCGAGTGGCGCAGTTCTCTGACGAGAACGAGCGTCCACTTCTCTCCGTCCTTTCGTATCTGCGCCCCGCCTGCCGGACCAGGTATGTACTGCTCGCGCTCTAGCATCTATCTTCTCCTTAGCCTCAATAGCGTGCCAGCTGGGTCAGCTGGATGAGGTTACCGCAGGTGTCGTTCAGCATCGTAATGGTCGAGCCGGTCACGTCCTTGGGAGGCATCGTGACCTCGGCGCCGCGCGCCTTGATCCGCTCGTAGTCGCCCTTGACGTCCTCGGTGAAGAACATCGCCGCCGGCTGGCCCTGTTGAAACATCGCCTGCTGATACGCTTTGGCCGCTGGGTTGTTGTTCAGCGCCAGCTGCAACTCAGTGCCGTTCGGCTCCTCGGGCGAGGCCACCGTCAGCCAGCGATACGGGCCCTGGCTGAAATCAGTCTTCTTGGCAAAGCCCAGTACCTCCGTATAGAAGCGCAGGGCCTTGCTCTGGTCGTCCACGTATATGCTGGTCACTTTGATTTTCATTTCTTTTCTCCTGTGCGCCGGTTAAACCGGCGAGGTTGTAGTGAATGAAAAAGTCATACGAAAGTGGTTTAGCGACCCACATCGACCCCGAGTCATGCGGAGCTGCTCGCGAGGGCGGCGTCGAAGCGTTGACAGGGGAACGTGCGGGCCGGGTATTCAGCCGCGTAAGACGATTACTCCGGGACGTCGACGCTGTAGGAGAAAGCGGAAGGCAACATCTGGTGCACCGATATCGCGAGGTGAGCCAGAGTCCCGCGCGATCAGAGACCCCGTGCACGTACGCAGACACCTCGCATGGGAACCGGGAGATCCCAAGTCCGCCCAGCGCAGCAGTTGCCTTGGGACGCATCGGGAAGTCCAAGGACGTACGCCGATGACGAACGGACCTGGGAAGTCGGACAGACCTGTAGTACCTGAGAAGTCCCCGAACAACGCTGGGCAACCGGCGGCGGAGGGGATGGAGGGAAGAGGTTTGGCCAAAGGGAACCTGCCACAGCAAAACGCGTCCCGGACACCGAGCCGGAAAGATGCGCCGAGTGCGCTGGAGCGGTACGTCAAGCAGCAGGAAAGGATAAGAAGTTGCGGTTCACGGCGCTTCTGCACCACATCTACAACCTGGAAACACTGCGCATGGCCTACTTCCGTTTGAAGAAGGAAGCTGCGCCCGGTGTGGACGGGGAGACGTGGCGGCACTACGGCGAGCAACTGGAGGCTAACCTCCAAGATCTTGTCGAAAGGCTGAAGCGAGGAGCGTACCGAGCGAAGCCGGTGCGTAGAGTGTATATCCCTAAGGCCGACGGGCGGCAAAGACCGCTCGGAGTCCCGGCGCTGGAAGACAAAATCGTCCAGCGCGCGGCGGTCGAGGTGTTGAACACTATCTACGAAACCGACTTTCTTGGATTTTCGTACGGGTTCCGGCCAGGGCGCAGCCAGCATCAAGCGCTGGATGCACTGTACACGGGACTGTTGACGAGAAAGGTGAACTGGGTGCTCGATCTGGACATCAAAGGCTTTTTCGATGGAATTTCCCACGAATGGCTGGTGAAGTTCATCGAGCACCGGATAGCAGACCGGCGCGTCGTGCGGCTCATCCAGAAATGGCTGAAGGCCGGCGTGCCGGAGGATGGGAAACGAATACGGACGGAGGAAGGGACGCCCCAGGGTGGCAGTGCCTCGCCGCTTTTGGCGAACGTCTATCTTCATTACGTATTTGACCTGTGGGTTCAAGCATGGCGTCAGAAGCGCGCGCACGGCGACATCATCGTCGTGCGATTTGCCGACGACATCGTGGTGGGATTCCACAGCAAAGCGGATGCTGATCAGTTTCGGGCGGAGCTTACCGAACGAATGAGGAAGTTCAACCTGGAACTGCATCCCGAGAAGACGCGCCTTCTGGAGTTCGGTCCGTATGCCATCGACCAACGGCAGTGGCGTGGAGAAGGGAAACCGGAGACGTTCAACTTCCTCGGCTTTACGCACATCTGCGTGAAGAAGGGGAGCAACGGACGGTTTACGGTGTTGCGGCAAACGATACGCAAGAGACTGCAGACGAAGCTGAACGAGGTGAAAGCCGAACTTCAGCGTCGTATGCACGAACCCATCCCCGAACAGGGCAAGTGGTTGCAAGCGGTGGTGCGTGGACACATCCGGTATTACGGAGTGCCCATGAACAACTCGGCGCTGGCTCTTTTTCGATTCCAAGTGGGACGGCTCTGGCATCGCGCGCTGTCGCGGCGCAGCCAGAACGGTCGCGTACTCTGGGACCGCATGCGGCGCCTCATCACTCGCTGGCTGCCTCTGCCTACCGTCTGTCATCCCTATCCTCTCCGCCGCATGGGCGTCCTCACCTAAGGCAAGAGCCGGATGCGGGAATCCCGCTTGTCCGGATCCGTGGAGGGGGTTGTGCGCAAACATGATTCCTACTCCGACTTGTCACGTTCGCGGTTTGCGCCGCGTGGTCTTTTCCTTGCCTTCCTTTTCGTTGTTGTTGCCTCATCCATGCGGTCGAGGTGGCGTTCGAGAGCATCCACGCGAGCGGACCAGAACCGACGGAACGGAACCAGCCAGGCAACCACCTCCTGAAGTGGTTCTGGCTTCAGCCGGTAGAGACGCCGCTGTGCGTCCACCGTGGACTCCACGAAACCGGCCTCGCGCAGCACTCGCAGGTGCTTTGACACGGTCGGCTGCGGCATACGAAGCTGACGCTCGATCTCTCCCACCGACTGTTGTGACGAGGCCAGGAGGCTCAGTATCGCGCGGCGGTTCGGCTCCGCAATGATTTCGAACACAGATTCCATGCTCTTAATATACTCCACAGGGCATATACGTGTCAAGGTATATAAAGGTAGGGAGCCCAGGCAACGGTTTCAGTCGGCGTGCGGGGATGCACGGTCTGATGCTTTCTTGGCGGGTGCGATTCAGAGCGCTGCGCGCTCCGGCCGCCGTGGGGATGAACGCAACAGTGCAGTGGCTTTTGTGGGTTGAGTTGTGGGTTGAAGCGTCGGCGGCTGGGCAAAGCGAACCAAAGAATTGCCCACCCTTTGCACAAAACAAAATCGCAAAGGGTAGGGCACCCGGCCGAGAACTCCTCCCGTCTACTTCAAGCCAAGTTTTTTTCCCGCCGCCATCAGTGCGATCGATTCGCGAATGCGCCTCTCGCGCGTTTCCGGTCGTTTAGCCGTATGAATCCAAACGACGAAGTCACGTCGGTAGGTGGGCGCCAGCTCCCGAAAGAACTCCCACGCTTTGGAATTTGCCTTCAGCGCTTTGGCGATGTAGACCGGTAGGTCGGGGACTACTGGTCGTGGCGCGTAGGTATTGTTCGTGGGTGCCGCTGCGAGACCGGCCGACATGAGCAGGCCAGCAGTCTTAAGTTCCAGCCACCGATTCCGATTGATATCCGACCACTTGCTCGTGGGTTGCCGCGGCGTGACCTTGAGGGCGTATCGGTCGTCATCAAGGCGTTTGATGAGACTGTCGATCCACCCGAAGCACAGCGCCTCACGAACGGTGTCTTCGTAGGGAATCGACTTCACCCCCGTGTCGGCCTTGTGGAAGAGGAGCCAGACCCCTGGACTTGACGTATGGTGCTTTGCCAGCCACGCCCGCCATTGTCGGCGGCTCCGAACTTGCAACGTCATGAGTTCTGCCGTCATGCTGACTGGCCTCAGCTGCGCCGTTCAAATAGATAGCACTTCGCCCGCAAGTGAACGTTAAGAACCCGTCTGCTCTAGCTGCGGCTGGATGCGCCACCCGCCTCCTGACTCTCCTGCGCCATCTTATATCCACAGGCAAAAACCCCACACGCAAAATCGGCGTATGGGGCACCCGGCCGCCCTAGACTCCAAAGCGTTCACTGAGAAAAATCCAATCCCTTTTTCAGAGATTAAGGCTCTGATTGGCAACGGGCTTCGTATCGTGAACTATTACAGCGATCTTTTCAGCGCCACACATCATACAAGCCTCGAAGCAAAGGATTACAAATACCTACTCGACGCCGTTCGGAGAGATTTAGAGGCACGAGAAACGCACGTTCAAGGTCAGATCGCTGCCGCCAGAGCCTCTGCGGGGAAGGCCGCTGGCTGATAGGGGAATCGGGGGGAATCGGGGACAGGAACGTGTGAAGAAATTGATTTCTTAAGCGAAGCCGGTCGATGAAGCGGCACTTCTGCCAGATTTGTGGCGAGGCTAATCATTCTGTTCCTCGTTCCTTCTAACCACTACGGCACCTTGCTTGGCTCAGGTGGCGGTCGCGGTCTGCAGCGCGCGCTGCAGACCGAACCA